>JAQZDA010000001.1 GCA_028751075.1 Euryarchaeota archaeon Ods02 | reverse complement strand
CGTCGCCGAACAGCTCGACTACGATGGTGTACCGTTCGTCGTGATGGCTTCCCTGGAAGACGGCGACGCGGTCGAAGCCATGCTGCCTGACCCCGTCGAGGATGCCGCTCGAAAGCCGTTTACGCATCAACATCGGGAGGTTCGGCGGCCGCGGCGGCGCATCCTCCGGCTCCTCCACCGTGTGCATGCGTTTGACGTCCCCGACCTCGACGACGACGTCGACACGGCCGTGTTCGTAGTCCCTGAGCTTGAAACGCAGACTGTCGTCGTCGTGCTGGTAGAACTTGTCGAACACCGCGTCGTCGAGCTCGTCCAGCTCCCGGCAGACGGCGGCGACGTCGACGCTCGTCAGCTCCTGCTTCACGTTCATCGATTCAACACGGTGACCCCTTCGTCTTCACCGACGTGTACCTCGTCCGCCATATCCACGAACAACCCGTGTTCGACGACGCCGGTCACGCCGTCGAGCGCCCGCGATAGCTCCCGGGGGTCGTCTATCCTATCGAAGTCCGCGTCTAACACGGGGTTGCCGTCGTCGGAGACCACCCAGCCGTCCTTGCCGTCGCACTTGCGCGGCAACGTCTCACCACCCAGCTCCTCCACAGTCTCCATCACCAGCGGTAACGCGTGCTCCAGCACCTCGAGAGGCACCGCTTCGAAGGCTTCGACCTCCTTCGACGGATCGACCACCACGAGGAAGCTTTCGCTCGCCTCCGCCACCACCTTCTCCCGCGTATGTGCTGCCCCGCCGCCTTTCACGAGGTCGAGATCGCTGGTGTAGGCGTCGGCGCCGTCGATAGCTAAGTCCGGCGTCTCCACGTCCAGCGACGTCAATGGGACGCCCTCCTGTATCGCGAGCCTGCGGGTCGCCGACGACGTCGGAACCCCTTCTACGTCCAGACCGGCGTCGACTCGTTCCGCCAGCCGTTCGACTGCGTAGGCGGCCGTCGAACCGGTTCCGAGGCCGACGACGTCGCCGTCCTCCACCTGGTCGGCGGCGCTTCTGCCGGCGCGTCGCTTCGCCTCCTTGCTGCCGCCTCTGTTCTTCATGAAGGAAGGGTTGTGTGGCATCGATGTAGTAGCTTTCCCTCGAAGCCGTCTGACGAGAGCTCCGGAGAGCGACCGCGCGGCTTCGACCTGTCAACCGGAGAAGACGTGTTCGTCAGAGGGGAACTCGCCGTCCTTGACTTCGTCGACGTACTCCTCCACCGCCTCCGATATCACGGCGCGGAGGTCGGCGTACTGCTTCACGAACGACGGAACGTCCTCGCTGACGCCGAGCAGGTCGTCGACGACCAGCACCTGGCCGTCGACCTCGCGTCCGGCACCGATTCCAATGGTGACGGCTTCGACCTCGTCTGCCACGCGTGCCGCGACCGGTTCCTCCACCATCTCCAGCACCAGGGAGAAGACACCGGCGTCGTCGAGCCTGCGTGCAGTCTCCACCAGCGCGTCGGCTTCGTCCCCGCCCTTGACCTCGTACCCCGACCGATTGACGTGCTGCGGCGTCAACCCCGTGTGCCCCATCACCGGCACCCCCAGCTCCGTCAGGCGGTCGACGACCTCCATGGTGAACTCCCCGCCCACAGGCGTCTCGAGCTTGACGGCGTCCGCGCCTTCCTTCAGAAACCTCTGAGCGTTCTCCACGCTCTGCTCCATCGACGCTCCGTAGCTTCCGAAAGGCATGTCCGCCACCACCAACGCGTCCTCCGCCCCCCGCGCCACCGCCGCCGTCGCCGCCAGCACCTCCTCAAGGGACACCGGCAGGGTGGTGTCGTAGCCGAGGCGGACGTTGCCGACGCTGTCGCCGACGAGGAGGACGTCGACACCTGCTCTGTCGAGGAGCTCCGCCTCGGCGGCGTCGTACGCCGTCGACATCGCGACTTCTTCGCCTTCTTCCTTCATCTCCTTCAGCCGGCGTTCGTTCACGGTCATCAAACCCGTCGATGCTCCGCGGATAAAAATAACCTCCGGCGCATCGCCAGGGCGGCCGGTCGAGGGGGGTCGAGCCGGTTGAGAGAGCCACGTTTATGGTGGAAACCCTCGAAAGCCAAGCCATGGTAGAGGTACGTGCGCCGGCGACGAGCGCGAACGTAGGCAGCGGGTTCGACGTCTTCGGAGTGGCGCTCGACAAGCCAGCGGACATCGTCCGCGTCGAACGAGCGGACGAGACATCCATCCAGGTGCACGGCGCGGGCGCGCAGTACATACCCGAGGACCCCGAGAAGAACACGGCGGGGAAGGTCGCGGAGATGCTCGACGCACCCGCTTACATCGAGATAGACAAGGGCGTCCGCCCCAGCAGCGGACTCGGCAGCTCCGCCGCAAGCGCCGCCGGCGTCGCCGTCGCGCTCGACGAGCTCTACGACCTCGGTCTCACCGATCAGGAGCTCGTGGAGGCCGCGGCGGAGGGCGAACGCGTGGTCAGCGGCAGCGCACATCAGGACAACGTCGCCCCCTGCATAATGGGGGGTTTCACCGTCAGCGGCGACGACGGCACCCTCCAGCTGCCGGCGGAGTTCTACTGCGTCTTAGCGCTCCCCGACGTCATCGTCAGCACCAGCGACGGCCGCGACGCCCTACCGAGGGAGGTGTCGCTGGAGCAACGCGCCACCACGGTCGCCGACGCGTCGAAGGTCGTCGCCGGCGTGTTGCAGAACGACATCGACCTCCTCGGACGCGGGATGAAGGACGAAGTCGTGGAGAACGCCCGCGCACCCCTGATAGATGGATACGAGGACGCGAAGGAGGCTGCGTTGGACGCTGGCGCAGCGGGCGTCACCATCAGCGGAAGCGGACCCAGCGTGTTAGCGGTGTGCCGCCGCGAGCAACGCCCGGACGTCGCGGAAGCTCTCGTCGAAGGTTTCTGGAGCGCGGACGTCGAGGCGAAGGCGTATCAGGCGAAGGTCGGAGACGGTGTACAGGTCTTGAGCCGGAGGTAGATGGCGGCTGGAGCGCGGATGCGCGGGAGCATAGCCGGTTACTCGAAGACGTCTACGTCGTCGGCTTCCTTCTCGTTCTCCAGCAAACCAGGGTCGAAGGCGAACACCGCGTCGGCGGCGCCTGCGCCCGCCCACACCCTGTCACGCTCCAGCAGCTTGGGGTCGACGAACGCCTCCAGGTCGCGTCTGAGGCCGAACGGCGGAACCGCGCCGACCGGGTAGCCCGTGTACTCCTCGACCTCCTCAGGCGACGCCGTCCGTAGCGACTCCGCGTCCAGCTCCGCCTTCAACAGGTCTTCGTCTACTCTGCTGTCTCCGGCGGTGTAGACGACGACGGCGTCCTCGTCGTCGACGACGAACACCAGGCTCTTCACTATCTGCTCGACGCCGCAACCCAGTGCGTCGGCGGCGTCCTCCGCGGTACGGGTGCACTCGGGGAACCGCTCCACCTCTACGTCGACTCCGACTTCGGAGGCGCGGCTTACGAAGTCATCTACATCTAGCGTCATCGGGTCAGGTCTAGACGTTCCTTCCTATTAGTCGCCTTCGATGGTCTCCATCACGCGGCTGTGGAACTCCTGTATGACTTCGCTCTTGTCCTCCGCGAGGACGACGTCGGTGGCGGCGAGGGAGGCGAGCCCGAACGCCATCGGCGTCGGCGAATCCGGCTCTATCGCGTAGACGTCGACCTCGCCGCTGTGTATCTCCCCGAGCACCTCCTGTATGTGCGCGACGTCTAACTTGTCCTCCATGACCTCGCGGTAGGCTTCGTCTAAGACGACGAACTCGTCGAGGTCTTCGGCGTAGTTGATCAGCATGTCGCTGCTGACCTGCTGACGTTTCGCGCTTTTCTTGTTCCCCATGTAGTTCTTCAGTATCATGAGGGCGCGGGTGGCGTTGATGCGGAAGTACCTCTTGAGGAGCTCGCTGCCTTCGAGCGCCTCCCGCAGCACCTCGCGGGCGCGGTCGGGTTCCAGCGCTTCGATGACGTCGTAGACGTCGACGCGTCGGTTGACGGGGATGGAGACGACGAAGCCGTTGTCGGCGACGCTTAGCTTGACGTTGGTGCCGACGCGCCGGCTTACCTCGTGTGCGACGACGCGGCTCATGCCGTCGTTGAACTTCCTGCCGTAGTTCGAGTGGAAGTAGTAGTTCCGGCGGCCGCGGTCGAGGTCGACGACCTGTTCGACGACGAACTGCTCGTCCGACGACACCGACACCTCGCCCGCGTACCGGATCTGTTCGTCGAACATCGAGACGATGCTGTCGGCGCTGTTGTCGTCGATGGGGTAGCCTTCGAGGTGTTCGCGCGCCGCGCTCTTCCCGCGCCTCAGCACCTCCGTGAGCTCTCGGCGGAACCGGAGTATCTCGCGGCCGAGGTCGTAGCTCAAGGGCAGGCGTTCGCTGTACCACGACGGCACCGTGGGCTCCGCGCCCGTGGGGTCGACGTAGACCTTGCTGCCGCGCCGGTACTTGAACTCGTACCGGTCGCCGCCTAAGACGAAGACGTCGCCTTTCCGTAGCTTGTCGAGGTAGCCTTCGTCGAGGTCGCCCACCCATTCGCCGCTGCCGCGGGTCTTGACGTCGATGGTGAAGCTGTCGGGGATGGTGCCGATGTTCGTCATGTAGATCATCCGCGCCTTCCGGCCGCGGCGGCCGACGAGGGGTTCGCCGACGTCGAACTCGGGGTAGTGGTGTTCACCCGACGGTGGGTCGTTGGTGTCACGCCATATCTTCGCGTAGATGGACCGGTCCTCCATGCCGTCGTACTCCGCGGTCATGTACCGCATCAGCTTCTCCCAGCTCTCGTCGCTGTAGCTCCTGTAGGGGTAGGCGCGGCGTACGGTGGCGAGCATCTCCTCCTCGCTCCAGACGCGGTTTATCGCCATGCCGTAGACGTGCTGCACGAGGACGTCCTGCGCGTCCTCGGGGACGAAGACGCGGTCGATGAACCCCTCTTCGGCTTTCTTCAGCATCACCGCGCACTCGAGGAGCTCGTCGCGGTCCAACGCGAACACCCGTCCTTCCACGGTCTCGCCGAGGGAGTGGCCGGCGCGGCCGACGCGCTGCAGGAGTCCGGCTACGCTTTTCGGCGACCCTATCTGGACGACGAGGTCGATGTACGGCATGTCGATGCCGAGCTCCAGAGACGTCGACGACGTCACGACGTCGACGTCCCCGCGCTTCAGCTTCTCCTCTATCTCCTTCCGGCTGCCCTTACCGAGGGAGCCGTGGTGGCAGCCGCTGTTTTCGTCGGTGTACTCCCCGGGATAACGCGTTCGGAGGTTGTGGAGCACCCGCTCCGCGCCGCTGCGTGTGTTCGTGAAGACGAGGGTGTCCTCGTGCTCCTGTATCATCTCGTGGAGCTGCCGGTAGAACCGGTCGTTGACCTCGTCTCCCGGCGTGTGGATGAGGTCGTCGGTGGGGCACGCGAGCTCGAGGTCGAGGTCGCGGACGAAACGCGTGTCCACTATCTCGTACTCCCGCGGGCCGCCGTCCTCGCAGCCGACGAGGAACTCCGCCATCGTGTCCAGTGGTTCGACGGTGGCGCTGCATCCTATCCGCGTCGGCGACGCGTGCGCGAGCTCCTCCAGCCGTTCGAGAGCGACGGAGAGATGTACGCCGCGTTTGTTGTCGGCGAGACTGTGTATCTCGTCGACGACGACGTACTCCACCGTCCGTAGCTTCTCACGGAACTTCGGGCTGTTGAGCAGGATGGCGAGGGTCTCCGGAGTGGTGTTGAGGATGTGGGGTGTGTCCTCCAGCATCTTCTGCCGGTCGCTGCTCGACGTGTCGCCGTGCCGTATCGCGTGGTCTATCTCGGTCAGGTCGTGGCCGCGGTCCTCGGCTATGTCGTAGACGCCTTGGAGCGGCACCTCGAGGTTCCGGTGGATGTCGTTCGCCAGCGACTTCAGGGGGGAGATGTAGAGGCAGTAGACGCTGTTCTCGAGGTTCTCCTGTTTGCTCTTGAGGAACAGCTCGTTGATGATGGAGCTGAAAGCCGCTAGGGTCTTGCCGCTGCCGGTTGGCGACGCCACCAGGGTGTTCCGGCCTTCGTGGATGTAGGGGACTGCTTCCTTCTGCGGCGGCGTGAAGTATCCGCCGTTGACGTCGACGTACTCTCCGAACTCCCTCCGCCACCACTCCTGTAGCGACGGCTCGAAGATCTCGAGCACGTGTTCGTCGTCGATGTCGGCGGAGTCCGACGCCGTCGTTTTCGAGGACAACTTGGTTCGATGGTGGCTCTCTACGTTGAAGTCAGTTGTCCTTTCTGCTAGTAGAGCCGGTTTTCGACCTGGAGGCGAGGCCGTCACCGACGCCGATAAGTCACGCGCTGACGTAGACGTCGTCGATGACTGATACCTCGTTCTTCGGCGCGTACGACCTCCGCGGAGTCTACCCCGACGTCGTCGGAGTCGACGAAGCCCACCGGGTCGGCAGAGCTTACGGCAGCTTCGTCGACGGCCCCGTGCTCGTCGGCAGGGACGGCCGGACGCACGCGGAGGAGGTGACGCAGGCGTTCGTCGACGGCGTAACGTCGACGGGGACCGACGTACGTGACGCCGGCATGGTGCCGACGCCCGTGGTGTACTACGGCAGCCACCGCGACGACCTCTACGGCGCCGTCGTCACCGCGAGCCACAACCCGCCGGAGTACACGGGGTTCAAGTTCACGAGAGACGACGGCGTCTCGATGTCACGGGAAGGCGGTATGGAGAGGGTGCAGGAGATATACGAGTCCGGGGAGTTCGAGGAAGGCAGCGGAGGCGTCGAGGAAGTCGACCTGGTCGACGACTACGTCGAGTTCGTAGCTGACAAGGTGAACCTGGAGAACGAGCTGTCGGTGGCCGCGAACTTCGGCAACGGCGTCGCCGCCGAGGTCGGTGTACCGTTGCTGGAGCGAATCGGCTGCGACGTCCACGCGGTGAACGCGGAGGTCGACGGCACGTTCCCTAACCATCCCCCGAACCCTCAGGACGAGGACGCGCGGTCGACGACGCTGGAGGCGGTGCAGGAGCTAGACGTCGACCTCGGGTTGATCTTCGACGGCGACGGCGACCGCGCGGGCTTCGTGCTCGCGGACGGAATCGTTGACGAGGACACCGCGATAGCCGTGCTCGCCAGGCACTCGCTCGAACACTGGAAGGGCGACGTCCTCTACGACCTCAGGGCGTCCCAGGCGGTTCCCGAGGTCGTGGAACGGTACGGCGGCAATCCGGTGGAGACGAGAGTCGGGCACACGTACATCAGCGAAGGCATCATGGAGCGTGACGCCGCGTTCGCCGGCGAGATAAGCGGCCACTACTACTTCCCCGCGTTAGACGCGCCGTGGGACGACGGATTGCTCGCGGCCGCCGTGTTCTCCGAACTCGCAGCCAGCGGCAATTTGCGGGAGAGGCTCGACGAGGTACCCGTCTACCCCGTGTCGCCGGAGCTACGTATCCCCTGCCCGGAGGAGCGGAAGCAAGCGGTCGTCGAAGCCGTCGCCGACTGCTACAGCGAGTTCGACGTCTCCACCGTCGACGGCGTCAAGGTGGAGTTCCCCGACGGAGCCGCGCTGGTGCGGCCGTCGAACACGGAGGAGAAGATCTCCGTCCGATGCGAGGGCGAAACCGCCGACGCCATGGAGCGCATCCTCGACGACGTCGAGTCGACGGTCCGTGACGCGATAGAGAGCGGGTGAACGGGCTACTTCGAGCCAGCGGACGTCACGCTACAGGAGACCCGTGATCTCTTCGAGGTCGCTGTCGACGGCTCCGTCGAAGATCTCGAAGCCGTCGCCGACCTCGCGTTCGAGCTTTTCCCCGACGACGTCGCGTGCTTCCTCCAGCGGCCTATCTGTGCTGCCGCGGTGGCTGTCGACCTCTTCGACGTAGCTCTCGCCGTCGACGTCGACCTCGACGTGCGCGCCGAACCCGAACTCCAGCTCTTCGAACTCGGCTTTCCCCACGTCGAACTCGCTCCAGTCCAGCGGTCCCTTCAGCGCGGACAGGAGCTCACGTGTCTGGCGGCCGCGCACGAGCCGGAGGGCTTCCCGGCGCGTGGGTACGGTGTCGTGCGTGGAACGCATCCGCCGCAGCGCCTTCAGCCGTTTGCGCCGGCTCCGCGTCGACAGCAGGCTGCCGACGTCGACGGCTGCGCCGACGCCGCGGAGGACGTCGAGGGTCTGGCCCCAGTCGTGGTGGAGGCTGACTCTGTCGGCGTAGCCGCGTACCTCTTCCTCGACGTCGCCGAGCTCGGTGGGTGACAGCGACTCCGTCGACACCTCGCCAGCTTGCGCATGCAACGCCAGCGTGAGCGCGACGCTGAAGTTCACGCTCACCTCGGGCAGACGGTCGGTGGGTCGATGCCGCCTTCCGAGGTTCTCCATGCCGACGGCGAGCAACGCCGCGTGGACGTCGACGGTGTCGACATCGTCGGGGTGCACTCCTTCTTCGTCGACGATGCGTTCGAAGCACTCGAGCGGCGCCTGCACGTACGCGCAGCCCGGACGTGGTTTGTAGCTCAGCGTCCGCGTCACCCAGCTGTCTCCCCAGCCCCCGATGAACTCCGGCGCAGGCAGGTACGCGTACTCCTCGAGGAAACCCTTCAGTGCGTCGTCGGCTCGTTCTGCGCCGTCAACGGCTTCTTCACCGTACCTCATGCCGGCGGCCGCGGGCGCGCTCGCGGTGAACCGTTTCGCGTCCCCGCTCATGAAGCCGGCGTCCGTCGGCCAGTTCGGGCTGTAGAGCGCGACCCCGACGGCGTCCGCTACCGCGTCCGCGTCTCCGTCGAGGCGCGCTGTGACTGCGGCGGAGCCGGCGGCGTGGACGAAAGCCCACATCTGGCCGTTGTGTGGGCCGACTGCGACAGCTGCGCCGAGACGTCCTTCGACCTCGTTCGCGACGACGATGGACTCCAGAAGATCCTCGGTCCCGAGCCCGCGTTCCCGGCAGGCCGCGAGGCTGCTCCAGACCGCGCTGTGTCCGCTGTGCGCTGCGAACAGGTAGTCGTCGTAGTCGAACCGCACCGACGATGCGGATAGCTTCCAGACGCGGCTGTAGCTGTCGACGTCGTCGTCCGGTAGCTCTCCAGCGGCGTTAGCCGCCGCAACCTGGTTCGCGAGCTGTAGCTCCGCACGTCTGACTACGTCGTGGGGGACGTCGGTGAGATCGAGCTCCGCCGCCCACCTGCCGAACCTCTGTAACCTGTCCATCGACGGTGTTTGCGGCTGCCCGTGTATTAAATCCGGTCGGAGCCCCTGGTTCGACGGCTTCTGTTGAGATGGAACTTTACCGGCGCGTCCCCTGGTTTACGTCAGTGAGAGAGTTCACTTCGGACTACCTCGACCGGACGCGGCGGGGGATGTGGAGCAGCGGTCTCGAGGGCTTCGACGCCGTGGAGTTCGACGACGTAGACCGCGCAGTCGACGTCGGCTGCGGCACCGGTGTGTTGACCCGGATGCTCCGTCAGCGGGTAGACGGCGACGTGGTCGCCGTGGACTTCGACCGGGAGCTGCTGGAGCAGGTGGAGCCACCGGTGGTCAGGGGGGCGGCGGGTTCTCTGCCTTTCCGGGACGATGTCTTCGACGCCGTCGTCTGTCAGGCGCTGCTCGTCAACCTCACGGAGCCCATGGATGCGGTCGAGGAGTTCGCGCGTGTCTCCTGCCGGTACCTCGTCTCCGTGGAGCCGGACAACGGCGAAGCCACGGTGGAGTCCACGGTGGAGGGTGAAAGCGAGGTGGCGAGACGGACGCGCCGACGGTACGTGGACGGTGTGTCGTCGGACGTAGCGCTCGGCGGCGGTGCCGCGGAGCTGTTCGAGGACGCGGGTGCTGAGGTGCTGTCGGTGGAGCGTTACCTCCACGAGCTGGTGCTGGAGCCACCTTACGGTGAGGAGGATGTCCGTGCGGTTGAGCGTAAGGCGACGGGGGAGGCTTTCGAGGAACGCCGGCGGGAGATGACGGGGGACGAGGAGATGCTGGATGGGTTGCGTGAGGAGTGGCGGAGGGTGGGTCGGGAGGCTGCGCGGCAGATGGAGGATGGGGGGTATCGACGCAGGGATGTCGTGCCGTTCTACGTCGTGGTTGCGGAGCTGTAGCTGCGGCTCCCGTCTGTCTGTATAGTTGGGGCAGGGGTAGAACGGGGAAAGTTGTTTTCGCGGGTTCGATGCGTGTTTCGTCGTTCAGGGGGCTGTGGGTGGCTTACCGGGGGAGGTTCACATAGCTCCGCCCATGCCGCCCATGCCGCCCATGCCGCCGCCGGGGCCGCCGGCGCCGCCCATGTCGGGCATGTCCTCGTCGTCGCCGCCCATGTCGCCGCCTGCGATGACGTCGTCGATGCGGAGTATCATGACCGCAGCCTCGGTGGCGCTGCTGACGGCCTGTGTCTTCACGCGCAGCGGTTCGACGACTCCGAGCTCCTCCATGTTCTCTATCTCTCCGGTGTTGGCGTCGAGTCCCGCTGTCTGATCTCCGCCGTCGTGTCGGCTGCGGAGGCTGACGAGCGAGTCGATGCTGTCGATGCCTGCGTTCTCCGCGAGCGTGCGGGGGATGATCTCGATGGCGTCGGCGAACGACTCGACTGCGAGCTGTTCGCGTCCTTCGACGCTGTCGGCGAAGTCCCTGAGGGCGAGCGCGGTCTGTATCTCGGGGGCGCCTCCTCCGGGCAGTATCTCTCCGTCCTGCACGGTGACGCGTACGACTCCGAGGGCGTCGTCGATGGCGCGTTCGATCTCGTCGACGACGTGTTCGGTGCCGCCGCGTAGGATCATGCTGACGCTCTTGGGGTTCTCGCAGTCTTCGACGAAGATCATCTCGTCGCCGCTGACGACGCGTTCTTCTACCGTTCCTGCGTTTCCGAGGTCGTCTTCGGTGATGTCGTCGATGTTGCTGACTACCTTGCCGCCGGTGGCGCGCGCGAGCTTCTTGACGTCGCTCTTCTTGGCGCGGCGGACGGCGAGGATGCCTTCCTGCGCGAGGAAGTGCTGAGCCATGTCGTCGATGCCTTTCTGGCAGAAGACGACGTTGGCGCCGGCGTCCTTGATGTCCTCGACCATCTCGCGGAGCATGTCCTCCTCCTGGTCGAGGAAGCTCTGGAGCTCGTCGGGCGACGACACGTTGATCTCGGTGTCGGTCTCGGTCTCCTTGACCTCGATGGGTGTGTCGATGAGTGCGATGCGGGCGTCGTCGACTCGTTTGGGCATGTTCGCGTGGACGCGGTCCTTGTCGATGATCATGCCTTCGACGAGCTCGCTGTCTTCGACTGCGCCGCCTACGACGGTCTCTATCTTGACGTTGTCGAGGTCTATCTCACCGTCTTCGACTACGGCCTGTACGGCGCGGACGACGAGGTCGCTGAGCGTCTCCTTCGCGTCTTCCGCGCCTTTACCGGTCATCGCGGTCTGTGCGATCCGGTTGAGCTGTTCTTCGTCGCTTGCGTCTACGTCGATGGTGTTGTCCTCGAGGGTCTCGCGTGCTTTGTCGGCCGCCTGTCGGTAGCCGCTGGCGATGACCGTCGGGTGTACGTCCTGCTCGAGGAGGTCTTCGGCGCGCTTCAGGAGCTCGCCGGCTACCACGACGGCGGTGGTGGTGCCATCTCCGGTTTCCTCCTCCTGGCTGTCCGCCACCTCCACGATCATCTGGGCGGCGGGGTGTTCGACGTCCATCTGGTCGAGGATGGTGACGCCGTCGTTGGTTATGACGACGTCTCCGACGCTGCCGACCAGCATCTTGTCCATGCCGCGTGGTCCGAGCGTGGTCCTGACGGCTTCGCTGACTGCTTTGCCTGCGTTGATGTTCATCGTCTGGGCGTCGCGTCCCGACGTCCTCTCGCTGTCTTCGCTGAGCACGAGTACGGGCTGGTTACCCATCTGTTGAGCCATGTCTATGTCACCGGTTAGTAGTTGATTCTCGGTTCTATAAAAAACTGTCGCTTGGGTAAGTTCGGGAAAACGCTATAAAGAGAAGCGTTCACGGGTATCGGTCTGGCTACTGCTGCTTCGGCAGACGCACCTCCAGAACCCCGTCGTCGAGCGACGCGGAAGCCCGTTCGGCGTCAACCTCACCAGGAACGTCTACGGAGGCTTCGAAGCCGTGGGAGCCACCGCTCGACACCCTGTGGAACCCCGGCTCTAGCGCGGTGTCACGGGCAGCCGAGACCTCGAGACGTCCGTCTTCGTAGACGACGTTCACGTCATCTTCCTCGCATCCCGGGAGATCCAGCACCACGAGCATCTCGTCATCCGCGTCGAAGACGTCCGCGTCCGTGGTACCCGCTCGCGCCGTCTCCGGTATCTCTGGGATCTTCTCGGGGCTTTCGAGGTAGCTCTCTATACCCGACCGGTGGCCGGCGCCGACGACGGCGACTACGTCACCCTCCTCCGACAGCTCCATCAGGCGTCTGGCCATAAAGGCGTCGCGTTCGTCGATGAGGGTGCGGGCGCCCCCTGGTGAGAACTGCCTGAGGTCGTCGACGTGTTCTTCGACGCTGTCCTCCTCTATAGCTTCCTCTAGCTCCTCCACCGTCGCCGCCCCGACTCCGAAGAACCCCGCGACCATGGCGCCCGCCATCTTCAGGCGTTCGAACACCGTCATCTCCGTCCACAGCCGCTTCAACGTAGTCGTTATCTCGCGGTCGATGAGGGCGACGGGGACGTCCTGTTCCTCCGCCTGCTCCACGGCGGCCCGCATGTCCGCGCCGTAGACTCCGTCTCTCTCGCTCTCCATAAGGCGCTCGTACCTGGCGCTGTCGAGCTCCACGGCGACGACGTCGGGGTCTTCCTCGCGTATGGTTTCCCTGACCTCTTCGGCGCTGCGTTCGGAGACGTGCGCCGTCCCCACTACGACTACGTCTCCAGTGTCTTCCATCAACTACCGGTTGATGGCTGACGAAGTTACCTCTTTCCCCGAGGGAGGGCCTCGTTCGACGAAGGTTTGTATCCGCTGACGGTCAGAGAGTGAGTGCGAGCATAACCTCGTCCACGTACTCTCCGTCTATCTTGTAGTGGTCCTCACGTACGGCGTCGACGTAGCAGCCCTTGTCCTCGAGGTAGTCGATGGCTTCCTCGTTGGTGGCGGGCACGCTCTGGTAGACCTTCTCGTAGCCGTTGGACTTCGCCCACTCGAGCGCGCGCTCGAAAAGATGGTTGCCGATGCCGTGCCCGCGGTAGTCCTCGACCACTCCGAAGGTGAGCTCGGCGTTGTGCCGGAGCTTCTCGGTCTCCGGGGCCTCTACGTGCGCCCATCCCACGACGTCGTCGTCTACGACGGCGACGAAGAACATCCGGCTCTCCACCTCGTTCTTCCTGAGCAAGACGTCCTGATGGTCGAGCGCCTCCGCCACGCTCTCCGCCTCGATGTAGAGCTTCTCCTCCGCCACCTGTCGGATGGCGCCGACGATGCCGCCGATGTCCTCCTGCCGCGCCGGACGGATGGTGAACTCGACGTCGCCTTCGGTGAACTCCTCGGTCTCGCCCTCGGGTTCGAGCGCGACACGTAACTGGCCTCCGTTCTCCTCGAGGTAGCCGTCGCGTTTCAGCATCGCCAGCTGATGCCGGAACCGGTGTTCGTCGTGGGGAAAAAGCTCGCTCCTGACCTTCTCCACGTCCACGGTGCCGTGGCCTTCGACGTACTCGTAGATGTCCTTCCGGTCGACGTGCCCGAACTCCAGCGAATCTGAAACTTTCATGAACTAAGGTACAGTTGCTTCCGACATAACTCTTGGGAGGAAACCGAAGCGTATATGTATGGGTTGTCGACGGCTGTCGTCCTTCCGATGGGTCAGGGCACCTTCGTCAGCACCTCCGCGACTGCGCGGGCGTCGTGGGTCTCCACCAGAATCTCCGCAGCCTCTCTCACGGTGTAGTCGAACTCGAGGTCGAAACCGTAGCACCGGCAGTAGACCTCTAGCCATGCGTTCAACGTTCTCTCCAGACGACGCATCTCGCTGGGGGTGAACGCCGTCATCGTACCGCCGGTCCGGTGCTCGACGTACAACGAGACTGTGGGGCCCAGGCCCTCCGACACCACCTCGTCAGCGGTATCGGTGTCCCGTCCGTCCTCGATCACGTCGACCGCGTCCTGGTAGCCCTCCACTTCGGTCTCTAGCCGCCGGAGCCTGCTTCGGTAGTCCGATCCAGCGGCGACCTCGGTCATCTCTCTCGATCACCCTTCCTTGAACTCGACGCCCTTGCCGCCGTTCGGATGCCTCCACTCCGTGTCCGCGACGACGGCGCAGGTACCGCACTCGATACAGGGCTGCGTGTCGAGGCTGACCGTGCGCTCGGTGACGTCCCCAGCCTTCACCTTCTCCTCACGGTAGCATCCGCCCCCGAAATCCCGGGCGCTCACCGGACACGCCATAACCGCGGCGCCCGAAGCCTCCCAGGAGTCGTCGAGCACGTTGATATGGGGGTTACCGACGTCGGTGTCGTACTTCAGGTCGCCGATACGGTCCAGCAGGCTCTTCGGCTCGACGTCGTTCTCGCTGTCGACCTCCTCACCCATCTCCTCCGCCACCACCGTCGGCAACGTGACGTACGGCGTCCGGGTGTCCGGCATCATCGAAGCCATCCACGGCGAGCTCATCGCCCACCCCGTCAACCGCTTCATGAAGCCACGGCGCATGAACCAACGGCCGACGAACGACGTCAGCAGACCGTCCGTCAACGCCGTCATCGGTCCGTTCTCACCGAGCGCACGAGCGACCTTGTACCGGCGTGGACGGAGCTTCCTGAAGATACCCTCGCCCGAAAGCTGCTTCACGTAAGCCTTCCCCGGGTCCATACCCTTCTCCTCCGCCTCCACGAAGGCGTCACCCGCGAGCGCTCCCGCCGTCACCGCGTGGTTCATCCCCTTGATGACGGGTCCCTGCGCCTGCATCTGACCCGCGGCGTCACCCACGAGAGCCAGCCGACCCTGTCCAGGCGACGGATGCGCGACCTTCTTCGAGTCCGGCGTCAGCTTGGCGGCGTACTCCAGCTCCGTGTATTCGTCGGGTATCCACTCCCCGACCACCGGGTGGGTTATCAGGCTGTCGAGAAGCTCGTGAACCTCGACCTGCTGCTCCACCACGCTGTCCAGGTGGAACACCGTGCCGATGGAGAGGCTGTCCTCGTTGGTGTACAGGAAGCCGCCTCCGCGGACGCCTTCGAACAGGTCGCCGGCGAACAGGTGGGCCGCGCCCTCCCCGGGCGGTAGGTGGAACCTTTCTTCGACGCCTTCGTCCGGCAGGTCGACGACCGCTTTGACGCCGTGGAACCACTCCTCTGGCTCCTCCCAGTCCATCATACCGGCTTCACGGGCGAGCTCGCTGTTGACGCCGTCCGCAGCCACGATCATGTCCGCTTCGATGGGGTCTAGCTCCGCGCAGGAGACGCCTACGACCTCGTCGTCCTCCCAGAGCAAGCCGTCGACGCGTACGTCCGTGAGGACGCCGCCGCCGGTCTCCACGGTCATCTCGTGCACGCGTTGCTCGAGCCAGCTGTCCATCTTCCGGCGGAGGACGGAGTCCGACCACTCCGTGTCGTGCTCGTGGAGCTCGGTGATGTCGAACGACTTCACCTGGCTGCCGCTGACGTTGTGCATCTGGTACTCGGTGATCTCGCGCTCCGAAGCTTCCTCCCTGAACCCGGGGAACAGGTCGTCGATGGTGTAGCTCGAGCTCTCCTCCGCGTAAAGCAGGCCGCCGCTGACGTTCTTCGAACCCGCTTCGACGCCGCGCTCCAGGACCAGTGTCTCCACGTCGTTCTCAGCGAGCGACGCGGCCGCGGCGGCGCCGCCTGGTCCGCAGCCGACGACGACCGCTTCGTAGTGCTCTCTATCTGTCATCAGTCACCACCTCCCGCTAGCGCGGCTTCGACGTCGCCTTCCTCCACAGCCTCCGTCAAACGCGGAAGCACCTCGAACAGGTCGCCCTGTACGAAGTAGTCGCTGAAGTCTCTGATGCGTGCGTCGGGGTCGGTGTTGACGGCTACGATGGTCTCGCTCTCGTCCATGCCGACCTTGTGCTGAATGGCGCCGCTTATTCCCGCGGCGATGTACAGCTCTGGCTCCACCACCTGACCTGTCTCGCCTATCTGTCGTTCCTCCCTCGTGTACTCTTCGATGCTGGCGTCGAAGTCGTAGCTCGCTGTCACTATGCCCCTGGTGACTCCGAGTGCTGCGTCGTCGAAGGCGTCCCGTAGCTCCAACCCTAGCTCGATGCCTTCCGTGGGGCTGTCTCCGATGCCGCGGCCAAGCGCGACGACGACGTCGTGACCCGTGAGGTCGACGCCCTCGTCGATGGAGTCGTGTTCGACTATCTCGACGTCGAACCAGCTGTCCTCGAGGTCGCCGTCGTACTCCACTACGATGCCCTCCCGTTCCTTCTGCTCTGGCACGGGAAACGTTCCAGGGATGACGCTCGCGCCCTGTGGGTGGAAGTCGCGGTCGGGGTTGTCGAGACAGAGGATGGTGCTGTACTCGAAGCCGCTGAAGTCCGGACGTTTCATATGCAGCGTGCGTTCGAAGGTCTTCGTCTCACCCCGTACGCCTGTCTTCATCGGGTTGGTCTCCTCGTGGGGTTCGATGTAGAGGTCGCTGCAGTCCGAGGCGAGTCCGCTATCTAGCTCCGCCTGCACCATAGCGCTTAGATCCCTGCCGTTGTTGGTGGCGGGGAACAGGACGTACCGTGGTTCGTCGTACTCCCGCCACTCCGCGTCCGCCCTCATCATGTTCGCGACGACCTCCGTATAGGGCCGATGGAGGAACCGCTCGAGCCGGGGTTCGTTGAGGTAGACTGCGACGTCGGCGCCGTACATGATGGTCTCCTCCGCCAGCTCCTCCATACCGTCGCCGACGAGCACCGCGACCACCCTCTCCTCGTCACCGTAGTCCTCCTCGTACTGATCCATCAGCTCCCTGGCTTTCCCCAGCATCTCCTTGCTTACGTCCAGTAGTTCGCCCTGATGGGTCTCACAGTACACCCACATGTCGCGGTATACGCCGTCCTCGAGCTCCGAGATGTACTGCTTGTCATCCGTCGGCCTGTCTAGAGGGTCCTCCTCGTCGTCCTCCAGCGGGTCGTCGAACTCCTCTTCCTCGGCGCCTCCGTCTTCTGCGTCCGCATCGTCGGGTTCGGGCTCGTCGCCGTCCTCCGCTTCCCCGCCTCCTCCGACTTCGTCGAGTCTGCGTTCGATGGCTTCTTTCGCGGTCTTCCTGTCCTTGCCGTCTCGCTCCGCCTTCAGGATGTCCTCGAGGTCGGAGGCCGAGTCGATGTCCTGTACCGCGTCCTCGAGCTCGTTGACCGTATGGTCCTCTGGCGCGAGCACTGATCTCTCGCCCCCGACTTCGTCGAGTCTGCGTTCGATGGCCTGTTTCGCGGTCTTTCTGTCCTTGCCGTCTCGCTCCGCCTCTAGGATGTTCTGGAGCGCGTTAGCGCTGTCGACATCTTCGAGAGCATCCTTAAGCTCTCTGACTGTGTGGTCGCTGGGGTCTAGTTCAGGCATCTCAGGCACCTCCTCCGTAGGGAACCAGCTCCTCTACTACCTCTTGCATGCCGTCTTCGTCGTCGGGGGTTACCATGGTCGCGTCGCGTTCTGACGGAGGTTTCGGGATTGGGTCGACGCCGCTGACGATCGTGGGGCTGCCGTCGAGTCCGACGTAGTCGGGGTCCAGATTAAGCTCTTCGTGACCCCACTGAGTGGTGTACTCCTCGTGGTTCTCGGCGCGCTCCTGTGTCTCCTCACGGAGCTTCTTCCGCCGGAGCCTGTGGCTAGCCTTCCTGTAGCTGGTCTCGAACTCGGGGTCGGTGACGACGACGGCGGGCGTGCTGCATTCCACGGTCTCTATCTCGTCGGGGTCACCTTCCACAAGGCGTTTCGCGCGGATGACCTCGTCGTCCTCTTCGTAGGTCATGTTGATGACGTGTGTGATTATCGGCCACTCGATACACCAGTCGGTCTGCGGCCCGGTGTGTCCGGTCTCGCCGTCGGCGGTCTTGAACCCGGCGAACACGATGTCGGGCTCCGGATCCAGCTTCTTCAGACCAGTGGCGAGGGTGATTGAGGTGGCCCAGGTGTCTGCGGCGGCGAACGCCTTGTCGGAGAGCAGGTAGAGTTCGTCGGCGTAGAACCGCTCCATGCCTTCGTACAGTATCTTGCTGAAGTCCGGTGGACCCATCCCCATGATACTGACTTTGCCATCATGCTTCACCTTCATCTGAAGCGCCGCCCGACAGGCGAAGTGGTCGTTGGGGTTCATCACCGTTGGGGTGGCGCCGCGTTTCAGGTGGCCGTCGTCGTCGAACTCGACCTGGCCTTCGCGGAAGTCGGGGACGCCTTTAGTCAGGACGACGTAATGCATACCGTCAAACAAGTGAGCGTGTGTTATTATAGTTTCCAACGATAACGAAAGATAGTTAAGAAAAAAGACCGTTCACGATGTGCTCCACTCGCCGATGCTCCCTTCTTATGATGCAGTTCCCGTCCAATCTACCACAACCACTATGTTGACGAACGCCGAGTTTCGCATATGCTCGACTCACGGGAAGCCGTAGCAGGCTGGCTGCTCGCGTTCTTCCTACCGATAACCATAGTCGCCCTCGGCGCGCTAATCCGACCGGAGCTTTTCTACGACAGGTTCGTCTGGCAGCACCTCTACGGCCCAATAGTCGCCGACAGCATACGTGAACCCAGCGTCGCACGAGCCGGCGTAGAAGCCAGCCCGGGATACACAGTCACAAGCACGGCCGTCTACGCCTACTACCTCCTCCTCAGCGTGGTCGGCATCGTCGAACTCCTCGAACGATACGACATAGGCAACAGCCCAGAGTTCTTCTACGCACTCGTACCGTTCGGCTTCCTCGGCGGAGCACTCCGCGTCGTAGAGGACCTGGGGGCGTTCGAACCTCCGGTCAGTTTCTTCTTCATCAGCCCACTCATCTACGTCACAATGACCGTCTTCACCGCCGTAGTCTTCATCGCGGCGCTTCGATTGGAGGCACAGGGTCGGTACGAAAGCTACTGGAAACCTCTCGCGGCCGCAGGAACCATCGCCTTCGTGGCCCTGACAGCGTTCATCCTGATTCAGGGCTTCCTAGACCCACCGATCTTTGCTATCGTACCTATCGGAGCCATAGTGCTCGCGACGGCGTCCTGGGCCCTCATCTGGTACGTAATCAAGTTCAACGCCCCGAACGTGTTCGAAGCCACCGGCACGATGGGAGCTATTGTGCTCTGGGGGCACATGCTCGACGCAGCCTCCACCGCAGTCGGAGTCGAACACTTCGGATACGGCGAGAAACAACCCGTGGTCGACGCCATCATATCCACAACCGGTACCGCATACAGCTTCATTCTCATCAAAGCCGCACTCATCGTGGCGATACTCTGGGCGTTCGACGAGAAGTTCTTCGACGAGTATGAACGCCTCCCCTACCTCCTGTTGGTCGCAATCCTCGCCGTCGGACTCGGACCAGGAGTCCGGAACACCCTCAGGATAATGATAGGAGTGTAGTTTTAACCACGCACCCGTTAGACCACCCAAAGTGATAGACCGTCAGCAGGCCACGGAGACGAGATTCGTCAGCACGACTGCCTCCTCCGTAGACGTATACGAGGCCTTGGACGCAGGAGTCCTTCTGGAACCCCTGGACCGGGGCTGGCCCTACGAGGTCGTCGGCGTAGACCCCGTCAACAGCCTACGGCTAGAACACGGCGAAACCGAGCCCTGGCGGTCGATAGAAAGCTGGCTCCCGGAAACCATCGAAGCTGAGACCGCGGCCGGAGCCTACGGATACTTAGGCTACGACGTCTGCAGACACACAGAAGAACTGCCTGACCTCACCAGAAGAGACACCGACCTACCACTGGCTGCACTTGACCTCTACGACACCGTCGTCGTCTTCCACGACGAAGGAGCCATCGTCGAAGCCATAGGACACCCAGGTGAGAACCGACCCGCGGAGGAACGCGCCGAGAGCCTCGCGGAACGCATCGGAGGAGTGGAACCCCTAGATCGAGAGCCCGACGTCACCGCCAAGTACCGGGGTTCGAACTTCACCGAGGAAACCTACAGGGAAGCCGTCGAAAAGGTGAAGGACGAGATACGTGAAGGCGAGACCTTCCAGGCGAACATCAGCCAGAGGTATCGGTTCACCAGCGACGCCGACGCCATCGACGTCTACCGCGCCCTCCGCAGGTCCAACCCCGCCCCCTACATGGGGCTGTGGAGCGACGGAGACCACGCGTTGATAAGCAGCAGCCCCGAGCTCCTGCTGGAGAAGGAAGACGACGTGCTGAGGACGCGTCCAATCGCCGGCACACGTCCCCGCGGCGCCGGCGAAGACGAGGACACGGCCTACAGACGCGACCTCGAGGCCAGCGAGAAGGAACGCGCGGAGCACTCCATACTAGTCGACCTCGAACGCAACGACCTCGGCAAGGTCGCCGAACACGGCACCGTCGAGGTCACGGAGTTCATGGAGACGGTTCCATACCCGTCAGTCCACCACCTCGAGTCCACCGTGGAAGCCAGAGCAGACGTGGACTCCGCCGTCTCGGCTCTCGAGGCCGTCTTCCCCGGCGGCACCGTCACAGGGGCGCCGAAACCCCGTACGCTGGAGATAATCGAGGACGTCGAACCCACGCGCCGCGGCCCCTACACCGGAAGCATGGGATACCTCAGCTGGAACGGAGACGCCGTCTTCAACATCCTCATCCGGACGTTCGTGAAGGAGAGGCGCAGCCTGTACCTCCAGGTCGGCGGCGGCGTCGTCCACGACAGCGACCCCGAACGCGAGTACCAGGAGACCTTACACAAGGCAAAAGCGGCAGCAGAAGCCCTCGCTGCGGACGTCGACGAACTCGGGCGCGGAACCGCCGACTCCGTAGACGAAGGAGAAGAAGACGGAGGGATTGTGCAGCAGGGATGATAGCAGTCGTCGACAACTACGACAGCTTCGCATACAACCTCGACCAGTACCTCGGAGAGTACAGCGAAGTCGAGGTAGCGCGGTACAAGGAACCCCCGAAACACGCCGACGGCGTCGTCTTCAGCCCGGGCCCCGGACGCCCCGACGACCACCCCGTCATGGATGAGACGCTGGAGGAGATGGACGTCCCGGTCCTCGGAGTCTGCCTCGGCCACCAGGCGATAGCCAGATACTACGGCGGAGAAGTCGACTACGCTGACGAGGTCGTCCACGGCAAGACCTCGACCGTCGAACACGACGGCAAGGGGCTTTTCCAGGGGCTGCCGTCGCCGATGGAAGCAGGCCGGTACCACTCCCTCGTGGTCACGGAGGTATCCGACGAGCTAGATGTCGTCGCCCGAGGCGCCGACGAGGTGATGGCGGTAAGACACAGAAGCGAGCCCGTGTACGGCGTGCAGTTCCACCCCGAGAGCATCCTCACACCGGAAGGCAAGAGGCTGATACAGAACTTCGTAGAAGTGGTGAGGGAGCACGGATGAAGGCGTACGAAGCCAGGGTCAAAGACGGAGACGCCGCCCTCCTCCTGCGGCGGGTCGCGGAGGAGACCCGTCCCAGCAGGGCACGGCTCGTGGGTCTCTCGCCGGTTCTGGAGGCCGCCGACGAAGACGCATTCGGGAGGCTGGTGGACGCCGACGGCGGACACGTCGACACCGTGATCTCGCTCGACGAAGACGCGGTAGACGACGTGGCGGCGTTGTTGCCGGGCGCGCAGAGGGTCGTGGTCGCCGCCGACGACCCCGTCTACGTCAGGTACGACGACGGAACCACGTTCTTCCGCGCGCCGGAGGACGTCGCCGACGAGTTCGACGCCGAGGAAGCGGAGTCAGCCGGAGACCGCGGCGTCGTCCGCGAACTAGAGGCGGAAGCGGAGGCCGACGAAGCGATGGAGGATCGGTAAGAGATGCGAGGAATGGAGGACCAACTGGTATGGAGGACCAACTGATATGACACGTATGAAGGAGCGCTGTAGATGAGGCGCACCGACCTCGGCGGCGACACCGCGGTCTGGGTGGAGGAAGGCGAGCCTTCGGCGCTCGACCGCGGATTACTGTACGGCGACGGAGCTTTCGAGACCTTCCGCGTCTACGATGACTCTGCCGCGTTCGTAGGCCGCCACCTCGACCGCCTGCACGCGGCGCTCGACGCCGTCTCCATCGAGGAATCCTTCACGCCAGAGAGGGTCGACGCCGCTGTCGACCTCCTCACCGATGGGTTCGACGGCGGCGACAGCTACCTCCGCGTCACCGTCACCCGCGGCCACCGCGAGGGACTGCTCGAACCCACGGAGACCGAACCCACGGTGATCTGGACGGCGAAACCCCTGAACCGGAGACAGTATCCACCTGCTTCGGTGGAGTCCACGGAGGTGCGGCGCCCCGTCGGCGTCGCCGGCCGCCACAAGACACTGAACTACCTGCAGAACGTCATCGCGCGCGACGACGTCGACAGCGACGAAGCCCTGATGGTGGACTCCATGGGAGACCCCGTCTCGGGCACGGTCTCCAACCTCTTCACCGTGGAGGACGACGCCGTCGTGACGCCGACAGGTCAGATCCGAGAGGGCGTCACCCGCGAGGTCGTCGTCGACGTCGCACGAGAGAAAGACGTCGACGTACATGAGGGAGCCGTCGACCTCGAAGCCGCCGACGCAGCGTTCCTCACGAACACGACGTGGGGCGTCCGCCCTGTCGCCGAGGTCGACGGCCACCCCCTGCCGGAGCACCCCGTCGTAGAGGAGCTACGGGAGAGCTACCTCGAGAGAGCGCTGGAGGACGCGGCGGACTGAGGTTCTATACCTCCAGTGACGCTATAGCCTGCTTGTCCCATGGTGCTCAGAGCCATCTCTCGTCATAAGTCGCCGCCGTGTCGTACGTCTGAAGTCGAACCAACCTGGAAGGTTACGGCGGTCGCGCCGAGAACCAGGATCAACAGCGCAATCGAGATCAACGCCGTACTGAAGCCGTCGCCCCCACCGTCTTCGTGACCATGTCCCCCGTGGTCGTGTTCCATCTCCTCTTGGCCATCCTCCTCGTGGTGGTCGTGTTCATCTTGGGGTTCGTTGCCATCGTTCCCCTCACTCCCATGGTCGCCATCCCAGGGTTCGTTAACTAGCTTCATCTCGTCGCTGAGGAACTCCTCCCCTGTCCAGATGTTGAGACGTAGCATCCACTCGCCTGTCTCCGGCAGCGTCAGAACCACGCCGTAGGCGTCCCTGTCTTCCAGTGGCTCTAGGCTTGGGTTCATCGAGGTACCTGTCTCGCGGTGTTCGAGGAACACGCTCTCACCCTCCAGACCAGCTTCCGAAGACGGTGGATGCAGCGTCGCGACCGCGGGAGTGTCCTCCCTGAGCACTACTGTCTCCCCGTCGCTGTAACCTGACACCGGCTGTATCTCCAGAGATGCATCAACGTCTTCTCCGACGCCTAACTCCACCTCTGTCATCTCCGCGGCCGCGTCGTCCGACGACACCGTACCGGGCACGGAGGCGGCTACCAAGCCGGAAGCCAGGAGAACGACGACCACCACCGCGAGCTCCAGATGCACAGCCCTCCTGAACCAGATTAGGTCCCCGGGGTCGAACTCCGAGCTCCCTCCGAGAAGCCCTGTACCTACGACGGCCAAGCTGAGGTCGTCCGTACCAGGGTCTATCCGGCGGAGCAGGACGAACCTCGCGAACCCGCCAGCCGTCAGCGCCGTAAGAACGAGCGCTATCTTACCCGTCAGCACCTGGCCGTGGAGCGTCGACAGGAGCGCATCTACGTCGGGGACGAGCCACGACGTCATCACGAGGCCCGAGGCGAGGAACACCGTTACGCCCATCAACGCCAGAACCGAGAACCTGTGGATCACGTCGGCGACCAGCCGCCTCTCCGCATCTGCCTCCAGGTGTATCTGTAGTCTCGGCAGGAGGTAGACCAGTACGGTAAGGCCGCCCGCCCAGATGGAGACCGCGAGCAGGTGAACGGCCGTCGTCAGAGTCCCAAGCGCGAGGTCGTAGTGGCTCGCGGAGTGGCTGGTCAACCCTACCGCCAACGCCAGAGCGACGCCGCCGGCGAACCCACCGTACAGCATGTAGGACAGTTGGAGTCCGCGTCGTCTACCTACGAAGAAACCCACGGTCAACGCCGCCGCCACCAGGAGCTGCGCGGCCATCACACCTCCCGTGTGGGAGGACAGGGTCAGGACTCCGTCTACCGAGGAACCAGACGGCCGTACGAAGTCCAGGAACAGGAGAGCCGCGCCCGCGACAGCCACCGCCGCGGCCGACAGCAAGACCCTCTCTACGGTGTCAGAGACCTCGTCGACGGATACATCGTACCTCTCTGTCACGGGTTCGACGGCGTAGGCCATGGCAGCCGATACACCGGCGAGCAGGACCAGGGTGACGTATATCAGCGCCGAAGGTAGCACCTGGAGGTAGGCGACCTCGGAGGGAGTTTCGGGTTCGTACGCCTCCAGTACGGCTTCCGGACTCAGGGCTTCGTCGCCGACATAGAAGAACCAGGTGCCTCTGGTGACGTGTCCGTCGGTCGCCAGCACCTCCCACTCGACGACGTAGACGCCTTCGCCACCGTCCTCTATGTCGACGAAGACCTCGCGTGAGACGTCTCCCGGCCGCCGGACTTCCCCAACGACATCGTCTCCATCTGGCCCCTTCACCTGTAGGTCTATGACCTCGTCGACACCATCACCTGTGTACTCCAGGGTCACGGTCTCAGGCACCTCGTCGACGTGTCCGCCTTCAGATGGCTGCGTGTCACTCAACACCGCGTGAGCGGCGACACCGGAGGACATCAGAACCAAGAGACAGAAAGCTAACGCGGCGGCGAGGGCTGTGACCTTGGTAGTTCTGTTCCCTGTCATATAGCTCTGTTCGTCGGGATGCGGTGGTCAGTACCAGGCACCGGAGCCCGCTCCGACGTAAGCTAAGGTGTCCACTTCCTCGGCTACCTCTACCTCGTGCACTAGCTCGCGTTCGCCTACGTCGATGACGGGGACGGTTCCGTCTGCGCCGGAGGTGGTGAAGTAGTATCCGCCGCCGAGTACGCCGGAGCGATGTAGATGCGGTCCTTCCTCGACTATCGAACCTGCTTCTATGTGGGTTTCGACCTCGAACTCGTCGACGTTGACGACCGATACCTCGCTGGACGTGGTGTTCGCGGTGAAGGCGTACAGGGTTCCGTCTTCCTCGAAGAAGTCGAGGTCGTCGGGGCCGCGGCCTTCGAGGTCGACGGTTCCAAGTATCTCGCTTTCCCGCGTGGTCGCGTCGACGAAATGCACGGCGTCGTCCTCCCAGACGCCTATCATCTCGTGGTTGGGAGTTATCGCCAGTCCGCCGTTGACCTCGAGCCGGCCCACCTCCTCGTAGGTGTCGGCGTCGAAGTACGGTATGTCGTCTGCGCCGGAGCGTTCGAAGTACACGAGATCGTTCTCCGGGCCGTACATCACGTAGTGCGTGCCGCCGCTGTCGCCGACGCTTATGCTGTCGACGCGTTCGTACTCCTCGAGGTCGATGACGTGTCCGTAGCTGTCGTCTGTGTTCGTCGAATACGCGAGCGGATGCAGGTCGTCGTGCGTCAGGAGCTTTCCGTGGCCGCCGTCGTCGAGCCCGGACTGCACTACTTCTTTTACTTCCAGCTCATCGGTGTCGATGACGTACAAGCGACCTTCGCCGTCGGCGTGCACCCAGATCTCGCCTTCCACGGGGCTGTAGGCGTGGGTGGCGCCTGCTCCGACACCAATCCAGTCGACGAGCTCGCGTCTTTCGGTGTCGATGACTCCGACGCGGTTTCCGCTGGCTTCCACCACGAAGAGATAATTCTCGTCCCGGGTGAGTCGTGCGTCGCCCCAGTCAGCGTCTTCGAGGTCTTCGTCGACTTCGTCACTGAGGTCCTCCACGATCTCGCCCTCATCGGGGTCTATCAGGACCGCGCGGTCGGGTGCGAAAGCGTAGACCAGGCCCTCGCTTCCCGGCGCTTCGTCCTCCGCCTCGTCCTCAACGTGTTCGTCGTGGTCTTGCTCGTGGTCGTCGTCGCCGTCTGCACCGTCATCGCTGTCTTCTGGTTCATCGTCGCCGATGCATCCTGATAAACCGGCTCCAACACCTACTGCTACTGTCTGGACGAAACGCCGTCGTCGGATTCCGTCGTTCATACAGTTCGGTAGAAGAGGTTATCTATTCCTGTTTCTGGTTCAGCAGCCGAAAACCCTGGGCTGCGTTGAATCTGCTTCGGAGCCGTCTAATCGAGGAAGCCGTCGACCAGCCGGGTGAACCGGTCCACAAGCTGCTCGGGGACCGTGGACTCCACCGACTTCAACGTTTCCGCCGTCCGGTCAGCGTCCACGAGGCCGACGGTCACGGAGCTGTCTCCGTCTCGTCGTTTGTAGACCACGCAGGAGTCGATCAGGTTGCCGAGGTGGTGTTCCAGCGTGCTGCGTGGAACCTCGAGCTCCTCTACCAGCTCCTGCGGAGTCTCTTCCTGGTTCTCCAGCAGATGAATCATAACCTCTCGGGGTGTCTCCCTGCGGAACAGCGCGATAACCTCTCGCTGCCACGCGTCGTAACCTTCGGGGTAGTAGTGGGTGCGGCCGTAGAGTTCGCTGCGTATCACGTCACCGGACTCCACGAGACGCTGCAGATGGTACTGAAGCTGTCCCGGCGCCCACCCGCTCTGCCTGACGAGCTCGTTGAAGTATACGCCAGCGTCCCTCTCGATGCGCCTGCGGATCTCGTCACGGGTTCCGTGTTCAGCCATCTCTGTCGATTTCTACACCTTGTTTGTCGGTCGACAAACTAAACGCTACCGCACAAACCAACGCGGGAAACCGATCTCTGAAGGAAGACTGTTTTAACTACAGCCGGAGTAAACCAGTTACCGTGCTCGCGCAGGAGCTCGTGGCAAGCCACTGGTTCGACCCTGAGGCGACGTTCGCGTTGATGGCCGTGATAGCGCTCGCCGCGCTCGGCACCGTGGCCGTGTTCACGGTATCGCTCATAGCGTACCTGCGAAGGAAGACGAAACCGTATCTCCTGATAACGACTGCTCTGGGGTTGCTGGTTCTACGTAGCGTCGTGGGTTTCCTCACCGTCTACGACGTCCTCCCGATGCATCTCCATCATCTGCTGGAACACACCTTCGACTTCGCGATAGCTGTCCTGATACTGTACGCCGCCTGGCTAACTGGCTCCGAGTGAACCCCCACGAAGAGAGTGGGGTAAGGGGTTATTCAGCTCCCAGGAGCTCAGAAAGGTACTCGACGAGAGCGTTCTTCGCGTCCGCGGGATGCAGTTCGCCGCTCTCGAGGTCTTCTGCGAGCCCATCGTACTCCGTGTACCGGAGGTCGCCGCCGTACTCCTCCGGACGTTCGACCACGACCTCGCTGAAACGGGGGAAGACGTGGTATCGGTAGATCTGCGCGACCGGGTTGCCCTCCACCGTCTGGGGGCAGTAGGCAGAGTTCACCTTCTCCTCTATCTCCTCCCGCGAGTCCGTCATCGTTATCATGTCGCCCTCGCCCTCGCTCGAGCTCATCTTCCCCTCGCCGCCTCCTAACGCGGTGATGATTGGGGTGTGGATAGCGGTCGGCGCGTCGTACCCCACGTCCGGCAGGTGGTCTCGGGCGAGCATGTGTATCTTCCTCTGGTCGATGCCGCCGACCGCGAGGTCGACGTCGAGGCGGGCGATGTCCACCGCCTGCATCAGCGGGTAGATCATCTCGCCGACGCGCTGGCTGTCGCGCTCCCGCGCGACCTCGCTCATCGACCGCTGCGCACGGTTCAACGTGACCTCGACCGCGAGCGAGTAGACGTCTAAGGTGTACTCCTCCTCCAGCTGGAACTCGCTACCCAGTACGAACTCCGTCTTCTCGGGGTCGAGGCCGTACTCGACGAACTGACGCTCCATCTCCTCAGCGGTCTCCTCGATCTCGTCGAACGAGCCCTTGCCGTTGAGGTAGGCGTGGACGTCCGCCAGCAGGACGACGACGTCCATCCCGATGTCCTGCAGGTCGATGAGCTTGTTCGCCGTCAACATGTGGCCGAGATGGAGGGCTCCGCTGGGTTCGTAGCCCACGTACGCACGCCGGCCCTCCGGAGACTCCGCTAGCTCGCGGACCTCCTCCTCCGTCACCACCTCCTCGGTGTTCCTCGTCATCAGACTGTAGCTGTCCATCTGTTGCAGGGTTCAGACGCGGCGCTGGTAAACGTACCTCTTTCCCCCGACGTCGAAGCCAGCCTGGTCGAACGACGGCACGAGGTCGACGGGGATCCACACGGCGGCGTCCTGCAGGTTGCGGTCACGGGCTTCACCGCGGACGTCGAGCGCCATCTGCGACGCGTAGTCCTCCTCGCACCAGACGAAGCCACACACCATCTCCGACCGGTTCTCCGGCGCATCCCTGTTGACTCCGCGGCCGCTGAAGACGACGGCGCCGCGTACCTCACCGTCGTCCGAGAAACCCAGTATCCGTGCGTCGTCGAACCCGTCGACCGAGGTCGGAAGTCCCCTGAACCTGCCTTCCGCGTCGGCGTACAGGCCGTTCACGCGACCGTAGACACCGGTGTCACGGATGGTCTCCAGCGACGCGTCGAACTGCGCCTCCTCGAACTGGCTGCCGTACGGGAAGCCAAACCCTCGGGCGAGATGGAGCTCCGCCGCGACGTCGAACCCGACGGAGTCTGCGAACCCCTCGACGGTGGAGTCCTCCGCCATCCCCATGCAGCGGACGACGTCGACACCCCGGTCGTCGGCTTCCTCGACTGCGGCGTCGACGAGCCTGAAGCCGACTCCGCGGCGGCGTTCCTCCTCCGCGACAGCGAGGACGTCTATCCAGGCTTCGTCAGAGGGGTAGACGTGGAGATGAACGTAGCCGACGACTCCGGCGTCGTCGGAGTCCGCGACCAGTGATATCCCTTCGTCGAGCCAGGTTACGAACTCAGCGTGAACTCGCGGGTGTTCGGTGAAGGCTGTGACCGCGGCTTCGTCCTCCTGTTCTGCCGTCCGTATCTCTACGTCCATGGCCGGCTGGACTCCGTTATCTCGCCGGCGACGTCCCTCCCCATCGCAGCTTCGGGGTCGTCGCAGTTGGCGAGGGCCCACATCAGCTTGACGTACGCGGTCTCCGGAAGCGTGTCCTCGGCTTCGACGACACCTGCTTCGAGGAGGTCGCGGCCGACGTCGTAGACGCGGTCACAGACCCGGCCCTCGAGACACTGGCTGGTCATAACTACGGGGCCCTCGAACTCCGCGACTGTCTCAATCCAGTCGGAGTTAACGTGACCCAGACCAGTGCCCTCGAGCACGAGCCCTTCGGCGGAGCTGTCGACGATGTCGACGTCCTTGCCCGGCGTGAACTTCACGTGCTGGACAGCGGGTATCAGGTCGTCGTCCACGGATAGCTCCTGTTCCCCGCGTTCGACGTGGCTGCCTTTCACGGAGACCTCGCGGGACTCGTAATCTACCCTGCCGAGGGGTTCCGCTCCCACGGTCTCGAAGGCGTCGCGTCGGCTGGTGTGGTTCTTGCGGGCGCGTGTGGCGCGGTGGAGGCTGCATTCGTCGTCATTTCGGCTGCGGTGCATGCATATCATGACCTCGGCGACGTCAGATTTCGCGGCTTCGACGGCGCAGACGGCGTTGACTACGTTGTCGCTGCTCGGTCGGTCCGCGCTCCGCTGACTGCCGACGAACACCACCGGCACCGGGGTGTCGAGCATGAACGCCAGCCCGGATGCCGTGTAGGCCATGGTGTCGGTGCCGTGCATCACTACGACTCCATCGGCGCCCTCCTCTATCTCCTCGTACACCGCCCTTGCTATCTCCTGCCAGTGCCCGGGCGTCATGTTCTCGCTGAGGATGTTGGTGACGACTCGGCCGCGGTAGTTCGCCTGCTCACCGAGCTCCGGCACCGCCTGCAGCACGTCGTCCGCGGTGAACTGCGCCGTCACCGCGCCCGTCCGGTAGTCCACCGTCGACGCGATAGTGCCGCCGGTCGAAATCAGGCTTACGTCCGGGAGGTCCGAATCCTGTTCGCGTTCGACGACCGGTGGTTCGCCTTCGCCGCCGACGTCCTCCTCCAGCGTCTCCACCTCCACGTCTCCGGGGTCGAAGCCGACGTTGTATCCGCTCTCTAGCTTCAGCACCAGTGAGTCGTCGGCGGATGGCATCACGATGCCCTCGAACTCCGACTCCTCACACTGAACGTGGACGCGGTCTCCTTCTCCAGCCGTCATCGGGGACACCTCCGCTGCTGTAGAGCAGTCGGTCTACCTCTGGATCTCATCTTATGTCCTCCGTAGCTTGAGCGAGCATTTCCTTAGAACCTTCGAGCCGCTGCCGCCGCCTCTCGAGCTCCTCACGGTCCTCCTCTAGCTCCGTTTCGACGTCCTCCAGACTGTCCTCCACTTCGCCGGGGCCTCCGTAGCTGTCGTGAGCTTCGACGTTCCGCTCGGGGTCGAGCGCGCGTTCGACGGCTTCATCGGAGACTTCGACCTCCACGTCTGCTGCGGAGGCCGCTACCTCACGCACGACGTCGGCGTCGACGGGTCCTCCGCGACGCGCGACCTCCGCTACGACGTGGTGGCTGGTGCGGAACGACAGACCCGCCTCGCGCACGAGGGTGTCCGCGAGCTCGGTGGCGCCGGTGAAGCCGCGTTCCACGCTCTCCCGCATACGTTCCTCGTCGAACGACGCCGTCTCCACCGCACCCCTGACGACCTTCAGGCTGCTGCGGCATTCCTCCATCGCCCGCCAGACGTGCCCCGTCGCCTCCTGGAGGTCGCGGTTGTACGCCATCGGCTGGCTCTTCAGGTTCGACAGCAGTGCGGAGAGCGCCGCCTGCGTCGACGCAGCCTTCCCTCTCGCGAGCTCCGCGGTGTCGGGGTTCTTCTTCTGCGGCATGATGCTGGAGCTGCTGCTGAACCGGTCGTCTAACTCGACGAACCCGTACTCGTGGGTGCTCCATATCACGAGGTCCTCAGACAGCCGCGACAGAGTGGTGTGGGCGTTCGCCGCCGCGGCCGCGGCTTCCACGCAGTGGTCGCGGGACGCGACGCCGTCCATGCTGTTCCGCGTCGGCCGACTGAAACCCAGTAGCTCCGCGGTCCGTTCTCGGTCGATGGGGAAGCCGGTTCCGGCGAACGCCGCGCTGCCGAGCGGACACGTGTCGACGCGGTCGAGGGCGGCGAAGACGCGGCCGGTGTCCCGTGCGAACGCTCGTTCGTACGCCAGGAGGTGGTGGGCGAGCGTCGTCGGCTGCGCCCGCTGGAGATGCGTGTACCCGCTGACGAGGCTGTCCTCGTGCTCCTCTGCCAGCTCGACGAGCGCTCCGCGGGTCTCCAGGAGCTCCGCCGCGAGAGCGAGCAGGTGTTCGCGGAGCTTCATCCGGATGCACGTCGCCACCTCGTCGTTCCTGCTGCGCGCCGTGTGGAGCTGGCCGCCGACGTCCTCGCCGACGCGGCTAATAACTGCGTCTTCGATGGCGGGATGTACGTCTTCGTAGCCGTCCGGCAGCGAGTTGAAGCCCTCGTCCTCCACCTCGTCAAGCGCTTCCAGGATATCGGCGGCGTCGCCCTCGCTGACGATGTCCTGTTCAGCGAGCATGACGACGTGTGCGCGTCCGACGTCGACGTCGGCGTGGAATATCGCGCGGTCCCCTTGAAACGACGACAGAAACCCGCGCACGTCCTCGTCGCTGGCGCTGAGCCGGCCGCGGCGAACGATGTCAGTCATCTTGTCTACAAAGTATCGGGGACGGGGGTTAAGAGTTGCGAGCCCTGAACCCTGTTCGACAAAGGAACAGGTGCAGCGACCGAAGGCCATATACTCCAGCGGCAGATAATCCAGTACGAAGCCCCGTGGTGTAGTGGCCAATCATAACGGCCTTTGGAGCCGTTGACGGCGGTTCGAATCCGCTCGGGGCTATGAACGACGAGCGTAGCGAGACGAGCGTAGCGAGGAGTGAATAGCCCCAGCGGTGAGAACCAGGGAACGAAGCGAGTGAAAGCGAGCGGAGTGACCGAGGTTCGAATCCGCTCGGGGCTATCGATCTTGAGGAGGAGAGTTTATCTCCGTCGTTCGGTGAGTTCCGAACTGCAGCATAGTTTCGTGGATGCGACATCTACTCGAGCCAGGTAACCGTAAAGAAGTAGGTTAGAGGGTTCATTGGTGTCTTAGACCGTATGTCTGCTTTAGCTACTACGGTTCTGGCGGTGGCTTCGGGGTTGGTAGCTTTAGCTCTCCTGGTCTTCGGGGTCTACGTCCGCCGTAGGTACGAGTCTGTGGGTGTCTGGAGCCTCAGCATCTTCATGGTTATCTGGGGCTTGTACTTCCTGTTGGACTCCGTGGTGCTCGTGGTTCTCAGTTCCTATGGTGTGACCTCGGCTGTCGAGCTACAGGGGCTCGTGGTTCCGGAGTTAGTTGAGCTGTTCTTGTTGGCGACGTCGCCGATCTCGCGGCTCTTGTTGATCGTCGCGGTGTTTGCGTGGTTGTGGTTCGTCATCGTCTACACCACGCGGCTGGGGAGCAGGGAGAAGAGGATACTATTGATCGCCTCGGCTGTCTTCGTCCTGATATCCGCTGCTAACGCTGCGTTGGGGGCTCTGATGTCTCTCGGTTACGTCGACATCCCTGCGGGGTTGAGGAGCGACATCAACGAGTTCACGGCGCTGTTAGAGGTGCTGGCGACGGGGGGCGCCATCGGAGCGGGTGTCGCGCAGCTCTACAGGGCTTCGGAGCGCCACACGTTGTTCACCGGTAGAGCGGTCACCGGTCTATCGGTCGCGATCTTGCTTCCGTACCTCACTGTCTACGTCTATCAGTTCGGACTGATACTGGACTTCCAGGTGAGGGAGATACTTCAGCTCGGCGCGCTCTCTATAGGCGCATTCGGCCTGTATGTGGCGGTGGAGCAGGAGGATGTCTTCGAACAGCTGCCGGCTTCGAACGCTGTAGGACGGGACACGGTGTTCGACGAAGCTGAGACGGGGATAGCTGTGTTAGACGACCATGGACGTATCTCCGACGTCAACGCTGCAGCCTGCCGGCTGTTCGGCGTCTCCGCGGAAGACGTCGTGGGTGAGACGCTGCAGTCGCTGTTGCCCGAAGTAGTGGACTCCGGGGACGTCTACGAGGAAGGGGGTTACGTCATCGACTTCCCGGAGAGCAGCACGGTGGTGGAGTCGTCGGCGACGGTGATGGCTGACGACCAGGGTGCTGAGCTAGGTCGCACGGTGATCTTCACGGACATCACCGACGAACGCCTTCGTCAACAGCGGATACAGGTTCTCAACCGGGTGCTCAGGCACAACATAAGGAACGAGCTTACGCCTGCGGTCGGATACGTCGACATGCTCGCCGACCCGGATCTCGACGGCAAGAGAGAGGAGTACGGCGACAACGTGAAGCACCAGCTCGACAAGCTCTCGCGGCTCGGCGACAAAGCGGGTCAGATCGAGACGATACTGAACAGGGACAGCACAGTGGAAGAAACCACACGGCTTGAGGAGGTAGTCGAGGAGGCCGTGAAATCCGTGGATGTCCCGGAAGATGGGCCTGAAGTCACCGTGGAGGTGGACTCCGAAGTCGTCAGCAGGGTTGCTCCGGGTCTGCTGAAACCCGTCGTCGAGGAGCTGGTGTCTAACGCCGTCGAACACGCGGAAGCCTCCGAGGTTAAGGTGTACTACGACGGGGACGGCAGGAAGCTATCGGTCGAGGACGACGGCTGGGGCATTGACGAGACCGAGTTAAGGGTGTTGAAGAGAGGCGAGGAGACGGATCTCGAGCACGGCAGCGGGCTGGGTCTCTGGCTGGTGAAGTGGGGTATCGACCAGTTCGACGGAGTCCTCGACTTCGAGGTGGATCCAGAGGGCACCCGTATCGACGTGGTTCTACCAGGGGACAATGTCTGGAGGGAAAGCTGACCAGCACCACCGTAGGTAGACTGGCATTTCGCTACCGTTATAGTCGATCAATAGCGTCCGTACGGTGGAACTTTGGATAGAAGGGGCACAGGTGAGGACGCAGAGTTACATTTAAACGTTAGTAGCTAAGAGGTGGACTAAAGGATCGCTATGGTTAGAGCGTCGTATACTGGGGGGTGGGCCGTCCAGAAGGTCACAGAGGTTGCTCGTCAGGCATGGTCGGACAAAGTGAGGCATCGTCAACATCCTCATAACACATCGAGAACTGTCCGTGTCGCCGCTGTAGCTCTCGTCGTTGCGGCTGCCATAGCTGTCTCGATGACCGGGTCCGCAGCCGCGCAAGCGGACTACGAGGTCGATATCGACGAGACGAACTCTCCTGTAGAGCAAGGCGAGACTCTGGAGGTGATGGCCGAGATAACTAACGTAGGTGATGTGGCAGGCGAGCAGGATGTAGTTCTCGAGATAGATGGTGATGCGGTAGACGGGGTAGAGGAGGTAGTTCTGGAGGCTGGCATGTCCACCACCGAGACTCTGGTATGGAACACAGAGGACGAGGAGGGGGGTGACTACAACGCCACCGTGTCCAGCGACGACGACAGCGACAGCGAGATGGTCGCCGTCGAAGAGCCTGCTTTCTTCGAGGTAGATATAGAAGAAACGAACTCTCCAGTGGAGGAAGGCGATCTGCTCGAGGTTACGGCTGAGATAAGCAATACAGGTGACGAGACGGATGGACAGGATATAGACCTTGAGATAGACGGTGAGGTCGAGGATACTGAGTTAGAAGTAGTTCTGGAGGCTGGTATGTCCACCACCGAGACTTTGGAGTACCAGACGGAGGAGGGCGACGCCCCGGAGGTCGATGCAACAGTAGCTAGTGAGGACGATAGCGATCTGGAGCTGGTCGTCGTGGAGGAACCGGCGTTCTTCGAGGTCGAGATCACCGAAACCAACTCTCCGGTGCAGGAGGGAGAGACTCTAGAGGTGGCGGCGGACGTCACTAACACCGGAGATGTCGAGGACACCAAGTACGTCACGTTTGAGATCTGGGCAGAAGACTGGGACGATGAGATAGACAGCCAACCGCTAACGCTCGAAGGTGGTGAGACTGACGAAGTTGTGTTCCAATGGGGGACGGAAGAGGGGGATGCGTCCGACGACCTGGAAGCACTCGTTGAAACCGAAGACTCCGGCGATTGGGAGCTGGTGGAAGTAGAGGAAGCCGAGGACACTTTCTTTGACGTCGACATAATACAGACTAACTCCCCTGTGGAAGAAGGCGACACTCTCAGCGTGACAGCGGAGGTATCTAACGACGGAGATTTGGAAGATACGCAGGAGATCGAGCTAGGTGTGATGGCTGAAGATGACGACATACCCACCCAGGTGGACTCTTCGACGCTGACGCTAGATGGTGGTGAAGCCACCGACATTGATCTAGTCTGGGGGACGGACGATGGCGACGCCGGAGACTACGACGCGATAGTGGAGTCCGATCAAGACACGGACATGGAGGAGGTCACGGTTGAGGAGGGCGAATTAGAGGATGAAGACGAGGAAGGGGACGAACCTACGTCGTTCGCAGTCGACATCGTCGACACCAACTCACCTGTAGTGGAAGGTGAGTTGGCTGAAGTGACTGTGGAGGTCACCAACACCGGCGACCTCGAGGGTACTCAGGACGTAGAGGTATCGGTAGAGGATGACGACGGCGCCGTCGTCATGGAGGACGTCGTGACAGTGTCCCTGGATGGCGGTCAATCTGCTTCTATCTTCTTCGAGCTACCTACGGAAGACGGTGATGCCGGGGAGTACGACGTGATAGTTGAGTCAGAGGATGAATCAGCCTCGACGTCCTTAGTAGTGGAGGCTGAGGAGCACGCGTCCTTCGATGTCTTGATAGACGGGACGAACTCGCCGGTAGAGGCTGGTGAGGGCCTCGTAGTGAACGCGGAAGTCACCAACACCGGAGATGTAGAAGAATCGGACGAGGTTCGGCTCGAGATAGACGGCGAGACCATGGACACGTCAGAAACAGAGATAGACGACGGTGAAACGGAGTCACTTGCTCTGGAGTGGGCTACGACCGTCGGCCAGTCAGGTTCGTTCCTGGCCGTCGTGAGGTCCTCGGCCGACAACGATTCCACTGACGTGACCGTCGAGGAAGTAGATATAGAGGAATCTGAACCCGAGGCCGGCTTCCTGGTCGATCCCGAGCTCCCCACGGTGGAGGACACTGTGGAGCTGGTCTCCGACCCCAGTAACCCCGACGATGTGGAGATAGCCGAGTATCAGTGGACTTTGACCGACATCGATGGTGAGCAGGAGGAGCTGGCGGGACAGAGAGTAGAGCCAGAGCTCCTAGGGGAAGAAGGCACGTACAACGTCGTCCATACGATAGAGGACGAGTTCGGGCGCACCGACCAGGTGGAGAGGGACGTAAGGGTGCGAGGACCACCTGACAGGGTCGAACTCTCGCCGGTAGACGAAAGGTCCGCGGGCTTCGAGGAGGAGACCGAGGCGGAGGAGACTCTGGTAGCGGAGATCCCGGACCTGGATGTAGACGAGGAGCTCGGACACCGCGTCAGCGAGGTCAGGGCTTCGTTGACGGAGACGCAGACCGTCGCTCTGAACGTGACGAGAGACGATGAACCGATGAGGGGCGCGCCGGACCCCTCACAGTGGGACTCCTTCGGGTACATAGACCTGGAGCACGACATCTCTGACGACGCAGTCGAGGAAGCACCGTTCACGTTCGAGGTCGACGAGGAAGAGATCGCAGGACACGATGCCGAGGCGGATGAGCTAGTTCTGCAGCGGTACGACGAGGATAACGAGTTCTGGGAGACGTACGAAGCAAGGATGGTCAGAGAGCGGCCGGACAGCTTTGTATATCAGGCGGTCGCACCGGGTATGTCGGTGTTCTCCGTCAGTGCGCCGTCCTCCGCAGAGGAACGTGGGGGAGGTGGCGGGGGAGGGATGGCAGACCTCATCCGGTCGAGCCCAGAGCTAGAGCTCACCGGCCTCTCCGTCGACTTGGAGGAAGCCACAGTCGGGGACTCCGCAGAGGTCACGGGTACAGCAGAGGTCGATGGAGACAAGTCCATAGAGCTGGAGTTCGAGGTCGACGACAACATTGTAGAGGTCGACAAGTTCTTCCTCCGTTCCGACCAGACGCGGGACTTCTCCTTCAGCTACGAGTTCGCCTCGACCGGTGATCACGAGCTGACGGTGAACGACGAAGCCGCCGGCGTCGTATCCGTCAGCCAGGTAGAGTACGATGACGAGGAAGACGAAGAAGACGTCGCTGAAGACGAAGCGGAGGATGGAGCAGATGACGACGTCGATGAGGCCGACGCAGAAGGAGAGGAAGATGAGGCCGACGTCGCCGATGACGCCGACGAAGAAATACAGGAAGAAGACACCGCGACGACCGAGGAGACAGGGGAGCAAGAAGACGCTGACGAAGAAGATGTAGACGAAGAACCCGAGGACGAAGGGCTACCTGGTTTCACCTTCCTGGCCGGTTTAGCCGCGTTGACGGTGGCAGCGTTGCAAAGGTTGAACCGGAGTCCCGCCGACGTCTGAACGTTCCTTCGTCGACCCCCTCTCCTCTCGGAACGCGAAAACATTGAAATACCAGGCTTCGGTATCCAGTCTGTGCCCACGTTGTCACACGGTAGTAAGACAGCTCTGGGGTTCGTGGGTCTGACATCGTTACCTTTCGGAGTCTTCATCTACACGTACTCCCGGCAGCTGCTGCTGGACGTAGAGAGGTTCCCCCTCGAGGTCACGAGAGACGCCGTGCTTTTCTCGGGCTCCTCGATGGCGTGGATGGAGGTGATGATGTACCTCGGCGGAGCACTCTCCCTCGCAGGGGTAGGGTTGACAACCTACTACGCACTGGAGTTCGCAGTGGATCCGGATCAGTTCAGGGAGACCGAGGACCTAGTGCTCCATCCAGGCTATCTCGAGAGAGAAAGCCTGAGGAGGTTCTCGTACTACGTCGCGGCCGCAGCTTCCGCGCTCCTGATGGTCTCCGTCACCCTGATCTACCTTCCGGCGATGGAGACTCTGGAGGAGTACGTCCGGATATCCTCCGCAGCAGGTGAAAGCGGCCCTGACCTGTTGAGAGGTGTCCTGGAGGGGCCTTTCAGGTTGGGTTCAATGAGCATCTACGAGCTCGCCGTCTTCCGAAGGGCGGCCGGCGCTTCCTTGATAGCTCTCTCATTATCCTGGATGGTGATGGCTGGTTCGGTATACGTGGCATCCACGTGGAACGAGGAAGAGCCCGAGCCAGATGGTACATGGTACTGCCTCGAATGCGGTACAGAGCTGGAGTCACCGGAGGAAGCGACCTGCCCCGACTGTAGCATCGAAGAAACCCATCTCAGGTAAACCACTGGCTCGGTGAACCGTGACTAAAGCTTGCATTGCAGGACGTCGCCCGACCCCCTACCGCTGGCTCGAAGCCTCCCTTCCGAGCATCTCCTCCACCCTCTCTACCTTGTGGCTTCCTGGCTCCGAGGTCCTGCGTTCGTCGTCGACCTTCAGCAGGGTGGTGACGCGGTCGCTTTCGACGGCTGCGTGCGCTGCCTCCGCCGCAGCGAACACCTCCGCAGCCGACTCCGCCTCCAACACCGTACCAATAGGTGTGGTCTCGTACTCGACGTCGAACTCCTCGAGTGCCTCCACGGCGTCCGCTACCTCCGGAGCCATACTACCTTCCTTCGCGGGACTCACGCTCAACATCGCTGTCACGGTCATACCTCAACTGAAACACCCGCAGCCCATCTAGATTCGGGGACTTCCCAGCCATCGAGAGAAACCGAGTAGCTGTGACGGCTGCGACAGAGAGGGGATATAAGACCCACGCGGCGTCAGAGGAACACTGTGAAGAGGTTCCCCGACACGCCGGCGCTCTCCGAGGCACCCGAGCTGACCGGACACCTCTGGATACAGGTGCTGCCGACAGGACTACCCCTGAGGTTCCAGGTAGAGAACACCGGTCTCTTACGGTTCGGAGACGAGGAACGCGTCTACGAGAGCCAGGAAGACCTACCACTACCTTACAGAGCCGCCGCAGCCGAGGTAATCCGAAGTCTCGACCGCGGCGCCCTGGAGTCAGCTACCGGAGAAACCAGCGAGCTGACGTTCTTCGGCGTCGCGACGGTAAACCGCGGCGTCGACTACAGCTGGAGCGACGTACCGAAGTTCCTCGGTGTCGACGTCTACAGCGAGTCACGCGAGGGCTACCTGCCTCCAGACGCAGCCTCCAGCGGCTTCCGTCGACTCGACGTCGCCACCCCGCCTGTGCTGGAGCAGGAGGTCGACAGCAGGTACGCCGACCTCGACAGCTACCTCACCGACCAACCCCCGAACCTTAAAGAGTACAATGGAGCCGCAGCGAAGGTCCTCTTACGTGACAAGTCCGAAGGCAGGGGAGAGGTAGAGTACGACATCTCGGAGGGTGGAGGGGAGGAAGACAGAGCGGAGGTCGAAGACATGGTAGACGGTTACATGACGGAGGAGCAAGTCATGTCAGTGGCTTCCGAAGCCGGAGTAGAGGGACAGGTGTCCGTGGACACCGTCGTCGAAGTAGCAGTGAACGACCTCGTGAGGCGGCGTTACAGCACGCTCTACAGCGGCGGTGACCTCCTGGTGGAGGAGAGGGAGCTGAGGAGTCTGATTGCGGAGAAGGTCGCACGACAGATGCGTTTAGACTGATGGGGGCGGGTTGGGCAGAGGAATGGTTGCACGGCCTCTGCCGTGCGTCAAGGTATACGAGGCGCTCCGGTGAAACCGGTTTCGGCACCGGCTCTGGATCCCGAGGAGAGCCCGTGCGCGGTGTCATCCCCTTCCGCCACATCCCCCGTCTCTGTATCGCCAGGGTTATCAACGTCCGCCTGCTTCTATAACCTGCAACATGGCACAAGGTACGGTCGATTTCTTCCATGACAGGAAGGGATACGGTTTCATTCAGAGTGACGCGACAGACGAAGGCGAAGACGTTTTCTTCCACATGGAAGACATCGGAGGCGACGACCTCGAGGAAGGCGAAGAGGTGGAGTTCGATCTCGAGCAGGCGGACAAGGGTCCGCGCGCGGCGAACCTCACACGTCTGTAGAACTCCGAACGCGTTCTAGGTATAGATCTCCGGACAAGCTACTTTCCCCTCGAGCGACGTTGCTCGCGGACGTTGAGCACCGGCTTATCTAGCCGTAGACCTCCTGCAGGAACCTCCGCAGCGCGGCGTTCACGGTCTCCGGCTTCTCGAGGTTGCTGCTGTGACCCGCGTCCTCCACGACGACGAGCTTTCCATCCAGCAGTTCTTCAGCTGTCTCCCGCGCCTTCTCCACGGGTATCGACGCGTCCTCGGTGCCGTGCACCACGAGCACCGGAACCTCTATCTCCTCCATCCGCGGCAGCACGCTGTCGCGGTGCATCCAGCTGCCGACCTCGTTCGCCACCGCCATCGGGGTGTACGACATCCACCTTTCGACCCACTCCTCCACGAGCTCCGGCCGCTCCTCCCGAGTAGTCTCACCGAACAAGATCTGGCTCGCGGTCTCCGCGAGCGCCCGCGGCACCTCCCCCGACTCCAGCAGCTGCTCCACCATCATCTCGTAAGTCTTAGTCTGCCCTGGGTCGTGTACGTCCGCCATCGAATCTATCAGCACGAGGCCGTCGACCCTGCTGGGGTGTCGGAGCGCGAGCTCTAGCGCGGTGAACCCACCCATCGACATCCCCGCGTAGACGCAGCTGTCGACGCCGCGGCCGTCCATCACCGCGACCGCGTCGTCGGCGAGCTCCTCGAGCCCGTACTCCGGCCGGTAGTGCTCGGTGCGGGCGCGGAGGTCGTACGCGATACAACGGTACTCCGGCGCGAGCGCCTCCACCTGAGGCCTGAACATCGTCCTGTCCATCAGGGTGCCGTGCGCGAACACCACGGCGGGACCGGTTCCTTCGTCTTGCATCAGTGTCGGTCGGGTACGGTAAGCCTGTCGTACGCGTTCGTCCGCGCTCTCCATCTCAGTTCAGGTTGACCTTCATCCGACTTAACCGGTGCGCCGAACCGACCATCTTCCGGCGACGGAAACCGGTTTCTTGCCGGTATCGACGGGGCTTTTTACCCGCCGCCCCACTGACTAAGTATGAACGCGGAACGCCTCGAATCGTACCGCACCGCCGACGAAGACCTGGTGGTCTACGACTCGAGGATGCCGTGCGCGTATCTAACCAGCGACAGCGCGGTCGACCTCGACGAGATGCGATGAAAAAGTAGTTCCGCCGAACCCTGTGGGGGTGTCGGTCGCTTGGCCCTCATGTCGCAAACACTAAACTCGACGCGTTCAACCTCTATCCCATGACAGAGTACGTCTCCACGACCCCGGGACTGTACCCGTTGCCGGACTGGGCGAAAGACCGACTCAGCGATCTGAAAGGACATCAGAAACACGACCTCGTCAGCGGCGACGAAGAAGGCGACTTAGTCGAAGCCTACGACGAAGTCAGGGAGGAGCTGATACAGGATCAGCTCGACCGCGGCTTCGACCGCGTGGTCGAAGGCCAAGCCCGATGGGACGACATGATAGCGCACCCCCTCACCGTGCATCCGAACGTCGACACCGGCGGCATCGTCCGGTACTACGACAACAACAACTTCTACCGCGACCCACAGGTTCAGGGCGACCTCACCGACAGCGGCGACGTCGCTCAGGAGGTCGAGATAGCCGGCGACCAGGTCGACGACTCCGCCGCCCTGCAGGCGGTGTTGCCGGGTCCCTACAGCCTCGCGGAGCTCGCCACCGACGACCACTACGGCGACCCCGAGGAGTTCCAGCACGCTGTAGCGGAGTTCCTCGCCGAAGAGATACACCAGCTTCCCGAACACGAGACCCTGTTCCTCCTCGAACCCTCTCTGGTGGAGGAGCCGCCGGAGAACCCCTGGCGAGCCGCCGACGCCGTCGAAGCCGCCGTCGACTCCGCGGACTCCGACGTCGTCGTCCACACGTACTGGGGAGCCGTCTCCGAGGACGTCTACACCGAGCTCCTCGACGTCGACGTACCCGCATTGGGCTTCGACCTCGTCGAAGGCAGAAAGGAGGTCCTGGAGCTAGCGAGCGAACACGGTGCACCCGACGTCGCCGCCGCCGGCGTCGTCGACGGCCAGAACACCCTCGTGGAGGAGCCGAGTGAGGCCGCCGCCGACGTCGAGGAGCTTGAAGATGCTGCCGAGGGCTTGGACCGCGTCTACGTCACGTCGAACACCGAGCTGTTCTACCTCCCGGTGAACAAGTACAGGGAGAAGCTCTCAGCCGTCGCGGAAGCCACGGAGGTGTTGAACTGATGGTGCGGAACCCCGACGTCAACCGCGAGCAGTTCCGACCCGACGACCACGCCAGCGACCACTTCCTGCTTACATCCGTCGTCGGCAGCTACCCGAAGCCCAAGTGGCTGAACCGGGCGAAGGACCTCGCCGACGACCCCGACTCGAAGTTCACGGAGGAGCAGCTGGAGGAGGCGTTCGACGACGCCTGCCGCGTCATCGTCGACGAGCACGAGCGCGCGGGGCTCGACACCGTCGTCGACGGCGAGATGCGGCGGACGGAGATGGTGGAGTACTTCGCGGAGCTCATAGACGGCTACGAGTTCAACGGCCCCGTCAAGGTCTGGGGACACAACTACTTTGACAAACCCAGCGTCGTCAGCGAGGTCGAGTACGCGGACACCTGGCTGGTCGACGAGTTCGAGTTCACGGAGGCGGCGGCGTCGCGGCCGGTGAAGGTCCCGATAACGGGGCCGTACACCCTCGGCGACTGGGCGTTCAACGAAGCGTATCCGTCGCTGGAGGAGCTGGTGTACGACCTCGCGGATCTCGTGAACACCGAGGTCGAGCACCTCGTAGACGCAGGCGCACGGTACATCCAGATAGACGAACCCGCGTTAGCGACGAAACCCCGTGACCACGCCATCGTCGGCGAAGCCTTGGAACGCATCGTCGCAGGCGTCCCCGACGAAGTCAGGGTCGGCTTACACGTCTGTTACGGCGACTACAGCCGGATATACCCCGAGCTCAACAGCTTCCCCATCGACGAGCTCGACGTCGAGCTATGTAACGGAGAGTACGAGCAGATAGACGTCTTCACGGAGCCGGAGTTCGAACCCGATCTCGCGCTCGGAGTCACCGACGTCCACGACGTCGAAGTCGAATCCGTCGACGAGATCAAGGAGAACATCCTCCAGGGTCTGAAGGTGGTGCCGCCGGAGAAGCTCACGGTGTCGCCGGACTGCGGCGTCAAGCTGCTGCCCCGTGACAGCGCGTACGGAAAGATGGAGAACATGGTGGAAGCCGCACGCGAGGTCGAACAGGAGCTAGATGCAGGGGAGATAGATCTCGACGCGCCGCTAGAGGGCTACTGAAGTAGCTAAGAGTTCAACCGGCGAGAGCACAACAGGTTCTCCAGTCCCTCTCCATCACTCCTCGCGGAAACACCACCCCTAACCTTAAGCTGCGACGTCGTGTGCTCTCCGGTATGAGCCTGTCGCTGGACGACTTCCGCGATCTCATCGGCGGTGATGGTGAGAAGGAGGAACGTCTCGGAGACCGTCTATCGGGGTCCGTGGATGCCGACCTCGACTCGGTCGAAGCGGTGAGGGGTGTACGGGAGATAGAGACGTTTCTAATCTAAATTGAAGCCGTAGCTGATTCGGAAACCAAGTCGTTCCACATGGTCTGTTTTGAGCTCACATACTCGCCGTCCTTGTGCACGACATCGGCACGAGCTAGCCGGTCCATCTTGTCGTTGATCTTGTTACGCCCCTTCTTCTTGTTGTACTGCTCTCGGTAGTTATCCTGAATTCTGTCAATGTCAAGTTCTAGATTCGGGTCGTTTCTCTGCAGCGCAGTGTAGTAATACGAGTTGCAGAGCTGTGGGTACTGGTCCAGCATGCTCATGCTGAGCTTGTCTCGAAGGACGTAGTAGCCATCCTTGATCACCTGTCCGATGAGTTCCTTCTGGTAATCCTCCTTGGTTCTGTCGGCGGGGTGGAGGTCAGCTGACTGCATCTTCTCTCCTGGGTATATTGTCCCATCGGTGACGTTAAGGAACCCGAGGTCACTCAACGTCGAGATGTAGAGCCGGGTCTTGTCAGAGTTTTGCTGCGCCTCTATTTCGGTTATCGGTTTCGACCCGTCTTCTTGAGTCCACTTGACTATCTCTATGATTGGAGTCATCTGGTTCTCGACAGAGCTGAACTCAAATATGTTCTCATAGATGAGGGTCGCGGTGGTGTAGTCAAGTTGATCGAGTATCTGTTTCTGTCGCTCGATGTAGCCTCGATGCAGTTCTTCTCTCGAAGGCAGTTCGAGGACGTAGTTCCCGTCTTGCTTGGATGCTGTGACGCTGTAGATGTCTTCGACGTCTATGAACTGGAGGACTCTGTCTTTGTCGCGCGAGTCGCTCACGTCTTTCGGGGTTGAGTTGCCGAAGTTGATTACGAAGTCTCCGTCTTGGGTTTCATGAATCTCACTTATGTAGATGCCTTGCCCCAGCTTGGACTTGAGCTGAGACCGTTTCCTGCCTTCCATGAGTTCCTCGGCTTCCCCGAAGACGATTCTGTTGTTCACTGGTACAGACATGGTTAACCCTCGAACTCCGGACTACTCAGTGTTCTCTGACCTTCTTTCTGAACCCACAGCACTTCGTTGCCGGTTTCGCTCCATAGTTGATAAAAGAGGTTGTCGCTCATCTCTCTTTCGACTTCGACATTCTGTCTTCTTTCGAATATGTCGTGAAAGGTGTCGTAATACAGTACTTTCTCCGAGTTAACTGCAAAAACTATTAGAACGTGCTGGAGCTGGTAGTCCCCGGAACTCCCTCTACGGGGTTTGTATGAGTTCTCGACCTCGTCGAAGTATCTGGGTGAAACGCTGGCTATCGGGTATGACCGTCTGTCGTCTTTGACGATGGCCCGTAGGTCCTCCTCGTTGAGTCCACGTGAGAGCTTCATCTCGTATCCATAGTCTTCCAGTTCCGAGTTAAGATTCTCCTGCAGCAAAATGCTGTCTTGGCCAGTCTCGGGTCTGTAGTCGCAGAGGTCGTTAAGGTCGCTTATGCTGAACTGAAAGTCGACATCGCGTCTTCCGCTTATCTCGTCAAGGACGTTCTTCGTCGCTGTCGTGAGGCACTGGTCCTCCTCCGGCTGAGTAGCGAAACCATCTATTTTAGCCTCGTAGGTTTCAACGTCCTCCGTGGTGATAGTCATCTTTTCTTCTTGGTAATCGCGCGTGCATTATTTTAAACCTTTCCTCAAAGCACTGAACCCTCAAGTGACCGATAGGTCGAAATAGACCTCAGGTAATCACCTGACTTGAATCTGATTCAGATTCTTACTGGCACACCGTTGTCGTCGAGGTACTCCTTCACCTCTTCCACGGTGTACTCGTCGAAATGGAATATCGACGCCGCCAATGCTGCGTCGGCCTTGCCGTCCTCGAACGCTTCGAGCATGTGTTCGGGTCCGCCTGCGCCTCCGCTGGCGATGACGGGGACGTCGACGGCTTCACTGACGGCGCGGGTGACGGGGAGGTCGTAGCCGTCCTTGGTGCCGTCGCCGTGCATCGAAGTGAGGAGTATCTCGCCTGCGCCCCTTTCGGCGGCGTCCTGCGCCCACTCGACGGCGTCGACGCCGGTGGGTTCGCGGCCGCCGTACACCACGGCTTCGAACCAGCAGTCGCGGCCGTCGACCGTGTAGATGTGTTCGCCTTCCTCGATGTCGTAGTTCCTCTGGGCGTCTATGGCGACTACGACGCACTGCGATCCGAAGTTCTCGGCGGCGTCTTCGACGAGGTCGGGGTTCTGGAGCGCCGCGGTGTTCATCGCGGTCTTGTCGGCGCCGGCGCGCAGTACCTCCTTGACGTCGTCGACGCTGCTGATTCCGCCGCCGACGGTGAGCGGGATGAAGACCTCGTCGGCGGTCCGGCGGACGACGTCCAACATCGTCTCCCGGCCCTCCGCCGACGCGGTTATGTCGAGGAAGACGAGTTCGTCGGCGCCCTGTCTGTTGTACTGTTGCGCGAGCTCGACTGGGTCGCCGGCGTACCGGAGCTCCTCGAACTGCTCGCCCTTCACGACGTCGGCGCAGCCGCTTTCGTCGAGGGTTACGTCGAGACAGGGGATTATCCGGCGGGTCAGCATCTCTAGCATTGGCGATGCGCCGACCCGTCAAAAACACCTTGGTCAGACATCATCCGCCGACTTCAGCTTGTTCGGTGGTCCGGCGGTGCGGTGGTTACGTTTCGGAGGGTACGTTTAACCTGTCTCCACTCGAACGAAGGATATGACACGTGTTCTCGTGCCCTACGACGGCTCCGCGCCTGCGGAAGAGGCGCTTAGGTACGCGCTGACGGCGATGGGTGAGGTGGATGTCGAGGTATTGTACGTCATCGACCCCGTTGGGAAGGGCGGCGACAGGTCGACGAAAGCATCCTGGTGGGAGATGTGGCAGGAGGACCTCGAGGACAGAGCTGACCAGGTTCTCGATGAAGCCGACGCCATCGCCGCCGAGCACGAGGCGTCGATCTCGACCACGTTGGCGACCGGTAAACCATCGAAGGTCATCCTCGAACAAGCGCGGGAAGGAGGGTTCGACGCAGTAGTGATGGGCAGACAGGGTGAACGCGGGATGTCGCGCGCGTTGCTCGGCAGTGTAGCCGAAAGGGTCGCCCGTCACAGCGATCTACCGGTTACGTTAGTCGGGGAGACGAACCCGTAGAACCTGTTGGAGTACGTGGTAAGAGACCGCCGTCGTTCTAGCTTGGGTTGCTTCTACAGCAGGCCGGCGCGCTGCAGGAGCATGAAGTCGTCGGTGTCGAGGGTCTCGCCTTCCTTGAACTTCTCGTAGACCTCTCGGGCTTCCTCCTTCGCCTCCTCCTTCTTCGCCTCGCGTTCGGTCTGGCGTTCGTCCTTCTCCTCCTTGTCGAGCTTCCTGAGGCGTTTCTGCACGGTGACGAAGTTCTCGTGCATCTCGTCGGCGGCCTCCTGCACCTCGACGAACTCATCGTGGACCTCGTCGGCTTCGTCCCTGACCTCGTCGGCTTTCCGGTACGCCTCTATCATCTCGTCGTGGTGTTCCTGCGCCCTGTCGGCGAACTCGATGACCTTCTCGTGATACTCGCTCGCCTTGTTACGGGCTTCCTTCGCCTCGTCGACCAATTCCTGTATGCCGTCGTCGTCCTCGAGCTTGCTCTTCCGTTCGCGGTACTCCTCACGGAGCTCCTCTATCTCGTCGATTATCTCCTGCTCCTCGTCGCTCTCCAGGACCTCGGTCTGTTGTTTGAACTCGAGGTCCTCTATCTGACTCTCGAGCTCGTCCAGCGAGTCGCCGTCCTCTAGCTCGAGATCCTGTTTCTTCCGGTCGACCTCGTCGAACAGCTCGTTGGCTTTCTCGTTGAGGCTGTCGCGTTTGTCCTTGAGCTCCTGAACTTTCTCGTTGAGCTCGTCGCGTTTCTCCCTGTGTTTCTGGGCGACGTCGACGACCTCGCGGGTCTTGTCGTTGAGCTCGTTGCGTTTGCTGGCTTTCTCGCTGGCTTTCGAGTTCAGGTCGTTCCGTTTGTCCCTGAGCTTGCCGGCGAGCTTGATCAGGTCGTCTTTGCTTTCGTCTTCTATGCTTTCTGCTTCGATGTCTAGTTCGTCTGGTATCTGTACTGTCTCTGTCATTCTATCACGTTTCTCTCTTCTAGCACCGGCTCGATGAGCCGGAAGTCCTTACGGTCGACGCTTACGTCGGCGGCTTCCCTCGCCACGGGTTTCGGGTCGAGTCCGATGGCGAAGCCTGCTTCTTCGAACATGGAGACGTCGTTGCTGCCGTCGCCGACTGCGATGACCTGGCTGGTTTCGACGTCGAGCTCGCTGGCGAGCTCCCGTAGGACCTCGCCTTTGGTGTCGTCGACGAGCTCTCCGTCGACGTCCCCCGACAGCTCTCCGTTCCTCCTGCCGAGCTGGTTGGCGCGGACGTGTCTCGCATCCAGGCGTTCGGCTACGGGTTCCGCGGCCGGGTAGAATCCGCCGCTGAAGACGGCTTTCTCCACCTTGATGCGGTTGACGACGTCTTCTGCGTTTCGGACGAGAGGAAGGCTCTGGAGCGCGTCTTCGGCTCTTTCGACGCTGAGGCCTTCGAGCTTGCTGACGCGTTCCCTGAGGCTGTCGCCGAAGTCGAGCTCGCCCTTCATAGCGCGCTCGGTGACCTCGGCCACCTCGTCCTCGACTCCCGCTTCTCGGGCGAGGGTGTCTATGCCTTCACCGTCGACTAAGGTGGAGTCGAGGTCGAATACGACGAGTTCGTAGTCTCCGTTGTTCATCAGTCTATGCCGCCAGACGGTACGTTACCGTTTCAACCCCACGTAGCCCTCTCGTGGTTTTAAAGGTTTCGTATAGGTGGGTGGCGTGGAAACGGTTCACATGGCCGACCTCCACGGTAGAACTAGCCGACGAGTTCCTACATAACAGCCATGACACCGGAAGCTCAGTAACCGTCGACTACCCCTGTCCCTGCCTCTAACCCGAGTACGTCGAGGGTACCGTCTTCGATGAGCTTCACGCGGCTGTCGCGGAACATCTTCTCGACGGGGTAGTCCCTGGTGATGCCGTTGCCGCCGTGTATCTGCACCGCCTTGTGCGCGACCTCGAACGCCGTGCGTTTGCAGTATATCTGCGCCGCCAGCGCGTGTGGATGAGAGGCGTCGAACTCGAACGACTCCAAGGTCCGGCTCCAGACGTGTTCGGTGACGCGGCGCGAGTAAGCTCGCGCTGTCTCGACCTTCTCGAACATCTCGTAGAGATCGAGCTTCACCGCCTGATGTTCGGCGATGGGTTTCCCCGCCTGCTCACGTTCACGGGCGTAGTCGAGGGCTTCCTCGAACGCCGCCCTTGCGAGTCCCGCGGACACCGCGGCCATGCCGCACGAGGTGAAGCAGAGCAGCTGGTCGAAGGAGACGAGTCCGGTGTCGGGGTTCAGGATCTCCGGAGTCATTATCATGTTCTGCTCGGGTATCCTGACGGAGTCGAACGCGAGGTCGCCCTGCGGGCAGTCCCGCTGCCCTATCTTGTCGATGGGCTCTCCCTGCGTGACTCCGTCCGAGTCGAGCGGTACGAGACAGAGGCCTCCGTGGCTGCCCTCCGCGGCGTCGATGTCTACGTGGAGGGCGCAGTGGGTCGACATCGGTCCCGCGGTCACCCAGCTGGCTTTCGCGCCGTCGACGACGTACTGGTCTCCGTCCTTCTCCGCGGTGACGTCGGGTGGTGGCACGCCTTCTGCGCCGTCCTTCAGCAGGCTGTCAATCATCAGGGTCTCGCTGCCGTGTCGGGGTTCGGTGACGCCCCAGCAGCCCTGGTGGTGGCTGTCGCCCGATAGCCAGGGTTCGACGTAGTCCTCCCTGAGGTCGTCGTCGAAGGTGACCGCGGCGAACAGCGGCGGCATGACGTCGACGGCGAAACCCATGGCGAGACCCGGGCTGCCCCAGCCGAGGGTCTCCATGACCGTGTGGAACTCCTTCCCCGACATGCCGTCGCCGCCGAACTCCTCGGGCAGGAACGAGCTACGGGGGACGACCTCGTGGATGGCGTCCATGACCTCGAAGTACCGGCTGTCGGGGTCCGCGAGACCGGAGTGGTCGTCCATGGCGTCGAGCTCCTTCCCCGCCGGCCGGACGACGTCTCGCGCCACCTCCTCGACCTCCTCACGGAGCATCCGGAGTACTTCGTCGTCCGCGTAACCAGGGTCTATATCTCTCAGCATAATTAGTCCTCTATATCTAAAGCTCCCATTCTTTCTGGATCTCGGTGACGCCGAGCTCGAGGTCGAACTCCGCGTATATCGACAGCATGGTGTCGTCGACGGCGAGCTTGTGGACGGGGTCGACGGCGCTTTCGGTGCCGTAGCTGACGCTTCCGGGTCCGTACCACATGTCTCGTTCGCCGTCGGATTCGTGGTAGTCGAAGTCCGCGTACCACTTCACCAGCTGGGTGCAGCCGTCGCTGCCCTCTATCGGTGGTAGATGCCGTATCGACAGCAGTGGCGTCGGCTTCGGCATCATAGCGTCTATCATACCGCCCTGGACACGTTGCTCGGGCTTCACCGTCGCAGTCAGGAGGTTCTGACCCGTGGGGCGTTCCATGGTGCCGCTGTAGACGCTGCCGGTGTCGTCGAACTCGATGTCCGCGATCTTCTTCGGCGCGCCCGCGAGCTCTCGGCCCGCCGCCATCGCGGAGTCGTTGGTGACGTAGATGTAGGGGATGTAGTACGCCATCTCGCCGTCGAGGTCCTCGACCTGTAGCATGCAGATGACCTCGTTGTACTCCCCCACCGTCGAATGTGGGTACCTGGCGACGAGTACGCCGCCCTGGAGGCTCTGTCCGTAGGGCTCCACGCCCTCCGGCAGGATGTCCATTGCTTCCTCGCCTTCCACGTTGAACATCACGCCCAACGCCTTGCAGTCGCTGTACTCTATAGCGTACTCCGTCCCCGGCGTCGACGGCGAGTACGATGCACCGTATATCGACGAGTCGAACGGGGGCGAGAACCCTTCCTCGTTGCCCTGTAGCACCATAGGTAGACCGTGTCGACGTCGGTCAATAAAGCTTCAGCCGGATTCCACCGGCGGAGCCTGCGAGAGTTACTCGACGACCTCGTGGAACGCGTCCAAGACGGTCTTCCGCGCCGTCTCCCCTTCGTTCAGCCAGTGGTTGGCGTAGTCCAGCAGGGTGGTGAAGACGTCGGGTTTGCAGCCCGCGGCCTTCGGATGGCCGCCGCCGTCCAACGCTCGGGCGACCTCGTGGCATCGTTCGAACGAGTCGCTTCCACGCAACGAGGTCCCGCCTTCGGGTTTCACGATGACGCTGGCGTCGGCACCTTCTTCGCGGAGTGCGTCGGCGACCTCGTTCTGGCTGCATCGGCCGTAGGTGTGCGCAACCGACACCCCGTCGACCTCGGTGTGTTCCGCGCGGTCGACGGCGAGCTCGATGAGCTGCTGCTTCTCCCGTCGCTTCTCCTCCAGGTACTCCAGCCACTCTCCCTCGACGTCAGGCCCCTCCGACACCGCCTCGACGTAGTCCAGGTCGTCGAGGTAGAACCCGAGGTCGGCGACGTCCTCCGACCTGGGGTCGTCGTTTATCCAGAGGTCGTGGTCGCGCGTCACCTCGACGAGCTCACGGGTGGTGTCTCTGAAGCTGTAGCCCTTGTCCTCGAGCTCCTGCAGGGTGACGTCGGCGCTGCATACCTCGTCGCTGTCGCCGACCACGAGGTCGACGCCGAGGTCTTCGACGTGGCTGCGGACGTCTTCCTCCCATCTGTGGTGGTCGTACCAGCTGACCTCGTCGGCTTCCTCCACTACGTCCTCCATGGCCTCCAGGGACTCGACGTCGTCGGGGCAGAGGTCGACGACGAAGACCAGGCAGCCTTCCTCCAGGTGTTCCGCGAACAGCTCCAGCGAGTCTTCGAGGTCGTTGGGGCTGGTGGAGACGAATCCTACGTCGTCTTCGCCGAAGGCTTCGTGTGCGAGGACTACGCTGCCGAGGCCGTCGGCGTCACCGTCCACCAACATGGCGACGTCGACGTCCGCGAGCCGCTCCCGGGACCGTTCGACGCGCTCGCGCTCCCTGAGCTCGTCGGGGACGAAGAAACCCTTCTTCGGCAGCACCGAACGTTCCTCGAGAGACAGGTGTTCGTCGTCTATCAAGCTGTCTTCCATCGCGTCATAAACTGTTCCCCCGGCTTATAGGTCTTCCATCCTAAGCTGGAGAAGAGCAGGCAGAGATAGCAGCCACAGCGGGCTCGTACTCAGTCGTTTGTACTCAGTCGTCGACGCAGCTGCATCCGCTGCCGCAGCCGTCCGCTGCGGCTTCGGCGTCGATGGATGGGGGGTAGACGTCGCGTTCGAGCACGAGGTCGCTGGCGGGACGCGCCATACAGGTGAGGGCGTAACGCTCGCGTTCGCTGGCTGAGAGTCCGCGGGCGCCGGGCTGCTTCACCTCGCCTTCGACGACGCGGGCGACGCAGGCGAGGCACATGCCGACGCGGCAGCTGTACTCGTGGGCGACGCCGGATTCTATGCAGGCGTTGAGTATCGTCTGGTTCTCGTCGACCTCCACGGACTCCCCCGTGCCCGTGAACTCCACGGTGTAGCTCATCGACGGGGTAGATGGGGACAGACGCTAAAACCCTTTCGCCGCCCGGGGAAAACCGGTACGACGGACGCCGAACCCCCCACTAAGTCTCGAAGAAACCGTGGAAAGCTACCTTCCTTCGACGTCCTCCAACCTACCTGCCTTCTAGGTCCTCCAGCAGCTCGTCCGCGACGTCGAGAACCTCCGGAGAACACCAGCTTTCGTCGAGATACCGCTCGTACACCGGCAGACGTTCGACGAGCCCACAGTCCGCCTCCTCCGCCGTCTCCCTCAACCGGTCTATCTCCGGCCACGGGTAGTCGGGGTTGACGTAGTCGTCGGTGACCGGCGAGACTCCGCCGAGGTCGCCGACGCCGGCGTCCACGAGAGCCGGCACCTGCGGCGTGAGGTTCGGCGGCACCTGCACCTCCACCTCCCTCGGCAGAGCTTCACGCGCCATCGCCACCGTCCGCCGCATGACGTCGTGCGACGGCCGCGGGTAGCTGCTGCGTTCGTTGGAGACGACGTTCTGGACGATGACCTCCTGCACGTGACCGAACCGCTCGTGGAGCTCCGCGATAGCGAGGAAGGACTTCGCACGGTCCCTCCAGCCTTCCCCCAGTCCCACGAGCACCCCTGTCGTGAAGGGTATCTCCAGTCGACCGGCGTCCCGTATATGCCGCAGACGGTTCCTCGGCTGCTTCGACTCCCAGGGTTCGTGCGCCTGCACGTCCGCAGTCGTCTCCAGCATCAAACCCATCGACGCGTTCACCGGAGCCAGACGTTCGAGCTCGTCGTACGACAGAAGGCCGGGGTTCGAATGTGGGAGCACCCCGAGATCGAGCGCTCGTTCGCAGCACTGGTGGAGGTAGTCCACACCGTCACTGAACCCCATCTCCTCCAGCCGTCGCGCTATCTCGGGGTAGCTCTCCGGCTCCGTCCCGTAGCTATACAGAGCCTCCGTACAACCGGTATCTCTTGCCTGACGCAGTCGTTCCTCGACCTCGTCCGGCGTCATCAGCTCCGCGTCCGCGGCGGAGTCGTAGAAAGCGCAGTAGTCGCAGCTGTTGACGCACGCTGTCGACAGCGGAAGGAAGACGTTCCGACAGAAAGACAGCTCCTCCGGCGGTGAAACGTCGTCGGGCTCGACTTCGAGCAATCGGTCGACCTCCGCTTCCGGAACGTCGACCTCGACGGCTTCCATAGGGGTCTGGAGGCGGCGGCGACCCAAGGATTTACCGGTAACCCCCGTCAACCTCCGGTGATGAAGCTAGTCGTCGCCATCACGGGCGCGAGCGGCGTCCGTTACGGCGTCGCCGCCGTCCGGCTCCTCGAGGACACCGACGTCGAAAGCCACGTCATCGTGACGGAGGCCGGCCGCCGCGTGCTGGCGGAGGAGTCACCGTACACCCCCGAAGACGTCCACGGCCACGCGGACGTCGTCCACCACCCCGACGACGTCGGCGCATCGGTGGCTTCGGGTTCGTTCGACTTCGACGGCATGCTCGTCTGCCCGTGCTCGATGAAGACCCTGGGGTACGTAGCGAACGGCATCGCCGAAGGCCTCGTACCCCGTGTCGCCGACGTCTGCCTCAAGGAAGGCCGCCGGCTCGTGCTCGTGCCGCGTGAATCCCCGATGGCACGCACGCATCTCGAGAACATGGTGAAGGCGCACGACGCCGGCGCCGTCGTCGCGCCCGCTTCGCCGGGGTTCTACACCGACGTCGACAGCCTTGAAGACGTGGTCGAGGTGTTCGCCGCGAAGCTCCTCGACGGCTTCGATGTGGAGACGCCGGAGATGCAGAGGTGGCAGGGGTAGCGCGACGGCTGCATCGGAACCGAAGGCGTTAGCTGCATCCCACTACATCAGGACGAGGGCGTTTCGAGCGCTGAAGTACAGGAACCCGAGCCCCAGAGCTATCTCACCGGCGGCCGCCGCCTTCGCCACCTTCCTCCAGATCTCCGGCATATCTTCGGACGAACTGTAGCCACGTCTCCCGCTACCCAGCCGGTGCGGGTTCCGCCAGTGGTAGACGCCGACCGCTACGAGGAACAGGCCTACGGCGGCGAACCCCCAGAGCCACGCAGGCAGTCCGAGGTACTCCGACGTCATGGTATAGATGGTGAACCGGCTCTTTGAACCGAGTTACGGAGTTCTTTCCACGGAAACCCGGCTCTCCCCATCTTCGACGACGTCGAACCTCTCTCTGAGGAAATCAGCGGTTCGGCCGTCGCCGTGCAGCAAGACCTCGACGATGTCCTCCAGCCGGTCGACGTCGACGGCGAGCCGGTAGCTGTCCACCTCCTCCACCGTGAGACCGGCTTCCTCCGCCACCTTCAGGTGGTCGATGTAGCTGGCTCCGTGGTAGTCCACGCGGAATCCATCCTCCCTCGCTACGAATGCGTTGGTTCCGCCGGCAAGACCCCGCGCCAAACTGACGTCGGCGTCGCTGGAGAGCAGGCGTTCTACGGCGTCGCTGTCGAGGAGCGGTAGGTCGCTGACGACGACGGCGACCGGTGGATTCGTGCGCTCCAGCAGGCCGTTGACGGCGGGGGTGAGCTCCTCCGGCGCGACGTCGACATCGTACCCTCGGTCGTGGTCGATTAGCTCCCGCGTCGCCAGAACCACAGGCGACTGTCCGGCTTCCTCGACGGCGGCGTGTACGTCCGAGAGCATCAGCCTCGCGACCTCCTCCCGCTCCTCCTTCGACATGACAGGGTCCAGCCTTGTCTTGGGGTCGTCGGGGTGATACGGGATGTAGACGTCCACGCCGCTGCACCTCAGCTTTCGAGGAGGTCGCGCCAGAGGCTGTTCTCGTACTTGTCGCCGCGGTCGCACGCCATCGTCACGACGACGGGTTCGTCTTCCTCCGACTCCTCCGCCACCCGTATCGCGGCCTCGAGGTTGGTGCCCGTCGAAGTCCCCACGAGGAACTCGCCGTCGACCCTGAGGACGTCCTCGATGACCTCGCGGCTGTGTTGCCCGGGGTCGACTACGTAGGGGTGCTCGTCAGCGTACCTGCTCCGCAGCTGTTTCGCGCGGTCGTAGCTGTCGTCTGTGGAGACGTAGAGCTTGTCGTCGAGCACATCCTGGTCGTAGATGTCGGGGACGAGGTGGTCTTCGCCTTCCATGTACTTCAGGCCGTCTATCGCGTGCAACGCGTCGTCGGGCTCCACGGCGACGACGTCGACGCCGCCGTCCGACAGTCCGCCTAAGCCGCGGCCGCAGCCGGTGATGGTGCCGCCGGTGCCGACGCCTGCGACGAACGCGTCGACCTCGCCGTCCGTCTGCCGCCATATCTCCCTCGCCGTCGTCTCCTCGTGCGACCGCGGGTTCGCGGGGTTGCCGTACTGATCCGGCATGTAGTAGCTCTCGGGGTCGCTGTCGTATATCTCGTGCGCGCGTTCGATGACTCGGTCGTAACCCTCTAACGCGTCGGTGAACTCGATCTCGGCGCCGGTGTCGCGGATGGTGTCTATCTTGCCCTGGCCGGCGTTGTCCGGCAGAACTATCGTCACGTCGTAGCCGCGGTTACGCGCTATCTTCGCGACCTCGCTGCCGGTGTTCCCGCTCGTCGGCTCGATTACCGTTTTATCCGAGGTGAGCTCGCCGCTCTCTTCGCCGGCGTCTATCATGTACTTCGCCGGCCGGCTCTTCACGCTGCCGCCGCCGTACGGCGTAGAGTACAGGTTGAACCACTCGACCTTGATATAGATACGTGCGTCCTCTGGTTCTCCGACGTCGTCGAACCTGACGAGAGGAGTCCCCCCTATCTCGCTCTCGTCGATCTCCATCGCCATACGCGGGCTGATGCGACCGGGGTACAAAACAGTTGTCTGATGCCGGCGGAAGGCGGCGTACACGAGGGATGAAGAAGAGAGAAATGTGGCGGCGGGACCTAGGCCTCTACGGAAGCTTGACCGTGTCTCGGTAGGGAGATAACGAAGGTCGGCTCCCGTCGCCCTTCTGGTGGTTCCTCTTCTGTCTGACGTTATCGTCTCCCGTCGTTGGAGTAAGATTTATTATGGTGTGCTCTGTGTGTGTGTGTCTCATGAACCGTATAGTGTTCGGAGTGGTGTTAGCGTTAGTGCTGGGTGTGGCAGCTGTGTCGGGTGTCGTGGCTGCGGATACGGCATGCGACCCCGATAACCCATTATTCAAAGAAGACTGTGAACCCGTTGACGAGTCGACCGCTATAGAAATACTGGATGAATGGCGGGATGACCCCGAACATGTCTACGATGGAGAGGAGATAACAGACGCTGAAATGATTGGATACCTCCTTGAATGGCGGGAACACACTGACGAGGAAGATGTGGATGTGGGGTTCGAGGTCGTGAACCTAGAGGTCTCGGATGACGTTGTTGAAGGTGACGTTGTTGAGTTAGAAGCGACTTTCGAGAACCAAGGGGCTCCAGGGTCAGGGGAGGTTGAGCTCTATGTAGAGGATGGCGATGGATCTCGCGTGGTTTCGAAGACCAGGGAACTAAGTCTCAACCAGGATGAAGAAGGTCATGTTGAGGTCGAGTGGATGACTGAGTTCCTTGACTCGGGAGGTTATACGGCGTATGCTTCGTCGGATGACGACGTCGTGTCTATGGATTTCACGGTTACTCCGGTGGAGCCAGAACTCCTCGGTGTCTCGCATTCTCCGGATGTGGCGGCGTTGGAGACGCCTGAAGACCGGGCTAACGTAACTGTAGAAGCGGAGTTTAGGTACGCGACCACCATTGATGTTATGTGGGAACACGATGATGTTTCTGGCAATGAAATCGACTCCGATCATGAATTTATCGTGAATGGAGACGAAGTAGGGGAGGATAGTGTCTGGCAGGTAGAGATTGAGATTCCGAATCCAGGGGAGTTCCCCGCAATAACCGAATACGAGTTTAATGCCATCAACGAGGACCCCGATACTGGCGTGATGAATGAAAGCGCATTTGAGGGAGACGAATACCGAACCTTCAAACACGTCGAGGATGTAGCGGTCGTTTACGCGAAGTTCTCGGATAGTGTACCGGGATTTTACTGGCCGAATAAACAGGGTTCTGATTTAGCTGAACGTCAGGACGCCAGGCAGGAGGTAATAAATCAGTACATGATTAGCTGGAAAGGAACTTGGGGTGGGGTAGGGTATGATTTCAAATTCTATGACAACGATGGAGACTGGTTTACATTAGATAGACCGACTTCTGATTTTGAACGTCCAGGGGATAATCCCAGGGAAATTTTTGCGACTCACTCAATAAAGCAAGCTCACCAATTTGCCGACTTCTCTCAAGATAAATATAGTTCGACTATTACGGTCAGCCCCAGTCATTCTTGGGATATAGATTCTAGGAGTGGACCCGGTGAAAGACATAGTACTGACGCAAATGTTATGGACACTGCCAGAGCATGGCCTAAATTAGATGACGAAATGATTTACTTAAACGAAGAATGGCATGGCACACCTATTTGGATTCATGAACTAGGGCATTCCCCAATGAAATTCTGGGATCTATATCCGGAGGCATTGTTCGAGAGGCGAGAAGTCTCGGGTGACTTAGGGGGAACTGGGATGATGGGGCATGGGGCAGCTGTTGAGCCGCTGATGCCGTTCTCCATCGTGACTCGTACTGAACTGCATCCTCTGATTGAGGATGGACACGGGGCACATCCGTGGTTGGGTACAGGAGAGATAAGTGAGTTCAGGGAAATTACGGTTGGTTCTCTGGAGTCGATGGAGTATGATGATGAAGCGAAGGTGTTCGTGTCTACGGGTGATGAAGATCTCAAGATACCGTTAGAGGCGAGGGGTCAGGAGATGGTTGTTGAGGATGTCCATACTGATTTTGAGGATGATGTCGGTCATCTTGACTTGCTAGAACGGGGGGTTTATCTGTATGAGGTCGATGAATCGTATGGCCTTTTCACGGAGAGGACTCGTGTGGAGCTTAGGGAGCACGATACTGCAGACAGGCCTGATGGCCCAACTCTTTCAGAGGTGGGTGATAGCTGGAGAACTAGGACTTCGTGGACAGCGTTCGCTGATTTTGAGCTTGTAGATGCCAGGGGGTTCGCGGATACTTACACTGCAGAGGTTGAAGTTGAGGAGGAAGGTTTTCTTAACCCTGGTGTTAAGACATCGGCTTCCTTCACGGATGTAGAGCCTCCACGTATGTCTGAAGACGGGGAAAGTACGACGTTAGGCTCTGGTGTCACCTTTCCGAACATTAGACTTCGAGCTACAACTGCAAATGGGGAGGAAGTTGGCTATAGAGACGGGGAGTACAGTCGAGAAATCTCCGGTGTCAGCGAGTTAGATGCGTCTGGCGACAGTCTATTTGAGGAGTGGATTATTGCTCCGGAAAATCAGTCTGTTATGTATGTCTTAGATTCGACCGACGTGGAACGTTATTTGGAGGAGTTAACTGATAGGCCAGGGTTAGACGGCGGAGATTTGGAGACTAATGAAACGGAGGCGAGATTTACGTTCAACTGGTACGATGAATCCGCTGCCTACAATCAAACCACTGGGGAAATAGATGATGCTGTCACGCAGCAGAGGAACGTAACACTCGCTCCTAATGAGACGACTGCTGTGGGTGTGAACGTACACCCTGAGTTCAATCCTGAGACTCTGAACAAACAGGGTGAGGGTAAATGGGTTAACGTCACCTTCCAGATACCTCACGATGAGGTTGATGTAGGGGACGTGAATCTTTCCACGGTTCAGTTGAATGAAGGTGTTGATGCGGAGACGGATGAGCAATATGGCTTCGTTAGAAACCCGGTGGAAGATGATACCTTCAAGGCTAAGTTCCCGAGGGATGAGGTTTCGGAGGTTCTTGAAACCGGTGAAAACGTTACTGTTACGATTACGGGGGAGACAGAAGAGAACGTGTTAATCGTGGGAGCTGATGTAACCCGGGTTATAGACCGAGCCCCGGAGGAGGTCCCGGACTTGGACTGTCCGCCGGGTGAGGCTGTTGGTCCGCATGAGGGTGCGGAAGGTGTTGCGCATGGTCCACCCGAGTGTCCGCCGGGTCATAGTGATGAGCATCCGGGTCGTGGTGTTGGTCAGGATGGTACGACGCCGGGGTATGGTGGAGACAACCCAGGTAGGAGTGTTGGTTCGGATGATACGCCACCGGGTCACGGAGGTGGTGGTCCTGGTGACAATCGCGGTGGGTCTTCTGGTTCCGGTGGTAGCGGTGGGGGCGGGCCTCCGTGATTCAGTTGTCTCTGGTTCCGGAGTACCAGCACTCCACTTGGTTGTTGATTTGGGCTTTCTCTCTTATCTTGGCGTTGGCAGCTGTTTTAGCTGTGGTTAAGGTATTGGATGAGAAGCTGTCGGAGGACCGTCTTGAGGCTTTCACCCGAGGCAGTCTCACTGTTCCGTTTGTCGTGTATCTGTTGATTCCGTGGTCGGTTGTTTTTGCCTGGGGTTGGATGTCGGATATAGAGGTGTTGTACATGGTTTACACGGGTTTCGGTGTCTGGAATCTGGGGACGTATATCTCGGTTTTGCAGCTGTTGTTGATGTTGGCGTTGTTTATGCCGTTGGCTGTGGGGTTGATTCAGATTCATGTATCGTATCCAGATCACGTCCAAAGTTACTTCTACGGGGCAGTTGCTTACTGGGTGTTGGTAGGGGTCTACTATGGTTACGCTTATTCTGCGGTTCTTTCGTACCTCCCTGATTTCCTGCCCGGTGGCTTCACTGGTTTGGAGCGTCTTTCGTTCTTGGTTCTCTTTGCAGGGTTTTTGGGTTATTTCGTAAGTTATGCGCGGCGAGAGGGCGGCAGGGCTCTCGTGGGTTACACCTTGTTGATGTATTCTTCTTTGTTGGTTATCGGTTTAGCCATGGTTTCGGATATGGTGGTTCAGCTTACCTCATGACCGGGTTGTGGGGTTCGATTGACCTCTTTCTATCTTGGCGAGGATTGAAGAGTTATGGGCCGAAAGTAGTTATAGAACTGAACTAACTGCATCGGAAATGCTACGATACAGAGAACCCGGGTTAGAACGCTCGCTTGGTGAGGCTGTAGGACCTCATGAGGATGCGGAGGGTGTTGCTCATGGTCTGCCTGAGTGTCCGCCGGGGCATGGTGGGGAGCATCCGGGTCGTGGTGTTGGTCCGGATGGTTCGCCGCCGGGTCATGGTGGAGATCACCCTGGACGGGGTGGCGGTTCTGGTGCTGGTGAGGGTGGCGGGCAGGGTAGTGGGTCTTCGGGTGGTTCAGGTGGTTCTTCTGGACAGGGTAGTGGCTCTGGCGGGGGCGGTGGGTGACTTTATGGGGTGTTTGAAATTTTGACTGGGTCGGGTCCTGCGATGGGGCGTAGGTTGTTCTTGGTTGGTTGTGGTGTTGTTGTGTCGGGATGTATTCACTGGCACCCGAGGTTCGAGAATGGAGGTGCTGCTGGTAGTGTTGAAGTGTCGCCGGTTGACGAGGAGGATTTGCCGGAGGATGCGGTGGTTTATGACTACGATGATTCGGAGCTGAAGGAGTATGATTTCTTGGAGAGGGCGTTAGAGAGGTCGTTCAGTCAGTCGGAGGAGCGCGGTGAACCATATACTGCTTCGTTTGCTATAGAAGATGGAGATGATGTCGATGATTTACTTGCAAAGACCCAGTATGAGCACCAGAGAATCTCTTGGTTGGATGTTTTCTACGTAAGGTATAGGGGCCGGGTGTTCGAAGTGGGGGTTGTAAGGTATTCTTAGTGTGAGGTTACTGTATGAGGTCAGCGAACTACTTTCTCTTATATTTAGAGGAGGTCTGGATGTCTTCACTCGGATCTATGGTTGACGGCTTGGTGGAGGGTGTCCGTGTCTGTTTTTGGGTGAAGGTTGAAGTGCAGGTAAGTGATATTGGATGCATAGGGAAGCTATAGGTAAGAGACATGCGATTAGAAGATTTAGGGTTTGACTGTCCGCCGGGGCACCCCGATGAGCGTCCGGTTCAATGCAGCTCAGGATACAGGGTTCGGGAAACAGTACCTCGGTTCATCCTTCGGTGAACCCGGATGAATCTCTGTTTAATATAGCCTCTCCTCCAAACGGCAGCACAAGCTACTAAACCAGCGCACGCGAAGTCCGGCCATGAAGAACATCGACGACCTCATAGAGAACGCACGCGAGCTGAAGGGCCGCGGCCTCAAGAGCGGGGAGATAGCCGACGAGCTCAACGTCTCAAGGGAGACCGCTAACTGGCTGTTGACGCACGGCGACGAGGAGGACGCGCCGCCGGCGGACATCCACCTCGACTGGAGCGCGCTCGGCAGCAGCAGCCGCCGGCTCTCCCTCGTCGCGCGCGCCATGACCGACCTCCTGTACGAGGACCTCGGCCAGAAACCCGACGTCGTCGTCGGCATCGTGAAAGCCGGTATGCCGCTCGCCACATTGGTCGCCGACGAGTTCGACGCAGCGCTCGCCGAGTACACGCCGCGGAAGCAGAAGTGGAGCGGCGACGACTACGACGACCTCAGCGGAAGCTTCAGCCGGAACTTCGCCGCCGTCGAAGACAGCGACTGCGTATTAGTCGACGACGTAGTAACCAGCGGCCGCACCATGACGGAGGCCGTCAGGTTCGTCGACGAGAACGACGGCAACCCCCTATCCGCCGTCGTGCTCGCGAACAAATCCGGCGAGGACAGCATCGACGGCGTCCACGTGAACTCGCTGTTGAACGTCGTCCGGGTCGAGTGATGACGGGGGAGAAGCCGTACGATGAGGGCGTCTCCACGGGCTGCAGTAGCCTCGACAGACTCCTCAACGGCGGCTTCAGCCGACGCGAGGTCTCGCAGATCTACGGACCCCCGGCGTCGGGGAAGACCAACATCTGCCTCCAGACCTCCGTCGAAGTGGCACGGGACGGCGGGGAAGCTGTGTTCGTCGACACCGAAGGCGTGAGCCCCGAACGGTTCCGGCAGATAGCTCCTGACGAGGAGACCGCACGACGCATCCGGTTGAAGGAGGTGTACGATTTCGACGAGCAGGAGCAGGCGGTCGCAGACGTCGAGAATGTGGTGGAGGCCGTCGACCTCGTCGTCGTCGACAGCGCGACGGGGCTCTACCGCGTGGAGGAGGACGCATCCAGCCGGCGGTCCGGAGACGGCGACGACTCCCCGCTTCAGCGGCTGTCGAGGCAGATAGTGCATCTCACCTCTCTCGCCCGCCGGTACGACGTCGCAGTCGTCGTAACCAACCAGGTGTACACCGACCCCGACATGGAGGAGTACCGCGCTCTCGGCGGGAACGCGATGGAGCACTGGACGAAGACCATCCTCCGGCTGGAGCGGCTCGACGCCGGACGCCGACGCGCAGTCGTCGAGAAGTCGCAGTCGTCCGCTGAAGATAGAGCCGCGGAGTTCAGGATAACCGCTTCAGGTGTCGAACCACCTGAAGACGACGGCGACGACCCACCTGGAGACGGCGCCGCAGCTGAGAACCAGGATGCCGGAGGTGAACGGGTTGAACCCTCTGACGAAGACACGTCCCCTGGAGCTGAAGGCGAGGGATTCGGGGTCTCGGGGGACGACGAGAACAAAACTAACAATACGTCGGTGTGAGAACCAACTGGTAACCAACAGATGATAGTCACGATGACGCTGGAGCTCAGCGACGAACCAGGTCAGCTACTGGACGCGCTCCAGCCGGTCGCGGACAACGGAGGCAACATAGTCAGCATCACCCATCAGAGGGGTAAGGAGACTCCCCGCGGCACCCTCCCCGTCGAGATAGCTTTCGAGATACTGGAGGAACGCCTCGACGACGTCCTGGAAGGGCTGCAGGAGAAAGGCATCCGTGTCGCGCAGTTCGGTGAGGAGAAGTTCCACGAAAGCGTCACCGTCGTACTGGTCGGCCACATCGTCGAAGGCGACGTCACCGACACCATTCAGAGGGTTGAGGAGGAAGGTGTGAAGATAGTGGACTTCTCCATGGCTATGCCTGACGAGAAAGAGGATACGTCGAGCGCGAGGTTGACGGTGAACGCGACCTGTCAGGACAAGATAGATGCAGCGATGACCTCGCTCGATGGAATATGCGAGAAGAAAGACCTCGTCAAGGTCGAACCCATAGGTGTCTAAGTTGACTGAGATGAAAGCTGCACTCGTCGGGTTCGGCGCGGTCGGCCAGGGGTTCGCGGAAGCAATCAGCGAAGACCCACCCGTAGATGTCTCGCTGGTCCTCGCCGCCGACTCAGGAACCGCCGCCGTCGACGCGGAAGGCCTGGATCCAGTTCAGCTGCTGGAGACGAAGGAGAAGACGGGAGACGTCGGCGGCCGGGAGTGGACGCCGGACATCCTCGACGAGGTGGAGTACGACGTCCTCGTGGAAGCGAGTCCCACGACCCTCGACGACGCGGAACCCGCGTTCACGCATTTCACGAAGGCGTTCGACTCCGGCGCCCACGTCGTCACCTGCAACAAAGGACCGGTGTCGATGCGGTACGGCGAGGTCATGGAGCTAGCGAGGGAAGCCGGCGTCAAGGTCCGCGTAGAAGGCGCAGTCGGAGGCGCGATGCCTGTCGTCAACACCGTCGAAGAGTCGCTGGCGGGGGACACCGTCCATGGAGCCCGAGGCATACTCAACGGAACCTGTAACTTCATCCTCACCCGGATGCTGGAGGAAGGGCTGACGTACGAGCATGTGCTCAAGGAGGCGCAGGACATGGGTATCGCGGAGAGCGACCCGACGTTCGACGTCGAAGGCATCGACACCGCCCTGAAATGCGTCATCCTGTCGAACGTGCTGTTCGACGGAGACCGCACGCTCGACGACGTCGACGTCGAAGGCATCACGGAGCTGACGCCGGACGCCCTACGGCTGGCGCGTGACAGCGGCCACGTCGTAAAGCTCGTCGGTGAGGTCTCCGAGGACGAGCTCACGGTGGCGCCGCGGCTCGTCCCCGAAGGCGAGGCGCTCGACGTCGGCGGCACCCTCAACGTCGTCTCCTTCGACTGCGAGCTAGCGGGCGAGGTCACAGTCGTCGGACGCGGCGCCGGCAGCCTCGAGACGGCGAGCGCGCTCGTCAGCGACGTAGCCGCCATCGCCCGCGAGAGCGGAGGAAGATGACCCTATCAGTCGACCTCTCCAACATCCTGGAGCAACGTGTCGAATGCGGTGTATCCGAGGAGGAGCTAGACGACGTCGACGGGGAGCTGCGGAGCAACCACGACGAACTCCGCGAGAAAGACCCGGGGTTCCTGACGGTTCCCGAGGACGTGGACGTAGATGCGGTCGAAGCGCTGGCGGACGACCTCCGCAACGACTTCACCAGCCTGGTGAACGTCGGCATCGGCGGAAGCGCGCTCGGCGGACGCACCCTCGTGGAGGCGCTGGCGCCCGACGCCGACGTCTACTTCGTCGACAACGCCGACCCTAGCTTGCTCGCCGACGTGGTAGACGAGGTAGAGCTCGCCGACACCGTGTTCGTGGTGGTGTCGAAGAGCGGGTCGACGGCGGAGACGGTGGCGAACTACCGCGTCGTCAGAGAGCTGCTGCAGCATGAGGGCCTCGACCCCCGGAGGCACTCGGTCGCAGTCACTGGAAACCCCGACGCCTTCGACGTCTCGCGGGTCGTGGAGTTCCCGGACGTGCCCGGCAGGTACTCCGCGTTGTCCGTCGTCGGCTTGCTGCCGGCGGCGTTCGCCGGCGTCGACGTCGAAGCTGTTGTGGAAGGCGCGCGTGATGGGATGACCCGTTGCCGGAAGCCCTCATTACACGACAACCCCGGCTACGCGCTCGCGGCAGCCTCGTACGTTCTGGGTGAACGTGGCTTCGACGTCTCCGTGATGATGCCTTACAGCGAACGGCTGGAGGCTTTCGCCGAGTGGTACGCCCAGCTGTATGCGGAGAGCCTCGGAAAGGAACGGGAGCGAGGTCGTTACGGGTTGACTCCCGTCAGGGCGCTCGGCACCACGGACCAGCACTCGCTGCTCCAGCTCCTCGTCGACGGACCACGAGACAAACAGGTGACGTTCGTCGACGCCCCGGCGCGGGAGGACTTCGACGTACCCGGCGACGACTACCTCGCCGGTGCTTCGCTCGACGGACTCCGCGAAGTCGAGCTCGAGGCGACGCGGACGTCGTTGACGGAGTCCGATGTCCCCAACGTCAGGCTCTCCATCGACCTCGTGGAAGAGGACGTCGGTGAGCTTCTGTACACGTACATGGTCGCCGTCGCAGCCGTCGCCGAGCTAGCTGGCGTCGACGCCTACGGTCAGCCCGGAGTCGAACACGGGAAGGAGCTGGCGCGGGATATGCTGGAGAGCGGTGGCGTCCACTCCGAAGGAACGCTTTTCGGGCTGTAGAACTCTATCTCACCGCGGGAGACACGTAGACAGGATGAACGATAGCTCCAGGGAGCCATCTTCGGTGGAGCAGGAGGAGCCGTCTCCGACGTCGGACGATGGAGGGAGCGATGGTGTAACCTCATCTGACAGGAGTTCACGGGGTGACGATGCCACGGGCTCCCGGTGGAGACCCGTCGCCTACGCCCTCCTAGCTGTCGCGTTAGCGTTCGTCGTAGGTGGAGGGCTCGCGGAGTTCGCCGGAAACCTGGAGTTAGGTGACGCCGCCGGAGACCTCCTCCTGCAGTATCTCGTGCTGCATGGACTGGGTTTCGTCGGTGTTTCTCTGGTGTACCTCAGTTATCGGAGAGTCGACCTCTCGTACCTTGGAGTGAGAGTTCCGGATATCAGGGACGTCGCCTGGGGTGCGACCGCCACCGCCGCGACCCTAGTGGTGGCGTACGGCTTGCTTGAGATCTACAGCCTTCTGGGGGTGTCGTCGGCGGCTCACAGGATAGAGGAAGCGGCGGCGGCGAACCCCGAGGTGTACCTCGTGCTGCTGGTGCTGTCGGTCGTCTTGATAGGTCCTGCGGAGGAGCTGCTCTTCCGCGGTGTCCTGCAGAACGCGTTCGCGGAGGTGGTGGACGCGGCTCCGGCGGTGGTTCTCGCGAGCTTCGTCTTCGCCGTGATGCACGTCGGTTCTCTGTCGGGTTCCGCGGTAGAGGTTTCGGTGTACCTTTTCACGGCTTTCTCACTCGCTCTCGTGCTCGGGGCCGCGTACGAGGTATCCGGTAGCCTGCTGGTTCCCGCGGCGGCTCATGGGCTGTACAACGCGGTCGTGTTCTACTCAGCCTACGTCTCCGCGGTCACGTAGCTCTCTCGGCTGTTCCGGCCGAGCGGATGGATCCTTCCGTCCTTCTGTGTTCTTCTCGTTTTCCTGTTCTATTGACAAGCTTGAAGTCGGACTCGGGCGAATATCCATGCGATAGACGATGGATGTAAACGACGTCATCTCGACGGAGTACGACGTTCTCGAACCCGATACGCGTGTCTCGAAGCTCAAGGGTTTCTTCCAGGAGACCGGTAAGAAAGCGGTGCTCGTCGTCGGTGACGAGTTCGAAGGCGTGGTGACTCGCCGTCAGCTCATCACCTCTCACTATCAGCCGGAGGCGAAGCTCCGCAAGATAACCACGAACCCGCCGAAGGTAGGGCGGCACGACGACGTCCGAGAGGTAGCGCGTCAGATGGTGGAGAGCGACAGCAAGGTCGTCCCGGTCTTCGAAGGCGACGAGATAGTTGGCGTGGTGACTGTCGACGACCTGCTCGCGGAGGTCAACAGCAACCTCTCGGTGCTCGACGTCGACGACGTATACACCAGTGAACTCGTCACCGTCGGCGAGGACACCAGCGTCGGTCAGATAATCAACAAGTTCCGAGAGCACGCCATAAGCCGCGTCCCCGTGATGGACGAAGGCCGACTCGTCGGCATCGTCACGTTGTACGACATGCTGGGCTTCAGCGTCCGTGACGAGGACCGGCAACAGGGAAGCGGGAACAAGGACGGTCAGCCGGGCGGTCAGGGCTCCAGGCACGGGGATCTCGACCGTATGCTTGACATCCCCGCCGTCGACGTCATGAATTCGCCGGTGGAGACCACGACGACGGACGAGTCCCTTTCGAACGCTGTCGAGAAGATGCTGAAGAACGACTACAGCTCCCTGGTGGTGCAGGACAACGTCGGCCCTTCGGGTATGTTGACGAAGACCGACGTGCTCCGCGCGCTCACGTGGCAGGAGGAGGAGCAGCGGCTACCGGTGCAGGTGACGAACATCGACCTACTGGGGACGATGTCGCGGGAGGACGTCGCCGACATGGTCACCGACGTAACGGACAAGTACAAGGACCTTCAGGTGCTGCACACCCACGTCCATCTCAAGCAGCATAAGGAACAGATGCGGGGGAACCACCTCATCCATTCGAAGATCATCCTCCACACCAACAAAGGCCAGTTCGTCGCCACCGGAGAAGGCTTCGGCACCCGTCACTCTCTACGGTTGTCGCGCGACCGCTTGGAGCGGAAGGTCCTGGGTGAGAAAGGTGTGAAGAGATCCGACCGGGACGCGGAACGCCTGCTGAAGGAGCTCGGGTTATAGGCCTTAGATAGAGGATTTCTCTTCTGTCTACACTGCGAAGACGACCGCCAGCAGCCAGAGTAGTACGACGGTGCCGCCGAGTAAAGCGAAAGCGGCTTTCTCTGGGTTCTCTATCGGGCCTGGTGCGTTCGCGAGGCTCTCGCTTCCTATCATGGGTCTACGGTTGACCGGTGGCTCTATAGTGTTTTCGTGACGGTGCCGACGCCCTTGCTCTTGCCTTCGCGGAAGACGAATGTCTGGCCTTCCTCCACTCTGTAGGGTCGGAACTTGAACTGCACCTTAACAGTGTCTCGTTCTCCCGGGAGGACGTAGCCGTCGTCGGGCTGGAACACTGCGGCTTCGCTCGCGGTCTCCAGGTGGACGACGGGTTCGTAGCCCTCGCGGATTCTGGTGGGGTGGTTGAGAACCATTATCTCGGCTTCGAATTCTCTGACTGCTTCTGGTTCCGTGGACGTCAGGACCATGCCGCGTTCTACGTCGAAGTCGTCGACATCCTTCAACGCGATGCCGACGATGTTGCCGCTGCGGGCCTTGTCGACCCTGTGGTAGTGCATCTCGATGCTCCGCACCTCGACCCTGTGGTACTCGCCGTCGTGCGTCGGACCGAGGTAGACCTCGTCTCCGGCTTCGATAGAGCCGCTCTTCACGGTGCCGCTGGCGACGGTGCCGACGCCGGTGACCTGGTAGGTGCGGTCGACGTACATCTCGAAGTCGTCGTCGACGTCGTCGTAGGTCTTCGGAAGCCTGCGCAGTAGCTCGTCGAGGACGTCGAAGCCCTCCATCGTGACTGCGCTGGTTCGGACGACGGGTACTATGTGGCCTTCCGGCATCTCCTCGACGGCGGTTTCGACGCCGTGGCTCTCGACGCTGTGAGGTATCTTGCCGACGGACTTCAGCAGCTGCTGAACCTCTTCCTCCACCTCTTCGACGCGTTCCTCCGACACCATGTCGGTCTTCGTTATCGCCGTCATCGTCGGAAGGTCGGTGGCGAACAGGACGCCGAGGTGTTCCCGGGTGACCTGTGTGGGGCCGTCGTCGGCGGCTACGGTGACGAGTCCGTAGTCGAGCTTCTGTCCGAGGATGCCGCGGATGGTGGTGCGGAGCCAGGGTTCGTGGCCGACGGTGTCGACGAAGGACACGAGTCGGTTGCTCTTCCGGACGACGTCGCTCTTCTCCCGCTTCGAAAGCGGGTTGTTCATCCTGCGGGGTTCGTCGTCGTTGAAGCCGTAGACTCCGTACGACAGGTCGGCGCTCAACCCGCGTTCGACCTCGTGGGGCTGGACGTCTAGGAAAGTTCGGGTTCCTCCGTCGCCGTCGTCGGCTTCACCGGTTACGAGGGTGCCGACGAGCGTGCTCTTCCCGTGGTCGACGTGGCCGGCGGTTCCGACGACGATGTGTTCGCCGTCTCCGCCGGTGTCCCGTACGGTGACGACGGCGACCTTACCGCCCTCGAGGTCGTGGGTCTCGACGTCGTCTAACGCTACTTCGGCTTCGGCTGCAACGACGTTCAGCACCTCCATCGTCTCCTCGAAGGATTCGTCGTCTATTCCTTCGAAGCCTCCGTCGTCCGTGACGCCGACGACGTAGTGTGCGATTCCGTCGCCGGAGAGCACGCGGTGTCGCATCTGCGCCGCCAGCGACTGGAGGCGTCCCTGTTCGAGATGGGTGTCTCGTTCCAGTCTTTCCTTGAACTCGAGGTTGTCGTGTTCTCCTTCGTTGACGAGCTCGACTAGGTGGGATGGAGGCATATGGTTAGAAGTTAGATTCCGGTGGTTTTCACACCGTATTCCGTCATCTTACGGTGGGTTTCGCGGTCCCCCGATAAAAACCTTAGGCTCCTGCGTCGTCTACGACGGAGGGTTGGAGGTCTTTGTATCCAGGATTCGCTTCCAACCGCCCTCAGGTCAGAGAACCTCGTCCCTCGCCTGGTCGACGGCGTCGTCGTACGCTTTCCTGCGTTCGTTGAGCTCCTGCTGTAGCTCTCTTAGGTCGCTCAGTAATCCGAGCGCTACGTCCTCCGGTAGCTCCACCTCCTGCGTCACGTTCCACCGGCCACCTGGAAGCGTCAGGGTGTTCTCAGAGAGGTCGTAGTGCGGGGAGTAACCCTGGTTGCCTCCGACGTCCACGGATATCTCAGCCACCCCGTTGTGGGCCTCAACCCTTGCCTCCACTACCTGTCCCTCTGGGGCGTCCTCGGGTTCGAACTCCCGGGCTTCGTACTGGGAGGGCTCTGGGACGTCGGACTTCTGGATTATCTCCCGCGCCCGTTCGAACACTCTTCGGTCTTCCTCCTCCCGCTGAAGCTCCTCCTCGGACATCCCCTCAGCTATCTCGTCTCTCAGGTCCTCGAGGTCGCTCCGTAGTTTCACCAGGGTGTGCTCAGGTAGCTTCACGGTCTCCGCACCCTCTTCGCCCGTGACGAACTCGGGGAAGTTCAGCACGAGGTCGCCTCCGTGGACGCTGCCGTGTTCGCCTTCCCTGTCTCCGATACGCCACCGGACGAAGGCGTTGTTGCCGTCCCTATGCACCCCCACCTCGACTGTGACGTCGTCGGCTTCGAAGGAGTGCGGGTAGTCGTCGGCACCGGACCTCTGTTCGTCTCGCTGCACCGGTCATCGTAAGCCGTGCATCGCCAAAAAATTAGGGGTATGTGCCAGGTGTCTGACGTAGGTTTATGGGCTGTGGACGGCTATCGCCAGCTATGCAAGCGCTCGAAAGAGAGGTAGACCGGCTGAAGCAGAAGATAGAGGAGAACCCCGATGAACAGTCGATGTTGAAGCTAGCGGAGGAGATGAAAGAGGATCACACGAAGATACAGCAGGCGCTTGATCACGCCCGCATCCCAGAGAAGGACAAGAAGAAGCTGGTGAAGCTAAGCCGTCAGATCTAGACCGACAGCCTTCCGACGAATCAGCCTCCCCCGACCTCTTGGTGAAATCATCTCTACTTTGGCTCATCTCACATTCGCCGTTCAGAAGAAGGGGGGGGGGGTGACTGTCGCCGCTTCTACTGATTCAGCCCCTGATTTAGTTGTTGTCGTTGCTGAACCTATCCTTAAATCCCCTTAAGCCTTCCTTCAGTGGTTCGCGTTTCATGTACGCTGCGGCGGCGAGCAGGACGAGGAGGATGACTGTGAAAACCGGTAGGCCTCCTTCGCCCCGTTCGCCGACCTGTACGGGGACACGGTAGGTGTCGCTTATCTTGGTGTCGCCGCGTTCGTCGTCGTACCGGAAGTCCATGCTGACGCTGTAGCTCTTGGCGGTGGCGCCGCTTGCTGCGGATATCTCGAAGATTAGGGTCTCGGTCTCACCCGGCGCCAGCTCCTCCACGAAGGCTTCGTCGTCGTCGCTGGATAGTGGGCTGTCGGTGAACATCTTCGCCTGGATGTCCTCGAAGGTCTCGTCGCGGGCGTTGGTTACGTCGACCTCTATCGCCTTCGTTTCACCAGGTGACAGCGAGACGTTGCTGTCGAGTTCGAACTCGTCCTGTCGCCTGTCGACGTTGTAGTCGACGTCGACGTCCTGTTCACGCAGGTCGCCGAACTCGTTCCTGTATCTGACCAAGAACGTCGACTGCTTGGGTCCGTGCTCGGCTTCGCTGCTGACGCTGACGCGGTACCGGAACTCCCGGTCTTCACCTACCTCTAGGTCTCCAAGTGCGTACTCTGTCTCCCGTGGGTCTACGTTCCGGTCCTCGGGGGCGAAGACCAGCACGGCGTTCGAAGCCTCCCCGGGGCCTTCGTTGGTGACCGTGCCCTGTAGGTCGCCGTCGCTTCCGACCCTTAGGCCGCTTTCGACGTCGTCGACGCTGAAGTCCTGCTCGCCTCCGACGTCTACCGAGGTGCGGAGGGTCCGGCTGACCCTGTCTACGCCGGCTTCGTTCCGGAACTCGACGTTGCTGTTTACGGGGTAGCTGCCTGGGGACTGGTCGCTCTCCGCCCCCACGCGGACGCTGACGTCGGCGGTGTCGCCGGGCTTCATACTCGGTAGACTGACCGTCTTCGTCTCCCTAGGGCTCTCAACGCCGCCGTAGAACAATCCTGGTTCGAGGCTCGACAACTGGAGACGTGCGTCGCGAGCGGTCCCTGTCCCCGTGTTCTCTATCTCTAGCTGGAGCTCTCCCACGTCGCCTGCGGTTACCTCCTCGCTATCGCTGTCGACCAGCTGGAACCTCGCCTGGTCTTCGACCACGACCTGGACGCTCTTCCTCTCGGTTCTGGTGAACTCGTGGTAGCTCTCGCTTCCCATCGCCGTCCTGGTGATACGCCGGGTCCAGTCGTATCTGACCTCTATCGGTATCGAGTACCGCCCGCTCTCGATGTCCTCGTCGAACTCGAGATGGAACTCCAGTGGTTCCGCTACACCCTGTGGGACGGTGCCGCGGAGCACGGGACCGCTCCGGAGGTATATGTCGTCGTTCATCCGTCGTTCCCTGACCGAGAACCTGGTGTTCCTGGCTGTCTTCACGCGGTCCTCCATGTCCTGAGGCCCCGCTCTCCATAGGTCTCCGCCGTTGGAGACCGAGATCCTCAGGTTCGTGGACTCACCCGGGGAGACCCTGTTGTCCTGTGCCGTGAGCTCGAAGCTCGGTGACCCCCGGACCTCCTCTCGGGTCTGCGCTGCAGCGGGGTCTAGGGCGAGGAACGTCAGCAGGATGAGGGCTCCGATGAGGATAACGGCGGCTGGGAGACGGTTCATTGCGTGGCTGTGAGTATTCGAAGAACAACAAAAAGCCTTTTCATTGGTCAGGAGATGTACTCCGCAACCTCGTCCTCCAGAACCTCGTCACAGTAGCTACAACGCAGTTCACCGTCATCCTCCACCTCGAACGACGTCTCCACGGGTTCACCGCCGTTAGTGATGCACGATGGGTTCGGACACGTCAGGACACCGGTTATCTCGTCCGGCATCGACACCACGTACTTCTCCGTCACCTCGTACTCCCTGACGACGTTAACCGTCGCCTCCGGCGCTATCAGGGCGATGATGTCCGTCTCTGTCGAACCTATCTCCCGGCCCTCGACCTTCACCACGTCCTTCGCCCCCATCTTCTCGCTGGAGACGTTCATCGCGACGCTGACGACGTCCCGGGTCGACGAATCCACGCCGAGTATCTTCAACACCTCCAATGCTCTCCCGCGTTCGATGTGGTCGATGACGGTGCCGTCACGTATCGGGCGGATGCGGAGCTCCTCCATCAGACCACACCTCCTCCATCGGCTGGAGCTCCAGCGCTGAAGTCGGTCATCCGCTACCACCCAAGACCATGTCGAGTATAGCCATACGCACCGGTACGCCGTTGTGCGCCTGCCGGAAGTACAGCGCGTGCTCCGTGTCGTCGAGGTCGGGGTCTATCTCGTCGACGCGGGGCAGAGGGTGCATCACCCTGACGTCGCCGGCGTCTTCCAAGCTGTCGCTGGAGACGCGGTAGCTGTGGGCTATGCGTTCGTACTCCCTCTCCTCGGGGAAACGCTCCTTCTGGATACGTGTGACGTACAGCACGTCGAGGTCGTCGACGACTCCTTCGACGTCCTCGACCTCCCGGAACTCCACTCCGGAACCCTCTAGCTCACGGCGGACGTTCTCCGGCAGCCGTAGCTCCGACGGCGACACGAACGAAAGCCTGGTGTCGAACTTCGCCAGCGCCAGCGACAGCGAATGCACGGTGCGTCCGTACTTCAGGTCACCCATGACGCCGACGTGCAGGCTGCCGAGGTCTTCGTCCACCTCCTCCCGCATGGTGTACAGGTCGAGCAAGGTCTGCGTGGGATGCTGACCCGCTCCATCTCCGGCGTTTATCACGGGTGCGTCGACGAACTCCGACGCCAGACGCGCCGACCCCTCCCGGGGATGCCGGATAACGAGGGCGTCGGCGTAGCCTTCGACGACGCGGACGGTGTCGGCGAGCGTCTCACCTTTCTTGACGCTGGAGGACTCCACGCTTCCCATGTCTACGACGTCCCCCCCGAGTCGTTTCATCGCGCTGGTGAAGCTCATCTTAGTCCGCGTCGACGGCTCGAAGAACAGCAGGCCGAGGACCTCTCCGGAGAGCGAGGTGCCCTGCTCGACGCTACGAGCGTGGTCGAGCACCTCCAGCATCTCCTTCCTGGTCATCTCCTTCGTCGACAGTATGTCCATCAGCCGTAGAAGGCGACGGCGTCAGTAAAAACTACCGTCGGAGGACCGCGGAGGGGGGAGGGGGGGGCGTCGTCCGACCTGGGTTCAGGTTACGAGGTCGCGCATAGCTTCCTCGGGGTCGTCGGCCTTCACGACGCCGCTGGCGACCAACACACCCTCCGCCCCTAGGTCTGCTGCGGCGTCGACGTCGTCGCCGCTGGAGATGCCGGCGCCGCAGAGCACGGGGACCTCGGCGACGTCTCCAACACGCTCCACGGTGTCACGTACGATGTCGGGGTCCGCCTGAGAAACCGGGGTTCCGGTGCCGATGAGCTCCGGTGGCTCGACGGCGACGTAGTCGGGTTCCAGCGCCGCCGCGGCCGCGCACTGCTCGGCGTTGTTCGCGCAGACCAGGGCTTCTAGTCCGGCGCGGTGGGCGGCGTCTACTGCGCCCGCGAGGTCATGAAGTCGGACGCGGCGTTCGGAGTGGTTGACGAGGGTGCCGCCTGCGCCGGCGTGCGCCGCCGCCTCCGCGAGGGACGCACCGGTGTTGCTGCCGTACTCCACGGAGTCGACGTGTTGACCGAACGCCTCGCATCTCTTGGCCACGTCGCGGAGGTCGACGGCTTGAGGCGCGACCGCTATACGTGCACCGGTCTCCTCGCTGACGCGGGCCGCGGCCTCCGCGACCTCGATGGCGTCGGCTCCTGTGCCTGATTCGTAGGTCTTCAGGTTGACTAACAGGAACATCCGTCAGTCCTTCCGTTCCACTATGTCTCCTAGGGTGTAGCCTTCACCGCTTCCGCTGCCTTCCCAGTCGTCGGCTGAGACGTCCTCGGTGAGCGAGATCTCGAGCGTGCTTTCGAGCTTACCCCTTACCTCCTCGTCGGGTCGCATGTCGCCCCTCTCTATCTTCCTGATGAGGCTCTGTTTCTCGTTCAGCCGGTCGGCTAGCTCCTCCTGGGTAAGGTCCATGCTCTCGCGAGCCTGACGCACCCGTTCGGGGTAGTCGCTGGCGAGGGCCCCCATCTTCTCCAGTGGGTCGCGGCGACCTCCACCGCCTCCACCGCCGCCAGAGGACGGTGACGGGGAACGGCCGCCCGTCGATGAAGTGCCGCCGGAGCTTCCCCCTGCCGCTGTCGCTGACCCGCTGTCATCGGTATCGTCGGACTCCTCGTGCAGGACCTCTCCGAAGCTCTGGCAGTCGCCGCAGACGTCGAGTTCGCTGCCTTCTATGAGCGCGACCTTCAGGCTCTCCGTCTGTTTACCGCACATCTCGCATTGCATCGTGTCCTCACCGGTACAGTGGAAGCCGCGTACCATAAACCACCCGCCTCCAGCGTGACAAGGGAGCAGGAGCTGTCGAGAGACAGCGAGGTAGAGAGGAACTTCAGGTGTTCTACCGCGTTATCTTCTCTCGGCTGATGCCGACGCCGCGGGGTGTGATGAGGAGCTGGTCGTCGCCTTTCTGCACTATGTCGCCGTCGACCTCCTCCGTCACCATCCGGAACTCCTCCATCACGCTCTGGAGCTTCCGTTCGTTGTCCTTGAACGCCGTGACGTCCGCGACGACTATGTCGCCGTCGTAGATGAGGTCCTTGACGTCCATCACGCCTTCCTGACCCGTGAGCTCCGCGATATGCACCTGCTTGTTCACCTCACGCGGTACGACCTCGTCCTCGTACTGCCGGAGATCTATCTCCTCGTACTCGTTGATGCTGTGCTGTCTTTCGCCGCCGAGTATCTTGTTCACCAGGCTCATGTACGAAGGGAGAGAGGCTTCGTTCTTAACTCTTCGTCAGACAGAGGTCATAGTCACTGACCGGTGTCTTGCGTCTGTCGGGTGAAGGGGGGGGGGTAGGTTATCCGTCGAACTCCCACAGCTCGTCATTGACGTGATGCAGGCTCTCGACGACGCGTCCTTCGTCTCCCTCCATGTCGTCGGCGTCGACGAGGGCGCGGCCGACCGCGAGCGCCTTCCCGTGGTTCTCCTCCACCACGACGACGAGATCGCCTTCCCTGACGTCGACGTCGACCTCGGTGATACCGGGCCGCATCACGTCGGCGCCGTTGGTGACGAACTCCACCGCGCCGGCGTCGACGATGACGCGGCCTCGGTCCGGCTCTAGCTCGAGCGCACCCTGGACGGTGACGAAGGCTTCGTCGTCGAACCTCGCGAGGAGCGGGCGGCCGTCGACGAGGAGGATGTCGTAGTCGTCGTCCACCTCTATCTCCTCTATAGTGCCCTCTAGCTCCACCCCGAGATTCTCCCTGAGACGGTCGCGTATCTCGTCGGCTTCGTCCTCTCTCAGGTGGTGGCGGCTCGTTATCTCCATAGCGGTGAAGTCGCGGTGATGCAGGATAAAACCTGCGTGTACCCGCCGCTGATGGAGAGGGCATCCATCTCCTGTTAACAAAACCGTTATACACTGCCAGCCCTCCAGTACAACTGAGAATAGATGACGAAGGGAACCCCCAGTCAGGGCAAGAAGAACAAGAAGAAACACGTGAAATGCCGTCGCTGCGGCGAGACCAGCTACCACGTCAACAAGAAACGATGCTCGCAGTGCGGCTTCGGCGAGAGCTCGAAGCAACGCAGCTACAGCTGGCAGAGCAAGGCCGGCGACAGCTGAATAGATAGAGAGCTAAACATCCCGGGAGAGACACCCTCGGAAAAGATGAAGGACCGATGCGGCGTCGTCGGCGTCCAGCTCGAGGACGGAGACGCCGCGCTACCCACCTACTACGCACTCTACGCCCTCCAGCACCGCGGACAGGAGGGCGCGGGCATCGTCTCGCACGACGGCTTCCAGCAGCACGAACACAAGGGACTCGGCCTCGTCAGCGAGGTCTTCAGCGAAGACGACGTGGACTTGCTCGCCGGCGACAGCGCCATCGGCCACCTCCGGTACCCCACCAGCGGCGACATAACAGAGCTCAGCTGCCACCCCTACACCGTGAACTCGAAGCGCGGCTCTATCGCGCTCGGCCACAACGGAACCCTCGTGAACACCGACGAGATACGGCGGGAGTACGAGGACGAAGGCCACACGTTCTCCACCGATAGCGACACCGAGGTCATGGTGCACGAGCTCGTCGCGAATCTCCTCGACTACCCCTTGATCCAGTCGATAGAGCGCACGATGACCCGCGTCCGCGGCGCCTACAGCGTCACCCTGATGCACGACGACAAGGTCGTCGGAGTACGCGACCCCCTCGGCATCCGGCCGCTCTGCATCGGCGAGCTCGACGACGGCTACGTCATCGCCAGCGAGAGCGTAGCCATAGACGTCCTGGGCGGCGAGCTCGTGCGGGACGTCGAACCCGGCGAGGTCGTCGTCTTGGACGAAGACGGCGAGGGGTTCGAGAGCCACCGGCTGTTCGACGAACGTCCCGCCCACTGTTTCTTCGAGTACGTCTACTTCAGCCGACCCGACAGCGAGATCGACGGCCGGCTCGTCTACGACGTCCGGAGGGAGCTCGGCCGCCTGCTGTACCAGCGTCACGGCGTAGACACCGACATCGTGTCGCCGGTGCCGGACAGCGGCCGCGCGTTCGCCACGGGTTACGCGGAAGCCGCCGACGACGTCGAGTACGCGGAAGGCCTGATGAAGAACAGGTACGTCGGACGCACTTTCATCATGCCGACGCAGGAAGCACGGGAGACCGCGGTCCGCCTCAAGCTCAACACCGTGAAGTCCAACATCGAAGGCAAGAGCGTGACCTTGATCGACGACTCGATAGTCCGCGGCACCACTTCGACGCAGCTCATCCAGCTGCTGAAGGAGAACGGCGCCGAAGAGGTGCATATGCGGATCGGGTCACCACCCATCGTGTCGCCGTGCTACCTCGGCATCGACATGCCGACGCGGGACGAGCTCATGGCCAGCGACCGCTCGGTCGACGATATAGAGGACGTGATAGGCGCCGACAGCTTAGAGTACCTCTCGGTCGAAGACATCAGCGACGGCCTCGACATGCCCGTCGACCACATGTGCACCGGCTGCGTCACCGACAGCTACCCCGTCGACGTCGACGGCGAGAGCTACGCACGCGAAGGCGAACGCGGGGAAGCAGGCGCAGACTGAACCCCCCTCGCCACTGAACTCCTCGCTGACTGAACCTCTACTCTGCCGGAGGTGACGGAACCCCTACTCCACGAACTCTACAGCCGAGAACTCGAACCGCGCGCCGCCGGTGTCTCCCCGGTCGACGTCGACCTCCCAGTCGTGTGCGCTGACCACTTGTTCGACGATTTTGAGGCCGAATCCTCCGCCGTCATCGGAGTCCGAGTACCCTGGTTCGAACACCTTCTCCTGCTCCGCCTCCGGTATGCCGGGTCCGTCGTCCTCGACGTAGAAGCCGTCGTCGAGGACCTCCACCGATACCGTGACGTCCTCCCGCTGTGCGACGGAGTTCCGGTACAGGTTCTCCAGCAGCCGCTGTAGACGGGAGCCGTCGGCGTAGACCTCCACGGAGTCCGGGGGCTTCAGCACTGCGTCACCGGTGTCCACGTTCCTCCAAGCATCTTCAGCGATCGAACGCAGGTCCACGGCCGCCAGCTCCGGATTGGTGTCTCCCCGGGCGGCCTCTAGAACGTCTTCTATCAACGCCTGCATCCTCGCGTGCGCCGATTCCACGGCGTCGAGGTGCCCGCTGTCGCAGTCCTCCTGCGCGAGCTCCAGCCTGCCGCGAGGCACCTGCAGCGGGTTCCTGAGGTCGTGGGAGACGAGGTGAGCGAACTCGTCCAAGCTCCTGTTCGACTCCTTCAGCTCACGCTCCCGGGCCTTCTGCACCGAGATATCACGTGTGTTGACGACGTAGAACCCCTCGGGAGTGGGGTTCGAGGACGCCACGGACTCCACCCAGCAGTACCCGCCGTCAGCGCATCTATGCCTGTACTCCACGGCTTCCACGTCCCCTCGCTCTCCCTCGACCACGGACCGGTACGCGTCGACGACCTCCCTCCGGTTATGCGGGGTGGAAGAACTCCGCCACCTGTTCGCCGACGAGCTCCCGCTGACGGAAGCCGAAGACACGCTCTATCGACGGGCTCTCGTACTGGATCACTCCGTCTTCGTCGAGAACCGTGAGCAGGTTCGTCGAATGCAGGGGGATGGTCTCGAGAGAGACCTCGCCGCCGGAGCCAGCGAAGGGAGCTGTGTCACCCCGGTGGTCTTTGCTCATAAGGGGAGTTCACGCGGCCGCTCCATCTCTCTTTCGACCCCATCGCGGAGTCAGACGTTTACTCGGCGGGCCAGACATCCAGGACCAGCGATCCAGGGCCAGAGAATCACCATGAACCTATATCCTGCAGCTGTCGCCCTCTATCTTGCCCTCGCTTTCTATCCACGACACCAGACAGCTGTAGTTACAGAAGGCGTCGCTGCCGCCGCCACCGCAGGAGTTCACATCCTCCATCACGTAGACAGGGTCGTGGTGGACGACGTCGCTGCCGCAGTACGTGCAGTCCATGCTGTGGGCTACGTCTTCCGTGTACTTTACCACTGGGTCGAGTCTGCGTCGTCCCTGCAACACCGGAACCCGGGCCGAGGCCTCGCATCGGAACTGCCACCGAGAACGCAGCCGGGATGTCCCAGGGACCTTGCGGGAACCGCCACCGGGAACCCAACAGGGATATCCAGGAGACTCCTCCGGAGCTGCCGTCGAGACACCAGCGAAGGAAGACCTAAGTCTCTCGCAGGTCAACAACCATGTATGTCCGAGGACGGTGCCGACGCCGACGTAACGGAACGCGAACGCAAATGGGGTGTAGCAGCCCATCTCAGCGCCTTCCTGATGTTCGTCGGAATCCCGTTCGGCAACATACTCGGACCGTTCGCCATCTGGCTCTTCATGAAGGAGGACAGCGACTGGGTCGAAGAGCAGGCGCGTGAGAGCATGAACTTCCAGATAAGCATGACCATCTACACCATAGTCGCGGCGTTCACCATCATCATACTGATAGGGTTGCTGCTCGTCCCCCTCTTACTTCTCGCCAACATCATACTGGTGGTCATAGCTTCCGTGAAAGCCAGCGACCGCGAAAGCTACAGCTACCCCGCGAACCTCGGGTTAGTATAACCCCCAGACGAGTCAGAATAGGAACCCATAAGTCCACGGTGGCATTAGGAAAAAACGCGCGTGGGTAGCCAAGCCAGGCCAACGGCGCAGCGTTGAGGGCGCTGTCCCGTAGGGGTCCGCCGGTTCAAATCCGGTCCCACGCACTCGCCTTCGGCGAGCCTTCCTGTGGTTTTCCGGCCTGTCAAGGAGATGAATGACAGGATATGAACTCTGAAAACAAGGAAACCGCTGAACGCTGTCCCCCTGAGATAGCGGATGATGAGATAGACCCGAATCGCTCGATAACCATCGTTCCAGACTCTAACGCGGAGTTACTGGGGGAGAAAGAAGAAATCGACTATCATGACTACCGAGAGAGGTTCCTCACCTACCTCCTAAGGATGGGGAAGAACCCAGAGAAAGCCGAAGGATACAGCCCTTACAGCGTGTACTCGACGGCGAACCGGACCGCACGTTTCGACCGCTGGCTTTGGGAACGCGAGGGATGCTACGTAATCCAGCCGGACTTCGAACACGCGGAAGCATACATGGACGAGGTAGCGTTCCGCGATGTCACTGAGAGTACGAAGGGCAAGATTCTGGAGGCTTTGCTCCGGTATTCGAAGTGGCTGGAGTACAGGTACGACGAGGAACGCTGGGAGTTCGACTGGAGTTTCAACAGTGGAGGCGGGAACACCGGTCCCCGGGACTTCCTACTTGACGATGAACGGCAGAAGATACGTCAGGCAGCTCTGCAGATGGATGGGAACCCGAGCTATGGACTCGACGACGAGGACGTCGTGGACGAGGACACAAGCTGGAAGTACACCTCCCTGTTCTGGACGAGCCTCGATGCAGCCTTACGTCCCGTCGAGGTACGCCGGGCAAGCACGCGTTGGGTGGAACCAGACAACGGCCTCCTGCGTATACCACGCGAGGAATCCAGTAAGAACGAGGGTGATTGGGCGGTGAGCGTGACCGAGCGGACCGCGACCGCGTTAGAACGCTGGATAGAAGAACGTAGCGAGAACCCGCGATACGATGACACAGACGCGCTTTGGTTGACGCGGCATGGTAACCGTTACAGCTCGAAGGAACTCAGTAGACTGCTACGTAGCGTGTGTGACAAGGCAGGCATAGATTACTCCGACCGTCAGATGAGCTTCTACACCATCCGACACTCAACAGGGACCTACATGACGAAGGAGCGGGACCTCGCTGCGACGAAGGCACAGCTCCGTCATAGAAGTGTTAAGACAACGATGAAGTACGACCAGGTTCCGGTGGAAGACCGGAGGGAGGCGTTGGATAAGATAGGGTAGCCGCACACTCACTTACCGGCTCTATCTCGATTAAACCCGTTTCATTCAAGCATAACATCTAACTCGGATGCTTAGAAAGTTATCCAACGTGTGGAACTTTGAATAATGAGAGAAGCGTGAGGGTACCAATCAGGGAAGAGAGGTTAGACTAATGTCTGGAATTCTGTTCCTAGCTTTAGTGAATCTGGCACTCGCTATCTGGGTCTGGTATGATGCGAAAAGTTTCAGAGGACAGGACCATCACGCATGGACCTTGCTCGTGGTTTTTCTTGGTTTCATCGGGTTAATCATCTACCTCGCGGCGGGCAGAAAATCGACACCTGATGCATATAACACGAGCACCAGAAGTAGGACAAAACCGAATGGAGGGCAACGACAGCACACGTCTTCCGAGAAAGACGGGAGTCAGGACGTTGAGATAGACCTTTCCACGATAAACTGTACGGGGTGTGGTAAACAGAACAACATTAGTAATGCCATGTGCTTCCGATGTGGAGAGGATATCCGTGGAGCGATTGGTAGGGCCGTCGAGATGCATCTACACGACATGGAGGAGGCGATGGAGAGGTCGGAAAAATTGCTCTCGGAAGGGGAGATAACTGAAGCTTTCAACACCGCGGTAGACAGTATGGAACAGGAAGATTCCCTGAGAAGCGTGATTGAGTCACATAATTTATCTGAGGAAGAGAAACGTCTGAACGTCGTCTGTAACAAACATAACCGTATAAAAAACACAGTCAAAAAGATAGTCGATGAATAAGCCCAACACTCACCTGAATCTCTGAATTATCCGGCTTTTAGCCAGTTAGCGTATCCGTCAATACTGTGAATGGGTCAAATGTTAACCACAGGACGGCCCATGCGGGGTGTCGATAAACAATCGACGCCGTCGAAACATCGTCGACGCCGTCGACGATTTTTCTCTCCGTATTCTGAGCTTGAACGTTAATACCTTCTCACGAGTCGTGGTTTTGTCTGGATGCGGAGTCAGGACATGGTTCTTTCAGCGTTGAATCTCCGTACTCGTGACCTCGTAATCCTTCGTTACCTTAGGGATGACATGCAGAGTGGTATGTCGAAGGCGGAGATACAGATGAAGCTCCGTGAAGCAGGGATGAACGTCACCGAACGGGACGTGCAGACGTCTCTCGACGGAATGTTGAATAAAGGCTACGTCCGGAAAGACCAAAGTCAGAGTCCCGTGATGTGGTCGGCGACTCCGTTCGCCGGACAAGTCAGTGCAGACGTCAGCATGAACTGGACAGAGGTCGTTGAAGACACGAAGGAAGTAGCTAAACAAGCTCTCGATGTAGATGAAGCCGACGAATACATAGACCGGTTTTGCCGAGGGGATGGATTACGTTGTAGCGACCCTTTCACCGGCAAAGTCATTGATATTGAGGAGTCCAGTGAGCTGAAGGATGAAATTGACAGAAGGATTGAGATAGAGGAGGGAACCCTCAGACAGGCTTCTTTATCTCTCAATCCAAGTCAAACTGTATCTCGGGTTAGAGCATGAGCGGCGAAACCACTCTACTTCCCGTGTTCCTACATCGTAACAACGTTATGGAGTCTCTTGCTAACTCTCTGCAGTGGACCTGAGTGTAAGACAGACCTACATTCTGAACGGTATCTTGTTCGGAAAAGCATCTATCATACAATCAAAGAACAGACCCTATCCATTCGTTAGGGAAAGGTCAGAGAAAAAGGAGTACATCGACTGGTTAGTTGAGGAGTTCGATGGAGGTATTGACGCCAGTAGACATGAGCCGGAGGGAAAATATAGGTTCCAGACTACGACGGACGAAGACTTAGAAAGCTGGCGGCAGCGCTGGTACAAAAACAAGGAGAAAACCCTACCCTCAAAATTTACGTTGACGCCGGAGACAGCGAGCTTATGGTGGGCGCGAAGAGGGACCTGGGACGTAGAAACTGAGTTTGCGTTAATCGACATGACGAGTTTAGACCGTAGTTCGAAAGTTGGAGCTGAGATACTGGAGGAAGCAGGTTTCGACGCCAGAGCCAGACACGACAACATCGAACTCCAGGGTCAAACTGCGTTGGATTTCCTCGAATGGTTGAACATCACTGTACCTGGTTACGAGCATAAATTCGACGTAGAAACCAGCTAACCGCTGGAAACACTGGTACTTAAACCCTTGTTCAGATGGATTCAGGGTATATCTTTTTATTTACTAACCTGCTCGTATTGGGTGTAAAGGAGGAGGGGAGACCCCGACACCCCCCCAACTTGTTCCCTCCTCCATACCCCCATTCTAACTACCACTCGTAGTGACTGTGTAGGTGGAGATGGGTAGTAGGACACATTCTTGCTGTTTAGTATAAACCTCACCACCTCCTATGTATAGTGCGAGGACCGCCGGATAGAGTCGGGGTCGAGGTGTGCCGACGTCCGGACCCTACTTATACCCCTCTGTCGGGGGGTCGCGTGGCCCTGCGCCTGTGTCCGGACACACCCGAGCAGCTGCGGGTAGACGCGTAATAGCTATAAAAATGTCATTCACTAAACACGCTTCAACTGAAGTTGTATCGTCTGCGCAAACAACATGCTACACAGCCTGCGTCCGCTACACCGAGAAAACATCTGACAGTTACCGTCAGCTTCCGTCACTACAGCCTGTGGACCAACCTATTCCAGAGGATGCCTGCTACATCAGCCCGGTTTACCTCCTCTCTGACGGTCAGTGGAACCGTCTGACGGACTCTGACAGCCCTTGGAAAGGCGACACGTCCATCGCCAATATACTGCAGACCGAATGCGAGGAAGCAACCGAGGACGGAGACGTATTGTATCCAGTTTATCTCGAAAGCGATGCATTAGAGGACGGCGTTGAAACCTCAGTGCTCTTCGATTGGTTTGACACAATCCTAAGAGAACTCAATATCGACCCCATTAGCTGTCAGTACTACTTCTCAGGAAACCGGTCCATCCATGTCCATACCCCGAAGTTCGCGGTCGGAGAGGAACAACGAAAGCTACTGAAGAACAAGGTCAAGGACTTCTGCAGCGAGCATGAGGCAGAACTCGATGATATATACAAACGTAAACAAACCTTCAGACTCCCGGGAGTCCGTCATTCGAAGACAGAACTACCCAAAGTAGAAATAGAACATGGTGACACCAGAAAGGAATGCGTAAGTAAAGCAGTCAACGCAGAAGACAACCGAGAGATACAGACACCTCTCGACCATTTCCAGTACACCCACAAACGAACCACAGCGGCTAATACAGCCCTAATGGACACTACTGATACCTCCTACGAAGAAGGCCTCTCTGATGCCCTCCTCCTGCTCGGCGGGAAAGATACGGGGCTGGAGTTAACCAAAGAAGTCGCTGAGGTTCCATTACAAGAGAGGAAAACACCTCCTAAGGACAAAAACGGGGCCAAGAAATGGAAGCGATACAACCGACATCCCTTCTCACCTTACGCGAACGCGGGGAACGGAGGCAGAAGCCTCGCTTTCCTACAGGTCAAAGGCAACGCCTACTGTAGGAAGAACCACGAAGGGGTGGAGGAAAGTACGTTCATCCCAGCGAAGTTCTACGAAGCGAAAGGTTGTGGCGGAGAGTTCACAGTCCGAGGTCCTTGTCCACTCCGACTGTCAGAAACTGACTACGAAAAATGGGTTGATAGAGGGTTTGGTGGGGGTGACGCTGTAGCGGTAATCGGCGGTCAAAGCAGGAGCTCGAAAATACTCAAGTTGAACATACGGCAAGTGGTTGAAGGCGCTTCGTATCTATCGGATGGTGGCAAATCTCCGGCCTTCGAATACCTGAGAGATGAAGGATATGATGTAGGGTCCGCAGGGTCAGAATACACCGAGAATACCCCTTCTTCGGAGTCACCGGAGCAAACCGGTAAGTCGAGGACAAGAGAACTTCAAGAAGCGGTGGAAGAAGGGAAATACGATATACAAGGGCTGAAGCACTATGAGCGGTTAAGTATTGCAAACCGTCTGCTGCAGCTCCAAGGGTGGGATGAAGCATGGGAGTGGTTCGAAGAGCAATATGGTGCGGAGTTCAACGAAGGGATAACCTACCGACAGCTCAAGGCGTTAGTCAAAAAATACGACGACCTCTCACACATCAGAGTTCCGAGTAAGAACAAGTACTAACCTCGAAATTCTCTGTACACAATTATCTCGCGGAAGAGGAACTTCTTCTTCATCCATACGAGCCCTCGTCATGTGTGACTCCAAACCAACCACCGTCAGCACCATCAACACCAATCTCCATCTATCTGCCTCTATAGCTCTTGAATTCTGTCATAGAATACTTCGTAGAATGTTTCTCCACATTCAAACATCCAGTCGTGATACTCATCCCAAGCATCCTCGTTCTCTAAGTATCCTTCTCTTGTTAGAGTTATCTTACTCCAGTCACTATCCCCTTCTTCGGGAGGTCTCCACAACAAGGTTTCATCCAAAACACTCATCTCATCTTCTATCTCCTCTCTTTGGCGTTCGAGTTCGTGGTATCCCTCAGCATCATCCTTGATGACTAACTGACAGTATAGCTGGTTCTCTCTTGTATTGACCGTGAATTGGAGCTTGTATCCAGACTTCCCAATAGGGTTGTTGTACCAGTGTTTGGGCTTCGGTTTCCGCGGTCTCAACGGTGTATCTCTCTCCCGGATTTTATCTCGGAACGTCGTCCAGTAGGCTTCCTGAAGCTTCTTCGTTTCAGTAAGCTCATCCCTCGACCTCTGAGCTTTCTCTTTCCACTCACTTGGGTCTTCAACCGGATTGAAACGAACCGCTGGAGGGGATTCCTCAATCTTCCAGACCTCCAACCGAATAGCGAAGAAATCCACTCCCTCCCTGCTGTTCTGGTTCAGCCACTGTATGGCATCCCTGTGTTCATCGTTTAAGGTGGGGGCTATCCAGGCGATGATATCGGCGTCTAAACCCGCTGCGTACGCGATAGACTTCCCGAGATGGTCGTGGTCAGAGTCGTTTAACTGGTTCTCGATTACGATTTGCCTTCCGTCGTCTACAACTTCCGCTAAGATATCGACTTGATATCTACCGACATTCTTCTCTGTCTCCTTTACCTCCAGGTCCAACCCCAGCACGTCAGATAGATGAGAAGCCTCGTCGGACGAAATCGATTCAGCAAGCCAGGGCGTAAAGTCCCGGGCTTCGTCGTCCCAGTAATCGCGGACCTCTTGAGGTTCTAACTCATTAAATCCTAACTCTGGAGTGGATGCCATGTTCTTAGTCTAACTCAAGAGAACTAAAACCTTAAGGTACTATCAAACCCTCCGAGAGAGATTTCTGGTTTAATTCGTCAGGAGGGGGCATAAGAACTTTGTAATTTACGCAGTATTGGGTTGTATGACCCATCCGAAATGGCTGAATCATGCTGACGGTCCTGTGACCAAATTCCAATACAACGAGCAAGCTTACGAGAAGGGGTACGGACTACTACATTGGGGCGATAAACCAACATTAGAACCAGATTACTACGGTGAAGAATGGTACTGGAAGGCGAAGTCTGAAATCAATTCGCTGAACGAAGCAGTAGAAAAGAACATCCTCACGCTCGCTTACTACAACCCTATTGGTAGGATGGCAATAGGAAAGCCCGAAGCCACATGCATAATTCCCGCCACTAAGGAGAAATTGTTAGAACCTATCGAAATAGAGCCTTATGGGGAAGCCGATTTAAATCCCCAAGATTACCAAAATGTGTTCAAAGCCCTGAGATTTGACCAAGAGAGATTAATCAGAGTAACCCCTAAAGAAGCCCCGATACTTTTTGACCCGGATTTACATATCCCACACTGGGCTGCTTGTAATTGGAAGCAAATAGAACGAGAAATCGTCGAATCGGTCTATCAGCAGGAACCATTGCCGTATGAAGCTTCCAGCCTTACCCCAACTAAATTAGAAATATGTGCGGAAGAGTACCTGAGGCTTACCCTGTCTTCGTTTCGTCGAGTATCAAAACTTGGTGTAGAACAGAAGGACGTTGATGTGATAGGCCACACGGGGTTGAATCAAGATAAACTAATAATGGCTGAAATGACTCAAGGAGGCAACGATAAAACAGCTGAGAGACAGAAACGTTTGGAAAAATACGCTGATGTCTCAGATGCTCTATTCCTTTTCGCTCCGAGAGAATCAAAACCATCGGAGTCTGTAGAGGACGTTACATTCGTCGCTACGGAGGAGATGTTCGATGAACTTGACGGCAACAAACGTACTTCAAGGATGCTCGATAAAATGCTGATGCAGAATTAAGCCTGATGATGGAATTGCTCACTATAGGTCTTCTACTGTGAATATCAGCTGAGTGCTGTTTTCGTCGAGCCAGTTAGCGTGGTCCTTGTAATCCGGCATGAGGTCTTTTACCGTTAACCAGAACTTCTTCGTGTGATTTTTCTCAACGAGGTGAGCGAGCTCATGTACGACGACGTACTCTGCGACCTCTGGCGGAGCCATGATTAACCGCCAGTTGAAACTCAAGTTCTTCTTCGCGGAACAGCTACCCCATCGAGTCCTCTGATTCCGAATGCTGACACTCTCGTACTCTACATCCAACTCGTCAGAATACTCCTCAACTTTCACCTCAAAGAACTCCCTTGCTCTATCCCGGTAGAACTCCTGAAGAACCTCCTGAATATCCGAGTTATCCACCTGTGAACGAGGTAACCTGATGTAGTTCCCATCTACCTGACTTGCTACGATGTCTGCAACGTCAAGCTCGTAACTATCTCCCTTGTATGGGAACTCTTCACCTTCCTCAAACACTCGGTCCGGAGCCTCTTTCTCGTACTCTTCGTATTTCTCTTTCTTGCGTAGCACCCAGTTAGCGTTCTCCTGCATCAACCTTTCAGCATCCTTGTCCGAATCAACTGGCAGAACCACTCTAACACCGTTGATATCTACGTCAATCCGGGGTTCAGTCGCATCAGAACTAACGCCAACCGCGTATTCCACTGTCTCCCCGAACAATTCAACCTCGTACGTCGAGTCTCCTGCCTGTCCCCCCTGTTCAGGCATAGTTTTCAATCAAGTAGTCCCGAGCTTTCTCAGTGAAACCCTCATCGTACAAAGCTTTGTTACTGTACTCCTTGACAACAACCACCATCACCAGCTTCTTGATGTCCTTCTGAATTTTCGACTGCTTCTCCCAGTCCTCATAACTCGTGTTTATCTGGTCTTCGAAACGTTCAACGATTTCCCCGGCAATCTCCCTGGCCTCATCCTCACCGGAAACATATTCCTCGTACTCTCCAGTCAACAGCGTGAATAAAGCGTGTTCGGCTTTGTTGAGCTCGTTCTCTTCTATCTCTTCCTTAACCCCTATGGCCCTCCTTTCAACCTCACGTAATTTCTCGACCGCTTCAGGGTCGGGTAGCTCTCCACTCCTCCACTGGCTAACGATATCGTTGACCCGTTCGCTCAATCGCTTGTAACGAGGATTCTTGTCACGGCGAGGTTGCAGATGGTCCTGGGTAGCGTGCGCGACCTCCGTAGCTTGTGCCTTGGGCTCAAGGTCCGCGACCTCTTCCAGGTGCTCCTCACTTATCTCGTATATAGGGAAGTCCTTCCGTATCTCATCCACGTCAACATGGTCGTCTATCAATTCCTTCGTCTTCTCCCGGTAATCCTCCTCGGGCGTGTCCTCTCGGTTCGTCCTCCGGTAGGCTACGTGGATGCGACTGAGCCATTTGTACCGCTCCATCAAGCTCCGCTCCGCAAGCCGCTTGTCAGGTTGGATGGTTTCGTAGAGGTCCTGCGCTCGCTCATACCCTTGTTCGAAGTCCCTGTTTTCCTCGTTCGCCTTGGCAACCGCCTCAGATACGGCTTCCTGACTGTCGACCTTTGGCACTCCTTCGAATATCTCAAGCAGGTCGTCTAAGGCCTCTTCCAGGTCGTCGAGCAGTTCGTCTGCGTCTCTTGCGGCGTGTTTTTGGACGGTTTCATCGTAGTCGAGGGCGTCGTCGATGTTCTCGAAGACTCCCGCGTAGTCTACGATTAACCCGTTGTTTTTTCCTGCTGCAGGTCGGTTGGTTCGCGCTATAGCCTGCAGCAGCTTGTGGTTCTTTAGGTTCCGGTCCAGATACATCGTCTTCAGAACCGGAGCGTCGAACCCAGTGAGGAGCATATCGCAGACTACGAGCAGCTTAGGTTGTTTTTCGTCTTTGAAGTCATCGACCGCGGTTTCCTTGGCTTCATCGGAGGTATGGAACTGCTGTAACAGCTTCTCATCGTCACCTTGAGCGGTTATCAACACCTCGACGTCTTGGGGGTCGCGGTACTTCATCAGCTCTTCACCGTACAACGCTGCCGCCTTCCTGCTCGGCGTCACAACCATGCCCTTCCAGCCGTTCGGCTCCATCTTCGTCTCGTAGTGGTTGACGATATCCTCCACAATCTTCTCAACCCGAGACCGGAGCTCCGAAATCTCAGTCTGCGTAACGTACTTCTCGATTATCTTCTCTTTACGGTCGATAGGGAGGTCCGAGAACGAGCTCTCGAAATCCTCGTCCAAAGCGGATTCATCGATATCCCAGTCCATCACGCTACGGATGTCGAAGTTCACCGGGAGAATCAAGTCATCCTGTATGCCTTCCTTGATGGAGTAACGATGTAGGTAGTTCTCTCGTGCTCCGCTTTCTAACTCTGGGCAGTAGTTCTTGAAGGTGTCACGCTCGCGTTCCCGAACGGGTGTGCCTGTGAAGCCGAAGTGGTAGGCATCTGGTAACGCAGCCCGCATCTTTGTGTTCAGGTCCTTCTCCATGAACCTATGCGCCTCATCCGCCATCACGATAGTCTCCTCATTACCCTGAACGTCTTCGTCAACGTCCGCGAACATCTGGATAGTAGTCAGCACGAGACTGCCCTTACCTCGCTCAAGGAGGTCCTGCAGGTCGCTCATGCTCTCCGCGACCTCGTAACTCGTGAAATCCACCTTCGCCAGGGTGTTCTTCATCTGGGTCCTGAGCTTGTCTGTGTCGACCACCACGACGACCTGAGGGTTCCGCAGGTACTCGCTGTCTAACTCCATGAGGTTTCTGGCGGCGTAGAGCATCGTGTAGGATTTCCCGCTTCCCTGAGTATGCCAGACTAAACCGCTATCGTACTCGTCTTCCTTCACTCGTTGGATTATCTTCTCGGACGCGTAGTACTGCGGATACCGCGGGATAATCTTGGCGTCCCCTCCCGCTTTCTCTTCATAGAAAACGTAGTTATGCAGTATCTCAAGCAGGTCTTTGTGGTTGAACAAAGCCTGAACTGATTGCCTGAGTTCGTTCTCATGTTGATGCTCCTCTGGGGCGTCCCGCCAGGGTTCGTAGAACTCCTTTGTTGCCCCCACCGCTCCATACCGGAAGTCCAGGGTGTCGGCGGCGAAGTTCATCAGAACCGGCACGAACAAACGGGGAGCATCCTCTTCGTAATCTCGGAGGTCGTCTATGGCGTTCCGGTAGTTGTTCCCCTGAGCAAGCGACTTCAGCTCACCCGTGACTATCGGGATTCCGTTGACGAAGAGGTTGATATCAGGTCGGATGGATTCCCGGTCTCGGACACGGAACTGGTTGACGGCTATGTACCGGTTGTTCTCGGGGTTCTCGAAGTCGATTAATGCCGCGTAATCCGATTCAGAACCTCCATCCTCGGTCTTCGTGTACTTCATCCCCTTCTTCAGCGTTTTATGGAACTCTCGGTTAGCACTCATCAGGTTATCGTGCGACAGCTTCCTACGGAGAGTAGAGATAATATCATCTGCTGCATCTTCATCGACGTCTTCGTTGAACTCAAGTAGTTTCTCCTTGAGAATGTCCCAGTACACTACCTCGCTCTTGTCTCGGTCGTACTCCTCGTCGAGAACTTGAGCTCCTTCTCCGCCGTCGTGTCCGTAGGTCTCCCACCCAAGGTCATCCAGCCAGGTCAGGAAGGAAACCTCAACACCACCCTCGCTCGGTGTTTCTATGTGTTCGTCGTCATCTGTCATAGCTATCTCCTCCTTCCGCGTCTTCCTCTTTGTCTTCCAGATGTAGCGATTTCGTACTTCGCGGTCCAGTAAACGAGTCCGAATAAGATGTACATTCCAGCAGTCATGATAGCCTTTTCCGGCCTGTCAAAGAAGAAGGCAACAAGTGGTATAAAGGCATTCACTAACTCAACGACGTATATTTCTAATTGCGCTTCCCCCAAACTTGGGTAGAGCGCGGGAACCAGATTCAGATGAGCAAGGATTACGTTGGATGTGAACGCGAACCCCGCACCTGTCGCGTACATGTTCTTCCACTGACTCGGACCGGCGAGAAGGTTCCCGATAGCGTAGTTTACTGCATCGTCGCTAACCATATCTATTGACACCCCTCCGTCCGTTTCCTTTTCTCAGGCGTATTATCCTGTGCGAGGTCATCGCTCCGTCCATGGAGAATTTCTTCGCTCTTAATCTCGCCCGAATCCGCCAGTATGGGTCCCATTTTGTTCAAGGACACTGGTATATCGTCAAACTCACGTAGCCCCTGTATAACGTAGCTCCCGGTGGAAAAGAGCAGGAATGTACACTCCGGTTCTTTCATGTAGAACTGTAGAGCGGGGAACTGCTCGGGTTCGTACTCGAAATCAAACCCCTTCTGCGTGAGGTTGACGGATAACCCCTCTAAGTTTAGAGAGTCGGTCCCAAGTTCACCGCTAACAGCGAGGTTCGTAATCACGGGTGACTTGGTTAGCTCAAACTCCCCTCCTGCATCTTCGACGGATTCACCGAGTTCCTGTATGTACCCCTCGGCTTCCTCGGTGGAGGTTCCACCGTATATCATGAGTTTCCAAGGCTGTTCTTTCTCTTCCGAACCGCCGGAGACCATTATCTTACAGGTGGAGCCTTGGGCCGAGTATTTGTAGCCGGTCAACATATCCTCTAACCGGTCAATCTCGCTCAAGTTGGATGCCTGAGCCTCGGCAACGTGCATCATGGAGTGCACTGTGTATTCATGGCTCACCGAAGCCACCCCTTGTACTTATCCATGCGCCTCCACCTCCGGTAGTACCTCGATGGCGCGGTCATTGGTGCGCACCTCGCCCGTTAGGAGGTCCTGCATTAAGGCGCGTTTGAGGCGGTGGAGACGGTTCAAGTATCCCTGCTCGTTTTCTAATCGGCCACGCATAGATGATAGATTCTCGATGATTTCCTTCTGCTCGTCAATCGGTGGGAGAGGAATACGGAAGTTCTGGACTGCTGTAGTGCTAACCACCTTCTGTACCGAGCCAGCTTTCCAGGCTAACAGCCGCTGTCTGGTGGTTTCGTAGTTAAACAGATACTCAAGGAACTCGGAGACGAAGGAATCTGATGAGCGGATGACAACCACATTTTGACTGTGTGCTTCGTCAAGCGAATCGGGCACAACAGCTGCCTGTCCACTATCTCCATGTCTGGATACGATTAAATCGCCTGGCTCCACCTGTGAACCTTTGTTATCCTCGTGGAACTCTCTTGTTACGTATATTTCTTCATCAGTCTGTAATCCCCTCGACGAGATGTCCTGCGTTCGGAACAGCCTAACGCCGTTCCCCGAATTGGTAAAGTGACCATCAATAGTCTGCACGTAGCCGACAGTAACATCAGTTAGCTCCTTAACTTGCTTCACTTCCCATTCTTCTGGTATCTCTCCGATTGGAGTGTGCTTTTTTGCTGTGCGGTCTTTCGTTCCATCCGATAAAACTGATTGAATGGCTCCCTTCTCTAACCGCTTCGTCTGCTCGATTATCTCCTCGGTCTTCTGTATCGCCTCGTCGACGTTGTAGAGCACGCTCGCAATCTTGCGCTGTTCGGGGAGGGGTGGGAGTTCTACGTGTGTCCTTTCCAAGTCAGAGGTAGTGATACCGTCAACGGTCGTTCCTCTTCCGAGACTCTTTAGATACGGGTCTTTGCGTCGGAGATTGTACGCGAGATAATAAGTATTCACAAGCTCGCTGTTAGGGCTTATACCCTTCATATCCTGATTTATCGCCATCTTCGTCTTGTTAATGAAAGGCTCCCCGACCGTCATTCGGGTAGAAATTACTATCGAGTTAGACGGTATCAGATTAGCCGCACTCTCTTCCAGTCCCTTTTCGGTTATGTGGTCCTCCGTGTCCGAGAGCGTGATACTATCTAAGTCTTTCACGCTTGCCCAAGGTATCTCACCATTCCAATATTCATCATTACCCTTACTCGGTGTTCCGCCTCCGAGTAGGTCCTGCTTTACTCCTTCTACGGTCTTCACTTTCCAGTCTGCGGGAATGTTCTCTGGTAAATCAGGGGCGGTGCGTTCTGCTTTTTCTTGTTCGCCTTCCTCCGCGTACTCCTCCACGACCTCGTCCAAGCCCGCTTGCTCCGCCTCGTCACTCATACCCCAGTACCTCCATGTGTTCGTCCATCCGACTCTCGATTTCGCTGCGTTCGCTCTGCAGGTCCCTCAGCTTCTCCAGCTCTACCTCAACGTCGATATCCTCCTCCGGCTCCGTCGTGTCGACATAGAGCGCGATGTTGAGGTTGTAGTCGTTCTCACGTATCTCGTCGCGTGGAACCCGCCGTGATACACGTTCCTCTGTCTTCCACTCGTTGAAGTTTCCGACGATGTGGTCTATCCCATCTGGAGTGAGGATGTTCTGATTGGATTCCTCCCGATAGAAGTCTTCGTCTGCAGCATGGAGGAATAAGACCTCGTCCTCTCGCTCTTCGGGCTTATCCTCGTTCAGCACCAGTATCGCACTGGGTATGCTGTTGTTCTGGAAAAGGTTCTCTGGTAGCCCTATAACCGCTTCCACGATATCCTCCTCTATCATGGGTTCCCTGTAACGCGACTCGTGCTTACGGAACAGCACACCATGGGGAACAACAATAGCTGCCTGCCCCTGGTCATTGAGCTGCTCCTCCATGTGCATGATGAAGGCGTAGTCTCCGCGGTCGGCCCGGGGGAGTTTATCCGCCCAGTCGAACCTGTTGTAAGGGTCGTCTTGAAGTTCGTCTTTCGGCCAGTTCGCGCTGAAGGGGAAGTTAGCAAGGACGTAATCGAACTTCTGGAGGTCGCCGTTTCGAGTGAACTGGGGGCTACGGAGGGAGTCCTCGCGTTCCACGTCTCCGTTATAGTCGTGGATGAACAGGTTCATCTTCGCTATCGCCGCGATATCGGGGTTCAGCTCCTGCCCGGTCAACGTCAACGTCTCAGGGTCTTTCTCCTGCTCTTCTTTGAAGTGTCGGGCTGCTTCAACCAGCATTCCCGCACTGCCTGCGGTGGGGTCGTGGAAGTCATCACCTTCTTCGAATGGTGCGAGCAGTCGGACCATCATCTCGACGATGAAAGGTGGGGTGAAGAACTCTCCACCTTCGCGGCCTTCTTCGCTGGCGAAGTGTTTCACGAGGTCCATGTAGGCTTCGCCGAGCATGTCGGGGGGTACGCGTTCGGAGCTTAGGTTGTAGGTGTCGAGGTGGTTCCCGAGTTCGAGAAGCACATTGTCATCGAGTGCGTCGGCTCCCACGTAGTCGGCGCGGAATACGCCGGATAGTTTCTCTGGGTTCTCTTTTTCGATGGCTTCGAATGCGTCGTTGAGGAACTTGTCGACGTTCTTGTTCTGGTTGATGAACTCCTCCCACTGGTATCCGTCGGGTATGGGGAAGTCGTAGAGGTCGGGGTCTTCGGCGATTTCTTCGTCTCCGAACTCCTCCACCATCTGCTCCCGTTGGTCCGCGTAGGTGTCGCTCAGGCTTTTGTAGAAGACCATCGGGAGGATGTAGTCCTTGTAGTCGGTCTTATCGACTGTGTTGCGGATGATGTCGGCGCATTCGAAGAGGTGGTTCTCCAGTTCGTCGAGGTCAAGTGATGCTTGTGCCATTGGTTATTTCTCCTTGTTCTGTAGGTAGTCTATCATGGACTCTGTGGGAACTTCTCCGGGGATGAACTTTTCGAAGGATGGAACGCGTTCTGCTACTCCAGCGACCTGCTGATGGGTGTTGTTCAGGGAGACTGCGAGAAGGAACATGGCGTCTATGTCCTCCTCATGGATGTCGACGAGCACTTCGTTGATGCCGTGTTCGACGGCGTCGGTAGCGACGGCTCGGATTATCTCGTCGGTCCTGAGAAACACTTCTCGGAACGTCTGGATGCGACGTGATTCTCTGGACTCCAGAAACGCTACGATTAGCGCGGCTCGGACGACGCGGCTGTTGATGACGTCATCCAGGTTGCGTTTCGTGCGTGTCCGTATCTCGTTGTGTGCTTTCACGCGGTCTTCGAAGGGGGGTGCAGCTTCCTCGCGTGTTAACGTAGCCTCAACGTGTTCACGGTACTCTTCCTTTAGACGGTCTTCGTCTACGGCGTACGCTCCTGCTCCCGCCTCCGTCAAGAGCCCGAGGTCGACAAGAGAGGAGACGTGGTTGGAGACCGCGCCCTTGCTTACAGGGGTTTCCTCTACGATGTCCTGTTGGCGTGGATGGATGTCCCGCTCCTGCTGGAACGCCAGGACAGTAGAGAACACCTGGGTCCGGGTTTTCCCCTCCCGTATCTTAGTTGCGCTCATCCTATCACGGCCCAATGTTTAGCAGAGGTGTATAAAGAAAGTTTGGGTAACAGTTTTGCGCGCCAACTCATGTTTAGTAGTACTGACAATGCTGTTAACGTTACCCAGGGAAGCATACACTCCAATATCGTTATATATACCTCTATCTAAATTCCAGATTAACCCCCCCATCCAAGAGAATATGGGCATATAGTACAGAAAAGTAATACTGGGATAAATTCAACTTCGTAAAGGTCACCAGGCAAGGGAAGGCTTCAAACAGGAGCTTGAGGACACTTTAATGTCATACGAGGAACCATTAGGCAGGGAGAGAGCCGACATGACAGAGGAACGTCGTCTAATCAGGAACCCACCCAACGACTACGACGACCCAGAGGTAATCGGCTACATAGAAGTAGACGACGACCTCGATGTATCCTGGGACCTCGCCGACGACAACCCAGCATACCCCGAGTTGCGGAAAGTAGCCCACGAACACGACACCGGTAGAGTGTCTGTCAGAGGAAGACGTGAACCGCAGAACAGAGAAGGAGGATGGGGTGAGATAGTCAACGACCCAACTCCTGAAGACTACATCGACTCCATACTATCAGAGTTCAACCTGGGATATGGGGGAGAGTTCACAGTCCACCCCGACGACACACCCCCCAGTAAATACGATATAGAGAAAGATGTCTGACGAAGAACGAGACGTCGTTCAACTGATAGCTGGAGATAACCCCTAAACTCCCTAAGTACTGAAGAAGCATCTTGGCGTCCAACGGCATCACCGAAGGACCAGCGCAATCTTAACTTGACTTGAGGAAAAGCCCAGGAACTAACTGCAGCTGCGCTTTCTCACTCTGTCTGAGGTTACTGACTAAGCGTGTGGGGTCTGCTAAATTCAGAAAAATTCCGATAGGGGGTCGCGTTTAGCGCAGGTGGGTGGGGGCGAGTGTGTAACAACTGCGGGTGGGTGCATGAGGTTCCGGAATTTTAAATTCAGCTCCTCAGCTCTCTATGTCTTCGACGCCTCAGAATCCCTCCTGAGAAGTGAGAGCCCCCTTCTAGGTATGGGGGTATTATTGGGGGGTACACCGGTCACACCATGTTACTACTCCTTTGTACTATCGAGAGGTTTCCTTGAAGATATGTCTCACTAGGACAACCAATTAGAGGTTTCCTGAAGGTGTTGCGTCGGTTGCTTGCGCAGTTTTGTCTCCGCATGCGCGAAAGCATCCGAGATGCTATGCTTGCTTTTTGATTTAGAACTGTCTTGGGACGTTCACGATGTTGTAGAACAACCATCCCGCTATTCCGAGTGCCAGCATCAGGTAACCTACTGCTGGGTTGACACTTAGGATAATGAAGACAGCTCCAATGACTAACAGCCATTGAATGCCTGAGTCGGGTGTTGAGGTGCGTGTTGACATTTTGAGTATCACCTTATTGTCTTGCTTCGTGTCTTGATTTCCCAGGCTCCAAGAGGGAGGACGCAACCCTGTACTAAGCAGGCACGAGCATTTTGTTTCCTAATCCGGGGTACGGCGACCCGGAGGGTCAATGCTATCGCCGGGACTGAGCAACACGCGTCGAAGTTCTCAGTTCGTGTTTCGCGCAACGTACTATCATAGAAGAACGGTGAGGTAATAGTTATAAAGGAAACTTCACGTTAAATATGAACACGCTAAGATAGGATGAGGTCGATATAGATGTTAAGGTGGACAAATTTGAACAGGGCGAAACGCATCATATCGAGGGATTATGACTGATAAGGGGGGCGAGGAGAAACGACCCAACGCTGAGAAGTATACACAGGAGCAGGTTTTAGAATTAGTCAAGCAACAGCATGAGGACGGACGTCCTGTTGTGACTACTAAATGGATGGTCGAGGCTACGGAATATTCTCAAGCCCGAATAGGAGACAAATTGGATGACCTAGTTGACGAGAAGAAGCTAAATAAGATGGATGCGGGCTCATGTTACCTATATTGGGTGCCAGATGACACATCTGAAAGGTTGGGGGAGGTGACTGTTGAGGAATTCACACGATACGACGACATTGAACCCGAGAAAGTTCCTCTTGAGAAGTCCAAAGAAATAGCATTAACGAACTTAGAGGGCTATAGAGACGAAAATTGGTGGCAGGAACGAAACCATTCAGCTCAGACTATATTCGGCTATAGCCTTCTTGCGCTTATTGCCGGATTTGTCGGATTAGTCATTGGTGATACACGGTACTATAACCTCTCAACGTCCCAGGAAAATATGCTAGCAATCTTTATTTTTGGGGGTGTGAGTTTCGCCATTTTATCGTTTATAGGGATGCTTTTGTCGGGCGTTGGGGGGTGGCTTGTGCAAAAAGGACTCTTACCTGAGAATCCCCAACAATCCCTTAGAAAGACCGTCTCACAGGTCAAACAAAAGATTCGAAATTGAGGGCACTACGGCGGTCTTTATTTACCTCTTTGAATACGCTTCTCGTCGGATGGCTTCTACCTCCTCGTAAGTACCGGTGCTTTGGAAAACTGGAATCACCCCTGAAAGTGTTTTATACGGGGGGCAGAAATACCGACTATGCCACAAGGGCATCTGATGGAGTCTCGGATATGGGATGTAGGTAAGGGGAGTTCGAATTATATCAAGGCCGCTACTAAAGACGTAGTAATCGACTGCGGGAGAAACGGTAGCGAGGGATTTTCGCCGATGCAACATATATCAAGCCCAGCCCGTAATTACGGAGTAAGTAAGATAGATTATCTGATAATTACGCATCCTCATAATGACCATATTGATGACCTTCCTAATCTGGATGAACACGGTCTCCATCCTAAGCGCATACACCGAGCTCGGGGTTCGAGGGAACTCGTTGAAGAAAAACTAACTGAGGAACGGAATAGTAATGAGCCGGATGAGGCGTATATAGAGAATGCAGAAATATATCTTGAGCTTGATAATTATGATGAGGAACCCGAACCGCCGCAAACCAGCAATCCGGCCTGGTCTACACAAGGGGGAGAAGGTGTATTTACTGACGGCGGGGAAATAGGAGTCTCCTTCCACAAATTCAGCGCTACAGGTGACGACATAGGTTCGGGCCGCTATGATAGGTTGAATAACATGAGTATTTTAACAGTGGTACAAGCGCAAGATAGCTCCGTTACCTCTGGAGACGCCGAACCATTCAAGTTAGTAACCTGCGGGGATTTAATGCCTGAGGGAATTGATGACATAATGGAAACCACTAGCGCTATGGAAACAGCAGAGGATGCAGATGTATTGGTAGCACCTCACCACGGAAGGGAGTCAAGTTTTAATAGGGAATTTGTCGAGCAAGTCAACCCAGACTTGGTGGTGTTCTCCGACAAATCGGTTGACGATGGGGTGACCGCAAATGGAAAGTACAACGATGTAGCGAATGGTGCGGAGGTATCTTACGAATATAATGGGGAAAGCGAAGAAAGAAAGGTTATTACTACAAGGAACGATGGGAGAGTGAAGCTCTTAGCAAATAATTCCGATGACTGTGAAGTCTCAGTTTGGGGCACAAATTATGCTGATATGGTCTCAGGAGAGGCTGGAACTGACGCGTTAGACGGTGATATAGAAGCCAAGATGTCGAGGTTAAAAAGGCGTTACAAAGAATCGGCTCGGTAATGTCTGTAGCAAGAACGTTTAGGGTGCTCGAATTATTCGATGTCCTTTCAAATCTTATACCCGGTGGAATTTTAATCCTAACTCCGTACGTGTTATTCTCTACCCGGGGTTTGGAGGATAAGGTAAATCCTGTCGTATTATTTGCTGCTTTCCTTTTGCTCGCTTACGTCTTCGGTCATATCGTCCAATATATTGCAAGTAGGGTGTTAGACACTCCTACTCTATTTCAAAGCACGATTGAGGACGTTATATCTGATAGTGATGATAGCCGGATATCCGTATCTGAGGTCGAAGGACGGTTCTGGGAATACTGTAAAAGTCATTTCGAACTATCTGAGGACTTTGATGACTATGAAAAAGTATTACAGTTAATTCTTAGCTACTTGGAAACCACGCCTGCTACCCGCGCGCTAAGGTTTCAGGCACTTTACTCTTTCAGTCGGAATATGTATATTGTAAGTGTAGTGGGGATTGTTGCCTCTACTGCCGCACTAGCAGGAGACGCGATTGGCCTTGCTCATGCCCGCTCGGTCTCTCTCGCCATACTGGTACTTTTACTCTCAGTAGTCATGTTACTTGTATTCCGTGAGAGGGCGAAGAAGTTCGAGAAGAAATTTATTGAATACACAATCTTCGATTTCTACAACACTAAGGATAGGGGATAGTACCTCAAGGTATGGTTGGTTGGCTCGGTAATGTCCTGAGTGTTGGGTGACTGTGGAATGAGACGTTTTATCCGGTCTTAGGGGAAGTCTCCGGTTAGCGCTGTCCCGTGAAAACTTTTTTACCTAGCGTCTCCTTCCATATAAGCAGACAGGCCGGTAAACCGCGGATTCGGGGACGTAAGCGGGGTGAAACCCCGCGTCGTCGGCGCAGCGTTGAGGGCGCTGTCCCGTAGGGGTCCGCCGGTTCAAATCCGGTCCCACGCACTCGCTTTCCGCTTCCTCGGGTTCCCCTTCAGGTGTACCGTCTCCGTCGCAGGAACTCGTGGGGAAGGCCACCTCGTGTCTTGGTTCGCTCGATAGGGCGAGGGTTTGGGTCTGTTGCAGGATGTTAGAGTGCGTCTGTTTATCACTCTGTGCGAACCGTACGTGGAGTTTACCCGGGGACAGCGTCTACAGTCAGACATGGTTCATAACGTTGGTTCGACGATGCTTCAGGGTAGAGGTGGTGGCTCTGGACTGTACTTCGGCGGACTACTGATACTGATTATCGCGTTCCTCCTCGGCTACTGGGTGTACAAGGATGCTGGAGGACGCGGCAAGGACAACGCCTTGCTCTGGGGGCTCGGAGTGGGGATACTCACGCTGCTGACCCTGATAGGTGGCTTGCTGGCGCTCGGGTTCTACATCTACACGCGGGACTAGGGGTTCAGGTAGGGGGCTACGACGGCTGCTCATCGCGCGTTCTACACCGGTGGCCCCTGAACTCATATTATCGTAGCCATCTGCTCCGGCACCCGAGCTACCGTCGAGGCTGGAGCCGTCGGAAGAGGTTTACCTCCAGAGGACCAATATACGGAGGTGAATAGTATGAAGCCAGGGGTGCCTCCGCCGCTATGACGGTGATCCTGGAGTTTGAGCTGCCGGCGGACAGCTTCGAGTTCGGTGGAAGGCTGGAGCTTCCTCGGGGGGTCGAGCTGGAGGTGGAGCAGCTCGTTCCGGTGGAGGATACGGTGATGCCGTTCTCCTGGGTCTCCGGCGACTTCGAGAGCTTCGAACGCTCCGTCGAGGAAGCCGGCGTGAGATACACGTTGATGGTTGAGGACGAGGAGAGGGGGCGGAACCTGTATCGGCTGGAGTGGGATGCGTCGGACTCCGACCTCATGGACGCCTTGCTCGGGTGTCATGGAGCGGTGTTGAACGCGAAGGGTACCCGGGAGGACTGGACGTTCAACGTCCGGTTCGAGGAGCGTGAGGATATGTCGAGGTTCCACGAACGATGCAGCCAGGCAGGGCTCGGCGTCGGAATCGTCAGGGTCTACAACCCCGTGGAGGTCTCCGGTGACTTCCGCGAGGGGATGACGTCGACGCAGAGACGGACCTTGCTCGACGCCTTCGAGGCGGGTTACTTCGAGATACCTCGGGAGACGAGCCTGGTGGATCTCGCCGAGGAGTACGACGTCTCGGATCAGGCGGTGAGCGAGCGGTTGAGGCGGGCTACTTCGAGGCTCATAGACGATGCTCTCGTGCTGGAGGAAGCAGACAACGTGGCCCTGATGAAGTCCTCCGACGACTGAAGCTGACTTCGCCGACTGAAGTAGTTCCGTTACTGGTGTAAGGGTCATCTGTCTGCCTTTCAACGACGTAGACTCTGTCCAGAGTGAATCTGTGACCTTGGTAGACAAAGGGAAGCGTTTAGCGCTTGGATGTCCAAGTAGAAGTAGATGGAAGAAGGTACTGCAGGTAGACCTTGAAAGAAGAGTCGGGTGGCGGTAGTTCCGATGGAACGGAGGAGTTCGAGCGCGCGTTAACCAAGGTGGTGCTGGACGCAGTCCACGCAGGCGTACCTGTCGAAGGAGCGTGGGACGTAGATACAGAAGACGGATCGGCTACACCCGAGTTCACGGTGGAGATATCGGAGGTAGATCGGAAGTCTTGACAGATCCGATGAACGCGCAACCCCCGGCTACCTTTCGGCACCCCTGACGCTGCTACGGCTTCAGCTTCCGTTCATCTCGACGTCTGCTCTGTACAACGTATCACCCAGCCAGGAAGGTGCATCGTAAGGTGCATCCTCCTCCCAAGCCCACGCACTGAAGCGGTAGACCCTCCCTGTATCGGTCTCACGCAGCATTATCTCGGCCGCATCCGACTCGGCCTCTCGCTCCGACGACGCGGGCTTCAGCCACCGCGCAGCCTTCAAAGCCGCCTCATCTGGAGTAGCACCTCTAACGTTCGCATCAGAAAACCTGAGGTTACCGTTTCCACGCACGCTCAGCTCGAAGTCCCGTACACCGTCACATTCTACCATGTTTTAACACCATCTGAAGGTCACGTTATAGACGTATGAACGCGTCTTCGAGAGCCATCGCGTGATAACCCGGTTGGCCGCAAACATCGACCGGCTCGGCGTCGTGCGACGTCGCCATCGCTGCGTCAGTGGCCACCGCGTGAACGGGGGGGGGGGTCGATCAGTCGCTCGAAGCACCGTCGAACCCTTGCTCTCCATCCACCTCGCAGTACGAGACCTCCAGCTTCAGCGAAGCAGACACCCCGATTTCTAGTCCGGAGACTCCGTCCGACAGATGGTACACCTTGACGTGCTGTCCATCCTCCCGGTACCTGACGTCGCTTCCGAGCAGCCCTTCTTCCGTCATCTCCCTCACCCTGCGGTATATCGTCGACGAAGGGATGCCGCACTCCTCCGACAGCTTCTCCACGCTCCTCGGCTTCCTCGAAGTTGCTTCGAGTATCTCCCGCGACCTCTCGTCACCGAGGACATCGAGGAGGTACTCAGTCTCGACGTCTGCTTCACCTTCTTCTTTCTCAACTTCATCAGGTGTCAGTCGGGTCTCCAAGAGTTAGACACCTCCCTCGATCGTCGTACGGTTCCGTGTAGCGTCGGCAGCTCGCCATCGTTGGAGCTCCCGAGCTGTCGCAGGGTCCACGCTTCTCAACTCTTGTAACGTTCGAACGGAGGTACCCCCTGGACTGACGACGTATGTAGCGAACATCTTTAGGAAGCTAACAGACGTCTACAGACCCCAAAATACCTGTACCTGACCTGTCAAGCCAACGATGGTTCGGCGAACGATATGGTTCTGTGATGCGCTACATCAGTCGGTGTCAGTCCACCCAGGTCACCCCGCAACTCAAAGGAAGGTCTCTCCGAGCTGCATAAACGTACGGTCGAAGATAAGGTGGTTGCAGCGAGGGAGGGGGGTTGTTTTCCGTTTCGTACGTCCGCGGCCGACGCATCTCCTCTGCGCCATAGCCCTTGTTTCCAATGTATTGCCCCGAAAATTCTTTCAAAGAGCGGCTTGATTACCTTCCATGGTAGACGACTACAACAGTGACGAAGCCTTTCACTCAGGTATAGACCGGCGTTCGATCCTGAAGTCAGTCGCCGCAGCTGGAGCAGCTTCCCTGGGGCTCGCGGGAGCACCCGGAACCGCTGCTGCCCAGGATGGCGACGAAGTATGGAGCTTCGAGACGGACGGAGCCGGAGTCTGGGGTTCTCCCACGATTGTGGACGGCACCGCTTACTTTGGGACTTACGGCGGGAACTACGCATGGGTGGATCCGAAGTTCTACGCGGTTGACGTCGAGTCGGGTGAGACGGAGTGGGAGTGGGAGCAACCAGCCGAGAGCAACATCGGCTCCTCACCTGCGGTGGAGGACGATGTAGTATACTTTGGCACGCACGCTTCGAACGTTTTCGCCCTTGACGCCGACTCCGGCGAGCAGATATGGAGCTACGGTGGCGGGGGGAGGTTCATCTCCTCTCCAGAGGTCGACGGCGACACGCTGTACATCGGAAGCGACCGCATCGGCTTGCACGCGATAGACACGTCTTCAGGAGATGAACTGTGGGTTATCGACGATTTCAGTCCCCGACCCCGGGCCCGTAGTTCACCCGTAGTAGTTGGGGATCTCGTATACTTCGCGGTCGAAAACGACGTACATGCGGCTGGGACATCGTCCGAGGAGATCGAATGGAGCTACGAGACCGACGGAACCATCGATTCCTCCCCCACGGTTGTCGCCGGTACAGTTTACATCGGAAGCGACGACGGCCACCTCTACGCCTTAGACGCGGAGACGGGTGAGGAGAGCTGGTCGTTCGAGGTCGGCGACGAGTTCGGCTACGCTTCACCCACCGTCGTCGACGGGAGGGTATACTTCGGCAACGCCGACGGAAACGTCTACGCAGTAGACCGGTTCTCCGGCGAAGAGATATGGCGGTACGAGACCGAGGACGAGGTCGAGTCCTCGCCCACCGTCGCAGGTGACGTCGTGTACATCGGTAGCAAGGACGAGAACCTGTACGCCCTCGACGCCGAATCCGGAGAACACCTCTGGTCGTTCGACGCCGACGGATGGGTTCGTTCATCTCCAACTGTCGTAGACGGCGTAGTCTACTTCGGCGGAACCGGCGACCACCTCTACGCCGTCGACGCCGGCGTCGAAGGCAGCAGCAGGGACTCCCGCGTCCTCCACCGCACCCTAGGACACCACGAGGGCACCGTCGACGACTTCGAAGCGGTCGAGGAAGAGGGACTGCCTGGTTTCGGACTCCTCGCAGCGGGTGCGGCGTTAGCTGGTGCAGGAGTCCTGAAGGTGATGCATTCGGGAGAGACTGTGGATCAGGACTGAGGTAACCAAACCTCAAGAAAGACATCGACTCAGGCGCTCCGATAGATTCAGTTACCTCCTTCACCGGCTATCCGCTTCTTCCTATCTGATTTTCCGTATCTCTGTACGACTACCGGTACTTAGGTCTCGGAGGGAAAGGACTGTATCCCGTCGCCGTGCATCTGGCTCCGTGGAAGCAGTCCTGTTCGTCGCGGCGTGGTTGTTCGCGGTGACGCACGTGGATACCTTCGTGGTGTTGACGGCGTTCTGCGCCGACGCCGACTACAGCTTAGGCGAGGTCCTTCTGGGGCATCTCGTCGGGTTCTCTCTTGGTCTCGCGGCGGCGGTGGCCGGTGCCTTCGTGGCTGCCGGCGTGCTTCAGGAGTGGACGTTCCTCCTCGGCGTCGTCCCGTTGGCTCTGGGGCTGTGGGGGCTCGTGCGGTCTCGTCGTGAGGTCGGTGTTCCGGAGACGCCGGAGCTGTCGGAACCCGTAAGCCATGTAGGTGTCGTAGCTATGGCGGGGGTGGGGTTGAGCGGGGAGAACGTCGCGGTGTTCGTGCCGTTCTTCGTCGGGTTGACGGTGTCGGAACTGGCGGCGGTCACTGCGTTGTACGTCGTCTGCGCCGGAGCGGTCTTCGTGCTGGCGGCGTCTATCGTCAGGCTGGTTCCGGAGGCCAGGACACCGGACCGGGTGGATGACCTGCTGGTTCCGGTCGTGCTTATCGTGGTGGGGGTCTACGTGCTGTTCGCCGGATGGCTGCTTTGAACTCCACGTGGTCGGCTTTGATCGAATACTCTGATCCGCCTCTTTCCCGTTCCTTCGGCATGAGGCCACCAGAAGAACTAACCTCGGCCCACGTGTTTGAGGTGTAGTGACAGCTAATCTATGGTGGTTTCGACGGATTCCGAAGTCATCAGCCCTGTATCTCGTTCTCTTCGTTCTGCTGGTGGTCGGTGTCTCTCTGGCGTTCACGGGCACGGTCGCCCCGACTTCGGGCCCCGACTGCGGAGACGTCGAGTACCACGGTGACGGAACCACGCAGCAGCCGTTCGAGGTCGACGGCGTCAAGCGGCTGCAGTGCGTCGGCGGCGACCACGCTGACGTCGACGGTGAGCTGGAGGCGCTGTCGAGCGACTACGTCATGGTGGACGACGTGGACGCCGGGGTGACGGAGCAGTGGGTCGGCGGTTTCGAACCCATAGGCCGCTACAGCCTGAGGTTCCAGGGGAGCTTCGACGGCGACGGCTACGTCGTCGAAGACGTATACCTCGACCGCGGGGACGACAGCCACGTCGGCCTGTTCGGCTACAACGAAGGCACCGTGGAACGCCTCGGAGTCGAAAACGGACGAGTCGAGGGCGACTTCAACGTCGGCGGCGTCGTCGGCACCAACGCAGGAACCGTGGAGGAGGTCTACAGCGACGTCGACGTCGAAGGCGGCTTGCGGGTCGGCGGCGTCGCGGGAGCCAACGACGGAGCAGTCGCGAGGTCCTACTCGCTGTCCGAGGTCGTCGCCGACGAAACTGCCGGAGGCGTCGTCGGCAGGAACACCGGAGACGTCGAAGAGGTCTACGCCGCTGGCACCGTGTTCGCCGGGGTGTTCGAAGGCGGCGCAGTAGCCGTCGACGAAGGCAGCGTCTCCACGGCCTACTGGGACAGGGATGCGACGGGTCAACGGCTGTCGGAAGGCAGCCCCGAAGCCCATGGGCTGTCGACGGAGGACCTCACCGGTGACGGTGCCGTCGACCACCTCGCTGGCTTCGACTTCACCGACACCTGGGTCGCCACGGACAGCTATCCCGTGCTTCTGTGGCGGGGTGGGCTGTTCCACGTCGAGGTCGCGGGGTACACCGAGTCGGTGGAGGAAGGCGAGACCGTGGAGGTCGAGGCGAATCTTTCGAACTCCGGTGCCTCCGATGGAGTTCGCGGTGTATCGCTCTCGGTCGAAGGAGAGACGGTGGACTCAGTGTCAGGGGTAGGTGTCGAATCCAGTGGCTCCAGGTCGTTCGAGCTGGAGTGGATGACGTCCGAAGGTGACGTCGGCAGCTACACCATGGAGGTGGCGACGGCTCGCGACACGGAGGTCGTCGACGTCGCCGTCGAACCACGTGACACCGGTGAAGACGAACCCGACGTGGACGACGGGGGAGACGAGGGGCTGCCGGGTTTCGGATTCCTCGCCGCTGCAGCGGCGGTTTCGACCTTGCTAGCGGGGAGGCTTCGGCGGCGACGGTGACGACGGCGACACGGTGTTTTCCGGAACCAACCCCCCGGTACTCTGATAGCTCTTTACCTCGAAACCATCAGTAGGTAAGGAGATGGTGCTGGAGACGTCGCTGCCCGGGGAGCTGCAGACGGAGTTCGAGCAGAAGCTACGGGACGTCCTCGCCGGAGTCACGGAGACCGAGCACGGCGTCGAACGCCGGATACCCGACCCCCGACGCAGCGGCGACCTCGACCTCATGCTCGCGCCCGAGCTCACGTCCATCACCGTCAAAGGTTTCGACGACCGCCTCGTGGTCGTGGAGCTCGAGTTCTACCTCCCCGTCGCACCCGAGGTCGACCTCCGGCCGAACGACACCTTCCTCGGGGAGCTCGACGGCGGCTACCGGGCTCTAAGCGACAGCTTGCTGGAGACGCTGGCGCGGTACTGCGACGCCGGTGAGACACGCCCGGAGACAGATGAAGACCCGGCGGAAGCCGTCGAAGCCCTCGAAGACGCCGAAGGCTTCGTCTGCACCGAGGTCTTCGCCGGCGACACCGCGAAGTTCGCCTGCTGCATAGAGTACCCCACGCACGTCGGCCGGATATACCGCGAAGGCCTGTGGGAGGAAGCCCGGCGGTTCGGGCTGCCGACCTGATTACCCTAAGCACCCGTATCTTAACGTCGTTTCCTCCTGATGAGTAGTCCATGGAGACCGGCACAGAGAAAGTCGAAGTAGAGATAGAGGGACACCGCGTCGACGTCTACCTCAACAGACCCGAGAAACGTAACGCAGTCGACCGCGACGTCATCTCGGGACTACACCAGGCTTTCACAGGGATAGACGACGCCGACGAAGTCCGCGCCGCCACCTTGCTCGGACGCGGAGACGTCTTCTGCGCGGGCATGGACCTCGGGATGATGACGTCGCTCGCCTCAGAGGGCGACTTCAGCGTCGGCGACGACCTCCAATCGATGTTCGACGCCATCGAGGAATGCCGCGTCCCAGTCGTCGCCGGAGTCAAGCGCGCCGGCATCGCCGGTGGGTTCGAACTGACTTTGCCGGCGGACTTCCGCGTGCTCGGCTCGACCGCCCGATACGGACCCATCGAGGTGAAGCTCGGCATCTTCCCAAGCGGCGGCTCGACGCAGCGGCTGCCGCGTCTCGTCGGCCTCGCGAACGCCAAAGAGATAGTCTTGCTCGGGGACTACGTTGACTCCGAGGACGCCGAACAGATGGGTCTCGTGAACGAGGTCTGCAGCGACGACGACGTCGACGACGAGGCGAAAGCGTTCGCCGACGAGCTAGCGGAACGCGCGCCACTCGGGGTGGAGAAGGCGAAGAAAGCGTTGAACCACTCCGGCGACGTACCGCTGGAGGACGGCCTCGAGATAGAGCGGTATCTCGCCCGCGACCTCTACGGCTCGGAGGACGCCGTCGAGGGCTTCACCGCCAGGATGGAGGACCGCGAACCGGAGTTCCACGGGAAGTGAAGTTCGAGCGGAAGTGGCTATTGGGTCGTGTGGAACCGAAGAACGACGAGGACTAACTGTTCGAGAGTAAGGTCTTCAGCTGTTGATAGAGGTAAGCTTGTGTCAGAACCCGAAGTCGTCGGGTATCTCGTCCTGGTACTCCTCGGGTACGTCTTCGACTATGGCTTCGTAGGGGTCGAACTCCTCTCCGTCTTCGTCGTAGAACGTCATCTCGAAGCTGTCGTCGCGGAACTCCCAGCTGACCATGATGTTGCCGTTGGTGTCGTACATCCGCATCATGGCGTTACCCTGGTCCAGTCTCTCGGTGTGTGGGTCGAGGTCCTCCATCGCGACCCACCACTCTACCCTGTCTAGGGTCCTGCCCTCTAGCGCGTCGACGCCTTCGAAGTCATCGCCGAACTCCGTGCTCTCCGCTCTGAACTTGCAGAACTGAACGCCGTCATGTGTCTCAGTGCCTTCGACGGTCACGGTAGTGGACTCCAGCTCACCGGTCTGATGGTCGGGGTAGTCGTAGGTATGTGAGGTACCGCGCTCACAACGCGCCATCTGCTCCGCGGTCTGTCGGTCTATGTCGTCGAACTCCTCGTCTCCCTGCAGGTCGTCGGCGAAGCCGTTAGCGGCTTCGTCGTCTACGTCGTCACCTGGTTCTCCGTCGTCTCCGCCGTCGATGCAGCCAGCTACTGCAGCCGCCGAGACCACTAGTACGACCAGTAATACAGTTCTCTTCATCATGCTCTCTGGAGGAGACGCGGGCTGCTGAATTAAACCTACTGGTGTGGTGAAACGTACTTGCTCCTTTCTCGCGGCAGAGCTACTGTAGTCGGTTATCCTGCTGTTCATACGTTCACTAATGTAGCCGGTTATTCTGGACTTCCGTCTGCTTCCGAGATAGGTATCTTGCCGACGTCGTCGAACACCTCGAACTCCTCCGACACCTCCGGCGCCTCCTGCGCTGGTTCTACCTCGAAGTCGTCGACCACGTCGTGCACGCACCCCCGTCCGGGAAGGTACATGGAGAAGTGATCGGGGACGTACAGCACTCCACGGTCGACGAAGTTACCGGGTGCGTCTTCCGGGCCGCCGGTACCCAGTGCCTGCCCGGGGTCCACCAGCGGTAGATAGCTTCCGACGGTGTCGTCGTACGGCGTCCAGTAGTTGTACAGCGTCTCCACCTGGCTCTCTACGGCGGACGCGTACCTTCCGCCCCGTGCTACCTCGCTGCGGTCGACGCTGCCTCCGAGCACGGTAGCGGACTCCAGAGGCGGCGTATCCCCTCGATCCTCCAGCGCCTTCAGCGCGGAGAACAGGACGCGGTCGCCGAGGCTGTTGGACAGAAGTCTGACGCGGACTCCTGGGTTACGGTCGACGAGGTCGGCGACGAACGCCGCGAGCTTCGGGCCGTTCCACCGCGCTAGAGTCTTACCCGTCCGCCACTCCGCGGCGGGCTGCCGGCTGTCCCAGGTGAACCCCACCACCGGGTGTGGGTATCCGTTGCTCTCGAGACCGTGGCGCATCAACGACATACGTCCGAGGCCGGATTTCCTGCAGGCCAGCCAGCCGTGTACGAACACCAGCAGCTCCTCCGGCGACCCTTCACCCGAGAACCCCGGAACCTCCTCGAGTACGTCATAGTCGAACTCCGTGTGTCCCTCCTCGATGTAGTCTGCCTTCGACAGACCGAGAGCGCTCCCTACCGTTCCGTCGGGCACCACCGGCGTCTTACGTAACCGGCATACGTCGAAGTGCCCTCGGGTGCTCGCGCGGGGGAAATCCTCTGGTGTGTGTTCGTGGATGTACTTCTCGACTCCGAGGGAGAACACGCTCGCTGCGATAGGGGTCTTCAGGGGGTCTACGTTGTCCAGTATCTCGAGCAACCCGATGCCTGGTTTCCACACGGGTAACCCTAACACCTGTCTTACCATCAAGTTTGCCCGTGGATATCCCCCAGGTGACGGAGGTCACCGGCTCGACCGGCGAAAAGATGTTGGCCTATGCGAACCAACGTAGCTCCGATGAGGGTGCTCGTCACGGGTGCGTCGGGTTTCGTAGGAAGCCAACTGACTCCGGCTCTCGTCTCCATGAGGCACGACGTCATCGCTTTGACGAGGGATGCAGAGGGATACGACGGTCCGGAGGATGTGTCGGTGGTGGAGGCCGTCCTCCTCGACCTCGACAGCCTCGACGGAGTGTTCGACGACGTCGACGCCGTCTACTACCTCGTCCATTCGATGGAGTCCGGAGGCGACTTCGCGTAAGCTGACCGTAGAGCTGCAGGTAACTTCGCCGAGGCAGCGTCGGATGGAGGGGGGGGGTGCTCGACGAACACGCTACGAGAGACGACACCTTCGAGATAGGTGGATCCGAGTACTATCCTACCAGAAGATACTCGTCCGGACGGCGGAGAAAGCAGTGGGACGGAAGCCGTTGATACTTCCGGTGGCCGTGTTGTCGCTGAAGCTCTCGGTATACTGGCTGGACCTCGTAACCTCCGTCCCGCGAAACGTAGCACACCCTCTAGTACACGGCCTCAAACACGGCCTCAAGGAACCAGTGGTGGTCACCGACGACCGCATCCTGGAGCTGGTGGAGGTAGACTCACTGCGTTCGACGAAGCCGTCGAGAAAGCGCTCGCCGAAGACTGAAAGAAGCCTCGGGTTCTACCGTTCTCCCCATCTTTTCGGCTCAGGAGCTGGAGTATATCCGTGGAGTTAAACGCTCGCGCTCCACCGTCTCCGGTGATGAGAGAGAAGCTCGAGGGACGTACGCTCGTGAACGGCGTACTGGGAGCCGCCGTCACCGTCGCGCTTCTACCGTTGCCGGCGGTGCATTTCGTCGCCCCGTTGATCGGGGGTATGGTGGCGGCGAACCTGCAGGACGGAGGCGTCCGTGGGGGTGTGAAGGCGTCGTTGGTGATGGTGGTGGCTTTCGTCATACCGACCTTCGCGGTGTTCTTCGGCGTCCCACCGTCCGCACCTACGGAGAGCCCGATAGGCGGCGACCCCGTCTACGTCTACTACATCGTCGGAGGAGCTTCCGTATGGGCTCTCGTGCTCGGAGTCGCCGGCGGCTACATGGGGGGAGGGGGGAGCATACGTGGAGACACGGGGGAAGAAAACGTCGAAGTTGGAGACGACGCCGAGGAGCCGGAAGCCACGGGTGGAGAGGCAGCCGTCTCCACCGACTGAAGCTCCGACGACGCCAGAGTTTCCGAACGAACGTCCATTCTGACCTCGGACATCACGAAAAATACCGCACTGCGAGGCGGTAAGCCGGAGGTCATACGTAAACGTATTAACCTGGGACGCCCTAACTCCCTGCACTAGCATCATGAACGAAGTCGATCTCGAGGTTGCGAAGGCGTACCCCAACGACAGCGGCAGGGGTATAGCCCGACTCGACCCCGACACTTTGCTCCATCTCAAGCTCAGCCCCGGCGACATCATAGAGATAGAGGGCGCGGACACGACCGCGGCGAAGGTCTGGCGCGCCGACCGCAAGGACTGGAACGAAGACACCATCCGCATCGACGGCTTCACCCGGCAGAACGCCGACGTATCCATCGGAGAACGCGTCACCGTAAGGAAGAGCGAGACCGAAGACGCCGACAAGGTCGTGTTAGCGCCGCCGGAAGGCGCGAACGTCCAGTTCGGAAGCGACGCATCCGGAATGGTGAAACGCCAGGTGCTCAAACGACCGGTCGTCGAAGGCGACGTCGTCCCCGTGATGAGCAGCACCAACCACCCGTTCATGCGGTCCCCCGGTCAGGCGATACCGCTCATCGCGGTCGACACCGACCCCCAGGGCACCGTCATGGTCACCGAGGAGACCGAGGTCGTTCTACGGGAGAAACCCGCGCACGGCGTCGAGAGCCACACAAGCGGCGTCACCTACGAGGACATAGGGGGATTGGAGGAGGAGATACAGCGCGTCCGGGAGATGGTGGAGCTGCCGATGAAGCACCCGCAGATCTTCCAGCGCCTCGGCATCGAACCCCCACGAGGCGTCCTCCTGCACGGACCCCCCGGCACGGGTAAGACGTTGATGGCGAAGGCCGTCGCCAACGAGACAGGTGCGGAGTTCTTCAGCATCGCCGGACCCGAGATTATCAGCAAGTACTACGGCGAGAGCGAACAACAGCTCAGGGACATATTCGACGAAGCCCGAGAGGAATCCCCGTCGATAATCTTCATCGACGAGCTCGACTCCATCGCGCCGAAACGCGAGGAGGTTACCGGCGAGGTCGAACGCCGCGTCGTCGCCCAGCTCTTGACGATGATGGACGGCCTCGAGGAACGCGGACAGGTGATAGTCGTCGCCGCCACCAACCGCGTCGACAGCGTCGACCCCGCGCTCCGCCGCCCCGGACGTTTCGACCGCGAGATAGAGATAGGTGTACCCGACGTCGAGGACCGGCAGGAGATATTCAACATACACACCCGCGGGATGCCGTTGGCGGACGACGTCGACATAGAACGCCTCGCTAACGAGACACACGGCTTCGTCGGAGCCGACATCGCCTCTCTCTCGAAGGAAGGCGCGATGAAGGCGCTCCGACGGTACCTGCCGGAGATAGACCTCGACAGCGACGACGTACCTCCGGAGATGATAGACCGGATGGTCGTCAACGCCGACGACTTCAAGGGCGCGTTACGTGAGGTCGAACCCAGCGCTATGCTGGAGGTGCTCGTCGAGCTACCGCAGATAACGTGGGATCAGGTCGGCGGCCTCAACAGCGAACGCCGCGAGGTCGAGGAAGCCATCGAATGGCCGCTCGTGTCGCCGGAGAAGTTCGAACGCATGGGTATCGACAGCCCGAAAGGCGTGCTGCTGTACGGGCCGCCTGGCACGGGTAAGACGTTGATGGCGAAGGCCGTCGCCAACGAGACCGGGGCGAACTTCATCAGCATACGCGGACCCCAGCTTCTGTCGAAATGGGTTGGAGAATCCGAGAAAGCTATCCGGCAGACGTTCCGGAAAGCCCGTCAGGTCGCACCCTGCGTCGTGTTCTTCGACGAGCTCGACAGCCTCGCACCCAGTCGTTCGAGCGCCAGCGACAGCCGCGTCAGCGAACGAGTCGTCAACCAGATGCTTACCGAGCTCGACGGACTCGAGGAGCTAGAGGACGTCATGGTGGTCGGCGCCACCAACCGACCCGACATGATAGACCCCGCACTTCTCAGAAGCGGCAGGTTCGACCGCCTCGTGATGCTCGGCGCACCCGACCGCGACGGCAGAGAGGAGATACTCGACATCCACACCCGGGATATGCCGCTCGACGAAGACGTCGTGCTCGAGGAGATAGCGGAGATAACCGAGGGCTACGTCGGCAGCGACCTTGAGACCATCGCCCGCGAAGCAGCGTTGATAGCGCTCAGGGAGGACGACGACGCCGAAGAGGTGACTATGCGGCACTTCCGCGAAGCCCTAGAGAAGGTCCGACCCACCATCACCGACGACATCAAGGAGTACTACGACAACGTCGAAGAGGAGTTCAAGGGCGGACGTGCGAAGGTTCAGCAGGGACGGAGAGACAGCTACATAGGCTTCCAGTAACCCTTCTCCTCTGTCTTGACGTACAGGGACAGGTTAGCCGACGGGGTCTACCGACATCTGGAGGCGGTCGCCGAGACGCTGCACCGGTTAGGGGTGACGGCGAACCAGCTGACGGCGGTATCTCTAGCGGCGGTCGCAGCCGTCGCCCTCGCGTTCACGGTCGGCGGAACCACTGCGTATGCTACAGGAGCAGCCGTCCTGGTGTTCGCCGGGTTGTTCGACCTCCTCGACGGAGAGCTAGCGAGACTGTCGGGGACCGCGGACGCCCGAGGCGACCTCCTCGACCACTCGTTCGACAGGTTCGCCGACGCCGTCCTGCTGGTGGGAGTCACCGCCGCCACTGGGAACTGGCTGCTGGGGTTCTTCAGCGTCACCGCCGTCCTCCTGACGGCGTACATGGGTACGCAGGCGCAGGCGGTCGGCGTCGGCCGCGTCTACCGCGGCGTCCTCACCCGCGCCGACGTCTTCGCCATCGTCGTCGCCGCCGCAGCGCTGGAGGCTCTAGAGGTCTCCGCGGGCTCTGTGGAGATGTCGCCCTTCGAGGCCGCGCTCGCGTTGACCGCCGTCGCCGGCGTCGCCAGCACCCTGCAACGCGGGGCACACGTCTGGAGGGAGCTAGAGGAGCGGTAGAGGAGATCTAATGAACGAGGTATAGAACGTCTGCAGCCCGTGTTCTCTCGCGGTCGCATGCTTTAGGCAACTTCTAAGTTACCACCTGCTTACGCTAGAGGTATGAAGCCACGTCTCTCGGACGGAGGCGACCCTCCGCCGGAGTACGCGATACTCGGATGCGGAAGCGTCGGACACGTCGTAGCCACGAGGCTGATGGAGCAGGGTAAACGCCTGGTGATCTACGACAAGGACGAGAGCCGCGTCGAAGCCCTCAGGGATCAGGACCTAAACGCCATCCACCGCGACATCACCGACCCCGAGGTCGCGGACGAGATCAACGACACCCCGGTCGCGCTGGTGCTCACGAGCTTCGTCGACGACAACGAGGAAGCGCTCAGGAACCTTAAGGAGGAGAACCCCGACCAGTACGTCATCGTACGCGCCACCGACCCCGTAAGCCACGAGCAGCTAGAGGAAGCCGGCGCCGACTACGTCATCAACCCACCGCAGGTTATCGCTGAGAGCGCCATCCGCGCCATCGACACCGGAGAGCTCGAACACCGAGCCCGACAGCTCGTCGACATCCTAACAGCAGGAGATGACGCGGCCGTCGTCGTCTACCGTAGCTTCGAACCCGACAGCATCGCGGCGGCCGCCGCCGTCCAGGCCATCGCCGAGGAGTTCGACGTAGACGCCGACGTCGTCTACCACGGCGACCACAGACACCGCCGCGGCGAGACCTTCGCCAACCTCCTCGAGGTCGAGGTCTTGGACGTAACCGAGGACGACCTCGACGACTACGACAGCGTGGTCGCCATCGGAAGGGTCGAACAGGAGGAACGACCCCCGTTCGACGCCTCCGCCTGGATACACCACGAAGGCGTCGGCGGAGAGGTCGACGCCGACTACACCGACGTCGGCGCTAACACAGGCAGCAACTCCACCACTATGACGCGGTATCTACAGGAGGTCGACGTCGACACAGGCGGAAACAGACGGATACTCACGGGGTTGCTACACGGCATCCGGACCAAGACCAGGTACTTCCGCCGGAACGCAACACCCGGCGACCTCCGCGCCGCCGCCTACCTGTATCCCCTGGCGGACCACGACCTGCTGGAGGAGCTGGAGTCGACGTCGATGTCGCCGGAGGAGTTCGACGTCTTAGCCCAGAGCATCATCAACCGCGAAGTACACAGCAGCTTCCTCGTCAGCAACGTCGGCTTCATCAACGACGCCGACACCCTCGGTAGAGCCGCCGACACCCTGCTGGGACTCGAAGCCATCTCCACCGCCGTCGTCTTCGGCGTAGTCGACGACCGTATCCACGTCGCCGCCCATTCGAACGACGTCCGAGTCAACATGGAACGAGTACTCAAGCAGGCGTTCGAGGAAGCCGAGGTAGTCGGCCACACCGACGAAGCCCACGCCACCGTTTCCCTCGGCCTGTTCGGAGGCGTCGACGAAGAGGAGGAGGACCGCGAGATACTCAGGGAGCTGGTCGACGAGACGGTGAAGACGAAGGTCCTGAGGGAGCTGAACGTGGATGACGGGGACGGCGAAGAGTGACGGTTCAGGTCCACGCTAATCAAGCAGGTACCTGGAACATAGCTGGTGGTATATAGAGATAGATCAGACTGCTTCCTCGGCTTCCTCCGTCCGCGCACGTAGCCTCTCGATGACGTCCTTGATTATCACTATGTCTCCCACCGCGCTAACCCACCTGTACGGGATGATCACTCCCTTGCCGTCCTCCTGGTCGAACAGCTCCTTGTTCGCGTTGCCGAGAGCGAGGCCCGAGATACGTCTTTCGTCGGTGTCGAGACGGACGTCCTCCACGTGACCGACGAACACCCCGTTGTTCGAGTAGACGTCACGTCCGATGAGACGGGTGATGTCGTCGTCTGCCGGCATCTTAGCTTCCACTTGACTACGAGGGAGTTAAAGCCATCGGAACCAGGGGTGAACTCTTAAACCCGCGGCCGGACTACGGAACCCTGGATGGAAACTGGATGGTAAGCAGTCTGTTCCTCAACCCTGTCGGCCTCCTCGCTTTGCTGTCGATAGTACCGCTTGTACTGCTCTACATCTTCAGACCCGACCCACGGGAGGTAGAGATACCGACGATGGGTTTCCTGCCGACTCCGGAGGAAGAGGGCGGATCCAACCCCGTCGTAGACCGGCTGAAACGAAACCGACTTCTTGTACTTCAGATCACCGTGCTCGCCTTGCTATCGCTTGCCCTAGCCTCACCGTATCTATCTGTCGGCGGTGCAGAACACGGAGGTAGCACCGTTCTCGTCGTCGACGCAGGCGCTAGCATGGCGACCGGCGACGGCGAAACCCGTTTCCAGCAAGCGGTAGCGGCGGCGCAGCAGGAGGTCACCGACGACACCACAGTCGTAGTAGCGGGCGCATCCGCCTCCGTCGAGCTCCGGAACGGAGGCAGCGCCGAAGCCAGTGCAGCCCTCGAGGACATCAGCGTGACGGACGCGGAGTCCAGCCTGCGTTCCGCCCTCAGCCAGGCTAACGCGCTCGCAGGCGAGGACACGAGAGTGCTAGTATACAGCGACTTCACCGACTTCACCGACTGGCGGTACCCCGTGGAACAGATGCGTGCCACCGGAACACCGGTGGTGCTCGACCAGTACAGCGATGGAGGGGGCGACAACGTGGGCTTCGTAGACGTCACGATAACGGGGAACAGCGCGGAGCTGACGGTTCACAACTACGGAGAAACCACCGTCGACAGAACCGTGGAGGTCGAGAACACGACCGTCGACGTCACCGTAGATCCCGAGAGCCGTGAGACAGTCTCCGCCGAGATACCTCCGGGTGGAGCCACCGCAGAGCTGGTGCCCGGCGACGACTTCACCACCGACGACGTCGTATACCTCGCACGGCATCCAGAGGGAGCGCTCGACGTCTTGCTCGTCACCAGCGACGGCGGAAGCGTGGAAGCCGCGTTACGGTCAACGGAGTCCATCGACGTCACAGTGCAGTCACCGCCCGCATCCTCGTTCACCGCTGACGACTACGATGTCGTGGTCTTCCACGACGTACAGGTGGACCGGCTCGTAAGCCGGAACGCAAGAGACGCCCGCGAGGTCGCGGAAGCCGGTGGTGGAGTGGTCTTCACCGCGCAGGACGACCTACAGCTGTACGGCGAGGAGTTCCTTGACCTAGCCAGCGTAGAACCGGGCTCGCCGACTGACGGGGGGACGGTGGAGCAGGAAAGTGAACACCCTGTGGCCGACGGCTACAGCCTCCCGCGGCCAACGGAGATACTGCATGGGCACGCCGACAACTCCACCGTGGTATCCTCGGGGGGTCATCCGCTGCTAGCGGAGGAAACAGTGGGTGATGGACGCAGCATCTACCTCGGGTACATGACCGATGCATCGGACTTCGACGCCAGCCACAGCTACCCGCTGTTCTGGCGTGACCTCGTACACCACGCGGAAGACAGGGCGACACTGCAGGACGCCAACAGAGAGACCGGCGAAACCCTCGACGTAGGCGACGCCACAGTTGAAGCACCCGACGGCGAACGAACGAGCCCCACCTCGATGGAGGTACAGGGATTCTACCGCACCTCTGACGGCCTTTACAGCGCGAACCTCCAGAGCATCAGGGAGTCCGACGTCTCAGCGGACCCCGTCGACGAGACATCGGGTGGGGAGGCGGCCGAGAGAAGCCAGGACGCCACGGTTCCGCTGGATCTGACGCCGTGGATAGCGGTGTTCGCGCTCGCCTTCGTGGTTACGGAGCTGCTTTACCTGCGGTACAGGGGGGACCTGTGAACGCCTTAGGCCGTCGTCACCCGGGGTCTTTCGGCCGCCTTAGACAACGAGGAGTAGGTGAGATACAGTGGTCGTAGACGTGGCGTTCACCCGAACGGAGGCGCTGTTGCTCGTACCCTTAGCCGCCGCCGGACTGTACGTTCTCATGTACCGGACGTCGGAGGCGGAGATGACGTCACACCGTCGTCTCGCCCTCTACACCACTCGCCTCACCGTGATATCACTGATAGCGGTGGCGGTCGCCGGACCATACGTCGTAGCCCCCGACACGGTCGAAACGGGTGAACATGTACACGTTCTGATCGACGAGAGCAGCAGCATGGACGTCTACGAACACGGTCCGGAGGAGCTGGTTGAGGGGCTGGAGGCAGCAGGCGTCGAGGTCACCACGACGCCGGTAGCCGCGGGCAACGAGTCACCGTTAGGTGACGCGGTACTCTCGCACGTCGAACGAGACGGAGAGCTACTTCTCTACAGCGACGGCAGAGTCACCCACGGAACCGGGATACCTGAGGCGGCGCGTGCAGCGTCATCTTTGAACGCCCGGTTACATGCCGTAGAGCTACAGCCCACCCGGCCGGCGGCCTACGTAGAGGTCGACGGACCCGGAGTCGTCGGCGACGGTGCAGCAGCCACGTACAGGGTGTCCGTCGACGGAGTCGAGTTCACGGAGGCGGCCGTAGACGTCGAGGTAGACGGAGAACACGTAACCTCGACGGAGCTAGAGCGCGGCGAAGTACACGAGCTCCAGCATAGGTTCACAGGGGAAGGCAGCCACAGGATAACTGCCACAGCGGACGTCGACGACGTCTTCACCGAGAACGACGTATACCGGAAGTCCGTAGACGTCGTCGAACCCCCGCGGTTACTGTACGTCGCCCCAGCGGTCTACCCGTACTCACAGCTTCTCGATGACCTCTATCAGGTGGAGTACGCCGACGAAGTACCCTCCGACCTCTCGCAGTACCAGGCTGTGGTGATGCAGAACGTAGCCGCGGAAGACGCGGGAGACCTGGCCGCGCTTCAGGAGCACGTGCTCGACGGGAACGGCCTCGTCGTCGCCGGAGGTCCCGACGCCTACGAAAGAGGTGGGTACGAGGAGAGCCTGCTGGGGACGATGCTCCCCGTCCGCGAGGGAGGCGTCGACTACGACACCGACGTGGTGGTGTTGATAGACGTAAGCGGCAGCGTGGAGGACGAGATCCAGATGAACAGGGGTCTTGCGGCGTCAGCGGTCGACAGCATGAGCGACGAACACAACGTCGGCGTGATGGCGTTCGACCACGCGGTCTACGAGATAAGCGGGCTCCGTCCGCTGGAGGACGAACGACAGGAGGTCCAGGACACCATCAACCGGGTCGAGGCGTCCGGAGGGGGCACCGACGTAGCCATAGGTCTGAGGGGTGCGAGAGACATGTTAGACGGAGGCGGCAACGTGATCTTGATATCCGACGGCGAGGTCTGGCCTCATCTACGGCAGCCCGCGATAGATCTCGCAGGGGAGATGGGTGAAGACGGCATCAGGGTCGTCGGCGTCGGCGTCGGCGAACCCGACCACGTCTTCATGAGGGAGGTCGCGAGCGCCTCCGGAGGTAGCTACTTCCCGGCCACCGACGTCGACCGACTCTCGGTATTGTTCGACGAGGAAGGCGAGCGTGAGGAGTTAGACTCCATTACTGTGATGGACAGAGACCACTTCATCACACGAGGCGTAGAGACGACGAACACGGTGTCGACGACCCATCCCGTCGCAGCGCGCGGCACCGCAGACCTCCTGGCGGTGTCGCAGGATGGACTACCTGCGGTGTCGGCTTGGAGGTACGGAGACGGCCGCGTCGTCAGCGTGACAGGTCACCGTGGCGACGGCGTCCTCGACGGCCTGCTGCAGGAACCCGATAGAGCCCTGGCAACCCGCAGCGCCTCCTGGGCCGCCGGAGACCCACGTAGGACCCTGGTGGACGTCTACGAAGCCGGGGACACCCACGTCGGCGAACCGACCACGCTGAGGTACAGGGGAGTGACGCGGCCCGTCGCCGCCAACCAGAGCTTCAGACAGGTGGACCACGCAACCTTCGAAGCCACGGTGACGCCGGCGGAGACCGGCTGGCGGTCCGTGGGTGACGTCGAGTACGCCGTCAACTACCCACGTGAGCTCGGTGGATTCGGGGTGTCCCCGAGGCTGGAGAGCGCTGCATCCGTAACCGGTGGAGGCGTGTACCCCGTCGACGAAGCCGAAGCGATAGCGGAGGACGTCTCCACACGTGAGCCCGTGACCCGTACCACGCGGCAGAACCGCGACTGGCTGTTCCTGTTCCTCGCTCTCGGACTGTATCTCACGGAGGTCTGTCTCCGTCGTCTGGAGGAGGTCTACGGCTACCGACTGGCTGAACTGCTGCCACAACGGATTTACAGGTGGATGGAGTAATGTATACAGTGAACTACACGGTTAGCGAGGTGGCTTAGTGACCTCCTACGTCGGCAGCACCATCAACGTCTACATGGCGGCTCTCGTCGCGGTGGCGATGATAGGTACGGCGGGTGCCACCGCTTTCTACTACGAACAGGTGAGCGAACGCGACGAAGCCGTGGCCGAAGTTCAGGACGAGCTAGAGCAGACCCAGGAGGAGCTACACGAGACCGAGCAGGAGCTCGTCGACGCACGACAGACCATCGACGACCTCGAGACCGACGCCGACGACATCGACCGGTTGGCGCAGGAGCTATCGGAGGTAGAACGCATGAAACGCAGCCTCGAGAGCGAGGTAGAGAGACGTGAATCTGATATCGAGGACCTCGAGCGAGAGGTAGAGGGTCTCGAAGGTGATATCGAGGAGATGGAGGAAGACCACGAGAGGGAGGTCATGTCGCTGGAGCGCGACATCGACTCCCTCAACGAGGACATCGAGGAGCTCGAAGCGGAGAAGCAGGATCTAGAGATGCAGTATGAAGATCTCTGGAACGACTACGAAAGCCTCTACGGCAGCTGTGAAGATGCGGAGGACTGTGATCCAAGAAGCGTCGCAAGCCCGTCGGAGCATAGATAAACATGGTAAGGGAAGAGGTCGAGGCCGCTGTAAAGCAGATAAGGCGAGAGGGATTGAAGGCAGCGGTACTACACGCCTTCGTCGAATCCGCCGTCGTTTTCTTCCTCGCCCTCGCCACGCTTCGGCTAACTGGAGTAGAAGCAGAGATCCTGGGGTACAGCGTAGTCTACCCAGCTGCTTCCGCCGCAGCAGTCACCTTCTTCTTCGCCGACAGCTACCTCGTTTACCGACGCAGGACCCTGGAGTACTTCGAGGAGATAAACCCCGGCGTACGGGAGAAGCTTCGGACGGCGAGAGACGCCGCACGAGAAGGCGAGAGCTCGGCGGCGGCAGAGGCTCTCTACCGGGAGGTGCTCGAGGACCTGCAGGAGACATCCAGCCAGGGCTTCGTCCACGGTCGTCGCCTGACCGTCTCCCTCGCTCTCGTGCTAGGGGTCGGAGCAGTGTTGATGGCGGGTGGCACGGGGGTACCTGGTCCAGTGGACCTGGGGGAGCGGACGCTTTGGGGTGAACCTGTGGACGACGACTTCGGCCTCGCCGAGGACGCTGAGGACCGGTACACGGGGCCGGAGTCAGGCGACCACCTTCTAGGTGAAGGCGGGGAGATGACGGAGGGTGAGGACGAGCTGTTGCTCGATCTCCGGGGTGGTGGAGCACCGGCACCGGGTGACGGCGGCGGCAGTGCTGGGGAGTACTACGACGCGTCGTTCGAGGACTTCGAAGTAGATGCAGTCGCCGCCGTCGACATATACAAGGAGGACGCCGCGGCTCTGTCGCCCGAGGACAGACGTGTCGTGAAGGAGTACTTTCATAGCGTGAGGGAGGGTGGATAGAGACATGGGTTCGGAGGAGCTACCTGAGCTACAGGAACGCGTCAAACGTGTAGAGGATGAGGTCGGGAAGAAGATAGTCGGCCAGCGTGGGACGCTGCGTCAGCTCCTCGTATGCCTGTTATGCGACGGAAACGCGTTGCTCGAGGGTAACCCGGGGCTCGCGAAGACCATGATGGTGCGAACCGTCGCCGACGTCACCGACATGTCGTTCAGCCGGATCCAGAGCACACCCGACCTGATGCCCAGCGACGTCACCGGCACCGAGGTTATCAGGGAGCACGAGGACGGGAAGGAGTTCGTCTTCGAACCAGGGCCGGTGTTCGCGAACGTGATGCTCGCCGACGAGATAAACCGTGCGACTCCGAAGACCCAGGCCGCGTATCTGGAGGCGATGGAGGAACGACAGGTGACCGCGGGCGGAGAGACTCACATGCTTCCGGAGCCGTTCTTCCTGCTGGCGACGCAGAACCCCATAGATCAGGAGGGAACCTACCCGCTGCCGGAGGCTCAGAGCGACCGGTTCATGATGAAGATAACCTTCGACTACCCGTCGTTCGAGGAGGAGGACCTCATCGTCGACAGATACACCTCGGAGAAGGAGAGGGATATAGAGCTCGACACCGTACTGTCGGCTGAGGAGCTGCAGGAGATACAGGAGTACGTCCGAGGGATACCCGTCGCGGACGACGTCCGCGCGGAAGCCATCCGTCTGGTGGAGAGAACCCGTGAAGCGGAGGACCTCGAGTTCGGCGCCAGCCCACGCGCCTCCCTGTCCCTGGTTCTCGCGGCGAAGGCGCTGTCGTTCATGCGCGGCAACAACTACGTCAGCGAGAGCGCGGTGGAGAAGATGGCTGTACCGGTGATGCGTCACCGCGTGATCGTGGACTTCCAGGCGGAGCGCGAGGGCGTCACAGCCGACGACGCCATCCGAGACCTCATATGATAGAGTCAGGTTTCCTGCAGGAGCTAGAGGCGTACGAGTTCGAGCTGAAGCGCAACGTCAGCTCGATGTTACGCGGCGAACAGGAAGCCGGATACACCGGTGACGGCCTGATCTTCAGCGACCACCGGAGGTACAGTCCAGGCGACGACACCCGTCGTATAGACTGGAACCTCTACGCACGCACCGACGACTACTACGTGAAGGAGTTCGAGGAGGAACGCAACCTCACCGTCCACGTCTTGCTGGATGCCTCGCGGTCTATGAGGTACGGCGACCCGTCGAAGTTCGAGGTCGGCGCCAAGATCGGGCTCGGTTACGCCTACCTGTCGGCTGCGGAGAACAACGACTTCCGGTACAGCGTCTTCCGTGACACCATAGAGAAGCTCGACAGACGGGTCTCCAACCGAGGTGAAGTCCTCAGGTTGATAGACGAGCTCAACAGCGTGGAACCCGAAGGCAGGGCGGACGTCGGCGGAGCAATCGCGGAGTACGCCTCCGGCATCGAGTCGAAGTCACTGGTCGTAGTCGTAAGCGACTTCGTCGCCCCCGTGCGGTCGATGCGCGACAGAGCAGGCGACGCCGCCACCGTGATATCAGACCGACTCGACGTCGAGCTAGCGGCGAAGGCACTGGGTGACAGCTACTTCGTCTTCGTCCAGCCGTTGACGCCTTACGAGCTAGAGCTTCCGGCGACCGGTGACACGGTGTTCTCAGCCGTCGAATCCGACGCCGAGTATCGGACGTACATGACTCCGAGGAGAAGGCGGATCTACCTGGAGAGGCTGCGTGGTCACGTCGACGACGTCGCAGCGGCGGCGGAGAAGAACCAGGGTGAACACGTCCTGGTCGACACCTCGGAGGACTTCTTCGAGTCGTTCTCGAACGCCTGGATAGGATGAGAAACCCGAGATAGCTCGGCTGCTTACGTCGAACTACTGTGCGGGTCCGCCGGGCCCGCCTCCACCGCCGAGTCCACCGCCTCCGAGTCCGCCCATCATCTGCTGGACCTCCTCGCGGAGCTCCTCGAACTGCTGCTGCGCCTTCTCCTCACGGCCCTGCAGGGACTCCACACGTACTTCGAGGGTGTCCTTCTGCTCCTCTAGCTCCTCAACCGTCTCGTCCCTCGTCGACTCCACCATCACTCCTCCAGCGGATCGGTAGACGTCGGCGTCGTCGTCTGCGTCGTCGAGGGCCTCGAGGGCGCGTTCGGTCTCCCGTAGCTGTTCCTCGCTCTGCTGTTTCTGCACGGATATCTGGCTCATCTGCTCCTGTAGCTCCTGAAGCTTCTGGAGCTTCTCCTGGGCTTCCGGCGGTAGTTCTGCGCTCATCACTCTAACTTCTCCGGGCTGGCTGAAATGGGTTGTGGTATCACAACCGGGGAGGAGACCGTGTCAGGAATGGACGTAGGCTTTCGTCTCAGACACCGGAGTTATCGGGGGGCAGTGCGCCGGAACTTTGATAGTGCAACCCCGTGAACTACTTTGTATGTTCGAGACCGCGAGTCAGAAGAGGGATCTCAAGCTCTCCGCGTGGTTCGCAGCTATAGTGATGCTCGCAACCGCTCGATTCTACTGGCAGACAGCGGAGCTACTCGGTATCTGGATAGGGATCGCAGTCGGCGTCTTCGCCTTCATAGCCGGCTACATCTTCCTACGCGTGACACGGATGCTCCTCCGGGTTTCGGGTCTCAACGAACCCATACGACAGAAGAAACAGGAGATCAAGGACCAGATCGTCGAAGTAGTGGAGGAGGTCGAGGAAGAGATCGAGCAGGATAAGGAAGGCGCCAGCTAGAGATCGTTCTCCGAAGTCTCGCAGCTTCCTTCCGCATCACCCAGGGCGTCAGAGGCGACCTCTACGAACCTCAGCCAGGTGTTCAAGCTCGCACGCATCCCCACGAGGTCCTCGACCTGTAGTTCGAAGTACAGACTGTCGCCGTCCACTTCCACGGAGCATCCGTATCTCTCCTGGAGATCACGAACCTCGGGCTCCACGCATCGTCTAATTTCAGGAGCCTCCCTACCGGAAATCTCTATAGTCGCCGAAGCTCTACCGGACATCGACGCGTTTCACGCCGCCGCCGCGCTCCTTCAGGAAGATACGGTGTCCACAGTACGGACATTTGATTCCGCGAGCGGACTCTATATCGGTCTGTCGTTTGCAGCGCGCGCACTTGTACGGCATAGCTCTACTCCTCCTGCGCTTCCCTGATCGCGCGGTGGACGGCTTCGCCGCCTGGAGTGCTGGTGTCGTAGGCTCCGCCGGCGAACCTGTATCCGCACCGCGAGCACTCCCAGATACCCGTGTCCGTCCTCGACACACGGTCTTCGTCACATTCCGGACAGGTGTGGTCGGCGTTCATCTGCTCCTCGATGTCCGCGACCCTCTTCCTGCCGACGCGACCGTATCTGGGTCCGAACCGGCCTGCGCTACGGGTGACCCGACCCGACTTACGTTCTTCAGCCATGTTCGAGGTGACTTCAGCCGCAGCCATAAAACCTGCGACAGCAGGCCGTCCGCTTCCAGGAGACCGAGAACATCAGGTGATTGAGAAGCGCTTAAGCGATTAGACCGACAGCGTTCATCTATAGAGATGGGACTCCGTAACCAGCTAGACGAAACCGCGAGGAAAGCAGGTGCACGGATACCATACACCTACTTCCTCATCGTCACCGTGGCACTCACATACGTCGTCATGATAATGGGGTCTTACACCAGCGCGATAGGTGCAGGGCTCTCCTGCCCCGACTGGCCGAAGTGCTACGGCGTCTGGATACCGTTCGACGACCCCGAAGCCATGTACGAACACCCCGAGTTCCCGGGGTACGCCGAAGCGTACACCACCTGGCAGATATTCGTGGAATGGGCTCACCGCGGCCTTGCAGCCATACTCGGCGTCATGATGCTCGCCGCTACGGCGGGCGGCTGGCTCGGCCGCGAGAAACCCCGCGCCGTCGCCTGGGGCGTCACCTTCGCCCTGGCTTTCATGCCTTTCCAGGTGGTTCTCGGCGGACTCACCGTGACCCGTAGACTCGACCCGGTCATAGTCACCCTGCATCTCGCCACCGCCACCTTGATAATAGTCTCGCTCACAGTTGCAACCACTGCAAGCTGGTACCACAGACGCTCTACCGAACGATGAAGGAAAGAAACTTCGCGAACCTCCTCGCGGTCACCGTGCTCGCCACCTACGTCCTCATAGTCGTGGGAGCCACGGTGTCCGTGAGAGACGTCGCCACGGCATGCGGCGGCTGGCCCGCGTGCGACGGCAGCTACCTACCTCCTCTCGGAGACACAGAGCTACTGGTGGCGTGGAGCCACAGAGCCGCCGCTCTCGTGACCGGACTACTCGTCGCCGCCACCGGAGTCACGGTCTTCAAAGCAGACGTAGATCGACGCGTCGTCGCAGGTGTCGCGGTAGCCTTGTTTCTCTACCCCATGCAGGTCGCGCTCGGCGCTCTGGCGGCCATCGACTACCCCGGCTACCTCCCCGTCATGCATCTCGCGTTAGCGGCGGCGATATTCGGCAGCCTACTGTACTCCCTCGCCTGGACCATCCGAAGCCCCGACGCCGAGATAGAACGAGGCAGCAAGACTGCGCCGAACCCCGAAGACGCCTCCCCGCCTTCCAAGCTCGAAGCCTACGTCTCGATGACGAAACCCAGGTTGATGTGGCTGCTCTGCCTCGTCGCTCTCGCCGGCATGGGGTTGGCGGCAGCCTCCGCAGGCGTCTCCCTCGACGCCGCCGTCGCCGCTGCGACGCTCGCAGGCGGCTGCCTCGCCATCGGAGCCAGCGGCACCTTCAACCAAGTCATCGAACGCGACCGCGACCGCAAGATGCAGCGGACGAGCGACCGACCTCTCGCCACCGACGTCGTACCCGTCAGGAACGCCGTAGCCTTCGGCGTCCTGCTCGCCGCCGCCTCCATGGCGGCGTTCCTCCTCTGGGTCAACGTCGTCGCCGCCGCACTCACCCTGGTCGCCATCGCCTTCTACAGCGTCGTCTACACCGTAGTCTTGAAACCCAACACCACGCAGAACATAGTTATCGGCGGCGCAGTAGGGGCCCTGCCTGCGTTAATCGGATGGAGCGCCGTCACCGGATCCATAGGACTGCCGGCGCTCGCCCTCGGCTTCCTGATATTCCTGTGGACGCCGGCGCATTTCTACAACCTCGCACTCGTCTACCGCGACGACTACGAACGAGCGGACTTCCCCATGTTACCCGTCGTGCACGGAGACGCCGTCACCCTCAGACACATAACCTACTACCTCGGCGCCACCTTCGTAGCTGCCGCCGGCCTCACCGCGTTGACTCCGCTCGGCTGGATATACTCCGCGGCAGCCATCGGCATCGGAGGGGTGTTCCTCATCATGGTAGTCAGGCTCCACCGACGGCAGACCCGCGCCGCTGCGATGAAGACCTTCCACGCCTCGAACGCCTACCTAGGGGTGCTGCTAGCAGCGATAATCCTCGAGACGGTCGTAGCCTGACGGAAGACGTCTTACCCTCCAGCTACAGAGCCTAGGGATCGAGCTCGAAACCGTTCTGTGACTGCTCCGTACCTATGACAACGATGAAGACCCGCCCCCTCCACGGCATCACCAGTGGACAACCCAGCAGCCGCAGTCGAGGCCCGCGGCCTCCGGAAACGTTACGGCGAACTGATCGCCGTCGACGGAGTCGACCTCAGTGTGGATGAGGGCGAGGTCTACGCATTGGTCGGCCCAAATGGTGCCGGCAAGACCACGCTCGTCCGGTGTCTCACGGGGACGACCGAGCCCACCGCCGGCGACGTATCCGTCCTGAATAGTCGGCCTTCAGCTGTAGACCGAGTCCGACTTGGTCTTCTGCCGCAGCAGTTCACACCTCCTGACAGGCTGACGGCGCGGGAGCTGGTGGAGTACTACAGCGGCCTCTACCCGGAGGACCGGGTGCGTGAGACGTCCGCCGTCCTCGACGAGGTCGGTCTGAAGGAGTCAGATAAGCAGAGATACCGGGACCTCTCCGGCGGACAGAAACGCCGCTTGTTGGTCGCGGCGTCGATAGTAAACGACCCCGACCTCCTGTTCCTCGACGAACCCACGACCGGCATCGACCCCGCAGGACGTCGCGAAGTCTGGCGGGTCGTCGAGGAACTCTCCAGCCAGGGCACCACTGTTTTCCTGACGACGCATTACATGGAGGAAGCCAGCGAGCTATCCGACCGCGTCGGACTCATGCACCAGGGCAGCATCGTCGAAGAAGGTGCAGCCGACGAGCTGGTAGCCGAACACGGCGGCGGCTCCAGATTCACTATAGAAACCGAAGAAACTGTGGACGCCGTCGCAGGGGTTCTGGAGGGATACAGCGTCAGGGATGAAGACGGTCTCGCCATCGTCGAGGATGTCTCGCTTGAGACGGTGTCTAAGGTGCTGGATTTGCTGGAGAGCTCCGACGTCACCGTCCAGGAGTTCAACTGGCACACCCCCGACCTCGAGGACGTCTACATGGAGCTAGCAGGCGAGGACTGCCAGCCGACGGATAGCAATATCGGGCCTCAGGCTTCAGAAGGCGACGACGACCTAACAACAGGGGGTGAGGGTGGATGAAAGACCGAGTTCGAAGGGTCTCGGCGGAGATGAAGGCGGAGATGAAGTCCTTCACACGTAAACCCGCCGCCGTGTTCTTCACCTTCGTCTTCCCCGTCATCCTCGTCGCGCTGTTCGCCTGGGTGGTGGAGGCGGAGGGCGACCTGTTCGCCCGAAGCCAGACGCACTACCTCCCGGGCTACCTCGCGTTCGTCGTCCTCCTTACGCCGCTTTCAAGGCTGTCGAGCACGGTGGCGCGGGGCCGCGACCACAGGCGGTTCGAGAAGCTAGCTACGACGCCTCTGTCGCGCACCGACTGGTTTCTCGCGCACACCATCGTGAACTTCGCGTTAATCGCCGCGGCATCCGCAGTCATCGTAGCCGTAACGGTAGCTGCTGCAGGTGTCGAGCTGGCGTTCTCGCCGGCGGCAGCGGCATTCGTGTTGTTCGCCGTCGTGGCTTTCTGCGGCCTCGGCGTCGTAATCGGACGGGTGACCGGCAGCGAGGACGGCGCAATCGCGATGAGCAACGGAGTCGGGTTCCCGATGCTGTTCCTCGGAGACACCTTCATCGAACCCGAGGCGCTTCCCTGGTACGTCTCACCCGTCGTCGAGCTTCTGCCGCTGACGTACTTCTCACGGGGGTTCCGAGCTGCGACGTTAGAGTCCGGTGGATGGGGTTTCGACCTCGCGATAGTAGTAGTCTGCGCGGTCGCTGGCTTCGTCGCCGCTGTCGCCTTGTTGCCCTGGCGTAGCTGAATTCGACGGTACACGGAATACTACGCTGGGTCGTCTATCCGTCTGCGCTGGCTATATCCCCAGCTAGCTCTTCGAAGTAGCTTGCGACGTCGTCCGCGCGTCGTTTCAGCGACTCCACGGTTGAGGGGTCTATACGCTCGACGACGGCTTCTGGCATCCTCTCGAACGCCGAAGCCACCGCCTCGGAACGCGTCCTCAGGACGTAGACGTATGCCTCCCTGCTGAAGTCGAAGCTCTCGTCTAGCTGGTTGCAGACGGCTTCCAGGGTGGCGACGGTGCGGAACAGCAGCATCAGCTCCCTGGACGCAGTTACGCGGTTCCCGCGGAGGTTCTCCTGCACCAGAGTGACCATGTTGCTGGCTTCACCCGAGATACCTTCCTCCTTGAGGTCCTCCCGCATCCTCTGGAACATCCGGTCGACCTCATTGCGGTCGACGTCGACCGGCAGCATACCCATGTCTACGAACGCAGCGACCATTCGGTCGTAGTCCTCGTCACGGAGGGCGTCGTAGAACTCGAACAGGTTGTCGCGGTTCTCCTTCGACAGCCTGCCGACGGCGCCGAAGTCGTAGAGAACGAGGGAGCCGTCGCTGGCGACCGCTAGATTTCCGGGGTGGGGGTCGGCGTGGAACACGCCGTGTTCGAGCACCATCTCCGCGTACGCCCTCTGGAGCTTCTTCACTACGTTGGAGACTTCGACGTCCCCCAAGCTGCGTACGTCGGTTATCTTCACGCCTTCGACGTACTCCATCGTTGTGACCCTCGGACCCGAGAGCTTCTCCTGTACGCGTGGTATGTGGACTTCTTCATCGTCGCTGAAGTTCCCGCGTATCTCCTCCATCGACCGGCGTTCGAGCCCGTAGTCCAGTTCCTCGTGGATGACGTCGTCGAACTGGTCGATCACCCTTGTGAGGGTGTAGCTGTCGGCTTCGTCGAGGAACCGCTGGCTGACGCGTTCCACGACTCTCAAGGCAGCCAGATCCGCTGCAACGACGTCCTCTACGTCTGGACGCCGTACCTTCACCGCGAGCACGTCGCCGTCTACCTCTGCTCTGTAAACCTGCCCGATGCTCGCGGAGTTCACCGGGTCTCTTTCGATGTAGTCGAATACGTCAGCGGGTTCGCCGACATCCTCCCGAAATATACGTACGACGTCGCTCCAGGGTGCCGGCGGCACCTTGTCCTGAAGCTTCTCCAGCTCGTCCGTGTACTCCGGCGGCAGGGCGTCGGAACGCGTCGACAGCGCCTGACCCAGTTTGATATACGTCGGTCCTAAATCCACGAAGGCGTCGTGCAGGTACCTCCCCCGCCTCCGACGGGTTTCTGCGTCCACCTCTCTCCGTCCTCCGAAGAACAGCCACTTCCTCCGGTCGCGGAGGAAGGCGAACAGAAGCGGAGTCAACCGGATGCAGACGGCTACCAGTCGGCGGACCGCCGACGTCCTGCTGACCCGGGGTTCGTCCGTCATCTAGGGAGTCCTTCGTGTTTTCAGACGCATCCAGCGTTAAAAAACCTTCTTCCGGCTTACAGCGGCAGTACGACGACTGCCGGTTGGAACTCCGCCTCGTACAGGTGGTTCAACATGAAGTACGTGACGACGCCGAGGAACAGGCTAAGCGCCCAGGCGAACGCCGCCACCTGTCCGACACGTGGATGCAGGGTGTCGCCGACCTCCTCCAGCGGACGCGTCACTCCGAGAACAACGGCGTATATCACCAGGGGGACGGCTGCGATAGACAAGACGAGGTGGACGGCGAGCATCGGCAGGTAGACGTAGCTGCGGACGAAGCCGGGGCCTTCGAACACCTTGGTTCCTCCACCTCCGACGCGGAACAGGTAGATGACGAGGAACAAGAGTATCAACGCCGTCGCAGCAAGCATCAGGTTCCTGTGCCGCACCAGCTCCCCCTTTCTCACGAAGTAGACTCCGGCTACTATGCAGAGCAACGCGAGACTGTTCACCGCAGCTATCGCGTGCGCCATCACGTCGACTGCGCCTCGGCCGATGTCGGGGTAGGTGAAGATGCCGGCGAAAGTACCTATCACGAGCGCGTACGCCGCCACGGTGAGCGCCGCTGAGGCGTACAGTGGATGTCTTCCGACGAAACCCAGGGCGTTCATCTTATCCAGTCAAGGGGAGTTCGCGCCGCATAACTGCTTCCAAAAAGCTATCTACGGCTGTGAGAGCGTGACGTCTACCGGTCGGTGGTTTAATCCAATCGGCAGCCGAAGTACAGGGGGTATGACCTCGGAACCAGAGACGGCGAGGGAGCGAGCGGTGCATCAGCTCGAACACGCCGCAGATCTCGTCGACATCGACCCTACGATACTGCAGAGGCTGAAGCATCCGCAGCGTTCTCACAAGGTGACGATGCCGTTGAAACGCGACAGCGGCGAGGTCGAGATGCTGGAGGGATACCGGGTACAGCACGACGACGTCCGCGGCCCCTACAAGGGCGGACTCAGGTACTCCTCACACGTGACGGAGGAGGAGTGCACGGGGCTCGGCATGTGGATGACGTTCAAGTGCGCGGTCGCGGACGTTCCGTTCGGCGGTGCGAAAGGCGGTGTCGCCGTCGATCCCCACGGCCTCAGCGACGCGGAACACGAACGCCTCACCCGGAGGTTCACGAAGAGCATCCGCCGGTACATCGGCGTCAACTTCGACATACCCGCACCCGACATGGGAACCGGTGCTCGGACGATGTCGTGGATGATGGACACCTACAGCGTCTACGAGGACGAGACCGTCCGCGGCATCGTCACCGGTAAGTCCCCCGACGTCGGCGGCGTCCACGGACGGGAGGAGTCACCGGGGGTGGGGGCGTCCATCGTCGCGCAGCGGGCGCTCGAACACCTCGACCGAGAAGTCGAAGACGCCACCGTCGCCGTCCAGGGTTTCGGCAGCGTCGGAGCGAACGCCGCCCGCCACCTCGACGACGCAGGCGCATCGGTGGTCGCCGTCAGCGACGCAGAAGGCGGAGTCTACGACCCCGACGGCCTACCCACCCACGAGATACCGTCGTACGAGGAGGAGCCCGGCGCCGTCACCAGCTACAGCGCCGACACGATCTCGAACGAGGAGCTATTGACGCTAGACGTCGACGTGCTCGTACCCGCCGCCATCGGCGGAGTCCTGACGGCGGACAACGCCGACGACGTGCAGGCGGAGCTCGTCGTCGAAGGCGCGAACGGACCCACGACGGGGGAAGCCGACGACATCCTCTACGAACGCGACGTCGACGTCGTCCCCGACATACTCGCGAACGCCGGCGGCGTCACCGCGTCGTACTTCGAATGGCTGCACGGCCGCAACCAACGGAAGTGGCCGAAGGACAAGGTGATGGAGGAGCTGGAGAAGGAGATGAACAGCTCCTGGGACGACGTCGTCACGAAGAAAGACGAGCTCGAAGACGTCAGCTGGCGTGACGCCTCCTACGCCGTCGCCCTCGAACGCCTCGCCATCGCCTACAGCGAACGCGGCATGTGGCCGTAGAACTTCAGCCGGAGCCCGCGCTCAGGGTTCTCCCCTGCAGCCGCCGCGCAGCCGGCTGCACTCCGGCGCACGGGTCTCCACGCAGAGGTCGGAGCCTTCGAACTCCTCCTTCAACACCTTCTCGAGCGCCTGGATGTCGCCGTCCCCGTGGTCGGGGCTTGCGATCAGGTACGGAACCACGACCTCCTCCGCGATACGACGCCCGCACAGCTCGTCCTTGAGCTCGACGACGGTCTTCCGGAGGTCCTCCTTCGAAAGCTCCGGAGGTAGCTCGATCTCCCTCGACTTGATGGCTTCGACGGATTTCATCTGTAGAATCCAAAGCACCGGAGTAAGATACGTCTTCGGGTGAACACCGGAAGAAAACGCCGAACATGTCAGGAAAACCACGGAAACCCACGAACCCACCTGCTCCGTCCCCAAGTTCGGATGAAGTGGATGGGTCACGTGAATCGGAGATTCACTGGCTCACAGAACCGCTACGCGGTTCTGAGAACGACGCGGTTTCGAACCGACCTTCAGAAAGATCGATCATCAGGAACCATGCTCCCTCCGGTCACATGGCTCTAGACGCCGGGTGAAGAAGCCCTGCAGAGGCATGCGAAACGAAGTGGAGCATGCCTCCTCCGTCTCCAGTTCGGACGAAGTGGGTCGGCGCGGTTTCGAACCGCGGATCTCCGCCGTGTGAAGGCGGTGTCATAGCCAACTAGACCACCGACCCTGCGACAAGGGGTTCGAGCCCGTCGATTTTGTATCTTCGGTTTCCACCGTCGGGGTTTTATCAGTAGGACGCTTTACATCTAGATGTATGTACGACGCCGTGGTCTTCGACATGGACGGCGTGCTTGTGGAACCCACGAGCTACGACGCCGCCCGCCGAGCCATCGACAGAGCCTTCGACGAGTTCGGCGTCGAAGCCACGGAGGAGGACTTCGACGCTATGTTTGACGTCGACCAGGACACCGTGGAAGAGCTATGCCGCAGACACGGCCTCGACACACGGGAGTTCTGGCGTGTGCGGGAGACAGAGATAAACGAGGCTCAGACCCGGGAGTTCGAGGACGGCGGCAAGAACCCTTACCCCGACGTAGACGTCGTCCACAGGCTCGATGGCCACAGGCTCGCAGTCGTCAGCAACAACCAGCAGCCGACCGTCGAACACGTCGTCGAAGGACTGGGGTTCCGCAGCAGGTTCGAAGACGTACGCGCCCGCGGACCCAAAGTCGAAGACCTACAGAGGAAGAAACCCTCGCCGCATCTGCTTAAACAGACTCTCGACACCATCGACGCAGCCTCCGCACTGTACGTCGGTGACCGGGAGAAGGACATCGTCGCCGCCAGCCGCGCCGGCGTCCACAGCGCGCTCGTCCGACGCAGCCACAACAGCGACCTCGAGCCGGAGAAACAGCCTACATACGACCTCGAAGGCCTGGAAGACCTCCTAGATGTTGTCGGATGAAAACAAGCGGCACCAGATAGTTCGCACCAGCTAGCTCATTCCTCCTGGTCGTGTGCGAGCTCGTAAACCCACTCGGTGAAGCTCCCGCTCAGGTGGTCGGGTTGCTCCTCGCCGACGAACGGCGATATCATGTTACCGGCGACCAATAGCGAGTAGTCCAGGCGCTCCACCAGCGGCGTGAGGTAGTAGGTGCGGTTGCCTTCGTGGACCTCCTGCTCGCGCTCGATGAAGCCGCTGTCCGCGAGCTTCTTCGAGATCCGGCTGCCCTGCCGGCTGCTGACGTCGAGCTCCTTCCACAGTTCGCTCTGGTAGATGCCGCCGGTGGACCGCACGAGGTTCAACGCCCGGCGTTCGTCCTCCTCGAGCTCCTCCGCGCTCGCCTCCGGCTCCTCCGGTTCCTCGTCGTCGGCTTCACCCGCAATATGGAGCTCGTAGGTCTTGTTACCCTCGTACGTCGTGCGTTCGCGTTCGATGACGCCTTTCTCCTCGAGCCTCTTAGCTATCCGGCTGCCCGTCCGGCTCGTCACGTCGAGCTCCTTCCAGAGCTCGCTCTGATACGCCGTATCCGCGTTCTCGATGAAGTCGACGGCTTTCTCCTCGTTCTCGGAGAGGCTCACGGACATCTCTGTGCATACTCAAACGCTCCGACTTAATAGTATGTTCGGGATGGAAGCCGGTTCCCGCCTGAGGGTCAGACGACGGAACGCATGCCGTCGACGATGACGCCGTCGAACGGCGACATCAGACGACATTACTCAGGTCGTCGGCGATTACACCACGGACGGAGTCGTCGTACATCGCAGCACCGACGTTGTACGTAACCAGAAGCCGGCAGCTGTACGTCAGCGAGCTGTAGGTGTACACCTCCCCGTGCTCCCCCTCCACCTCGACGGACCGCCCCAGCAGCCGCTCGGCTGGCAGCTTACCGAGCGCAACGATGACCTCGGGCTCCACTATCCTTAGCTCGCGTTCGAAGTAGTCCGCGCACCGGTCGAGCTCGTCCGTCTTCGGGTCGCGGCTCTCCGGCGGATAACACCGCGTGAGGTTCGTGAGGAAAATGTCTTCCCGTGTGAGGTCGACTGCGTCTAACGCGTCGTCGAGCTGCTTCCCCGCCTCCCCCTGGTACGGTTGACCGACCTGATCGTCCTGATACCCTACCATCTTACCGACGAACAGGAAGTCGGCGTCGGGGTCGCCTGCGTTGGGTACGGCGTGGGTGCGGTTGTCGCTCAACCTGCAGCGCGTACAGCGCCTCACCTCCTGCCTGAGCTCCTCGATATCGCTTCTGGCGTTCACACGTCATACAGTCCGCCAGAACGTATTTAGACTCTCCGGCTCTACCCCACCGCGATGAACGATGCCTGCCACCTCGGCAACCCCGTCAACGACCGCTCCTCGATAACTCTGGAGGAAGCCATCGAAGCCTACAAGCTCTGGGCGGACGAGAGCAGTGCGTTCGTCGAGAGCGACGACCAGCGCGTCACCCACAAGGGCTTCGAGGACCTGCTGTCCGAGCTCAGGGGCCGCGGCGTCGAGCTCGAAAGCGTCGCTCTCTCCCGTCTCGTAGAACGGTTCAGCAGCATCGACAGCCATATCCTCGACGAAGACGAGGTGAAATCCCTCATCAAGAAGTACCCCGACGTCGCGTTCGACGAAAGATGGGAGTACATGGAGACCCACAGCGAGGACGGCGTCGACCTCGTGTTCCAGAGCGAAGACGACAACGAGTTCCTCCTCGTCGAAGCCGCCATCGACACCAACTCGCTCCGGGGACTCGGCAGCCTGCTGTACCAACGTGAACGGTTCGGGGAGGCTTTCGGCGCCCAGATCAACATGTGTCTGGTCGCGCTGGACGCGGACGACTACCTCAGGGGCGCCTGCGACATGAGCGACGTCGTCCTCCTGGAGCTCGGTCCTACGGCTCTGGTGAACCGCGTGGAACGCTCCGCCGACTGGAGCAACCTCCGGGGGTTAACCATAACACCTTAGACCTCCGCCATCCATCTAAGAGTTCCGCATATTCCGGATGTTGATACGTCTTACGCACAAGGTTCTTTAGCGGTCGCGAGATACTGTCAGTAGATGACGAAGTTCGTGTTGTACGGCGGCAAGGGCGGGGTAGGTAAGACCACCTGCGCAGCCGCTACCGCACTCGAGCTCGCGGAACGCGGCGAGAAGACCCTGGTCTTAAGCACGGATCCCGCACACTCTCTCTCCGACTCATTCGACGTGGAGGTAGCCAACGAACCCGAGGAGATCCTTCCGAACCTCTGGGCCGTCGAGGTAGACCCCGAGCAGGCGATGGAGGAGTATCGGTCCACGTTCATGGCTCTCCCGGAGAAGCTCGAAGGCCAGTCTGTTATGGGCGTCGACCTCGGGTTAGGTGAGACAGCCGACGAGATGGGCGTCAGCATGGGAGGACTGTTCGACGACGCCTTGCTCGCGCCCGGAAGCGACGAGGTAGCGGCGATGCTGAAGTTCATGGAGTACATGGACAGCGACGAATGGGACTACATAGTCTTCGACACCGCCCCCACCGGACACACCCTCAAGCTCCTCGAGCTACCCGAGGTGCTCGACAGCATGGTAGGACGCCTGCTGCGGATACGAGGACAGATACAGGGCGTCGTCGACAGCGTGAAAGGGCTACTGGGCGGCGGTGAAGAAGCAGAGACACCGAGCACCACCGAGCAGCTCGAGGAGATGAAAGCCCGCGTCGAACGAGTGCGAGCACGGCTACGCGACCCCGACTACACCGAGTTCCGCGTCGTCTCCATCCCCGAGACCATGGCGGTCCTGGAGACCGAACGTTTGATACAGAGGCTCGCGAAGGTACAGGTACCCGCAAACACCGTCGTGATCAACAAGGTGATGGAGGACGTCGACGAAGACTGCGAGTTCTGCGTGGAGCGAGCGGAGAGCCAGCGAGCGACTATCGAGGAGGCAACGGAGATGTTCAAGGATCTGGAGATAATTACGCTACCGCAACATCGCGGCGAAGTACGCGGAGTACAGGCGCTAGAAGATATCGGCGACAGACTGAAGGTGACCGTATGACCGGAGACACATCAGGTGGCAGCAAGTTCAAGCTGATACTCGTGATTACTATCGTCGGAGTCGGCATCGCGTTGACTGGATGCATCGAAGAAGACGACCCAGACGACGACATAGACGACGTAGACGTAGGAGATGTGAACGGAGCAGGTGACGGGAACGGTGAAGAAACTGACCCTGGTGGAGAGTCCGACGCCCTACATCTCAAGTACTCGAACGAGACCGTGGATATCGACGGAGACCTCAAGCAGTCTCCTCCCGACGCCGAGGAAGCTGGGCTGTCACTCGAATGCCAGGATGAGCTAGCTGGATACAGCTGGGAGGGAACCCCGGACGTATCTAGCCGAGGCGAGCCCCTGAACCCCAGGCATCTCGAGGTTATGATACACGACACGGTCAACAGCATCAGGACCGCGCAGGGTAATATGAGCCTCTACTGCGACGAAGACCTTCGCCGCATCGCGATCGACCACGCGGAATCGATGAAGGAACACGACTACGTCGGCTCCACTGACATAGAGAACGGGTCCATCAACCACGAAGGCCTGGATCCCCTGGAACGCATGTGGCTGAACGACTACCAGTGCGACGACGCCGGAGAGAACCACATGGCGTTCATATACGACAGAGAGGTCGACAGCGCAGAGAACCTCAAGGGGATGTTTGCGGCGCCCGAAGACAGTTCACCGGTGAGCGGCCAGATAAGCTGGACCCACGACTCTCTGAGGATAAACAGTCCGCAGTCCGCCACCAACCACGTCGTCAACCAGGGATGGTTCCAGGAGCAGGATGACGCAGACCTCAGCACACGTGATATCATGTTATCCGGCAACTACACACGGCAGGGCGTCGGAGCGTACTACGACTACGACAACAACACCGTATACACCGTGCAGAAGCTCTGCTGAAGCTACTGGAAGGCGACGGCTTCCGCGTAAAGTTCAAGCCCACCGCCGTCAACTGAACCATATGAACGTAGGGAAGACCCTCACCGTCGTATTACTCGTCGTCCTCGTCGCCGTCGCAGCAGCTGCGGGCTACCTCGCGCTTCAGGAGCCCGCTGAACCCCCTGAGTTCGAAGACGCGGGAGAGCTACGTATGGAGGTCGCCGACGACTGGAGGGACACCGGTCCCTCGGAGGAGTTCGACCGTGAAGCCGTCGAAGACCACGTGCTGGTGTACACGAACGAGTTCCGGAGCGACGAAGGCCTGTCTACGCTGTCAGACGACGACTTGATGCTGGATGTGGCGCGGAGCCACAGCGAGGACATGGCCTCGCACGGCTACGTCGGCCACACCGACAGCGACGGCGTCACCGCCGAAGAACGCCTCAGCGAGTTTGAACCCGACCACTGCACCTCGACGGGTGAGAACGCCGCCGCCGTCTTCCACGGAGTACAGGAACACGATCAATGGCTGGAGGAGACCGTGGTGAACACCGACGAGGAGGACGTCGCACGCAGCCTCGTGCACTCGTGGATGGCGTCGGAGCTACACCGCGACAACCTCTTGTCTGAGGACTACAGCAGCGTCGCAGTCGGCGTCTACGTCAGCGAAGCCAACGCAGCGTTCGCGACGCAGAAGTTCTGCGGCTGAACAACAGGTTTCCCTCGACGGCCTTCGAAGGCTTCGGTGGGTTTGATATAGATGAAGCCGGTAGGTCGAACAACTAGATGGTGTCGCTTGAGCTCGCGGGGTTCGTCGCTCTCTCCGTCGTACTCGTCCTCGAGTTCGTCAGAGGAGGGTCTCCCTTCGAGGAACACGTGAGCGCGTTGTTCGTCGCGCTCGCAGCCATCGGAATCACCTGGTACGGAGTGCGCGTTATCTACGCAGACTCCCGGGTGCTCGAGGACAACCTCTGGTACTTCGCGTTGACGGCGGCGTTCGCCGTCGTCGCAGCAGCCGCCGCAGTAGCGCTGGCGAGAGACCAGTACGAGGAATGGGTGACGTCGTCCTTGAGGGAGCTGGACGTCGAGGAAGGTGGAGGCGACTGAGGCGGCAGGTCATCATCACTGCCCAGGTAAAGAGGGGGTTCAGGGGACCGATTGCGCAACGTCTTAACCGGCGTACACCGAAGGCGGCGTATGGTCGAGTTCACGGAGCAAGCATACGACGACATGCTGGAGCACGCCCACGACGGCGTCCCACACGAGATATGCGGGGTTCTCGCCGGCGACCGCGACACCGGCGTCGTCGAAGACGTCGTCAGGGTGGAGAACGTCAGCGACACCCCCCGCACCAACTACATGATGGAGCCCGAGAAACAGCTCGAAGCAGTCGACGAGGTCGAGGAGGAACGCGGCCTGGACGTCGTCGGGTTCTACCACAGCCACCCCGAGGGCCCCGAACACCCCAGCGAGACCGACGAAGCAAGGGCGACGTGGCCCGACCACACCTACGTCATAGTGTCCCTAGGACCCGAGGAACCCTGGGTGGGGGCGTGGACGTGGACCGGCCACGAGTTCCTGAAGCAGGACGTCGACGTAGGTGGTCGCGGTGAAAACTGACGATTCCGATTCACTTTAGGACGCACCCACGTTACCTCCACCATGCCCATAATCAAGGTGCCCGCCGTCCTCAGCGACTCCGGAGGCGCGGAGAAGGTCGCAGTCGACGGCGACACCGTCCTCGAAGCCTTCACCAGCTACACCGAAGAATACGGCAGCGAGATAGACGAGAAGGTGCTCGGCGACGGCGAGATAAAGGAGTACATAAACGTCTACGTAAACGGCAGAGACGTACGTAACCTACAGGGCGTCGACACACCCACCGACGAAGACGACGAGATACGGATCATACCCGCGGCGAGCGGGGGCGGCTAACCACCTAACACTTCGACATAACCCTCTGTCTAAACCATCGCTTCCGCGTTCCTCAACGAAGCCTCGACGTGTCTGCGGACGTCACCCTCCACGCTAGGCTGATGTCCGGCATGTAGCTCACGCAGCGGCTTACCCTCCGTGTACTCCAGCACCTTCCGGATGCTCTCCACCAGCACCTCACCGTCTCCCTCCCCGAGATCGGTTCGTCCGAAGGAGCCGCCGGGGAAGACGAGGTCGCCGCTGAACAATACGCCCTCGGTCTCGCAGTACAGGCAGACGTGTTCGTCCTTGTGCCCGGGTGTCTCCAGCACCGTGAACTCCTCGCCAGCCATCTCCACAGAGTCGCCGTCCCTCAAGCGGTGGTCGGCGTTCGAGTAGCTCTCGTCAGGCGCCCACACCTCGACGCCGTACCGGCTGACGACGTATTCGACTGCGCCGACGTGGTCGGGGTGCGTGTGCGTCAGCACCAGTGCGTCGACGTCGTCGACCCCGTCGAACGCGCTTTCGTCGCTGCCGGCGTCCACCAGAACCGAGCGACCGCTCTCGCCTTCACCGGGTTCCACGAGGAACGCGTTCGACGTGAACTCCATCGACCTCTCCGTCAGGTTCGTGACGCGCATAGACGTCAAGAGATGGCGGCGAAAGAAAAGACCTACCTTCGGACGCGCCGCCGGAACACCTGTGCTGGAGATAGCCGCGTTGTTCGCCGCCGCCGTCGCCATAGGCGTAGTCTCCGCGTTGCTCGGCGTCGGAGGCGGCGGATTCATCGTACCACTGCTGGTGTTCGGAGGCTACGTCTGCGAGATGCGGTTAGCGGTCGGAACCTCCATCGCCGCAGTCGCCTTCACCAGTCTCGTCGCCGGCGCCGGCTACCTCCGAGACGGACAGGTCGACCTCCGACTCGGTTTCACCTTGATGCCGATGACGGTCGTCGGCGCCTACCTCGGCGCCGTCGCCAGCGACGTACTACCCGACGAAACCCTCTCCATACTGTTCGGCGTCTTCCTCCTCTACCCCGGCTACCGCATGGCAGTCGACCGCGGCACCGGCGGATTCGACAGCTTCCTCGACCTCCCGCCCCGTCTCCAGCAGACTCTGGTGTTCGCGTTCGGAGGAGTCGTCGGCTTCAGCAGCGGTCTGTTCGGCATCGGGGGCGGCAGCCTCATGGTGCCGGCGTTGACCCTCGTACTCGGATTGACGATAACCCGCGCCGTCGCGACCTCGCTGTTCGCGATGTTCCCCGGCGCCGTCTCCGCCTCCCTGAAACAGTGGCAGCAGGCGAACCTCGTGCCCGAGTACGCAGCCCCGTTGATAGTCGGCGTCGCAGTCGGCGCGTACGCCGGCCCCACGCTCGCCCGTTACGTTCCGAAAGAGGCGGTCCGCCGCGTCTTCGGCGTCCTCCTGCTGCTGGTGGCGCTTCGGATGATGGCGCGCGGCTTAATGTGAATGAGCACGTCTACAACGACGATGGCGTACTTCGACCACAGGCGGGACAGCTGCAGCCGCTGCGGCTCCACCGGCGCCTGCGTATACACCGACGCACGTGTCTCCAGCGGTGTCGCGTGGTCGAAGGAAGACGTCCGAAACCTATGCTTCAGCTGCTACCTCGACGTCGTCGACGGAAACCACGGAGTGGGTGTTCTCGATGTCGGCGACGGAGCAGTCGTCGTCTCCGCGGACTCCGTCGAAGCCACCGAGGACGTAGCGGAAGCCGTCGCCGACGAAGCCCTGTCTACAGTCGTCCATGACGTCGAGGTCCAACCCGCAGACGGCGTCTTCCAGGAAGCCTTCGAAGGCGACGGTCCGCTGTCGGACTACTACGTCCGTGAGGTCGTCCGCGGCGTCGACAGCGAGGTCCGTGCGATATACGGGGGCACCTCCGGCGAAGGCTCCGTCGTCGACGTAGAGAGCCATCTATCTAGAGGCGGCCAGCGCAAGGTCGACGACACTTGCTTCACCGCGCTCCGCAGGCACTCGGAGGACGTCGACACTAAGTCCGACCTCCGCCAGCTGACGCGGACGGAGGAGTCGCCTTACCCCGCGCTCGCCCGTCACGGAGTCCTTCGGCGCGTCGAAGGCCGTATCTGGAGCTACGTCAAGGAAGCAGGGTTCGTCTCGGACTCCAGTCTGACGTCGTCGGAGAACCAGGAACGAGGCAGGGAGTTCGAACGGTACTTCGAGGAGCTATGCAGGGAACGCGGGCTCACACCGCACCGTCCCTCGTCGGAAGCCCTCCGCAGCCTGTATCCCGACGTACATAGCACGCTGCAGCGGAAGTTCACCGCTTCGCTGTCCGGCATACCCGACTACTTCGTCGAAGCCGACGGACACAGTGGCTGGGGAGATCGGTGGCGGCCGACGGAGGACTGCTTCGTCGAGGTGAAACGCGGCGGCAGCCATATGAGCCGCAGGCAGTCGAAGATGACGGCGCATCTCAAGAGCCACGGCTTCCCCGTCTACGTCCTCCGCGGGGAACCCGGAGACCATCGGTTCGAAGAGAGGTAGCGCAGCCTGCCGTAACCCAGGTCGGTCAGTCTAGCTCCGCCTCCGCAGTATCAGCACCCTGGACCTCACCCTCCCGGGTTCCGTCTTCCTCCTCCCACTGCTCCATCCTGTACCTTGTTGCGTACTGCGTCGGCCCCACAGGCCCGCGTTCCTGGAACGTGTTCCAGACGTAAAGACCGCCGAACCCGGCCAGGACGTACGCGGCAGCCGCCGGCAGCGATACCGGGCCGAACGCCGCAGCCGCAGCCACGGCGACCGCGACCGAACCCCCACCAACCCCGACGCGTAATGCGTTCCTCTTCCTGTTGCGTCTCCGGCGGCGGCGTTCCCGTTCCTCCTCGTACTCGCCGACGACGTCCTCCATGAACCGGCTGTCGATTTCGACGCCGCCTTCGACGAAGAACTCCGCGAGCTTCTGGCTGAAGTCGTACTCCGGCAGCACGTTCGCACACAGGCCTTCTATCCCGACCGTGGTCCGGAACGGCAGTATCACGTCCTGATGCAGATGCAGGGGATGGTCGCCCATCTCCTCCATCATCATCTCCTCCACCTTCTCCACGTCCTCGTGCTGTATCCCGCCTCCGCCGACGTCCTCTATCAGTATCTCCGCGAGACCGTGTATGGTGTCCATGTCCATGTCTGGGTCTCCGGGGTCGATGACGTCCATGTCTATCATCGAGTTCACCACGACGTCTGCGTCCTGAAGCCCGATACCCACGAACAACGCTTCGAACGCCTGCAAGAGCTCCTCGCTTTCGCGTTCGTCGTCGAACTCCCCTATCGACATCGCGATACCGTAGTCGTAGACGACGACCTCTCCGTCCTCGTTGACCGCGATGTTCCCGTAATGCGGGTCCGCCTGGAACACCTCGTAGTCGAACGGCATCCGGAGGTAGATGTCCGTCACCGTCTCCACAACGTGCTCCAGCCCGACCTCCATCTCCTCAAGCCTGTCGACGTCCTTGATCTTCACCCCTGGCTCGTACTCCATCGTTATCACGCGGTCCGTGCAGAGGTCGTCGACGGTCTCCGGTATCACGATATCGTCGACGTCGTCGTCTTCAGCAACGTGTCGACGTATCTCGTCCATTATCTCTTTCTCTCGGCCGAAGTCCATCTCCAGCACGATGTTCTCCATGAACATCCCGATGATGCCGTCGACGGTGTCCGCGTGAGATCGCTGACCGACGAGACGGAGGAAACCAGACGCCAGAGGCTTCACGAACCGTAACATCAGGAGATCCGCCTTCACCGTCTCCTCTAGACCCGGACGCTGTATCTTCACCGCCACCCATCGGCCGTCGAGCTTCGCCCGATGAACCTGCGCGATAGACGCACCGCTGATTGGTTCGCGCTCGAACTCCTCGAACACCTCGTCTATCGGCCCAAGCTCCTCCTCGACGACCTTCTCCACCTCCTCGAAAGGCGACGGCGGAACCTCGTCCTGAAGCTTCTCCAGCTCCTCCATGTACTCCGGCGGCACGTAATCGGGGCGCGTCGTCAGGAACTGCGCGAGCTTGATGTACGTGACCCCCAGTCGCTCGCAAGCCAGACGTATCCTGCGGCCGCGCTCCCGCCGGTCCTCCGGCGATAGATCCCTTGGACCGCCGAACAACATGAACCGTTTGACGTCTCGGATGTGGGTAATCACCAGTGGCGCCAGCACCACGTTCGCCTCGATCCACCGCCCCATCGCCCTCAGCCAGCTGAACATACAGGGCGTAAAAACTCCCTACTTAGTAGCTTTGCCCCGTGGATAACCGACTGTACTGCGTCCGTCGTACAATCTCCAGGGGCTACCGACTGAACCAGGACGTTAGCGTTATGGGATAGCGTACTCTCTCTACCGCCATGGACTACAGCGACCTCGGGCTGATGGTCGGACTCGAGATACATCAGCAGCTCGACACCGCGACGAAGCTGTTCTGCAACTGCCCGACGGAGCTACGTGAGGAGGAAGACAGCAGCCACGAGTTCCAGCGGTACCTCCATCCCACCTACAGCGAGCTCGGCGAGGTCGACCAGGCCGCATTGGAGGAGAGCCGCGCCGACCGCCTGTTCACCTACCTCGGATACGACTCGACCTGCCTCGTCGAAGAGGACGAGGAACCACCGCAGCCAGTCGACAGAGAAGCCCTCCAAACCGCCCTGACAGTCGCCGAAGCCCTGGACATGAGCCGCGTCGACGAAGCCCACGTGATGCGGAAGATAGTGATCGACGGCAGCAACACCACGGGGTTCCAGCGCACCGCCATGGTCGCCTACGACGGCAGGCTCGACACCAGCGACGGCCCGGTGCGAGTCGACGCGCTCGCGCTCGAGGAGGAAAGCGCACGCCGCGTCGGAGAACGCGACGCCGGCCCGGTGTTCTCGCTCGACCGGCTCGGCATACCGCTCGTGGAGATAGGGACGGCGCCGGACATCCGGTCGCCGGAGCAGGCGCAGGAGGCGGCGGAGAAGCTCGGCACCGTGCTCCGGTCGACTGGGAAGGTGAAGCGCGGGCTCGGAACCATCCGACAGGACCTCAACGTAAGCATCGAAGACGGCGCACGCGTCGAGATGAAAGGCGTGCAGGACCTCGCAGGCATCAGCGACCTCGTCGAGAACGAGGTCGAGCGGCAGCGGAAGCTCCTGGAGATACGGAGCGAGCTTCAGAGCCGGGACGCGGAGGTTGGCGGCGTCCACGACGTCACAGAGGTGTTCGAGGACACAGAGAGCGGCGTCATCAGCGGCGCTCTCTCCGACGGCGGCGCGGTCTACGCCGTCCATCTCCGGGGTTTCGACGGAGTCGTCGGACGGGAGATACAGCCCGACCGCAGGCTCGGGACGGAGTTCAGCGACCGAGCCCAGAAACGCGGCGCCGGCGGCGTCTTCCACACCGACGAGCTACCCGCGTACGGCGTAACCGAGGACGAGGTCGAAGCCCTGAGGAGCGCAGTCGACGCAGCGGCGGAGGACGCCGTCTGCATCGTAGCCGACACCCCCGACGTCGCGGAGAGCGCGATAGAGGCCGTCGGGGAACGCGCGGAGGAAGCGCTCGAAGGCGTGCCGGAGGAGACACGTGACGCCCACGAAGACGGCACCAGCAGCTACCTCAGGCCGCTGCCCGGCGCCGCACGGATGTACCCCGAGACCGACGTATACCCCGTCGACCTCCACGACTTCGACGTCCAGGAACCTACGATGCTCGACGAACGCGCCGACCGATACGCCGAAGAACACGGCCTCGACGAGGATCTCGCGCGTCAGGTCGCGTTCGGCGAACAGATGCCCGTCTACGAGGAAGCCGTCGACCGAGGAGTCGACCCCGGGCTCGCCGCCACCACGCTCGAAGGCACGCTCGTCGAGCTACGGCGGGACGACGTCGACACCTCTGCGATATCCGACAACGACCTCCTGGAGACCTTCGACCTCGTCTTGGAGGACGAGGTCGCGAAGGAAGCTGTGCCGGAGATACTCCGGAAAGCCGCCGACGGCGCCACGCCCCAGGAGGCGGTGGAGGAAGCGGATCTCGGCAGCGCCGCCCGTGAGGCCGTCGGAGGCGTTGTCGAGGACGTCCTCGACGACAAGGAGGAGATGGTGGAGGAGCAGGGTATGGAGGCGTTCAGCGCGCTGATGGGCGTCGTCATGGGTGAGATGCGTGGTAAGGCGGACGGTGAGCTGGTGAGCGACGTCCTTCGGGAGAAGCTCCAGGAGCGGATGTGACAGCTCGACCTGTGACTGTAGAACACGTGGGTTCGACGCCCGACGTACTCCCTTGCGCTGTACCGTAATCCTTTTCGCCGTACGCGGCTGTTTCGCACCATGTTAGAGGAAGCCCTGGCGACGGTCGTGCTCGCGTTCTACCTGATGCTGCCGGCGTACGTACCCAACAACGCCGCCGTCCTCGCGGGCGGCGGCCCCGCCATCGACGGCGGTCGAACGTGGAAGGGCGACCGGTTGCTCGGCGACGGGAAGACCTGGCGGGGGAGCGCCGGCGGAGTGCTCGCGGGCTTCGTGCTCGCCCTGCTGCTGAACCAACTGGCGCCGCTGGAGGTCGCCGGCGCCACGCTGCCAGAGTTCCCCGTCCTCGCGGCGTTCGGCCTCGCGTTCGGCGCCATCCTCGGCGACATAGGAGCGTCGTTCGTGAAACGCCGGAGCGGACGGGAACGCGGGAAACCGATGCCGCCGCTCGACCAGCTGGACTTCGTCGTCGGAGCGTTCGCCGTGACGCTGCCGCTCAGCCACGGCTGGTTCGTCGAGCAGTTCACGCTGCCGGTGATCGCCGTCGTCGTGGTCATCACCCCGCTGCTCCACGTTTCCACGAACTTTATAGCGTATCAACTCGACCTCAAGGACGAACCCTACTGATGAACGAACACCGAGGAGCCGAAGGAGGGAGCGAGAGGTGACGGACCCCGTCGTCGAAGCGCTCGTAGAAAGCGAAGCAGTGCTGTACGGCGACTTCACCTTGTCGAGCGGGAAAGAGAGCAGCTACTACGTCGACAAGTACGCCTTCCAGACCGACCCCGACGCGCTCGAAGCGGTCGCCGCAGCGGTCGCAGACGTCCTTTACGACCTCGACGCGAAGAAGATCGCGGGCGTCGCATTGGGTGCGGTACCGCTCGCCGCCGCCGCCTCGATAGAGAGCGGCTTACCCTACGTCATCGCACGGAAGGAGGAGAAGGAGTACGGCACCGGCAACGCGATAGAGGGCGAGCTCGAGGAAGGCGAGGAGGTCGTGGTGGTTGAGGACATCATAACGACGGGCGGAAGCGCGGTCGAAGCCGTGGAGAAGCTCCGCGCCGCCGGCGCAGTGGTGAACGACATCGTCGTGGTCGTCGACCGGCAGGAGGGCGGCCGCGAGAACCTCGAGAATGCGGGCGTGGAGGTGCATGCGTTGACGACGGCGGAGGAGCTGCTGGACGCCGAAGACGAGGTCGAGACAGGTACGACGGAGGAGGCCTGACCTGTGTCGCCGGAGCGTGCGCCGAAGGTCGACGCCTCCATCGCGGGCTGCGACGACGGCCGCCTCAACGAGGTCATCGACCTCCTGCACACCGAGGAGGTGCTGTCGTACATACGTGCGCAGAACACCAACGCCGTCGAACGACTGGGTTACAACGACCACGGCACCGAGCACATAGAGATAGTGCAGCGTCGAGCGCTCGAGATAATGTCGCTGCTCGAGGGCGAGGTCGAATGGGGTGTCATGGACCACGACCTCGGTCTCGGGTACGAGGACGCCTGCGTCGTCTCCGTCGCCGGCGCCGCCTTACACGACGTCGGCCACATGGTCCACCGCGAACGTCATGCGGAACACTCGGTGACGCTCGCGAACCCGTTGCTCGACGACGTCCTCGACGGCTACTCGACCGCGGAGAAGGTCGCGATGAAGGGTGACGTCCTCCACGCCGTCGTCTGCCACCACAGCGGCAGCAACCCCCTGACGCCGGAGGCCGGCGTCGTCAGGGTCGCCGACGCCCTCGACATGGAGGAAGGCCGCAGCCGGATGCCGTACAGCGCCGGTCAGCGGAGCATAGACACCGTCAGCAGCCAGGCTATCGAGAAGGTGCGGGTGAAGGACGGCGAGGAGTACGACTCCCCCATCCTGGTGGAGATAGAGATGACGAACAGCGCCGGAGTCTACCAGATAGACGGTTTATTGAAGTCGAAGCTACAGGGAAGCGGGATCGAGGACTACGTCAAGATAGTCGCGGTCAACGAAGGCAGGGACGACATCGTCGGGAGGCTAGAGCTATGAACCATCAGACACCGCTGTCGTCTAGGGGGGGTCGGTAGCATGGTGTTGTCGGACGGCGACATCCTACGCAGGCTGGAGGAAGGCGACCTGAAGATTGAGCCGCTCGACGACCCCGAGCTGCAGGTGCAGCCCGCATCCGTCGACATGCGTCTCGGAAGGGAGTTCCTGGAGTTCCAGCGATCCAACATCCCATGCATACACCCCGACAGCGAGGAGGAGACCGACCACTACACCGAACGCAAGGTCGTGGAGTCCGGCGAGGAGTACATCCTCCACCCCGAGGACTTTGTCCTGGGGACGACGTACGAGACGGTGGACATACCCCGTGACCTCGTCGCGAGAGTGGAAGGCCGGTCGTCGCTCGGCCGCCTCGCCGTCGTTGTCCACGCTACAGCGGGGTTCGTCGACCCCGGCTACCGCGGCCAGATAACATTAGAGCTGTCGAACCTCGGCACCGCACCCGTCGCCCTGAAGCCCGAGGAGATGCGTATCAGCCAGCTGGTGCTGACGGAGCTGTCGTCGCCGGCGGAGCGGCCGTACGGCAGCGACAGGGGTTCGAAGTACCAGGATCAATGCGGGCCGACGGCGAGCCGCATCGGAGACGACGAGGAGTGGAAGAAGGACTGAGGCCTCTGGAAGACGCTGCTGCAGCCGTCAGCTGTCGCCGCCGTACATCTCCTCGTGCTCCCCGCAGAGCTCGCTCCCCCGCAGCTGCGCGTCGAACAGCTCGCCGTGCCGGTGGGCGTTGAACAAGCGGCAGCCCTCCGCCTCGCAGAACGCGTCTCCCGTCTGGTGGTAGTCGACCGCCTGGAGCACGTAGCCCTTCAGCGCCTCCGTGGTCCGGGGGTCGCTTTCGACGAGGAAGTCGCCTTCGACCTGGTTCTCGAGCACCTCTCTTGGCGGCGCGTCACCCGTCGCGAGCGCGTGCTTCTGCTTCGCCTTGTAGTACTCCTCGGGCTTCGCCGGCGCCTCGTACAGTCCGGGAACGCTGACTAACGCGGGTTCGCCGAGGACGACGACGCGTTTGTGCCAGCGGCCGTCGTGGTTGCCCCAGGTAGCGAGAGCGCGGTCGAGGAGGACGACGTCGAGGGCGTCCTCGTCGCCGGCTGCTTCGCTGTAGGGGTAGAGCGCGCGCTGCACCTGGAAGCCGTCGTACAGGACTCCGCCGCTGCGTTCGGGGTCGTCGAGCGCCCGCATCTCGTACCGGACGACGCCCTCCATCCGGCTTCCGGTGGTTTCGTCGTACGGCGACATCACGCGGGCGGCGGCGAACGCCTCCGCGAGCTCGCGGCTGTCGGCGTCGTCCTGCACCAGGTCGAGAAATCGAGGGCGGACGTCCACCGTTTCGACGGGGCCTCGCTCCTCCAGCCAGCTGGCGAGCTCGTCGGCGTCGGCGACTGTGGTGGGGGCGGGGTACAGGTTGACCTGCATCAGAATGAGGTAGAAGAGAGCTGTTTCAGGTCAGTCGTCTGCGGGTGCGCGGCTGGTCATGTCGACGGGGTCGGCGTCGACCTCTAGCTCGTCGAGCGCGACCTGCGCCGCGCGCTTGCCGGAGACGAGCATCGCGCCGAACGTCGGACCCATGCGGGGGAGGCCGTACGTCGTCGCCGTAGCCATGCCGGTGACGACGAGGCCGTCGTGGGCGACGCCGGTGTGTTCGACGACGGCGTCCTCGCTTTCACCGACCCACATGGAGTCGTGTCCCGGTGAATCGTGTCCGGGTGCTCCGTAGGTGTCGTCGTCCGTCTGATCCATGCCGCCGGCGCTCGCGGCGGCGTCTCCGATGCCGGGTGCGTTCAGGACGCCGCGTTCGTGGAGCTTCTTCACCGCCATCGCGTCGTGCCCCGTCGCGTCGATGACGAGGTCGGCCTCGACCGCGATGGGGTCGACGCAGGTTATCTCGCGGGGGAGGGCGTGCACCGGCGTCCAGTTCATGACGATGCCGCCGACCCTGTGGTTCTCACGGATGACTATGTCGGTGAACTCCGTCATGTTCTGCATCTTCGCACCCGCGTCGCATGATGCTTTAATTAAGCCGCTGCAGGCCTCGGGTCCGTTGGCGACGTACAGGCCTTCGCTGTCCTGGGATTGCTTGTAGCTGACGTCGAGGTCGTCGAGCACCTGCTGGGCGGGGCTTCGGACGGTGACCTTGTTCATGAGGAAGCCGCCGAGCCAGAACCCGCCGCCGAGGTAGTTGTTCTTCTCGACGACCATCGTCTGGACGTCGCGTTCAGCGAGCTCCTTCGCCGCCATCAACCCCGACGGCCCGCCGCCGACGACGATGACGTCGCTGTCGCTGAAGTCCATGAACTCCTCCGTCCACTCCTGACCGATGGCGCGCGTGACCTCGGCTTCGCCGACGTCGCTGAACGCTTCGAACTCTCCGTTGTCTTCAGACATAGTTGATAGTAGTATAGGCGAGTAGTAAAAGGTGCTGTTATAGCGGGTTCGGATGCGGGAACAGCTGCTCGGTCGGCGGAGACAGCGAAACCATCTAATCCCGGGGGCTCGATAACCACGCTGTGATAGCTACCCTGGGGCCCGAAGGCACCTACAGCCATCGGGCGGCGCTGAAGGTCGACGAAGACGTGCGGTTCTACAGCGGAGTTCCTGAGATAGCGGACGCCGTCGTCGACGGCGACGTCGAAGCCGGCGTGGTTCCGATGGAGAACTCCATCGAAGGCAGCGTCAACGCCACCCTCGACGTCCTCGGAGACTACGAAGTCTACATAACAGGCGAGGTGCACGTCGACGTCCGGCACGCACTGTTGGCGCAGGACGACGAGTTCTCGGTCGTCGCCAGCCATCCGCAGGCGTTGGCGCAGTGCCGGGGCTTCCTACGGGAACGCTACCCCGACGCCGAGGTGAAGAGCGTCAGCAGCACCGCCGCCGGAGTGGAGCTCGCGCGCGAAGACAGCGACGTCGCCGCCATCGCCCACGTCTCCCTCGCGGGCGACGGCGTCCAGGTGATCGCGGAGGACGTCCAGGACGAAGGCGGGAACACGACGCGGTTCGTCCGGCTGGAGACCGAACCACGGGACGGCGGAAGCAAGACCTCAATCGTCGTCTACCCGGGCAAGGACCGGCCGGGTCTGCTGTACGACATCCTCGGCGTGTTCAAGGAACGCGATATCAACCTCACCCGGCTCGAGAGCCGGCCGTCTAAACACGCTCTCGGGGACTACGTCTTCCACATCGACTTCGAAGGCGGGGACAGCGGCGACGTCGTAAGCGAGCTCGAACGCCAGGTAGAGTGGGTGGAGTATCTCGGCAGCTACGACAGACTGGACTAGCTCGACTGTCCACGCCTTCTTCAGGGGGGCCTGGTTACCTTTAGACATCCGATGTCGGTCAGCCTCGCGAACGCCGTATTAGTTGGCTGGATCGAGCTAGCTTACACTCTCTCTCTCTCTCTCTCTCTCTCTCTCTCTCTCTCTCTATCTCTCTCTCTATCTATCTCTCTATCTCTCTCTATCTCTCTTCACCCGTCCCCGTCTGCGGTCTTAAACTACGTCTCCGTTGACAACTTTTCTAAACATTTACGCGGTGTATTCGGTCATCTGTCTAACCAGTCTGGACATTCAAACAAAATAGTTATTAGCGACGATATGCTCGGGTATGAGAGAGGATAACAGGGATATCTATGGTTATAGTTGGAGTGCCCAGAGACCGAGACGAAGGCGAGACTCGTGTCGCACTGACGCCGGAGAAAGCCAAAAAACTGCTCAAAGACGGACACACGGTCTGCGTCGAAACCGGAGCCGGCGTCGAAGCCGACTGGCCGGACGAAAGCTACCGCGAAGCAGGATGCGAGGTAGTGGACAGCCGTGAAGAGGTCGTCAACCGCGCTGACGTCGTCCTCCACGTCAACGGCCTCGGAGCCGCCGACGAATGCGACCCCGAGATGTACCGTGAAGGCCAGGTCGTCGTCGGCATCCTCGGACCCAGCGGCATCGACGACGAAGAGTACGACGTCCTCGCGGAGAACGACGTATCCGCTTTCGCGCTCGAGCTGATGCCGCGGATAAGCAGGGCGCAGTCGATGGACGTGCTGTCGTCGATGGCGAGCATCAGCGGCTACAAAGCAACCATCGACGCCGCACAGGCGCTGCCGAAGCTGTTCCCCATGCAGATGACCGCCGCCGGCACCGTGAAGCCCGCCGAGGTCTTCGTCGTCGGCGCAGGCGTCGCCGGCCTCCAGGCGATAGCGACCGCCGAACGCCTCGACGCATCCGTCCGCGCCTACGACATACGACCCGAGGTCAGCGAGGAGGTCGAAAGCCTCGGCGCCGACTTCGTCGAACTAGACCTCGAAGCAGACGACGCCAGCGACGAAGAAGGACACGCCACCCATCAGGACGAGGAGTTCTACAGGAAGCAACGGAAGATGATGACCCGCGTCGTCGCCGAAAGCGACGTCGTCATCACCACCGCCGCCATCCCCGGACAGCCCGCGCCGGAGCTCGTCACCAACGAGATGATCGAAGGCATGGACGACGGAAGCGTCATCGTGGACCTCGCCGCCGAGACAGGAGGCAACTGCGAACCCACGGAGGCCGACGACGTCGTCGAGTACGAAGGCGTCGAAGTCTACGGACCCACCAACCTCCCCGCCACCGTCGCCCACACCGCCAGCGACCTCCTGTCCAACAACCTCCGGAACTTCGTCGAGTACATCACCGAAGACGGAGAGCTAGAGTTCGACCTCTCTGACGAGGTCATCTCCAGCACACTGCTGACGCACGACGGCGAGAAACGGATGCCGCACAGGAAAGACGCCAGCGTCGAAGAAGAGGAAGAAACCGCTGAAGACGCAGACGCTGCCGGAGAGTCCGGAGACGAGGCAGAAGCCGACGAAGCAGCCACCGGAGACGCAGACCCGGATGAGACAGAGGAAACAGACGATGGTGACACTGGTGACCAGGGAGCGGACGATGGTGACACCGGTGACCAGGGAGCGGACGACGGAGACAGCGAACCAGCTTCTGAAACACCGGACGAGAAGGAGAACTAGACGATGGCATTGATAGAGAACCTAACATTGTTCGTGCTCGCAGCGTTCCTCGGGTACTCGATAATCACGAAGATCCCGACGAACCTCCACACACCCCTGATGTCAGGGGCGAATGCGATATCCGGCATCACCCTCATCGGAAGCGTCGTAGTCGCCGGCTCCGGCGCCACCACCCTCGCCACCGTCCTCGGCTTCGTCGCCGTAGTCATGGCGACGGTGAACGTCGTCGGAGGATACCTCGTCAGCCACATGATGCTCGACCAGTTCGGTCGACAGGATGGAGGTGACCGTTGATGGCGGAAGGAGTCCTCGCCGGCGCCCCCGACTGGCTGCTGCCGCTCGCCTACCTCGTCGCCAGCGTACTGTTCATACAGGGGCTCAGGGACATGACGCATCCCCGGACGGCGACCCGCGGCAACGCCACCTCGGCAGCCGGCATGTTCCTCGCCGTCGCAGTCACCGTGCTCTGGTTCGAGATACTATCCCCCGTAGTCCTCGCCGCAGCGCTACTGCTCGGCGCCGCTATCGGCACATGGCTCGCCGTCACCGTCGAGACCACGGAGATGCCGCAGCTAGTCGGACTGTTCAACGGCTTCGGCGGCGGCGCGTCCGCCCTCGTCGCCGGCGCCGAACTCACCGAGATATTCGACAGAGACGCCGCCGCAACCCCCGACGTCGCAGTAGCCGCCGCCATCGCCGGCATCATCGGCAGCGTCACCTTCTGGGGAAGCCTCGTCGCCGCCGGCAAGCTCCACGGTGTCTTCCGACGCACCATCCGTTACCGCGGCGAACACCTCGTCAAGGTCGTCTTGCTCGCCGTAGCCCTCACGGCCGGAGCCTTCCTCGTCCTCCAGCCAGGGGTCTTCGGCGAAACCCCGCTCGCCGCGTGGGCGCCGTCGTACTGGGTGTTAGTCGCCGCCGCCTCCGTCCTCGGCGTCGCCCTCGTCGTACCCATCGGAGGCGCCGACATGCCCGTCGTCATCGCCCTCCTGAACTCGTACTCGGGACTTGCCGCGGCGACGACAGGCTTCGTCCTCGACAACACCGTCTTGATCATCGCCGGCACACTCGTCGGCGCCGCCGGCATGATACTCACGGTGATAATGTGCGAGTCGATGAACCGGTCGCTGCCTAACGTGCTGTTCGGAGGCTGGGGTGAGGAAGCCACTGACGACGAGATGGACGACATCTACGAAGGCGAGATTCAGTCGACGTCGCCGGAGGAGGTCGAGATGCTGCTCGACACAGCGCAGAGGGTCGTCATCGTCCCAGGCTACGGTATGGCGGTGGCTCAGGCGCAGCACGCAGTCGCCGAGCTCGCAGAGCTTCTGGAGGAGAACGGCGTCGACGTCGAGTTCGGCATCCACCCCGTCGCCGGCCGGATGCCCGGCCACATGAACGTCCTGCTGGCGGAAGCCGACGTCCCCTACGACAAGATGCGTGAGCTAGAGGAGGTGAACCCGACGTTCAGCGAGACCGACGTAGTCATCGTCACCGGAGCAAACGACGTCGTCAACCCGAAGGCGAAGGAGGCGGAGGGCACACCAATCAGCGGGATGCCGATACTCAACGTCGACGAAGCTCGCACAGTAATCGTCAACAAACGCAGCCTCAGCCCGGGCTTCAGCGGCATCCCCAACCCCCTGTTCACCCTCGACAAGACCAGCATGCTGTTCGGCGACGCCAAACAGTCGATGCAGGACCTCGTCAACGAATACAAGGAGAACCACTGAAGTAGCTGCAGGAGCAGGGTTTCATTCCCTCGCTCACTGTTTCGAAGACGAAACTAAATTTCGTCTTCTAACTTCCCTCACTGTCACTTCTTCGCTTCCGCGCTTACGTTCTCTGTGCTAGGCTTACGCCTCGCACACGGTCACTCCCGTTGGTCGTTCCCTGCTTCGAAGACGAAACTAAATTTCGTCTTCGAACCACGCCTTATACAGCTTCACTCGTTCCGTCCGCTTACGAGCTATCTCCTTCCCCGTCTCCGTCTCCAGCCGGTCGATCATGTTCTCGCCGCGGTCTACGACGCGCTGTATCATCTCGGGTACGTCGGTGTGCGGCCGGCTCTCGTAGCCGACGCGGAGCGCAAGCAAGGTTGCGCCGGCGACACCTATCTTGTCGATGCTGTCCGCCTCTATCAAGACCTTCGACTCCAATGGCATGTCGTCGTGCATCTCGTCGGTGTGGTGTTTGATGACCTCGGCGACATCGTCGATGAAGGATTCGGGGTAGCCGTGACGCGACAGGTACTTCTGCGCGATCCACGCGCCTTCCTCCGCGTGTTTCTCCTGGTTGACCTCGAACTTCGCGACGTCGTGGAACAACGCCGCCACCCTGACTATGTCGACATCCGCGTCCTCTCCTCTCGCGATCTCCTCCGCGAGGTCGACGACTCCGATGGTGTGGTCGAACCTGTAGTCGCCGCTGTGCCAGGGATACCAACGCATCCGGTCGCCGTCCTTCCTGACGGTGTCCTCGAGGTGTTCCTCGACGAACTCCGCCATCTCCCGGAAGTCCTCGTAGGTAACCTCGAAGTCACCGACCGCGTCGCTCAACTACACCCCCTCCGACTCCGTAAGGTCCCTTGTCTCTGTTCATACTGGATGTAACTTGGATTCAAGCTGTAATTAGGGTTGGGGATGGCTGTAGCTACCCTCCATCTGGCCATCCACCACCCTGTTCAGTACTTCACCTTGATAGCGTCGACGGGGCAGACGTCTTCACAGAGGTAACATCCGATGCAGTCGTCCTCACGAGCGGGATCCGCCTTCCGCTCGCTCTCGGGGTGATCTGGTGTGTCCATCCAGTCGAAGACGTCGACGGGACAGTCCTCGAGACACGCCCCGTCCGCGATACATAGGTCGAAGTCCACCGCCACGCGTGTGCCGTGGATGCCGAGCTTCTCCGGCGGGTCGACGGGTCCCCAGACGTCGTGTTCGTGTCCGCCTTCGGGGTTACAGGGTTCGACCTTCTCGTAGTTTTCCTCGAAGTCAGGGTCTATAGCCATGGAAAGAGATGTGTGCTCCAGGTATTAATACTTGTGCCGGAGGGGGGTGGGGTTGGAGCCGGCAGCGGTATAGCTACTCTATCTCCTCGACCATCTCCTCAATGTCCTCCTCGTCGAGGTCCTCGGGGTCGACGTCGCCGCCCATGCCGCCGAGTCCCATGCCGCCCATGCCAGGCATTCCGCCGCCGTGGACGTCGTCGTGGTCGAAGGTCTCCCTGACGACGCCGCGGTCGACGTCGAACCTGTGCATGAGGTCGTCGACGACCTGTCGTTTGCCGAACATCCACTGCTGGTTCATCGCGAGATGCGGTGGAGCCTCGATGTAGAGGACGTCGACCTCGACCTCTTCCTCCACCTCTTCCTCGACTTCTTCACCGTCTTCGGTGGTCTCGACGGATACCTCGGTCTTCGTCTCCGTTCCACGGGAGACGTCGACTTCGGCACCCGCCGTAAGCTCGACGAGGGCTTCCGCCTGCTCTAGCTCGTCCTCGACGACGCCTTCGACCTCGAACTCGTACTCGACGTCCTCACCCGCCAGCGGGTGGTTGAAGTCGATGCGTGCGCGTCCGCCGATGATGGTCTCGACGTAGCCGTGCTGGCCGTCGACCTCGACCTGCGCACCAGGGTATCGGTCGTCTTCGTCTATCTTCTGCGCGCTCACGGTCTTCACGTCGTCGGGGTCGTGTTCACCGAACGCCTCCGCCGCGGGCACCACTACGGAGCCCGAGAAACCCACGTCTTCACCGATGAGCTCTTCCTCAACTTGCTCGAACAGGTGGCCGTCGCCGACGACGATGGTGCGGGCCCCGAACTCCCGTCCCTCGGTCTCCATCCCTTCTTCCTCCGCGAGGTCTCGGTCGGTGGTGTCGATGACGGTCTCGCCCTCGTCCTCGTCGTCGATGCGCGCCGTGTATTCAAGACGTACGAAGTCACCTTCCTGAATGCCCTCGGCTTCCGACTCCTGGTCCTGGGACTCGGCTTCCTCTTCGTCCTCGTTCTCTGTCATACTGGGTTAGATGGAGGTCCGGTACTTAACTTAACCTGAAACGTGACGGACGCACGCCGAAAACCTTAGTCCATGATTCAAGCACCCTTCGTGAGCCCGAAACACATCGAACGCTGATGGATCAAGGGTCCCAAAAGAGCCCGCTGCGCCACAGTCTACTTAACACGACCGCTCCAAGGGTAACAGTATGTCTGCCGTAGAAGCAAGAGCGTTGACCAAACGTTACGGCGACGTCACGGCGGTCGAGAACCTCGATCTCGAGATCGAGGAAGGTGAGGTGTTCGGCTTCCTCGGCCCGAACGGAGCTGGGAAGACCACAACGATAGACGTCCTGCTTTCTTACAAGCAACCTACGTCCGGAGAGGTAGAGCTGCTCGACTCCGATCCACGCGACCGGGACGTCCGCCGTGAAGTCGGTATCTTGCCGGAGGACTTCGGCGTCTACCCCCGGTTGACGGGTAGAGAGCACGTCGAGTTCGCCGTCAGGTCGAAGGACGTCGACGCCGACGTCGACGGGTTGCTCGGCCGCGTAGGACTGGATGGAGAAGGGGAGAGACGCGCAGGCGGGTACTCGAAGGGGATGAAGAAACGGTTGGTGCTGGCGACTGCGCTCGTCGGTGAACCCGACCTCCTGGTTCTCGACGAACCCACCAGCGGCCTGGATCCCAACGGTGCACGCCGGATACGTGAGATAGCGTTGGAGGAGAACGACCGAGGTGCCACCGTGTTCTTCTCGAGCCACGTTCTAGGGCAGGTGGAGGCGGTCTGCAGCCGCGTTGGCATAATGCAGGATGGTCGGATGGAAGCCGTGAACTCCATCGAAGGGCTTCGCGAAGAGATACATGCTGTCTCGAGACTTGAGCTCACGGTGGCTGGAGACGTAGAGGCCGCAGCGGAAGCTGCCCGGCAGGTAGAGGATGTCGTAGACGTCGAACACGAGGACGAAGTCGTCGCCGTCCACTGCCGCAGGGGGGAGACGAAGCTCGAAACGCTGGACTCCGTCAGGGAGGCGGCGGAAGTCGTCGACCTTCGGACGCGAGAGAAGTCGCTGGAGGAGCTTTTCGCCGAGTACACGGGGGAGCCTTGAGCTGGCGTGTAGTCGCGGAGAAGGAGGTCAGGGACTCCGCTAGATCGAGGTCCCTCTGGGTGCTCATGACGGTCTTCGCCGTCGCCTTTGCGGGAGGCACATACCTCTACGGCTTCATAGCGGGGCTGGAGCCAGGGCTGGAGTCCTCCACCGAGGCTTTCGTAGGTTTGATGACTGGTCAGGCATCTTTCTACACGACCTCGCTCGTGGCTATCGTAGGGCTGATGACGGGGTACTCTACGGTTGTCGGCGAACGCGAGTCAGGCAGCCTCAAGCTTCTGCTCGGGCTACCGCACTCGCGGATGGACGTCGTCGTCGGGAAGACACTGGGTCGAGCGACGATGCTGACTGCAGGGATGATCGTCGGCTTCGCAGCTGCTCTCGCGGTCCTGCTGACGTCCTACCAGTCGTTCTCGACCACCGCGTTCCTCGCCTTCGCCGTGCTGACCACCCTTCTAGGCGTGGCATACGTCGGTGTGGCCGTGCTCGCGTCGGCATCGATACGGTCTCAGACCCGAGTCACCGCGGTGGTGGTCGGCGTCTTCGTGTTCTTGAAGTTCGTCTGGGACAGCAGTCTGCTACCGAGGCTGCTTACCTACTCGTTCACCGGTAGCTTCGTCGACACCCCTGAGTGGTTCGACTACCTGATGAACATTGGGCCGAACCCCGCTTACTCGACCGTAGTCTCGTCCTCTCTCGAGGGATTCGATGCCGTCGGCTACTACTCGCTAGTCGTCCTGCTGCTGTGGATGCTTGCCCCGGTGGCGCTCGCCTATCTAAAGTTCCGTAACTCCGACGTCTGAACACGTTATTTCTACCGTGTCGGAGTAGTCAGAACTCGTCAGAAGTCGGTCTCGAACATCTCGACGCTCATCGGCGGCGGGTTCGTGCCTTCGACGCAGTTGTAGCTGCTGAAGTCGTCGACGCCGGCGTCGCCGAGCACCTCTTCGTCGAGCAGGGCGTTGCCGGTGAACTCAGCGGGGTCTTCACGGAGTATCTGGAGCACGGTGTCCGAGAGGATGCGGGGTTCCCGCCAGTCCTCCTCGCTTCCGAGGCCGAAGTACTCGGTCGCACGGGTCTTTATCGCGGTCTTCGGCCAGAACGTGTTACACGCTACGTCGTCGTCATCTAGCTCGCCGGCGAGCGACAGCGTGATGAACGACATCCCCATCTTGCTCCAGGCGTACGCCGCCTTCCCCGGCGACCGGTCGACCTCGATGGGCGGCGAGTTCGACAGCAGCCACGCGCCGTCCTGGTCGGCGAGATGCGGGAGGAACGCGCGGCTGACGAGGTAGGTGCCGCGGACGTTCACCTCCGTCATGAGGTCGAACCGCTTCGCCGGGATGTCCTTGACGTAGCCTATCTGGATGGCGCTCGCGTTGTTGATGACGATGTCGACGTCGCCGAACTCCTCGATGGCTTCGTCCGCCGCCGACTGGACGTTGTCGGGGTCTCGGACGTCGAGCTGTATCCCGATGCTGTCCACCCCTCGTTCGCGGCACTCCTCCGCTGTCTTGTGGATGGTGCCCTCGAGGTCGCTGTCGCTGTCGTCTACGGTCTTACCCGTCGACACTATGTTGCAGCCGCAGTCCGCGAGCGCGAGCGCGATCTCCTTGCCGATTCCACGCGTCGTACCCGTGATGAAAGCCGTGCTGCCGTCGAGGTCGGGTTCCTCTAGCGTCATGACCTGCCGGTGTACCCGCGGGGATAAATAGAGAGGGGGTGCAGGGAAGAGTATTTACGGGTATGAACGTTACTCCATGATGAGGAAAGATGTCCACGAGAACCCGGGACCTGATTCGGCAGGACATCGAGGAGAACAGGGAGTTCTACGACGCCATCGGCCGAGTGGAACCCGACGACGAGGAGTAGCTACAGCATTTCATCAACAGTACTTCTTCCACATCTCTACAGCACTTCCTCGAAGTAGTCGAGCCAGACGGCGTACATATCGTCCTCCTTGAACAGGTTGCTCATGTCGATGTCGAGGTTCCTGCGCGCTTGCTTCGACCGTTCGACGGTCTCTTCGGTGAGCTCCTGCGGCCAGCGGCCAACCTCGACGCCGTTCTGACGTAAAGTCGCCCTCAACGTGGCGAGCGCGGTCCGGTGGTTGGCGTCGGGGAAGAAATGCTTGCCGGCGAACGCGTGCATCCAGTGCGCGCACTGGCTTTGGAGAGGGTCGTCCAATGGGAACGAATCCAGCGCTCGCCGGATATCAGTGCGTGAGACCCGTTTTATCTGCTTCCGGGTCTTCAGACTCGTCTCGACGACGTCGTACTCCGAGGTGGACAGGAACTCCAGGTTGGTTCGTATGAAGTCCTCTGGAGTGACGTACAAGACGTCGATATCCGTCATCTACGTTTCCTCCAGAAGCACTCCTCTGACGTAAATCATCGCCTAAGTCGAACTATCCTCCAGCGAACCATAGTACTTCGTCGGCGTAGACCACGACTGCGGCCACTCCTCCTGCGGCGAAAGCCGCGGAGAACCACCAGCGGTCGACGTAACGAGTGAACAGCAGCAGGGAGACCGTGAACGGCAGGAACAGGAGGAACGCCGGATGCAGGTAGCCGCGCCACGAACGCGGCTTCAGGGTGCTCGCGTCGCCGTAGCTGGGGAACGCGTGATACAGCAGGGAGAACCCGAGGTAGAGAGCTACCGCCATGTAAGCGATGGATTCGACGTACACCGCGGCCGCCACGACCACCGCGAAGCCGGCGACGGTGTTCAGGGCGAAGGGTGAAGCCGCGATCAACACGCGTTTCGTGTAGCTGCGCGGCACGACGTGCCGTACGTAGCCGAGGCGTCCGCCTCTGTCGGGGCGCTGGAAGTACTCTACCTCCCGGACCTCGACACCGACGAGGCTGCAGGTTACCTCGTGCGCGAACTCGTGGACGACGACGCCCGGCGCCGTCAACACGCTCAGCCAGTAGACGAAGTTCATCCGCCGCTACCACCCGTCGACGACGTCCCGCCAGAACTCCTGACCCGTGAATCCCTCGTCGACGTCGAGGGCGACGCGGTCGACGTGGCCGCCCCAGCGATCCAAAACTGCGTCGGCGACGTCCTCCGGCGAGGCTTCGACGGCGAACTCCGCCAGCATCTCGTCGTCCACCAGACCCGCCATCGCCGTCCAGTCACCCTCCCGCGACAGCTCCCAGAGCCGGCGGCCGACGTCCTCCCAGCCGTGGAGCTGCATCACCGGCTTGTACGCCGGAGTAGAGGCGTAGAACGCCACGCGCATCCGCGCCATCTCCCTGCGGGCGGTCATCTGCTTCTCCGACGTCCCTGTGACGACGAACGGGCTCGCGGACACCGTGACGTCGTCCAAGCCGCGGCCGTGCTCCTCCGCGGATTCCTCCAGCCACGGCACCATCCGTTCTTCGAGGTACCTCGGCGTGCAGAACGGGTGCACGCAGACGCCGTCCGCCAGCTCTCCGGCGAGGCGGACGTTGCCCTCGTTGACGGCGGCGAGGTAGACCGGCGGAAGCCCGCCTTCGACGCTGCCGGGGTTGAACGCCGTCGTCATCAGGCTGAAGCTGTAGAACTCTCCGTCGTATCCGAACTCCTCTATCTCGCCCTGCCAGTACCGCCAGATGTGCCGGACGCTCTCCACAACCTCCCGCAGCCGTTGCGTCGGCTGACCCCATTCTACGCTGAACCTGCGTTCGTTGTGCGCCTTCACCTGCGTACCGAGTCCGAGGACGAACCTGCCGTCGCTGACGCGCTGGAGGTCCCAAGCCTGCTGCGCCAGCACCATCGGCGACCTGGTGAACGCCGTCGCGATACGGGTGCCGAGCTCCACCTCGCCGGTGTGGTCGGCGACGACGGGGAGGGGCATGAAGGCGTCGCGGTCGACCTCCGGCGTCCAGACTCCGTCGAAACCCAGGGACTCCGCGGCCTCCGCGTGGTCGCCGGTGGAGGAGTCGAGGCCCGGGAGGATGCAGTCTAGCTTGGGGGAAGACGACATATGACAGGGGGAGGCGCGCGGTCGTGAAAAGAGGTTCGCCGGATAGATGGACGCTCAGTCGAAGCGACGTCGACGACAGTTCAGCGATTCTCGCACTCCTCCTCCACCCACTCCTCGTACTCCTTCAGGACCTTGCCGACCTCGTGCTCGATTATCGCTGGTACGTCGTATGGATGCAGCTCCTGTATCCTGCGTTCGACGTCCTCGTACGGCAGCGCTGTCTTGACGTCTAACGCGACCTCTTCTTCCTCGACGACGCTGCCCTGCCAGCGGTAGACGCTGTCGACGGTGTGGAGGTTGACGCAGGCTGCGACGCGTTCTTCGACGAGCCGGCGGGCGAGGGGTTCGGCGTCTTCCGGCGGTACTGTGGTGTACACGGATCTCATGCCTCTGTCTTCATGCCGGCGGGTGAAAACCGTTTTGTGGCCGCCCCCGCTTTCTCCAGCCAGATGATAGAGTTCCGCTGGAGCTACGTCCTCATCGCCTTCCTCCTCTACTGGATAGCGGTCGTCGCCCTCGACAACCGCGGGTTCTGGGAACGCCACGACATGAGCGCCGTCGGACCCATGGTGATGATACGGACCTTCCGGGGGAAACAGCTGCTCGAGAGACTCGCGGAGCCGAAGCGGTTCTGGCGGGTGTACGGAAACATCGGAGTCGCCATCGCCGGACTCGTCGGCGCAGTCAGCTTCTTCTTCCTCCTGCAGATAGGGTACATGAGCATCTTCGACACTCCTCCAGCGACGGACATCACGGAGCCCCAGAACGTCCTCGTCGTCCCCGGGTTGAACGAGTTCCTGCCGCTGTCGATGGCGCCGGAGATAATCCTCGGCCTCCTCATCGGCATCGTCGTCCACGAGGGCGGACACGGCGTCCTCTGCCGCGTCGAGGACATCGAGGTCGACAGCATGGGCGCGGTGATGCTCGCCGTACTGCCGATGGGTGCGTTCGTCGAACCCGACGAAGAAGGCGTGGAGGAGGCGGACAGCGGCGGCCGCACACGGATGTTCGCCGCCGGAGTGATGGCGAACTTCGTCGTCACCCTCGTGGTGTTCCTCGCGCTCGCGACGGCGATGGGCGCGGTCTCCCCAGTCGACGGCGTCGGCGTCCAGCTCGTGCAGCCGGACACAGCCGGCGAGGAGGCAGGCATCCAGCAGGGCGACGTCATACAGACCATAGACGGTGAAACGCTGCAGGGTTTCGACGACTACCTCGACCGGATCGAGAACGCCAGCGGCGAAGTCGTGCTCGGCGTCTACCGCGACGGAGAGGTCACGGAGCGGACGCTGTATCTCGACGAGAGCGAGGGAGTCCGGTTGAGCGTGGTGCAGCAGGGGGAAGCCGCGTACGAGGCGGGCCTGCGTGAAGACGACGCAGTCACCTCCATAGACGGTGAACCTACGTCCAACGTACCCGCGTTCCAGAGCGCGCTCTCGGGCCTCAGACCCGGAGACGAGGTGTCGGTGACCTACCTACGTGACGACGTGGAGCACGAGACCTCTGTGACGCTCGGGGAACACCCCGCGGACTCCGAACAAGGTTTCCTCGGCGTCAACTTCCTCACCCGAAGCGAGGAGGTCGGGGTGACGCCGTACGACATCGAAGGACCCTACAGCTTGCTGGCGTCGTACGACCCACGGGACTGGGTCGTCGGCATCTTCCTCCCCCTGGGTATCATGACGTCTCAGTTCTTCGGGTTCGACGGCTTCGTCCTCGGGTTCTACGAGCTCACGGGTGCCGCTGCTGCGCTCGGCGGCGCTTACTGGTTCGCGCTCAACCTCATGTACTGGACCGCGTGGGTGAACTTCAACCTCGGCCTGTTCAACTGCATCCCCGCCCTCCCCCTCGACGGCGGCCACCTGTTGAGGGAGGCCTCCGACAGAGCTATCGCGGCCTCGGGGGCGCTGGAAGAGGCGGCGGCCGACCGCGTCTCGGACGCCTTCGTCGTCACCGTCACCCTCGTGATGTTCGGGAGCATGGTGTTGATGATAGCTGCGCCGCGGCTGCTGTAGAATCTCTGTGACGCCGTCGACGGCGTCTCCCCCTGAGGGGTCTATCGTTCGTAGATGACGAGGTCGTCTTCCCCGAAGGTCGCGTCGCCGACGTGCTCGAAGCCATGGAGGTAGTCGCCATCCACGAGCCAGCTCTCGCGTTCAACGGCTATCCTCGTCCTCATGCCCTCGGCTTCCGCGAACTCCACCGGCCTATCCAGAAGCTCCGCGGGTGCTTCCCCCTCGCGGTAGCCTTCCTCCACGCAGACGTGCTGGATGACGACGGCGCCGTCCACCACCCGGTAGCTGACGTAGCCGACGACGTCTTCGTCGTCCTCCGCGACGGTGATGGATCTATCCTGCACGAGGTTCTGCATCGCCGCCTCCGAGAGGTTCTGCTGCATGAGCTCCTGGTTAGCCATCTCCACGAGCCGTGCTGCGTCTTCCTCGCGTGCTTCCCTGTAGTTCATCAGTGTCCCTGTCTTCGATGCGGTTCCGCCGCGGCGCTAGATCTCGCGACGGACGTTCTGTCTGTGTGTCGCCAAGGATTCGACGTCGTGTATATCTTTCGCAGTGAGGTTCCGCAGCCGTTGACGGTGGACGGTCTTCGCTGTGACGCCGTAGCTCTCGAGCATGGGTTTCACCTCGTCCACTAGCTCGTCTCCCTGTCGGTCCCAGTCCGTCATGAGGACGGCGGTTTCGTACCTTCGGCTGACGTGCTCCACGGACTCCACCAGCCGTCTGCCGTTGCCGCAGAGCCTGACGAACTCCGCTTCGACGCCGAGGCCTTCGAGCGCGGCTTCGTCACGCCGGCCCTCCACGAGCACCACTCCTTCCTGGGTGTCGCGCTCTATCTCCTCGAGCACCCGGTCGATGAGCCTGAGGCGTTCGCCGGGCGTGTCCCATCGCATGGTTTCAGTACGGTGTCTCAAGCCAAAAAACCAGGGTTTTCCGAAGCTCTTTTAGCCTCGTCTTGACAAGAGTTCACAGACCACAGGGTTTACAAACACCAAAATGTCTCGCGTAGTTGTAAAGTTCGGCGGTACCAGCGTGGGTTCGGGAGACCGGATAAAGAAGGCGGCGGAGAGCGTAGCGGAGGAAGTCGAAAGAGGCAGCGAGGTCTGCGTAGTCGTCAGCGCGATGGACGACACCACCGACCGCCTCATCGACACCATGGAGGCCGTCGGCGACGTCACCGGTGAAGACGCCGACGAGATAGTCAGCATGGGCGAACGCACCAGCGTCAGGATGTTCAAAGCCGCGTTAGAGGAGCAGGGAGTAGACAGCTTCTTCGTCGAACCCGGAGACGGCGAATGGCCTATAGTCACCGACGAGGTCGGAGAGCTCAGGGAGGACGAGACCGAACGACGTGTAGGCGAGCTAGGCGAACGCCTCGAAGAAGAGGTCGCCGTCGTCACCGGGTTCCTCGGTGAGAGCCCCGACGGCCGCGTCACGACTCTCGGCCGCGGCGGCAGCGACACCACCGCGATGATACTCGGGAAGTACCTCGACGCCGACGAGGTCGTCATAGTCACCGACGTCGACGGCATCATGACCGGTGACCCCAGGAACGTCGAGAGGGCGAAGAGCGTGGAGACCATCAGCGTCGACGAGATGCAGGACCTAAGCGTGCGCGGCGCAGGAGTCGTCGCAAGCAGCGCCCTCCGGTACAAGGAAGACGACACCGACGTCTCCATAGTCCACTACCAGCACGGCGACCTCCGCGCCGACGGCACCTCTATCGAAGGCGAAGGCCGTGACACCCACATCGTCCGGATGCGTGAGGAACCGCTGGCGGCCGTCACCGTCGCCGGCCGAAGCGTCATCGACACACCCAACCTCCTCAGCCGACTCTCCACCATCCTCGGGGAGAACGAGATCAACATATACGGCCACAGCACCGGCAGCGACAGCATGTCGTTCTTCGTCGACGAGGAGGAAGGACGTCGAGCCGAACACCTCCTGCACGACGAGATAGTGGAGGACAGCAAGTTCAGCAGCGTCAGCGTCCGGGAGAACGTCGGCATGGTCCTCGTAACCGGCGGCGACTTCGTCGACACCCCCGGAGTCATCTACAACGTAGTACGACCGCTGTACGAGGAGGACATCAACATCATCGAGATAATCAGCAGCGTCACCAGCATAGTGGTCTTCGTCGACTACGACCTTCAGGAGGAGACCTTCGACCTCGTACGACAGGAGTTCGACTGAAGACACGGAGTTCGACTGAAGACACTCGTCTCTCCGCGGAAGATAACGTTCCCGTTAAGACCCGGTCCTCCATCGTTACATCCGAGATGAACTACACCGTCGTCCTGGAGGCCGCCTGGATGGTAGAAGACGTCGACACCGTGGAGGACGCGATGTCCGTCGCCGTCAGCGAAGCCGGTAAGAAGCTCAACCCCGACAAGGACTACGTCGAGGTCGAGGTCGGACTCATGGGATGCCCCGCGTGCGGCGAAGCCTTCGACGCCGCAGCACTGTTCGCAGGACAGGCGTTAGTCGGACTCGTCTTCGAGATCAACGTCTACGACGTCGAAGACCCAGAGCACGCGGAACGCATCGGCAAGAAAGAGGTCGGTGAAGCGATGCCAGGGATACCGCTCGAGGTCGTCGAGGTCTTCGAGAAAGAGGACACCGACGTCGACGTGGAGGAGGACGGCCAGGCGTAACGGCGGTAGAAGGGGTCAGAGCTAAGGCGGTGGACGCCGAGGACGAAGCCACCGGAGAACCAGGATGGAGGAGGGGTCACCGTCGACTACGGACGCGGCTGCAGCGGCGTTGCTCGTAGCAGCAGCCGTCACGCTCACATCCGTAGCCCTCGCCTCCGCCGCGGCGGCCGCGGACTCCGGAGAACCCGTGATGGAGTCCGGGGAACCCCGCATTGTCGAGCTCTACCCCGACACCCCTGAACACCGTCACACCGGCGAGTACGTCGCAGTCGAGTTCCCCGAACCAACCGACACCACGGGGTGGAAGCTCGAGGATCGGTACCGAGATGTCGCGCTACCCAACGAGACTCTGGAGGGACGTGTGGTGTTCGGCCGCGAAGACAGCCCGCGAGACCACTCAATAGGCACGGTACGTATAGCAGCCGACGGCGACAACGTCACCCTGAGGTCTCCCGCTGGCGTGGTCGACAGCGTCAGCTACGGCGGAGGCGACGCCGACGCACCCGCATCCGACGCGGAAGCTCCTGACCCCGACGAGGGTGAGGTGCTGGAGCTCACGGAGGACGGCTGGCGGAGCCAACACGTAGACGCCACGGAGTTCACGTACGAGGTCTACGAGGTCGACGCCGCCGAGACCTACGTGACGCCTGACGCAGGCTACGCAGCACTAGACGCGCTCGAGACTGCGGAGGACTCCGTCGACATCGCGGGCTTCAGGTTCACGTCGACGGCGGTGGCGGACGCGCTCGTAGACGTCGTCGACGGAGGAGGCAGCGTAGACGTTCTACTGGAGGGCGGGCCGCCGGGTGGCTTCGGGGAAGACAGCGCTGAAGCCGTCGACCCCTTGGCGGCCGCCGGAGCAGACGTGACCCTGTACCGCGGCGGCAGCCGACCGTACAGGTACATGCACGCGAAGTACGCCGTCGTCGACGACGACCGCTCGGTGGTGTCGTCGGAGAACTGGCACGACGCCTCGGTCTCAGACGACGCGGAAGGACCACGTGGATGGGGCGTCGTATTGTACGGCGACGGACCCGCGGAACACCTGAGCAGGCTGCACGAAGCCGACCGTGACGCATCCTCGATGGTGGACTGGAGCGAAGGAGGGTTCGAAACCTACGAACGCAGCGGCTTCGGAAGCAAGTCACCGGACACCGCGTTCGAGGCGCGGAACCACTCAGACGTCGACGTCGGCGTCTACACGGCGCCGGAGGAAGCCGTCGAACAGACCGCTCGACTGCTCTCCGAAGCCGACGGATACGTCTACGTCCAGCAGGCTTACGTCCGGAACTGGAGCACCGGCGGGAACCCGTTCGTCGACGAGCTACTGGAGGCGGCGGAACGAGGCGTCGACGTCAAGCTCCAGATGGACGGAAGGTGGTACGTCGAGGACGACAACCGCCGGATGAAGCAGCGGTTGAACGACGCCGCGGAAGCAGGGAACCTCTCGCTGGAGGCGCGGCTGTCGGAGGAAGCCCTGCACAACAAGGGCTTCGTCGTCGACGGCGAACACGCGGTGGTCTCCAGCGTCAACTGGAACGAGAACTCACCGACGGAGAACCGAGAGGTCGCCGTAGTGCTCGAGGACGAAGACGCCGCAGCCTACTACGAGGAGGTCTTCCTATCTGACTGGCGGAGAAGCGACGCCGACAGCGAGCCAGAGGGGCCACCGGACGTCTACCTCCAGATACTGGTCGCGGTGTTCGCGGCGGGTGCGGGAGTCTACCTCGTCTTCCGTCGAACGCGGTAGCACGGGGATCGGTGGTCGGAACCGTCAACCCGAGGTGGAGACGTCTGCACCCAGCGCCTTCATGTCTTCGACGAAGCCGGGGTAGCTTACCTCCGTGGACTCCAGGGTGTCTATGACTGTCTCGCCCTCGGCGGCTAAGGCGGCGACGGCGAGCGCCATCACGATACGGTGGTCGTGCCGGCCGTCGACCTCCGCACCCTCAAGCGATGAAGCGTCGCCGTCGACCACGAGGCCGTCGTCGGTCTCCCGTACCTCGACACCCATCTTCCCTAGCTCCGTAGACGTCGCCTCCAGGCGGTCGGTCTCCTTGAAACGCAGGTGCTCGGCTTCGACGACGCGTGTCTCACCGGAGGCGACGGCTCCTAGCACCGCCACCGTGGGCACGAGGTCGGGGTTGTCACCTGCGTCGAACTCCACTCCCGATAGCGAGGAAGCACCGACGTCGACGACGCCTGCGTCTCTGTCCCAGCTGACGTCGGCGCCCATCCGTTCGAGCACGTCGACGAAGACGGTGTCGCCCTGTGCGCCCGGGTAGAGGTTCTGGACGGTTACGCTGCCGCCTGCGACGGCGCCCGCCGCGAGGGGATAGGACGCGCTGCTGAAGTCCCCGGGCACCCTTACCTCGTCCGCCCGGTACCGCTGACCTCCAGCGACGTGGAAACCCTCCATAGTCTCCTCCACCTCGACCTCCATCATCTCCATCACCTCGACGGTCATGTCGACGTACGGCCGGCTCCTCAGCTCACCCTCGATCTCCAGCGTGACACCCTCGGGGGAGGCGGCTCCGGCGAACAACAAGGAGCTCACGAACTGCGACGACACGGAGCCGTCGATGGAGGCTTCCCCTCCGGAGAGCCCGCCTTCGACGACCAAGGGAGCCTGTCCGTTATCACGCGTCGACCACGCGTCCACCCCGAGCTGTTCGAGGGCGTCGAGCAGGGGCTGGTTGGGTCGGCTGCGGAGGCTGCTGTCGCCTGTTAACACGGTGGCTCCGGAGGCGAGCGCGGCCGCGCCGGTGAACAACCTCAGCGTGGTTCCGCTGTTCCCGCAGTCGACGACGTCGTCCGCTGTATCGGGAGAGCCGTCGAACCCGTCTACGTCGACGACGCTGTCCCGCCAGTCGACGTCGGCGCCCAGGCGTTCCGCCGCCCCAGCGCTTGCCCGGGGGTCCGCGCTGTCGAGCGGGTTCAAGACCCGTGTGGAGTCGGAGAGCGCTCCCGCGAGCAACGCGCGATGGGTGTAGCTCTTGCTCGGGGGAGCGGACACCCTGCCCTCGACCTTGGAGGAACGTACGTGTAGCTTCATGGGTTCTACTGGCGTCGTCGGGGTTTAGAGGTTTCCGTTAACCCGAAGTCATGACTCTGCGAAAATCCCTCTGTAGATGCTGGTGGTCTCCGACACCCACTGGAACACCCCTCCCGACGACCACGGCCTCCCCGTGGAGGAACACTCAGTCGTCGTACACGCCGGCGACGTAGCCACGGAGGAAGCTCTCGAGGAGTTCACCTCGGATGAGCTGTACGCCGTCCGCGGGAACGCCGACAGCAGGGACCTCCAGCGGAAGCTCCCGGCGACCCAGGTCTTCTCGGTCGACGGCGTCGAGTTCGCCGTGGTTCACGGTCACAGACAGCGGACTAGACAGGAGCTCACCTATCTCGCACTGGAGTACGACGCAGACGTGTTGGTCCGCGGGCACAGCCACGTTCCGGAGTACACGGAGGACGCTGTCGTCGTCCTCAACCCCGGAAGCCCTTCGAGGCCGCGTCGCGGTAACCCCGCTACCTACGTCGAACTAAAGGTGGAGGGTCAGAGCTTGTCCGGCGGGTTCGTCGAAGCGAGCTCCGGTGAGCTGGTCCGCGGCTTCGAAACCGACTTCACCGTGGAAGATGAAACCACAGGCGATGAACGTAGCTGAAGCCGTCGTCGTCGGCACCATGCTCGTGGTGGGGTTGCTGCTGGCGTTGATATGCTGGCGCGTCATCTACGAGTTCCGACGCGGCAGCCAGGAAGACTGACCGCTGAAGTCTCCGACCTCCTGAAGCCTCAGTCGTCTTCGTCCCCCGAGTCCTCCTCGAGGTTCATCGCGCCGAAGAAACGTTTGCTCACACGTTGGGACACCAGCTCGACCAGTCGTTCCTCGTCGTCCGCCAGCTCTCCGAACACCCCCAGGGGTATCTGCGCACCCGCCATCTCACGGTGGCCGCCTGCGCTGCCGACGTCCTCGAACGCCTCCCGCATCACCGAGTCGACGTTGACGCGGCTGTCCTCGGTGCGCGCGCTCAAGTGGATGGTGTCGTCGACGACGCCGAACACCAGCACCGTCGCCACGCCTTCCAGCTGCATCAGGTAGTCCGCCGCCTGAGGCAGGGCGTCGCGTTCACCGGTGACGCCGACGCAGGACACCAGCGCGGACGCCCGGACCTCTCGCCGAGATATCGCGTCGCCGATAGTGTCGAGGGTCTGCGGAGACAGCGCGGGACGCGTCATCTCCTTCAACACAGACTGGTCCAGGAACTTCTGGAGATACGCCGCGGCTTCGAGCTCGAGCTCCGAGGTGTCGCGGAGGAACGCCAGCGTCTCCGCCCGGATGCCGAACGCGAGCGCCGTCGCGGTGTTCGCCTCAGGCTGTAGCTCCAGCTCCTGTAGGTACTCGACGAATATCGTCGTCGTCGCGCCGTAGCTCTCGCGGACGTCGACGAAACCCGCCTCCACCTCCTCGTCTAACTCGTGGTGGTCGACCACTACGTCGACCTCAATCTCGGGCGGCAGCTGGTTGTTAACACCTGGCTTCGAATGGTCGACGAAAGCTACGGTGTCGTGGTTGCCGAAGCTGTCGGTGCTGTATCTCTCGAGCTCGACGTCCAGTAGGTTGACGAAAGCGCGGTTCTCCTGATGCGAGATCTCTCCGGCGTAGTAGATGACGACCTCGCCCACGTCTGCGTGCCTCGCTATCTCGCGGAGGCCGATGGCGCTCGCGAGACAGTCGGGGTCGGGGTTGTCGTGGCAGACGACGGCGAGAGACGTCGACTCCATGAGGTAGCTGTGGAGCTCCTGAGCCTTCGAAGGCATCTTTCGGAACCTGATTGAGTCTATCCGCGGTTAAGTCTATCCTCTCAGGTTGTCCGGCGGGGGTCGACCGTGTCTCCACCGTCAGGTATAACGCCGTCCACCGTCTACAGCCGCCGATGACCGAAGCCGACGTCGAGACGGAGGAGCTGGACTCCGCGGTAGCTCGCGTGGTCGAGCAGCTAGCAGACGAGATCTTAGAGGGAGACGTCGGCCGCGACAGCCTCGAGCAGGCGAAGAACAGGGTCTGCGGCGAACACTCGGCGCCACGGGTGCCGAAGAACAGCGAGATACTCGAAGCCGTCCCCGACCACCGTCGCGAGGAGGCGGAGGAGGTCCTGCGGACGACGCCGGTGCGCACCGCGAGCGGCGTCACTCCGGTCGCGGTTATGACGTCGCCGGCGTGGTGTCCGCACGGCAAATGCACGTTCTGTCCAGGCGGACCCGACAGCGAGTTCGAGGCGCCGATGAGCTACACTGGGAACGAGCCGGCGTCGATGCGAGGTGAACACAACGACTACGACCCCTACGACCAGGTGACTCAGCGTCTGTCGGACCTCCGGGAGACCGGACATCTCGTCGACAAGGTCGAGCTCATCCTGATGGGTGGAACGCTGTCGGCGCGTCCGCACGACTACCAGGAGTGGTTCGTGAAACGGTGTCTGCAGGCGATGAACAGGTTCGCTGGCGACGAAGCTCATCCCCGCGAAGACGGCTGGCGGTCGTTCGAAGAAGTCGTGGCGCGGAACGAGGAAGCTGAGGTACGGAACATCGGCACGACGTTCGAGACGAAACCCGACTGGTGCGGTCGGCAGCAGGTCGACCGGATGCTCCGTCTCGGCGGCACCAAGGTAGAGGTAGGGGTGCAGACGACGGACGACGACGTGCTCCGGCGGACGCACCGCGGCCACACCGTTGAGGAGACTCGGGAGGCGAACCGTCGCCTCAGGGACGCGGGGTTCAAGGTCGGCTTCCACGTGATGCCTGGGATGCCCGACCGTTCGCCGGAGGACGACGTCGAAGACCTCCACCGTATCTTCGACGACAGCAGCTACCGACCCGACTACCTCAAGATATACCCCACGCTCGTCGTCCGCGACACACCGCTGTACAGGCAGTGGCAGAAGGGGGAGTTCGAACCGCTGGACAACGAGACCGCCGCCGAGGTCGTCGCCCGGGCGAAGGACAGGATACCTCGTTACACCCGGCTGTCTCGCGTCCAGCGCGACATCCCTGCGACGGAGATCGAAGCCGGTGTCTGGAAATCCAACCTCCGGCAGCTCGCGCGGCAGCGGTTGGACGAGCTCGACGGCTCCTGTGACTGCATACGATGCAGGGAGGTCGGACTCAGGGACGAAGACCCCCGTGACGTCGAGCTCCAGGTGACGGAGTACGACTGCGCCGGCGGAGAGGAGCGGTTCCTCGAGTACGGGGACCTCGACCGCGACCTCCTCGTCGGCTTCCTCAGGCTCCGGTACCCCGGCGCAGTCGTCAGGAGCGAGCTCGAGGACGCCGCCGTCGTCCGCGAGCTGCACGTCTACGGCAGCGAGGTCGGACTCGACGGAGACCCCGACGTGCTAGAAGACGACGCGGGAGCCGATGGAGCCGATGGAGCTGTCGGGGGAGTCGAGGGCTCAGGCGACGGCTTCCAGCATCAGGGCTACGGCGCCCGCCTGATGGAGGAGGCGGAACGCCGCGCCCGCAGCCGCGGATTCAGCCGACTCGCGGTCATCAGCGGCATCGGAGTAAGGGAGTACTACCGCGGCCTCGGATACACGCGGGAGGGGCCGTACATGGTGAAGGAGCTAGACTGACCTGTCGGGAGGTAGAGCCCTGAACAGATGAATCAGGATGTCGATCGTATGCCGAAGATGCCGAGCGAGGACGACCTCAGGTACATCGGATAACGGAGGGGTGGTGTCAGAGGGTGAGGATTAGCTAAAGAACAGGTTTCGTTTATTGGATTCGCTTGATCATATGGTTCTATCTCGTGCTTTTTGATGTAACTACCCCGCCGGCGTTAGTTTTATAGTATATGTGTGTGTGTGTCTGTAGTTCATGAGGTTTAGAGCTATTGTGGCGGTGGTGTCTGTAGCCGGGTTACTGTTGGTTGCAGGTATCGGTTTAGCGGTAGCGGAGTCGACGTGTGACCCCGATAACCCGTATTTCGTGGAGGACTGTGAACCCGTCGACGAGTCCGAGGCTATCGAGATACTCGACGACTGGCGGGAAGACGGAGAAGTAGACGGTAGAGAGATAGAAGAACTCCAGATGATCGCCTACCTCGACGAATGGCGAGAACACACCGACGACGAGGACGTGGATGTGGAGTTCGAGGTCGTGAACCTAGAGGTCTCGGATGACGTTGTTGAAGGTGACGTTGTTAGGGTGGCGGCTGTTTTCGAGAACCAGGGGGTTTCAGGGTCAAGGGAGGTCGAGCTCTACGTAGAAGACGGTGGGGGTTCTAGCGTGGTTTCGAGATCCGAGGACCTGGTTCTTGATCAGGATGAGGAAGGTCATGTTGAGGTCGACTGGCCGACCGAGTTCCCTGACTCGGGAGGTTATACGGCGTATGCTTCGTCGGGTGACGACGTCGTGTCTATGGATTTCACGGTTACTCCGGTGGAGCCAGAACTCGTTGATGTCTCGCATTCTCCGGATGTGGCGGCGTTGGAGACGCCTGAGGGTAGGGAGGATGTTACGGTGGAGTTAGAGGTTAGGTACGCGACTTCGGTGGATCTCGGGTGGGAGCACTGGGATGTAAACGACGACGAATTAATTACGAGGACCGGTGAAGAGGTTGTTAACCCTGGTGGGATGGAGGTCTGGACTGCTGAGATAGAGATAGAAAACCCAGGACAGTTCCCTGTTCTCACGGAATATTCGGCTTTCATAGAGAACCGTGACCCAGAGACAGAAGCCAAAACTCTGGCCTCAGACGACAGGAGCTACCGAACCTTCAAACACGTCGAGGATATCGCGGTCGTGTACGCGAAGTTCGCCGACAGCGAACCAGATACTGGATTGTGGCCGGAGCATACGACGGAGTCCGAGTTACAAGAACATCAGCAACACAAACGTCATGAGATTAATGAGTACATGGCCAGTTGGAAGGGCTCATGGGGTGGCCTGGGCTTCGACTTTACATTCTACGACAACGACGGAGAATGGCATACTGTACCAGAAAACGCAGAATATTACGAAGAGGAATCTTTAAATCTAGGGAGTTTTGTCGGTGATGCCGAAGACAGTGCAGATGTTGACTCTTTTGAGTACACCTCCCAGATTGGTGTGAGTCCAGGGGATGTGGGGGAGTATCCTTTCGAAGTAGATGATTTTAGTGGCGCGACATGGTTCGGAAGTGACCGGATACATGTAAACGAAATATCAACTGATTATCCGTCCTGGATTCACGAGCTCGGGCACGTAATCGGCCACCTCGACCTGTATGGCACGCACGATGAAATTGAAGATTGGGATCATCGAGTAACTGATGGTCATGTTGGTTTCACGGGGATTATGGGTAGTGGGACACGGATCGAGCCTGCGGCTCCGTTCACTGCGGTGAGTAGAACCACGTTACACGAGTTCCACAATATAGGCTTTGATAGAGAGGATGCGGAGCATTGGCCATGGGCTTCCCAGCGTACAAGTTCCGGTTATGGTATTGTTCTGCCTTTGACTTCATTGGAGGGAATGGAGTATCAGGATTCTGTCGAGGTTTACCGGCCACCACTCTTGGATAGAACGTCTGATGTTGATTATGTTTTCGGTGCTCGGGGTGTTGATAGACCTGTAGATGGCCCTATTGATACGTTGGAACGAGGTGTGTACATCTACGACGTTGAACAAGTTGTAGAGGATGGTAGTACGACGCAGCGTATTACGTTGTTGGAGCCTCCGAGTTGGTTTGATTGGATTTCTGACAGCCGTCCTGATGGTCCTACCTTGGAGTCTGATGGTGAGAGTATTGAAATTCCTACTTCGGACGCAGGTGCTGAGTTCGTGCTAGATGACTCCGGTGGTTTCGGCGCTTACTATTCACCAACGGTGGAAGTTACCGATGCGGAGGTCTCAAGCACGACTGTGTTGTCGATGCGTAACAAGTCAACGTCAGATGACATAGATACCTCCGACGGTAGCTTGAGTGAACCTCCTGAAGACCTGGTTCATCCGAGGTTGTATCTCCGTGGCGTCGATGAAGAAGGTAACGTAGTCGGACCTGATGGAGAGCTAGATGAGTACTTGTTGGAGGTGCCTGGAGTGGAGGAAGAGAACGTTCACGATCAACTGGGTCTGAAATGGATGAAGATCCCGGATGACGCAGTGGTGAACTTCGAACTCGAAACCGAGGGTCTTAGTGAGTGGTACGACTGGCTCGAATCCGAAGGACATGCTTCCCTCGACGAAGAAGAAGACAGGAGTGTAGACGTGGATCTGATGTTCGATGTCTACGGCAGCGACGCAGAGTTCAACGAGTCCCAGGACGAGGTTCCTGACACCGTGACCGTGACTCGGTCTGTATCTGTATCACCGGATGAACCCGCATCGGTGGCTGCCTTAGCATACGTAGACTTCGAACCCGACACGTACAACTTGAACTCCGGTGGAAGATGGGTGAACGTATCCTTAAACACAGCTAACGGCGACGTAGATGTACGGGACGTTGATTTAGAGTCGGTTAGGTTGAACGAGGAGGTAGAACCCATCACCGATACAAAGTATGGGTTCGTACAAGATCCAGTGGAGAACGACGTTCTCAACATGAAGTTCCCGAGAGACGACGTATCGACTGTGTTAGATGTTGGGGCTAACGCTTCGGTGTTCGTGACGGCGGAGACTACAGAGGATGAACTGATAGTGGGTTCGGATGAAACAAGAGTGATCGAGAGACCAGATGGGGGACAACCACCGGCGGACCCGCCCGGTGGAATGTGTCCGCCTGACGAAGGTCCTATGGGTGAGATTCCGGGTGAAGGTCCGGATGAAGACGGACCTGGTGAACGTATAGGTCCACCTGATGAGGCACCCGGTGAAGGTCCATCCGACTGCCCACCTGATCGCGACGAAGACAGTAAACCACCAGGTGAAGGTGATGAATCTGATGATACTACACCGGGAGACCGCGGTGGACAACCAGGTGAAGGTGATTCATCGGATAAGTCTCCACCTGGTGATTCCGGGGGACAGCCGGATACAGGCAACGACTCACCCGGTGAAAACCAAGGAAATCCTGCGGGGTCCAACGGAGGTAGTGGGAGGTAGGTGATTTCGAAGTGAAGTATATACCAAAACGATCTGTATATTTAAACAGTATGCCTAAGGTCGATGAGGCGTTTCAAGAGTGTTCAGTAAGGAGTAATCTATCTTGCATCTAGACCGTCGTAAATTTCTCAGCGTGGTTGGGGGTATGGGTCTCTCTGGCTGTCTCCATGAGCCTTCGGTCGAGGAACTCAGCCAGGAGGAGCTACAGATGATCGCGGAGGAACTGCTGGAGGAGGCTAGGGAGGAGGATACGGTGGGGGCACATCACACTGAAGTCGAATATGTTGATTTCTATTACTTCGGTGATGTCGACACTAAGGTGGAGGTGTTGGATGGTGTTGGCGAGGTTGACCGTACCTATGAACTCTTTATGGAGCATGTATCGCATTGGGAGTTTGAGCTTGGTCGACTCATGACTATGGAGGTGGAGAACGTCAGCGCTAGAACATTGGATCCCGTTCGAGCGAATTCAAACGAAAGATACCGCATCGACCTAGAACCAGATACAGAACTGCTTGCGGAGTTCGTGAACGCACAGTTCGACGAAGACAGATACAGAGATAAGGTCTGGCTTATAGAGTTCCCTGACGACCCGGTAGTGGATGTATCACCCGGAGACATGCAAGACGCGAACGTCCGACTGACTATCGACGCTAACGATAGAGAATTCGTAAGAATCCCCCCGGAAGGATTCAAACTCAATTCAGAATCCCAGAACTACAGAATCCAATCTACCGTAGGCTCCATAAGGAAGTTTTATTGACATCAAGTTTTCCTATGTCCCACTCTGGACGTTACGATTTCCTAAAAATAATTATCTCTATGTGTTTAACCGGCGAGCCAGGGTATTTATGGTGTTGTCACATTATACCAGTTATATCCAGAACTAACACGATACCTTCAGCGGTTTCTGATTCACCACAAGGTGGTCTGTCTTGCATCTAGACCGTCGTAAATTTCTCGGCGTGGTTGGGGCTGCGGGTCTGTCTGGATGTCTGCATGAGCCTTCGGTTGAGGAGCTCGGTGAGGAGGAGTTACAGGAGATTGCGGAGGAGTTGTTGGAGCAGGCTAGGGAGGATGAGGTGTTTATGAAGGCTGGAATGGTTGAAACTAAGGTGGAGGTTTTTGCCAACGACGAAGTGGTTGAGTCTTATAACGTGTGGTTGAACAGGACTGCAGGATGGGAGTATGATCTCCAGGGCCTCCTTACAATGGATGTGGGTTCAGTGAGTGCAAGGGAGTCTGGAGATTCTAACGAGCTTTTTGTTGTTTCTTTTGAACCGGATGAAAGTGTTTTGGCTGAGTACGTCAACAGTCAGTTTGATCGAGAGCTTTTCACGGAGGAACTAGAACTGCTAGCTTACCCCGACGAGTCGGACATAGAGATTTCACCTGATGAAATCGTAGATGCTAGTGCGGCGATTCGGATTGTCGCCCGAGACCGCGAGTATCTGAGGGTTATGCAGGCTTTTGGTTTAGAAAGTGGTGGTGGCATGGAAATTAAAATGGAAACACAGAACTACCAGATAGACTCAGTGTTTACACCGATGCCGGTACTGGATTAAGAAAACTGACCCCCCACCCTGAAGCAGCAACATCAACCCAGCAGTACAACGTAAAACGACGTATCGGCAGAGTTAGAGGTTGGAACCAACACCTCAGTGTTCGTGACGGCGGAGACTACAGAGGATGAACTGGTGGTAGGTTCGGATGAAACAAGAGTGATCGAAAGACCAGGTGAGGGAGAACCGCCGGGCGACCCACCCGGTAGAAAGTGTCCACCAGGCGAAGGAACTTCGAGTGAGATCCCGGGTATAGGTCCGGATGAAGATGGGATAGGTGAACGTATAGGGCCAGACGATGCACCCGGGGAGGGACCACCTGACTGCCCTCCAGGACACGGCGGTGGCGATGACTCAGGTGAGAGGAACGCATCTGGTGAGACTCCAACAGGAGGAGACGATGTAGATTTGGGTGGCGGTGATGGATCTGATGGTACTACGTCAGGGCAACAAGAGGAAGATCCAGGTGAAAGAAGTGGCTCCGATAAATCCCCGGATGGACGATCTAGTGGACAAACGGGGGGTAGTGGTTCGTCGGATGGTGGAGTCGAGGATTCCTCCGGCTCTCACGGATCCGGTGGGAGGTAGGTGGTTTCGGCATGAGATATTTAGTGGCGGGGGATGTTCGTTCGAACAGTGTGATTAGGTTTAATGTCTTATTGCCAGTGGGTTCTTGTTCACCGAGAGGTGGTTGTTCATGCGGTTGAATCGTCGGGGGTTTCTCGGCGTGGTTGGAACTGTAGGTCTATCTGGATGCATCCATGAGACTTCGGTTGAGGATTTAAGTGATGAGGAGTTGCATGAGATTGCGGAGGAGTTGGTGGAGGAGGCTAGTGAGGATGAGGTGTTCGTGAAGGCTGGATGGGTTGATTCGGAGGTTGACGTGTTGGATGAAGAAGGAGGTGTCGACATTAGTTATCATGCAAGACTGAACCGCATCCGTTATTTGGATTTTGAGGTAAGTGAGCTGCTGTCACTTGATGTTCGTAGTGTTACCGCGAGAGAGGTTGAACCCGAGTGGGGGGGGGGGGGGGAAAAGAAATATAAAAAAATGTTTTTG
>JAQZDA010000039.1 GCA_028751075.1 Euryarchaeota archaeon Ods02 | reverse complement strand
GCGACGGGCGCGTACTACACCCCTGACTACGTGGTGTCGTACATCGTCGAAGAGACGCTGGAGCCGCTGGTGGAGGAGATACGTGAGGACCTAGTGAACCAGGGTTTCAGTCGGGGGACGCAGGAGTACGTGGGTCCGTTCATCAAACGCGTCACCGATCTCGACGTACTGGATCCAGCGATGGGGTCGGCGCATTTCCTGACGAACGCGACGGGGTTTCTGACGGAGGAGGTGATGAAGGAGATACGGGACGTCGAGGAGGAGATGGATATCGCGTGGGACGAACAGCATCTCCGCAGGGAGATAGCGAAGGACTGCATCTACGGCGTCGACGTGAACCCGATGGCGGTGGAGCTGGCGAAGCTCTCTATGTGGCTGGAGACGCTGGCGGCGGATCGCCCGCTCGCGTTCCTCGACCACCATCTGAAGCACGGCAACAGCTTGGTGGGCAGCGACGTCACAGAGATACTCGGGAACGGCGACGACGTAGGCGGCGACGACGGCGACGGCGGTGAGGAAGACGACGGGGATGCGCGGCAGGTGACGTTGGAGGAGTCCATCGGCCGAGTAAGGAAGCAGACATTGGATCACGTGATGGATCTGATGCAGGAGCTCCTGGACGTCGACAACGAGAGTCTGGAGGACATCAAGTCGATGGAGGAACTGTACAGGGAGATCCAGGGCGACGACTTGTATCGGCGGCTGCGGATGCTGGCGAACGTGGATACGGCGGAGGAGTTCGGCGTCGACGTCCCCGACGACGCCCTCCGGCGGATGGCGGACGCCATCGAAGACACCGAAAAATGGAACGAAGTCGCAGGGGAAACCTGGTTCCAGGACGCGCAGGAGCTCGCAGAGGAACAGAGCTCCTTCCACTGGGAGCTAGAGTTCCCCGCCGTCTTCTTCGACGAAAACGGACAGCAACGAGAAGACGCGGGGTTCGACGCCGTCATCGGGAACCCGCCGTGGGTTAACATAGGTAGAAAGTCTGGAATGCAGACGGAGGTAGATTATTTCAAATCAAATTACACTACTCCTGAATATCAAGTCGACCTATATACATTATTCTTGGAGAAGTCTGTCACCCTCACAAAACAGGGTTCTAAGACCGGAATGATTGTACCAGATCCTTGGCTAGCAAATTACAGGACACCCAAGATAAGAGAGTTCTTGCTAGTCAATAACCAACCTAAGAAGTTGGTGGAAACACCCATCAGTGCTTTCCCCAGCGTAAACGCGGAGCATATTATTGTTGTAGTAGAAAATGGTGATAGCTGTGTGACCTCTTTCGACAGAGGGGAAATGGACGATAGAGGTGAAGTTGACATCGTAGATAAGTTCCCCTGTGATTTGCTGAGAGAGGAAGATGGTTTTGTAGTCTATACTCGAAGCGAGGTATCGCCTATACTTGAAAAAATCCAAAACTGCTCTAGGGAGTTGGCAGAACTATATGATACAGTACGGGGGGTCGGACCGTATCATCATAGTCAGCAAGAACAGGAGCTAATCGAAAACCGGGAGTATCACGCAAACCATCAGAAGGACGAAACCTTCGTTCCTGAATTGAAAGGAGAACATCTGTCTCGGTACCAAATAGACTGGGATGGAGAATCATGGATTAGCTACGGCGATTGGCTAGCAGAACCAAGAGAGCAGAGATACTTTGAAGGTAAGAGGCTTCTACTCCGTGAGATTTTAGGAGAGTACAGGTTCCAGGTGGCAGTTATAGAGAAGGAGTTTGTAGTTGACCGAAGCATCTACATCGCTCTACAAGAGGAGCAACAAATCGACCTCTATTACGTACTCGCTTTATTAGGCTCCAAGCTACCCGTGTTTTGGTTTAAAGAAAAATTCAGCGAGCACGATGAGCTATTCCCTAAACTACGGGTAGCGCACTTCGAAATGCTGCCGATTAGAGATATCCAGTTTGCTGAACCAGAGAACGAAAGAGAGCGCAAAGTTCAGGAGCACAAGAACGACTATGAAGGCTATCTCAACGACTCGGCTAAAGCCCCCATTCCGACCACAGACGGGGTTACCCACGATTTCCTGTCGGAAATAGCTCAGGAGATGACCTCACTCAAAGAAGACAGGCACAACCTCAACCTCTCGCTCTTCGACCACCTCGGCATCAGCACCGACGACGAACTCCAGGGCCCCAAGCTCACCGAGATCGGCCTCACGCAGCCGCCCAGCGGCGTCGCCGACACACCGCTGTCGAAGACGAAAGACGACCTCGACAGCCTCAGGGTCGGACGCGCCGAAGTCCATCGCGAAGACCCCTCGACCGTCGAGATACGGTTGACCGCGCGGTACAAACCCGAAGACCTGGACAGCGACGACAGCGAGACCGACCAGTGGGGGTACACTGAGACCGAGCCATTGCCGGCGCTCCGAATCAACGACCTCAGCGAGGTAGAAGCCGACCTCGTGGAGGCGTTCGTGCCACGCGCCGTCAACGAAGCCGGCGGGTTCGCCGACTTCCGAGAGACCGCGACCAAGACCAACAGCCTCGTCAACCGCTTCGAAGCGCTCCGGCTGCCCGACCCCTCGAACGTCGAAAGCGGCCTCCGGAGCTACCGCGAGACCAGGGAGCGCGCCGACGAACTCGACGAGAAGATCGAGAAGACCGACGACTTGATAGACGAGATAGTGTACGACCTCTACGGGTTGACGGAGGAGGAGATCGAGGTGGTGGAGGAGGCTGTATAGTTATTATTAACATCTTCTTTCTTGTATGGCTCCTGCCTGATAGACTCCCCCAGCATTGAAGCGTCAGACGCAAGTCACACATCTTTACCTAATAACTGTAATAGCCCGATACCTATTTAGGAATGCACCCACAATAGCAACATACCGATTTGAATAGAGAAGAACATACCAAAAGCACAAGTCATAACATATAATTACGGCATCACCCCACGTTACACTCAATGACAATACTGCTTAGCAGCTTGGCCCCATTGGTTGCTGCAGGAGCTGGTCTTGCAGCTGCTTATGGAACAGCCAAGAAACCATGGAGGCGAATCCATTTTGTTGAGGAGGAAAACCTTGCGGGGGAGTTAGATGAGTTTGAAATACAGATTGACTCAGTTGAGACATGTGTAGAATGCGGTAGGGACATAGAACCCGGTGAGATAGGTGAGTTAGTACTAGAGGGCGAAGAGTATAACGTAGTCTGCGAAAGAACCGATTGTCTAGACTCCATCTAATTGAAGGGTTAAGATGGAGGGTACACCTGTTGTAATCGGAGCAGTTGAAGCTGTAGTAACGGTAGTTGTCTTCATTGTATTCTATGGCATAGGCTCCCTCTATTGGACAAATATTGATAAGAAAACTGAGTCCTATGCAGAGGAATGCAAGTCCGATATTGAAGATGATCCTGCTCTTCGTTCGATTCATAATCAGCAGTCTAAACTGATGATAACATCCGATTCTAATATATCACGAGCAAGGACGTATTTGAGAGACAAAACACCGCTAAGGACCGATAAACCAGATAGAATAGTCCCGGTGAAGGAACAGTCATTAGTAGAACGAAAGAAGGTTGTCATCGAAGAACGCTGCAGAAACATACCGGGTAAGAAAATAATAGACTCCGATCTAGTGAGTTGTTTGCAGAGTTATTACGCATATAGGTTAGCGTTGAGTCGAGAAAGGAACGAGGATAACGAAGAAGCTCGTCAAGTTCTGCAGCATTTTAAATCAAGATTTGATGAGCACAAGGACTCAGGTAAAGTAGCCGAACTGGTACAGCCAGAAAAATATGGTAAAGTAACATTGTTAAATAACTCGGATACGGGTAAAAACCCTCTTGACGATGTGTTCCTACCACTTGTAAAGCGAAGTGAGAAACATTGTGTGGGTCCATTGGAGGACGTACGTGAGTGTGAGGAAAAGATTGAGACGTGTCGGAGGTTCATGATGAAAACATTCTGGGGGTTGTATTCCGAGGGTATGCAGGGAGTGAACGTGGATTCTTCAACTAAACTCAAGGAATGCGAAAATGCCTGCCGACAAGACATGAAGAACGAGAATAATTTCGGGTATTGGTTGCTTACTAACGGGGAATGTAGTGAGTCTGATTTCCAAGAGTTTCAGAATTTAGGTTGGAAGTTTCAGCAAGCAATCGATGACTATTGGGGGTTTGATAACTGTTTCCTCCTTCATCCTCCCGGTGATTCTATAACCGGCATGGAATACGTGGACACACCGTTCATTGTATTTGAAAAAGACAAGGATGAATTTGCAACAGACCCTAAATATGAGAGGAAACAGGGGGCGTATAAATTCCGTAAAAAAGAACGGTACAGGGACACCTGAATTCGAAAAGATTAGCGAAACCAACCCAGTTACCGTCGAAGGCCTCCGGAGCTACCGCGATACCAGGGAACGAGCCGACGAGCTTGACGAGAAGATAGAGAAGACCGACGAGTTGATCGACGAGATAGTGTACGAGCTGTATGGGTTGACCGATGAAGAAATAGAGATTGTGGAGGAGGCGGTCGAATGAAGGGTCGGCTACTTCTGCGTATCTACCTCTACAGAAGGAGGCTGGAGTTTCTACCCATAGGGCTTATACGCCGGTGATGCGTACCGTGATGTGGGATGAGCACGGGACACAGCAGGTCGGACGACCATCCGGAGAGGAGCGCGGAGTCCGACGACTGGGTGGAGGCGGCGCGAGACGTCCGGACAGCGTACAGGGAGCTATATAGCGCGCTCGGTGGGAACGACGAGGAGGGAGATGTCGACGTCGACAGGTATGGTTACGGCGAAAGTACGTCGTCGAAGTAGTCCCGCCAGACGTGGTATAGAGAGTCTTTCTCGAACAAGTTTCGCCGGTTAGATATCTTTTCGACGTCCCGAACCTCCCTCGACTTCTCCCTCGCCACCCTGGTTCTCTCCAGCTGTTCTCCGTCTACACCGGACTCCAGCTGTATACCGGAGTTCATCATAGCAACCTGAAGCGTGTTGAACCCCGTCCTGTGGTTGGCGTCCTGGAAGAGATGGAAGCCCGCGAAGAACCTCAGCCAGAGAGCCGACTGCTCCACCAGGGATACCTCTACAGGGTACGCCTCGAAGAACTCCGATATCAGTGACACGGCCTCGTCGAGCGTGTACCTCGGGTCTATGACACGGGATCGGGTGATCCGCATGAACATCCTGCTGACGTCGACGGCTTCGTAGAGCTGAGAAGGGTCTTCAGCTAAGCTCACGTTGACGTCGACGGCCACCATGGGGTCGTCAGGGATGGCTTCCCGCTGTATCCTGGGTTCACCGCCATCAGTCCGAAGCATATCTGGCGGGCTGTAGACTACCATTCATGTAGCGGTACTCCGTATCCTACGTAGTTCAATCTATCCGTGTCTACGGCCTCCGAAAGAGCTAGATACCGAGACTGTGCTGCCGCAGCTTGGTACCGTGTAGATATTTGAGCTTGTGCTCCAACAATCTAGGTAACCGTAACACCTCTGCCACCGAAAACCGCCTACGGAGGTACATAGATACCCGGGACCGCGCCGACGAGCTCGACGAGAAGATCGAGAAGACCGACGACCTGATAGACGAGATAGTTTACGAGCTCTATGGGTTGACTGAGCAGGAACGGGGGATCGTGGAGGAAGCGGTCGAGAACTGAGTTCTCCTGAGTTACAGGCGGAGTGTGATTTTGGCGTCCTGCACGTACGGATTCGAGCAGGAGGAAGCGGAGTTCGTGTTAGATAGCTTCCATCGGGAAGTGGTAGTCGACTGGGGCTGCCGACACCGCCGTACCGGAGTATCCAGGTGGTGGAGGCGACGTTGAACGACCTGGGCTAACAACCTGGGGGCGTCTTCCTCGTCTCCCAGTAGATTACGTCGGCGGGTAGGCGGCTGTATCTTTCGTCGAGGACGGCCGCTCATTCGCCGCCGTCGTGGCCGTAGGTCTCCCAGCCGAGGCTGTCGAGCCACCGGAGCATGCTGACCTCGACGCCGCCTTCGGACGGCGTCTCCACGTGGCTGTCGTGTGTTTCGCTCACGGTAACCCTCCCCGTCTGCCTCCGTCGGGCAGGAGGTCGTCGTCGACTTTAGACGTTAGCTCAGGTGGTACGGTGTGGAGGCAGAATGCCGTTGATGTCGCCGGCTCGGAAGATTTCACCTCGAGGATTACGTTGCGCTGGTGTGTATCTTCGGCCATGAGTCTATCGCCAGACGGCTTCCCCGGCCTCTTCGGTGGAGTGGAGGAGGCGGACGAAGGCGTCGGTGACGAGCTCTCGGGGGAGGTGGACACCAGCCCAGGTTCGGTCGAGGATGTGGGGGTCGTAGTCGGTGGAGGGTAATCGGTCATATCCACCCTTCCAGCCATTCGATCTGATTCCCGAGGTCTTCGTATGCGTTTTCTATCCTGACCACACCGGTCAGGATCTCCCGCGTCCGGAGGTCTTGGTCGTTGTAGATCACTACTCCGGCGTGTTCGGTGTCCTCGGCGAGCAGCGCGAAGTCGTTGTCGTTCGTGAGAATCACGCGGTCTTCGTCGGCGCAGGCTTCAAGTATATCGAGGTCCGCGGTCCCCTGACCGTACTCCTCCTGAGCGCGATGTACTTCGTAGCCGTTCGAGCGCAGGGCTTCGACGACCGGCGTCGGAACGTTCTCGTCGGCTACAAACTCGAACATACCGCTATCTTTCGACTTTCTCCGGCGCGTCCGACTTCTCCCTGATCCTCTCCCGTAGCTCGCGTTTCCTCTCCCGTAGCTCGTTCATCTCGTCAGGGTGACTGTAGTAGTAGGCTAACGCCTCGTGTATCTCGTCGAGTCCTATGTCGAGCTGGTCGGCTATGATCTCGGGGGACTTTCCGGCGTCGATGTACATCTCGGCTACCTGGAGCACCGAGATACGTCGTCCTTCGAGCCGGGGTTTCCCGCCGAGCGTGTCCTCGGTCTGTACGATGGTCATGTAGGTATGTTCCTCCTGTGTATGGTTAAGGTTTTAGTCGACTTCATAGTGTCAGGGCTCTGTCAGCGTTCCTCGCGCTCTTCCAAGTCGTCGCCTGCTCGGTCGTCGACGTCGTTGTGTACGTCCTCGAACTGGTGGATCTCCTCCCCCATCCGGTCGAGGTCGTCGCCGAGGAACACCCTTGCGACGTCTTCGTCTATCTCACCCTCGTCGTACATCTCGTAGATCCTGATGCGGTCGTCGTCGGATACGGCTTCGCGGAGCTTCTCCTGGAAGCCCTCCCGCGCTAACTGGCTGATGTTGACGCCGCCGACGCGGAGCTCGTCGAGTATCTTCACCGCCTCCTTCTCCGCGCCGACACGGAACTTGATCTCGTCGTCGTAGCTCATCACCTGAGTTACGGGTTCCACGTGGTTAAGTGTTGGCTCGCGTGGTACGTTGTGGGAACATTTACGCGTGGGTGTCGCCGGGTCGTAGGACACCACCCCCAGGATTATATTGCGCTGGTGTGTACCTGCTTGCATGAGCCTATCGTTAGACGACTTCACCGACCTCCTCGGTGAAGGCGACGAGGAGGCGGACGAACGCCTCGGTGACAGACTCTCGGGAACCGTGGACGCCGACGTCGACTCGGTCGAATCGGTCCGCGACGTCCGCGAACGCGTATGAAGCTGTTTCTCGACACCAACGTCATCATCGCCTCGGTGACCGACGAACCCGAGAGAGGCGAGACCGCGACAGAGCTTCTAAACGCCGACCACGACTTCCACACCTCTCTGATAAACATCATGGAGCTTCGGACGGAGCTCGCGAAGAAGAAACGCATCGAATCCGACCGTGTCGAGGAGATCGAGCGCGAGGTCGTGCGCGGCGTCAACCTGCTCGTCCCGGACGCGAGCGACGTCATGGAGGCGAACAAGATACAGCGTGAGACGCTGCTGTACCCGCTCGACGCGTTCATCTTCGCGTGCGCGCAGGAGCGCGACGCCGAAGTCGTCTCCTTCGACTCCGAGATCCTGTCGAACGGCGGGACGCATCCCGACGAACTGGTTTAACGCGGTCATCCTCCCGCCTCCTGTTTCAGGAGTTCCCACACGAACAAGCCGATAACCGTCAAGACCGGAGCCGCGGAGAGTTCGACACCAAGATCGAGAATACCGACAGCCTCATCGACGAGATAGTGTACGACCTCTACGGATTGACGGAGGAGGAGATCGAGGTGGTGGAGGAGGCGGTCGATGGATGATAGGTTTTGATTCAGGGTAATTTTTATTCTATATGGACGTTTCTATCAGTGTAGATGACGGGGGTAACCAGCATCGTAGCAGCCGTCACCCTGATGATCTCAAGAAGGAGTTGGAGTCTATCGAGTTCGACGGAGAACCTGAGGTTCTGGATGACCTACGTGAAGAGGCGAGGGAGACGGTGGAATCTCAGAAGGAGACGCTTCTGGACGTCGACGACAAGGCTAGCAAGGTCCTCCGGCTGAACGTGTTGCTGTTCGCGGTCCTGGTGTCAGCGTTCTGTATAGCGGCTCAGTGGGGAGCCGAGGTGGATGGAGGCGCCGTTGACTGGGGGGCGTTTACGAACCCCTATGTCGTCCTTGTCTCTCTTCCATCGTCGTGTCGACAGCTCTCGCCGCGGCCACGTACATGGCATCCGAGCTGGATGTAGGTGTGAGTTCACATAACCTTCGAACTCTGCTAGAGACCGATTTCTCGAAAGCTGACGCAGACGAGCTCTTGGTGAAGAACTACATAGTACGGATAAACTTCAACAGGAGCACTAACATACGGAACATACCGCTGTATAGTTCGACGGTGTTGTTCCTCATCTACGGGGTGATTCTCCTCGGCCTGGGTGTCTTCAGTGCGGTTTTCGACGAGCTACCTACGTGGATGATTGCAGCGTCCGGAGCTCTGATTCTGGCTATCACCTGGAAGTCCCACGTGATCCGTCAGTCCAAACGAGCCGTGTACGACTATCGGGAGTGGAGATAAAGGTTAAGTCCTACGACACCGTAACTTCGGCCAAGATGCCACAGGAGACCTCGGATGAAGGAACCTCAGCCCGGGAACGCGGCGAAGATAGTCTGCTTCAGGGCGGGGAACGCGTGTCCAAGGGCATCCAGCGCTCGGACAGAGACGAATGAGACACCGACTTCGGATTCGATGTCTTAGCCGGTTACATCGCTAAAACAGAGTAGGTAGGTTGCTCTACTCGTCCGCGAGGTCGTCGTATATCTCCCTGTGTTTCTCACGGTCGTAGCGCGCGGCCTTCAACACTCGTTCGAGCTTCTCTTCTTCGTCTTGTTCTTCGGTCATCCGTTTCCTCTATACAGGTTGGATGGATAAAAATCTGGATGCAGCCCTCGACCACGAACTACTTAATCTTGCTTGATGGAGCCGTTGTTCACATCATCTCTTCCCAGGGATCTACCTCGTTGCCGTCGCTGTCGTAGAAGGTGCTGTCCGTCCATTCTCCGTCCTCCACTCTCCAGCTCATCATGATGTTGCCGTCTTCGTCGTAGGTCTCGATGATGACGTTCTCGTCGCTGAGCTCCTGACCCTCGAACCGGAGGTGTTCGAGCTCGAACCACCACTCCATCGACGCCATGCTGCGGTCTTCTTCGAAAAACTCGCCGCTGCCTTCGCCGAACGCTGTGCTTTCCGTGGTGAACCTGCAGTACTCGACGCCTTCACGGGTCTCGGTTCCGTGGACCGTCATCGTGAGCGTATGTGTCTCGCCTTCTGGGCCGGTCTGCTCGTCGGTGTACGTGGTTCCCTCGACGCAGTTTAGGACGCCTAGCGCGGTCTCCCTGTCGAGATCGTCGGGGACATCTCCCTCCGGTAGCTCCTCCCCGACTTCTGCCTCCGCCTCCGCCTCGGTCTCATCTGCTGCGTCGTCTGCTGCGTCGTCGACGAAAGCGTCTTCGTCGTCTGGTTCGGTGGCTTCCGCTTCGTCGGCGTCGTCCGCATCGACGTCCTCTACTTCGTCGTCTACCTCGCCGTCGTCGAGGCATCCCGCTACCGCTACGGCGGTGCACGCCAGCATTATCAGAAGCAGCTGCTTCTTCATGAACCAGAGATTACAGCCATCCAAATTAAATCTTACGTGTAAGAAACCGATGAGGCTTGACGAACGATGACGGTATCCGCGTTGCCTACGATGCTGGTGTAACTGCCTCCGGTACCATCCTGACCGGACCCGTCGGATGGACTTTCTTCTCGACATCGATCGACATCCATTTCAAGCTACCGCCATCTACTCCGGACATGTGCGGTCGATACACGTTCTTCATGCGCGGCCGTGATCTCGAGGACCGCGTCGAAGAAGATCTCGAGGAGACCGTCGACTGGCGGGACTCCGCGCTCGACCGGTATCAGCCGTCCTACAACGTCGAACCTTCGACCCTGAACCCGGTAGTGGACGCCGGCTCTCAAGCCAAGATTACGCTACAGAGGTGGGGGTTGGTTCCCCATTGGGCGGACTCCGATGACGACTGGAACCTCATCAACGCCCGCAGCGAATCCGTCGACGATAAACCCGTATTCCGAGAAGCCTTCGAAAGCCGACGGTGTCTCGTACCGGCGCAGGGGTTCTACGAGTGGAGTGACCGAGAAGGCCCAAGCATTCCCTACAGGTTCGTTCCCCGTGACGACCCCGACGACCTCCTGTATCTCGCGGGAGTCTACGAGAGCTGGGAGCCTTCGACGTCTCAGAGCGACCTAAGCAGCTACGGTGGAGGAACCGACGACGCGGACACCGGTGAGGCTGGAGCGTGGTTCGGCGACGTAAGGTACTCGATACTCACGGAGCCCGCGACTCGACCGGTGGAAGAGGTACACGACCGTATGCCGGTGATGCTGACGTCTCACGAGCTTCCGACGTGGCTGACGGGTGAACCGAAGGACGCGCGGAAGTTGCTGGACAACCACGTGGTTCCGGAGGACTACCTCAGAGGTTACAGGGTCTCCCGGGAGGTGAACTCTCCCGCGAACGACCGGCCGGAACTTCTCGCCGAGGTCTCCGGCTGACATGTTGCTTTCTGTAGCTGAAGACTCTTCCAGGATATCTTGCGTTACCCGCCGGGGTCCTATCGACCGCTGCCGCGTTCAGTCCGGTTTATCGGTGCGTCGTAGACTCCGCTTGCGTTCTCGTAGTTGACCTCCACGGGTAGACATACCTCACAGAACTCCACGCCGAACGGCGTCAGGTGGATGCTTCGTCGGATGACCTTCGCGCGCTTGCACTGTCCTATGGCTGCTTTGACGTCGGGCTGCGCCTCCACCAGCTGGTACCGTTTCATCTCGTCGACGGCTTCGTCGCTGAACCAGACGAGCCCGAGTCGGTTGAGGTTGTTGAGGTAAGCCTGGGTCTTGGACTCGTAGGTCAACCCGGCCTCGGTCCCCACCATCGACAGCCCCGCGGCGACGAGGTCGGTGCTCACAGGCAGCCAACCCTTGTCTCGGACGTTCACGCTTGGCTGAGAACCCTCGACGGCCAGCAACCGGAGTATACGAGCTTCGTCGGGAGCGAGCTGATCCAGGATGTCGTTGAACGCGGGGTGGACGCTCTTGTCGAAGTCGACGTCCGCGGACATCTCCAGCAGCTCTTCACCCCGCTGTCTCAGCTCGTCCGCGGTCTCCGGGGTCTCACCCCAGGTGCGACGGCTGCTGAGCTTTCGGCCGCCGTCACCGATGCTACGTCCCTGTCTCTCCATCTCGTCCACGGCTATCTCTTCGTACCTGTCCACGAACTCGTCGAACGAACGCGCGGAAGCAGCAGCGCGGACCATCCTCGCCCCGGTGCGGGCGCCGCTCCAGAGCGAGTGCTTCGCCATCCGGCTGGTGGCTGTCGCCGTGATGTGTGCGATCCAGTAGAAGTCGTCAGCGTAGGAGTTCACCTTCTGGAAGAAGTCCTCCAGCTCCTGCCGCACCTCGACCGGCGTCATCAAAGCCGCCTCTCCCGCGGGAACGCCGTCTAACGCACCCTGAGTCGACGGAGAGACTGCGTCTGGTTCCACCGTGTCTTCGGGTACGGGGGTGTCTTCCTCCCCGTTGTGCTGGTTCTGTTCTCCCGTGGGTTCCGCTGGATTCCCCAGCGTGTCTACTCGGTGGGCTTCTGGTGTAACGTAGACCTGGCGGACGTCGACCGCCCCTATCTCCCCCGAGCGGTCCTGTGTCTCTTCTCCGAAGGCGGGGCCTGGTACATACAGGCTGCCGCGGCCGCCGTCTTCGTCTCCGGGTTCTTCTGTTTGCTTGTCGGGTTTCATATCGTCGTCACCACCATCAGCTGTATCCATCCCGCCATAAACCCGAGGACTGCGCCGACCGCTATCAGCAGCCACTCGTCTTCCTCGAAGGCGGGTCTCAGCGTCTTAACGTACTCTTCGGGCGGCAGCTTCTTCATTTCTTTGGCGACCATCTCCTCCATCTTCTTGCTGCGTTCCTCGTTGAGCTTGCTGTCGCTGAGGAGGTTGTAGGCGTAGTCGATGGGTTCCGTCGCCATCGACTCCCTGATGCTCTCGTACCGTTCGTCACCGGTCACCGCCCGCACCAGCGGTTCCGCGATTCCGACGCTTCGGTCGACCTCCGGCCGGAGGCTATCGCTTATCATCTTACGCGTGCGGTCGCTCTTGGGTCCGTAGAGGAGATGGTGGGCGATGTTCTCCACCGTGAGAACCTCGCGTGCTACGATGGCGGCGTAGGTGTCGACGCTGTCGTCCTGTCGTTTGATGAACAACCCCTGTATTCGGAACGGACCGACCTTGTACTCGTTGGTCGGTCGGAATATCGCTTTGATCGCTATGTAGTTCGTTAGGTAGCCGACTGCGGCGCCGGACACTGGCAGCACCCACCAGGCGTCGATGTAGAGGAACAATGGTACGGAGAAGCAGCCGAGGAGGGTGCCGAAGACGAACCCCATGTTGACGAGGAACTTAAGCTCCTTGTCACCGACCTCGAGGAACATCCTGTTGAGGAGGCGGGGGTTCTCTTCGAGATGGTTGATGATCATCATCTTCACGTTCATCACCTCGTCGATGTTCTGACCGGTCTTCTCCAGGAGGTTGTCGGTGACCTCGGGAATCCGGGTCTCCACGTGCTGGTACACCACGTCCTTCACCCGTTGCGGAGCCTCCGTCCAGAGCTCGGGGTGTTCCCGCTGGATTATCCTGTCGACGAGCGCGAAGACGTCTGCTTTACCGCGGGTGACGACGTACGACGACACTGCGCCGGGGTCGAGCTGCTGGTAGAACTCCTCCTGCGTCGCGACCTTGTCGACGCTGTGGTCGTACGCTATGCTTCCCATCTTCGCCGCACGCGACGGCACGATACCCTGCCACCCCATCTTCCCCTCCATAACCCCGGGGATTCGCTGGATCCTGCGTGGAAGGAACTCCGCTACCTTCTCCATCCCAGGAACCTTGACGCCGCGGAACTCCACGGGGTAGAACATCAGTCGGATGGCGACCCAGTTGGTGCCATAGCCGATGATGCCTGTTATCGGTGGGATGAGTATCAGCCGCCAGTCGAACGGAAGCCAGCCCAGAAGCTGGTCACCGACGTCTCCGAACGTCGACGCGTACAGTAGTAGGTCGGAGTTCGTGACTGAGAGGAAAAGCACCGTGGCCTCGAAACCCACCTCCGCGGAGGCTTCCATCAGCTCCAGCAGACCCTCTAGCTCGGACATACTTCACCCTCCTCGGTGCTTAGACTCGTGTCGGTCGAACGGGGGGAGCTGCAGCGTTTACGGGGTTCGATGCCGTCGGAGATACACCGGTATCTGCTGCCAGTGGTTCTCCAGCAGTCTAGGTCTAGGCTGACACCCATCTATCTTTCCTCGGTTGTGTCGCGCCGGCACCGCTTCGTCTGCTTATCCATCGGGTTATACTTGATGTTATATATCTCCTGGGAAGCACCCCGAGAAAGAACCGGGTCTACCATTCGCGGAGCCATCGTATGTCTGCGTTAGCCCCGATGGTTAACTTACCCGCCGTCGACGTCGATATATGACTCTGGAGACCGCTGAAGTCGTCGCAGAGCAGCTAACTCAGGAGGAGGAAACGCTGGCTACGGCGGAGTCCGCGACCGCGGGACTGGTGTCGACGTCTCTGGTGGACATCGCCGGCGCGAGCGACTGGTTCGACCGGGGCTACGTCACCTACAGCTACAGCGCGAAAGAGGAGGAGCTCGACGTCGAACCAGACGCCCTACAGCGTGAAGGCGCCGTCAGCACCGAGGTAGTTGAGCAGATGGCGGCGGGTGCGGTGGAAGCTGCCGGCGTCGACTGGGCGGTGGCGACGTCAGGCATCGCCGGACCCACCGGTGGGTCATCCGAGAAACCCGTCGGAACCATCTACCTTGCGGTCGCACGGTCGGGGGATTATGGCTTCGTCCGTAGCCAGCGCAGGGAGTTCGACGGCACGCGTTCGGAGCTCAAACAGAGGTTCGCGGAGGCGGCGCTGGAGCTGCTCGCGACCGAGGTAGTCGGCGACCGTTGATCCATGGCCCCAGGCACCCCGTTGAGATTTAAACCGCGGAAACTAACGTCGGCGCATGGACGAAACGGAATCACGGAGCATCACCCTGGACACGTCGACGCTTGAGTTCCACGCCCTCCAGGTAGGTGAAGGTCCACGCCACGCCCTTTTGTTCCACGGCTTCCCCGACGACCCACGTAGCTTCCTGCCGTTGATGCACAGGCTCGCCGACATGGGTTACACCTGCACGGCGCCTTACATGCGCGGTTACGGCCAGACCGAGACACCGCCGCTGAAACCCGGGAACTACGCGGTCACCGACCTCGCAAGCGACGTGATGGCGGTCGCATCCGCCGTCGACGCCGACGACCCCCTCGTAGTCGGCCACGACTGGGGAGCCATCGCCTCCGCCGCAGTCGCCCGACTCGACCCCACTTTCGGAGAGTTCGTCGTAGCCAGCGTCCCCCCGGACTTCACCGAAGCCTTGGCGGACGACCCGCTTCAGGTGATGCGGTCGTGGTACATGGCGGCGTTCCAGATGCCCGACGTCAGCGAGGAGTTCCTCCGCAGCGGCGACTACCGGTTGATCGAACATCTCTGGCGGACGTGGAGCCCGAAGCTAGACGACGGCGACCGCGTCGAAGAGGTCAAGGAAACCTTCAGACAGGGTGACACGACAGAAGCCGCTCTGTTGTACTACCGGAGCTTCTTCCAGGACGTCCTCCCCGGCGCCGACGACATGAAGATACGCGGCATCGAAGCCCCGACCCTTCTACTGTCGGGCTCCAGCGACGGCTGCATACCCTCGTCGATGTTCGAGGACAGCGGTCGATGCTTCAGCGGAAGGTTCGAACATCGGACGTTGAACGCCGGACATTTCCTCCAGTACGAGAGACCCGACGAGGTCGCAGAAGCGATACAGGAGTTCCACGGGAAAGCCTGAGGATATACGGGTTCTCAGTCGATATGGTTTCTCAGTCGATCAACGCCCCCGGGTTCATCACTCCTGCGGGGTCGAGCGACCGTTTCGCCGCCTTCAGAGCTAGACGGTAGTCCTCCGAAGTCTCCGTCTCGTACCACGGTCGATGCACGCGTCCGACGGCGTGGTGATGGGTTATAGTGGCTTCGTGCTCCATCAGCACGTCGCTCGCCTCTTGCTTGATCTCTCGCCACTGTTCGACCTCATGGCCGATCTCCGCGGGCGCTAATACGGTGTAGTACGGCGCGGGACCGTCGGGGTAGACGTGGGTGAACCGGCAGCTGACGAAGCCTTCGCCACATACCTCCTCAGCCTTCGC
>JAQZDA010000025.1 GCA_028751075.1 Euryarchaeota archaeon Ods02 | reverse complement strand
CCTGTAGAGGTTCTCGAAGACGCGTACGAGCTTGTCTTCGTCGGCTTCCAACTCCCGGTCGCCCTCCACGTGTAACGACGCGTCTTCCGTGTCGACGTTCCTCCAGGCCTCCCTCGCGACCTCTTCGAGAGACAGCTCCTCTACCTCTAGGTCGCCGTCTCTCGCCACCGCGAGTACGTCGTCGATAAGGCGTTCCATGCGTTCGTGTGCGTCTTCGACCTTGTCGAGGGCGTCGTCTCTCTCGTCCGCGAGACCGAGGTATCCCCGCGCAACCGTCAATGGGTTCCTGAGGTCGTGGCTGACGACGCTGGCGAACCTGTCGAGGCGTTCGTTCGCCTGCCGTAGCTCCCTCTCCCTCCGTTTGCGTTCCGTGATGTCGCGGCTGTTGGTGACGACGCCGCCGACGAAGGGGTCGTCGAGGAGGTTCTGGCACTTGGTCTCGACGTGTATCCAGCCGTCATTGGTCGCGAGCCTGTGTTCGAACCGGGCTTCTTCCCCTGGGTTCTCAAGTAGATCCTGGAATATCTCCTCGACTCTCTCGCGGTCTTCGGGGTGGATGGAGACCTCGAAGACGTTGACGTCGACGATGTCGTCGTCCTGGAACCCGACTATGTGTTCCGCGGACGGGCTCACGTACTGTACCGTGCCGTCGCGGTCGAGTATAGTGATGAGGTCGCTCGAGTTCTCGATGAGGTGCTGGTACCGTTTCTCGACTCTGTGGACCTCGGTTATGTCGCGGAGGAGAAGCAGGGTGGCGGGGTCTCTGGCGCCGTGTACCTCGGTGGTGCTTCGTGACACCGTGTAGTACCGGCCGTCGACCTCTATCTCGGAGTCCTCGTCGTCCGTCAAGACCCCCTGTAGCTCGGGTACCGCGGTCTCTAACATGGTTCCTACGACGTCGTCGAGTTCGAAGCTGTCGCGGGCTGCCGGGTTGAGGTCGACCACTCGGCCGTGGTCGTCGACGACGAGGTAGGGGTCCTCCATCTTCTCGATGATGTTCTCCCTGGCCACGGGGACGAGATCCAGGAGGCGGTAGCGGTATATCGCGAACGCGAGACACGCCACCGAGACGCTGAAGCCGACGGCGGTGGGGTCGAGGACGAAGTAGAAGTCGAGGTGGTAGAGGAAGTTCAGCGCTAGCGGTGTGAGGACGCCTACGGTGATGGCTGCTGCCTGCCCTCTGTAGACGGATTCGGATTCAAGTATCATCTGGAAGAAGTAGTAGATGCCGACGAGGACGAGGACGTAGGCGTAGCTGAGGTAGGCGACCATGGCTACTCCGAAATGTGGTTCGATGGTCGTGGCTCCGCGGTGTTCGAGGAAGGTGTACCCCGTCCACGCGAGACTGTGGAAACGGAAGTTGGTGAGTCCCAGAACCAGTACGACTGCGCCGGGAAGGGCTAGCAACGACACGTTGCGTCTGGTGACGAGGCCGCCGTGGTCGGTGTAGACGAGGGCGAAGAAGAGGAACAATACGGGTAAGCTCGTTATCGCCGGATGCTGTATCTTGTGCATCAGCACGGTTGTTGACTCCGGCTGCACCGCGAGCTTCACCGCCTGAGTGGAGCTCCACCAGAGCCCCGCGGCGAGGGTTGCGGTGAGCCACAGTAACACTGAGTCGAAGCCGTGGCGTCGGACGTAGAACACCGTGTAGATAGAGATGAGGGTGAGGGAGACTGCGGCAGCCACTGTAGCCAGGAAACCCGGGTTCGTGTACAAGGCCGGTGTGGCCTGTGTGGAGGCGACGCCCACGATACCTGCGTGCGACACGTAGATACCGAAGTAGACGGCGGAGACTGATTTAAAACTTCGTCCGGAGTCCGCTGAACTTACTTAGGTGGCAGAGACCCAGCCTGAGTCCACCCCCCCCCCCCTTGTTCGAGGCAGCTACCTGGGTCCGTAGCAGTACGTCCGGTCAGTCTCCCTGCATCTACAGAGCCCCATCCCCCAGTCTCCCGGGGTTTCTCCGGAGATCAGGGGTTCGACGAGGTCCGCGAGCACGCCGGGGAAACGTGGGTCGTCGTGGGGAATTGGGGCGCGGTGTAGTTCGACACCGAGCTCCTCGCACTCCTCCCGTAGCTCGACGTCAAGCTCGCTGAGGGTCTCGCTCTGCTCCCGCATGAACGACATGGGTTCGACGACCACGTGTTCGGCGTCGACGTCCTCGACGACGTCCTCAGTCTCCGGCTGCGTCCACTCTACGTCGCGGTTCGAGTGGTTCTGGTACCCGAGGTGGTAGTCGTCTACTTCGAGGCGGTCGGCCATCCAGCGGCAGAACTCCTCGACGTACTCGTCGTACCGGCTGCCTCCTTCGAGGTACTTCACCGGGGTTCCGTGTGCGCTGAACACGAGCTCCGCGTCTTCCCCGATAGACAGTCCTTCTTCCTCGACGAACTCCCTGAGGTTGTCCGCGCGGAGCTCCACGTAGTCGGGGTGTTCGTGCCAGCCCGTTATCTCACGGTAGTCGGGGTTCCAGTCGAGGTCTTCGAGCGCCTCCTCCGTCATCTCCAGCGCCTCCTCGGTGGTTGTGCGGCCGCAGATCGGGTAGACGGGTAAGGCGACGAGTCTGTCGACGCCGTCGCTGCGCGCGCTCCGGAGGGCGTCCCGGACGAACGGCTCCGTGAACTGCATCCCGTCGTAGGCTTCGACGTCGTACCCCCTGCTTTCTAGCTCGTCCTCTAGCTTCCGGCGTTGCTCCCTCGCCTGCTGCTTCAGCGGCGACGGCCCCATCTCCCTGTACTCCTCGAGAAGTCCGGGGGCTCGGCGTTCCGCTAGCTCCCGCGCACGGTCTCTCGCGGCGTCTTCGTCGTCTATCTCCTCCATCTCCATGTTGCTGAGGAAGATGCGTTCGAGGTAGGGTACGACGGCGTCGCGGCTTACCTCCTCGGGTTCTCCGAAATTCAGCAGCAGTACACCGGTGGTCATGTCCAAGGGATTGGAGTCCTGCGTTATTCAGCTTTGGCTTACGTCTCCGACGTATACTGCACTGGCTTACGGTCTGACGTATACTGAGTTGGCTTACGTCTCCAACGCATACTGCGTTGGCTTACGTGTCCGTGGCTGACGTCAGCTCTCGCTGCTGCGTCTGAAGTCGTGGAGGTACGCAGTGTCCTCGTCGTCCCACGTCAGGCCTTCGTGCGCCCGCTCGATCCGTTCTCTGTAGGCTTCGAGGTCGGGGCTGCCTTCGGCGCGTGCGTCCTCGTCGGTGAGGTCGCCGAGCTTCCTCTCCCTTACCTCCACCACCTCGAACTCCACGCCGTCTACGGTGAAGCTGTCGCCTTCCTCCGCGTGCGGGTCGCCACGGTGTAGCTGGGTTACCTCGCCTTCCGCGACCTTCTCACGGAGCTTCGGCGACGGAAGCAGCTCTGATGCGTCTATCTCTGCCATGTTACATCTAAAAACAGCGCGGTTAATAGTTCCTGTGAACCCGTTAACAAGCCGTCTCTCGACGCGGCTGGCAACGTATCCACGAACCCCCCGCGACGCGGGAGGGAAAGCCACAGCGAACAGGCGAGTGCGACGTCGCTGCGAACGGTTCCTCGACCGTGCTTACCGTTCGACGCGTACATCCAGTTCGTCTTCGTCGAAGACGCTGGCGACGCCAGCGCCGAAGCTGTAGGCGACGCGGTTCGCGCCGGCCGCGAGCTGCTCGCGGAACCCACGGACGGGTTCGAACTTCCGTACGCGAACCTCGTCGCCGACGAGCTCCTCCAGCCGGCCCTCGACCTCGTCGCGGGTTCCGACGTCGTCGACGAGACCGACCTCGCGGGCTTCCTCACCCATGTAGACCTTCGCCTCAGTGTCACGGACGTCTTCCTCAGTCAGGTCGCGGCCTTCGGCGACCCGTTCCACGAAGACGTCGTAGAAGTCGTCGATGATACCCTGGATGTAGCTGCGTTCCTCGTCGTCCATCTCCTTCAGCGGCGTGCCAGCGTCCTTGTACCTGCCGGCGGTGAACCTCTCGTAGCTCAAGCCGAGCTTCTCCGCCATCTCCACGGCGTTCACCTTCGAACCGAGGACGCCGATGCTGCCGACGAGGCTGGTGTCGCGGGCGTGTACCTCGTCCGCCGCCGACGCTATCCAGTAGCCGCCGCTCGCGCAGACGTCGGTGGCGTACGCCACCGTGGGGCCGTCGAACTCCTCCACAGCCTGCCGTATGTCGTCGCTCGGCACCACCTGCCCGCCAGGAGTGTTGAGCTTCACCAGCAGGGCTTCGGCGTCGTCCGCCGCGTCCGCCTTCTCTATCTCCTCTACTACCTCGTCCGCCTGCGTCGCCGGCGGAGCCAGCAACCCCATCTGGCCGCGGAGAATCGGCCCCTGGACGCCTACCTCTGCGACGTTGTACGTGGATGCGACGTTGGACGCTATCCGCCGGCTCACCCAGAGACCCATGAAACCCAGCGTGAGGAACATCATTATCCCCCAGACATCGGCCTCCGTCTCCTCGGGGACGAAGACGAAGCCGAAGTATCCGACGACGAGCGCTGCAGCGGTACCTCCGACGACGATGGCGACCGCGGCCGCGTTACGAACAGTTGAGGTCATGGTTTGAATCGACGGCGACAGAGGATAAAACTTGCAGGTCGGTGTTCTGGAACACGGTGGTCCAGGTCAGTCGTCGGCCAACGCCTGATCCACCAGCTCTCCGGTGCCGCGGCTCCGCCAGACGCCCTGCAGGTAGGCACCCGCGAGCATGCCGGCGACTCCGTACAGCATGAGGTAGTTGCCGATGCCGACGGAGGCGTAGGCGGCGCCGGGGCAGATACCGCTCAACCCCCATCCGACGCCGAAGACTCCGCCGCCGACAACGACGTTCGAGTCCATAGACCGGATGCGTCGGCCGTAGAAGTCCCCCGTCAGAGGTGCCCGTCGGCCGCTGCGGGACAGCACGCCGACGGCTACGGCGACGACGGCTGAGGCGCCGAACATCACGAACAGCAGTCCGAGGTCGACGAGCTGGAGGAACGACAGCACGACCTCCGGCTGCGCCATATGGCTGTAGGCGAGTCCGAAGCCGAACGAGAGCCCGCCGACGAAGACCGCTAAACCGAACAGGGGGTGTCTGTCGTCGGCGTCCTCCAGCTGGTCCTCGTCGCCACCGACGTCTCCGGAGCCCGATGTTTCCGCGGCTGCTGTGTCGGCGGTCAAGGCGTCACCCCCATCGCCGCCACCGAGAGCGCGACCACGATAGCTACCGTGAGGAAGACGAAGACGTTGACGAACGACGTACCCGACAGGGAGGCGACGCCGCAGACACCGTGCCCGGAAGTGCAGCCTTTACCCAGTCGGGTGCCGGCGCCAACCAGTACGCCGCCAACCACCAGCCGCCAGGGCTGAACCTCCGTCACCCAGAGCGTGTCCTGATAGAGGACGGCGTAGACTGCGGCGCCGGCGACGATACCCAGGACGAACAGCAATCGCCAGTCCCTGCTGGCGGTGTACCGCGCGAACCTGGAAGCCTTCGAGAAGTACGACAACGTGGACTCCAATGGCGTGCTAGCTCCCGGCAGCATTCCCGTCGCGACGTAGATGACGGCGACTCCCAGGCCGACGAAGACGCCTCCGACGGCGTAATGGGTTACGCCTTTCGGGAACAGAAGCTCGTAGACCGGCAGCAGCTGTTCCAACATATCCTTCCCTGAAGGTCCTTGGCTACAGACGAGGTTAAACCTAGTTATCTAGGTGGGTTAACCTAGTTACCTAGGTGGGTTCGCCAGCGTATAGCTCCGCGTCTGACCGTGGCTGCGGCGGCTCATGTCCCCCGTCCTCGGCGGCGTCAGAACGCGGGGTCGTCGACGTCGCCGGGGTTGGGTCCGCGGTCGTCGTACATCTTCCTGCCCACGATGCTCTCGTCGACGTTCGCCGCCACCGCCTCGTACAGCTCCTGCGCGCTGTGGAAGGTCTCCGGCGTCTCGCGAGACAGCGCCTCCTCGACCGTCTCCTCGACGTCGTCGGGCGGCTCCAGCTCGACCTCGCCGACGGCGTCGATCGCTTCCTCGCACGTGAGTGGGTAGTCGAGGTCGCGGTCCTCCAGCTCGCTGGGTAGCTTCTGAAGCCGCATAGTCGCTAGATAAGATGGTGGTGGACGGTGAAATACTTCACGGGGGAGACAGAGATACAGAGAGGGGGTTGCTCTACAGCCCGGCGACGTCCTCGATGGCGTCCGTCAACGCCCGTATGCTGTCGACGGTGTGTTCGCCCATGTGGCCGATGCGGAAGGTCTTCTCCCCAAGCCGTGAGCCGTAGCCGTTGGAGAACACCATGTCGTACCTCTCGCTGACCTCCTCGATGGTCGCGGCGACGTCGATGCCTCGGGTGTTCTCGATGCAACCTACGGTCTGAGATTCGTAGCCTTCCTCGGGGTACATCTCGAAGTGCTCGGCGGCCCAGCTCTGGACGTACTCCGCCATCTCCCTGTGGCGTCTGTCGCGGGCTTCGTGGCCTTCGTCGAACATGTGCTTCATCTGCTTCCGGTACGCTAGCATCACCGGTATCGCGGGCGTCGAGTGCGTCTGTCCCTTGCGTTCGTAGTAGTCGAGACACCGCTGGAAGCCGCCGTACCACGACGCGGAGTCCTTCGACGTCTCGCGGTCGTACGCCGCGTCGCTGACGGTGCAGACCGCGAGCCCGGGAGGCATGGCGAAAGCCTTCTGAGTCGACGTGAACAGGACGTCGATGTCGTGTGCGTCGACGTCCACCTGGTCGCCGCCGAGGCAGCTGACGGCGTCGACGACGAAGTACGTGTCGGGGTACTCTGCGACGACGTCCCCGATCTCTTCGACGGGGTTGCGGACGCCGGTCGAGGATTCGTTCATCACGCAGGTGACGGCGTCGTACTCCGCGTCGGAGTCCTCTAACGCGTCTCGGACGTCCTCGGGTTTCACCGCCTGCCCCCACTCGTACTCCAGCGTGTCGACGTCCTTGCCGAGGCGTTGGGCGACGTCCGCCTGTCGTTCGCTGAAGGAGCCGCACGTCGTCACGAGGACGTCGTCGTCGACGAGGTTCGCAATGGCGGATTCCATGAACGCGGTGCCCGACGCCGTCAGGATGATGACGTCGTTGTCGGTGTCGAGGAACTCCTTGGTGTCCTCGACGATGGTGGTGTAGAGGTCGGTCATCCTGTCCATCCTATGGCCGAACATCGGCTCCTGCATCGCCTCGATCACGTCGTCGCGGACCTCCGTCGGACCCGGGATGTAAAGGGTCTTCTCTGGGTAGTCGTCCTTGTACTCGCGTTTCTCGGTCACCTATCTCACCTAGATGAACTGACTGTCGCACCCCCGTGGCTTGGGCGTTTTGATGCCGGCGCGGATTCGGGGGACGTTACTTTCCCCCTCGGCTTTACGAGCCTACTGGTACATCGAGGGGTTCGGTGCGGTCTCCGTCGGCTCTCCGTCTCCGAGCATCTGTTGGAGCTGCTCCGCCACCTGTTGCTTCTGCTTCTGTATCTCCTCCGCCTGCTGCTGAAGCTCCGATGTGTCGACGTCGAACGCCACCAGTGGCTCGAGAGCGTTCTCGATGACGCTCTGTGCTGCCCCGGGATCAGGTAGCTGAGGGTGACATCTCACTATCAACACCGCGGCGGGTACGTCCTCGCGGTAGCATGCGCTGACGAGGCCGCCGGTGACTCCTCCGAGCGCGCCGCTCTCCTCCGCGAGGTCTATGTCGGCGACACGGAGGTTCTCCTCCATCCCGTCGGAGGTGGCGACACCCGTTACTTCACCGAGGTCCTCCTCGGACTGTGCGGGTGCGCCGGCGAGGAAGATGGCGCGTTCGAACTCCTCCGCGAGGTCGTCGAGCACGCAGTTCGCCAGCGGCCGCACGCTCTGCTGTGGGATGGGTACGTCGCTCTGAAGCGTCATGACGTCAGGTTGCTCGCCGGCGTTGACTCGGATGGATTCGCGGACCCTGCCGTCTCGGAAGGCGGCCACGGGGGGGAAGTCGTCTATCTGGATGTGGCCGCTGTATCCGAGATCCAGCTGCTGGGTTATCTGGTCGACGGCTATCGACGCCACCATACCGAGGCCCGGCAGCCCCTCTATCAACGTCGGAGAGTCCGCCGATATATCCGTCAATCGTTCGAAGGTCGCGGAAGAGGGTTGTTCGGTCGGCATGTCGTTACCCAAGACGCACCCCGCCGGTAAACAGTTTCCCCGGAACACCGCTCCACGGTAAACTCCGCGGCCAACCACCACGTGTGGAGTATGGCATCCACTCCGGCGGCGCCCGAGATGGTGGTCTACTGGTCGTCAGCTGAACCGGCGTCCGCCCTCGCATTCGACGCAGAGTCCGCTGCCGGCGTCGTAGTGGCTGTCGCAGGCTGCGCCGCCGCAGCTGTCGCATCTCGAGCTGGCTGGTTCGCCGCAGACGTGGCATAGGTCTTTCACGCTCATACCTCTGTTTCACGTTCCCCATGGATAGAGGTCGGGGACGGTGTCTCTGTCGACGTGCACCCTCAACGGATGGAGGGCGGTGGAGCGTTCGACGTGGACTACTGCGTCGTACCGGCTGGCGGCTTGGGTGGGGACGTAGTTTCCGGCTTCGTGTTCGGGGTGGTAGACGACTCCGACGGCAGCGTTCCCGTTCACCGGAGCAGCTGGGTCGACGGGGAACAGGTCTGCGTTCCAGAGACGTAATCCGCCGTCGACCAGGGAGCCAGTATGGGTCAAGGAACCCGTATGGGGGGCTCCAGGAGAGGGGGTGACAGCACCGGCTGCAACGGGGGTTGAATGAAAGGGGTTCGCAGGTGGAGCGTGTCTACGCGTCGAGCTCGGGTTCTTCGTCTTCGCGCTGGAGGAGGCCTTCGATGGCTTCGCCGATGCGTTCGGGAACCTTCCGCGCTAGCTCGGTTGGGCTGATAGCCTTGTAGCCGGAGGAGGTCTCCTCGACGATGCCTTCGTCCGCGAGCTCCTCGATGGTGTTCTCGACCTTGTCGGGGTAGAGGCCGGTCTGTTCCGCGACGTCTTCGGCGTCGGCTTCCCCGGACTTCCGGAGGCCGACGTAGACGGCTGCGCGGCTGCGGGTCTCGAGGACCTCGGCGAGGAGGTCGTCGATGTTGGTGTTGAGGCTGTCGAGGACGTCGTCGACGCGTTCCTCGACTTCCTCGGTCGCCTGTTCTACTCTGCCGGACTTCTCTTCGATCTCTGGTTCATCGGACATATTCTGTCGCCTCAGATACAACATAATGGCCAACCACAATAAGTCTTTGGGCAAACGGGTTCGGTACGGGGTCGAACCAGCCCGATGGAAAGAAGAACACCCGACGTCAAACACCGGTCGACAGATGAAATCAGTCGGACTCGCGGGGAAACCCAACGCAGGCAAGTCCACGTTCTACAAGGCCGCGACGCAGGCGGACGTCGACGTAGGCGACTACCCCTTCACCACCATCGACGCCAACCGCGGCGTCGCACACGTCCGCACCCGCTGCCCCTGCCTCGACCTCGACGGCCGATGCGGGAACTGCGAGGAAGGACGCCGGTACGTCGCCGTCGAGCTCGTCGACGTCGCCGGCCTCGTCCCAGGCGCCCACGGGGGACGCGGCCTCGGCAACCGGTTCCTCGACGAGCTACGGCAGGCCGACAGCATCGTCAACGTCGTCGACGCCAGCGGCGCCACCGACGAAGAAGGCGAACCCTGCGACGTCGGCGAACACGACCCCCAAGGCGACGTCGAGTTCCTCCGCACCGAGCTCGACATGTGGCTGAAGGGCATCGTCGACGACAACTGGGAGAAGATAGAGCGCCGGAGCCGCGCACCCGACTTCGACTTCGAGGCCGAGGTCACCGAGGCTTTCACCGGCGTCGGCGCGTCCGAGGCCGACGTCCGCAGAGCGCTCCGAGAGGTCGACCCGCCGGAGTTCGGCGAGTGGACGGACGACGACAGGGAGGCGCTGGCGCGCGAGCTCCGGCGGAGCAGCAAGCCCATGCAGGTCGCCGCCAACAAGGCCGACGTCGCACCCGACGACCTCCTGCAGCCGCTGGTCGACGACGGCGCGATAGCCACGACCGCAGCCAGCGAGCTCGCGCTCCGGCAGGCCGACGAGAAAGACGTCGTCAAGTACCATCCCGGCGACGACGGCTTCACCGTGACAGGCGACGTTAGCGAAGAACAAAGACAGGGCCTCGAACGCATCAGGGGTTTCCTCGATGAACACGGCGGCACCGGCGTCCAGATGGCGTTGAACGCCGCCGTCTACGACCTCCTCGACATGATAACAGTCTACCCCGTCGAGGAGCAGTCGACGTGGAAGGGAGCCGAAGACGAGGTGCTACCCGACGCCTTCCTGCTCCCCCGAGGCTCGACTCCCGTAGATCTCGCGTACGAGATACACACCGACATCGGCGACAGCTACCACCACGCCGTCGACTGCAGGAGCGAGCGGAAGATAGGTGAAGGCCACGAGCTAGAGGAAGGCGACGTCGTCAAGATAGCGACCGCCTGAGCAGCATGTCGTCGAACGACCCGAAGCCAGCCCGTTGAACAACTCTTATTGACGCCGCCGCGGAACCACCGCTCAAGATGAACGTACCCGGAGCCACCGTCGGCTGTGTCGGCGGCGGCCAGCTCGGCCGGATGCTCGGAGAAGCCGCGGCACCTCTCGGAGTCGACGTCGTCGTCCTCGACCCCTCAAGTCCGCCGCCCGCCGCCCCCGTCGTCAGCGACCACGTGCAGGCGGAGTTCGACGACGAAGACGCGATGCGGGAGCTGGCGGAACGGTGCGACGTGCTGACCTACGAGATAGAGCTCGCGGACCCCGACGCGCTCGAACGCGTCGAGAAGGAGACGGGTACGCCGGTGCATCCTAAACCCGAGACCCTGAGGAAGATAGAGGACAAGCTCGGTCAAAACGACCTCCTCCGCGACGCCGGCGTGCCGATGCCGGAGTACCGGCGTGTCGACTCGGTCGAAGACCTCCGGGACGCGCTCGACGTCCTCGGCTACCCCGCGATGTTGAAGGCGCGGCGCGGCGGCTACGACGGCCGCGGCAACGTCGCAGTCGAAAGCCCCGACGACGTGGAGCGAGCGTGGAGCGAGATCGCGGGTCCCGCGCTCGTCGAGGAGTTCGTGGAGTACGACCGCGAGCTCGCGGTGATGGTGGCGGACGGCGGCGACGAACGCCGGAGCTACGCGGTGACGGAGACCGTCCACCGGGAGGAGATACTCCGCGAAAGCGTGTCGCCGGCGCGCACCACGGAGGAGGTCAGAAGGCAAGCAGTCGACGTGGCGGAAGCCGTCGTCGACGAGCTACCGGGAAGAGGGGTGTTCGGCGTCGAGATGTTCGAAGTCGAAGGACGCGTCCTCTACAACGAGGTCGCACCCCGGCCGCACAACAGCGGCCACTGGACCATCGAAGGCGCGGCGACGTCGCAGTTCGAACAGCATCTGCGCGCCATCCTCGATCTCCCGCTCGGCGCAGCGGAGACCCGCGGCCCCACCGTGACCGCGAACATATTAGGAGACGTCGACGAACCCCGTGAGGCCGATCTGCAGGGTGTCGGAAACCTGCTCGCGTCGTCGCGCGCCCACCTCCACTGGTACGGCAAACGCGAGGTCAGGCCGCTCCGGAAGATGGGGCACCTCACCCTGTCGAGCGAGGACGCTGACCGAGACGAGCTTCTCGAACGCGCACGCGAGGTCCGTGACAGGCTGTCCTGGGGTTAGTACGGGGTTAGCGCCTGGGTCAGCGTCTCCACCGGCACGTTTTAACTGTCGACCCGCTCTACCCTACTTCATGACGGACAGCGAGAAGCTGAGGACCCTGATAGGGGAGCTCGAAGCCGAGGCCGGCCGCGACCGCCCGCCGGAGAAGTCGCCGGACGTCGGCGTCATCATGGGGTCGGACAGCGACCTCGCGGTGATGATGGGCGGCGACGGCGAACGACCGGGCGCGTACGACGCCCTATCGGAGCTCGGCTTCGAGGAGGTCACCGACTACGACAGCCCATCCGAGTCGCGGTGGACGTTCGAATCCTACGTCGTCAGCGCACATCGCACGCCGGAGCTCATGTACACGTACGCAGAGACCGCGGAGGCGCGCGGCCTCGACGTCGTCATCGCGGGCGCCGGCGGCAAGAGCGCCGACCTCCCGAACATGACCGCCTCCATCGCGTACCCCTTACCCGTCGTCGGCGTCCCCGTGCAGGAGAAGAGCGTCGACAGCGTCATCGGGATGCCGCAGGGCGCCCCCATAACCGCGGTAGACGCCGGCAAATCCTTCAACGCCGCACTGAGCGCGGTGCAGATACTCGCGCGCGAACACAGCGAGCTACGTGACAGGCTGGAGAGCTACCACACGGAGCTGCAGGACGAGGTCGCCGACGTGTCACGGAGGCTGCACGAGATGGGTACGAGGGAGTTTCAGGACGGAAACTAAGCTCTCCGGCTAGAAGTCCCCTAACCCGCTCTGCACGGCGTTGTACATCGTGGATTTCTGCCGCAGGCGTTCCCTCGACACCGGAAGGTAGTCGGCGACCTCGTCGACGGCGTCGTGGAAGCTCTCTGCTTCGGCTCCCCTTCCGGCTTCTCCGGTGTCGTCCGTGTCGCTGGCTTCCTCCCACCCCAGCGGGCCGTCGAAGGCGTTCCTGACGACCTCGCGGACGTGCCAGACTCCGACGGGAGCCCAGTACTCCTCGCCGACGGCGCGCAGCACGAGCGCTTTCGCCTGCCTTCCTATGTCGTCGAGGTGTTCGAGGACGCCGAGCCTGGAGGCGTAGTACGCGCCGCTCGTCTCGTCGACGTACTGGGTGCGGCCTCCGTAGCCTTCGCTGGCGGACGCCATGTAGTACTCTCCGTCGGGTCGGGGGTTCCAGACGCTGCCGGGCGCCTTCATCTCCACTAATTCGAACTCCCATCGGCCGGCGCCGAGCACCACCCAGACGCGGTTCCCCATGTACTCGTTGTAGTACACCCGTGTCTCCCCTAGCTCGGGGTTGGTCTGTATCTCCTGATGGAGGTGTTTGCCGATGATGTCGTCGACCGCTGTGATGCTCCACCGCGTCGGCACCAAGCGGCGGTCGTCCTCGACTCCGAGGCCGCCGGTGCTGAACACCCGTTGGACGTCGTAGACGTCGAGGCCTTTCTCGTAGAGATACCCCGCTGCATCGGCGGCTTTCCAGTCGCCGTCCCCCAGCGCTTTCTCGACGGCGCGCGGCACCGACGGGTTCTCCGCGAGGTCAGCGTCGACGGCGCGGGCGTTCGGCCCCGTCGGCGTCCTCAATGCGTCCAAGCTGACGTCGATGTCAGGGCTGCCGTCGAGCTGCACCTCGACGTCGACGGGTTCGGATGCGGCGGCGACCTCCTGCTGTATCTCGAGGAACCGCTCGCCTTTCGGACGGGTGACCTCCGCCTTCCGGCGGCTGTTCAACAGGGATGTACGTCGGCTGAGGACGTCGTCGATCTCGAGGCCGCGGCCGTACCAGTCGCTCGACGTCGCGTGGTCGCTTGCGTCCGCCTCAGATGCGACGGGCTGCAGCACTCCGGTGTTGACGCGTGGGTAGTTGCTGCGGCCGACGAACACCGAGGGCGCCGTCGAACCATAGAGGCTGTCGCCCTGCACCACCTCGCTGAACTCGTTCTCGACGTCCTCCATGTGGTCGAGTATCTCGTAGCTCTTCTTCCGCGCCAGCTCGCGCTTACGGCGTTCCTCCGTGGGTTCGAGTTCGCGGACGTAGTCGCCGAGATCCACTGGATGTACGTCGGGGCTCCTGACTCTTATCCGTTACTCCGGAGCAGGGTTTTCGAAGGTTTCAGGCCGCTTTGGTGCGACGTCGCATCAGGAGAATCCCCGCAAGCAAGGCTACGGCGGCTACACCTAGCAACGGCCTCAAGGGGTCGAAGTACGTGGCGAGCCAGCTTCCGCCGAACAAGGCGACGAGGACGGCGTTGCACTGGGGGCATGCGACTGCGAAGAAGCCCGCGGCGGCTCCTCCGTACGCGCATCCGTCGCCGCCGCAGTCTTCGACCGTCGAACGCTGGAGAATGTAGACGCCAGCGAGCGTCGACGTAAGCGTGAGGAAGAGGTAGTCCAACGGGGTCCGGGGCACCATGCGGTCGAAGAGGCCGACCGGCAGGAGGCCGGTGACGACTCCGGTGAAGAGGAAGAAACCCGCGGCTACCGCGGCGGCCTTCACCAGCGTGTGTCCTTCGAACTTCATCTACAATGCGGTTACCGTGGTGGAGGCAGAAGTACCCGGCGGTACTGCAGGACTCAGGTGATGTCGTCACTCCGTCTCCGGTGCCCGTTAGAGAACCTGGCACCCGTTGGGACGTCGACGAACGTGAACGTCTCCGCGACGGCGAGGCACTGGGGGGCGATGCGGCTCCGGTATTCCTATACTTCGGAGTCGTTCATCTCCCTGGGGTTCACCGGCAACGACGGAAGCTCAGAACGTTGAGTTAGAGCGAGATCAGCATCCTGGTTCAGATCAGGTTCAGGCTCAGCCATCCCGCGAGAACGACGGCGTAGACGAGGTAGGAGGAGAGGAGTACTCCGAAGACCCTCAGACCGGTGTCTGAACGTAACGCGAGCCGTCCGAAGACGTCCCATATCGACAGCAGCGCTCCGAAGATCACGCAGGTCACGAGGTAGGCTGGAGCCGTCGGAGGTATCTCAGCGAAGACGAAGGCGACTGCGATGGCGGCTCCACCGGCTGCGCCGTAGAGGAAGTGTAGCGCGAGCGCCGCTCGCTTGTGGTCCACAGGGTCGCCTCCGGCGAACGCTGCGAGGAAGACGGCTGACAACGGCGGTATCTCGTCGTCGAGGAAAGCTATCGTGAAAATCATCAGGACCGTCGCTAACAGTCCACCGACGACGCCGTTAGCTAGCTCCAGAGCGGGCATATCCTTCGGTTGACCTGCGCCGTAGTTAAATCCGTATGACGAGCGCTCTCAGACGCCCACGAGTTGACGCCTCCGCCCCGCCGTCATCCATTCACGATCTGTATAGACATAGGACGCGAGTCACAGGGTCAGAGTAAGGCAGTGAGAGGCCCGTATATCGGAGAAACCCGTAGGTACGAACAGGTGCGGTTTCTAGCTGAAGTGCTTCAGCAGGTCGTGGCGCTTCTCCTCTTTCAGTCTCTCGCGGACGACCTCGAGCAGAGGCTCGATAGAGCCGTTCTTCGCGTTCGTCGGTGCGACGACGTCGCTCCACTGCCGCCACGGCGGCGGATACCCCAGCCGCTCCGCTACCTCGTCCAGCGTCGCGTCGCGGTCGCCGGCCTTGTCTATCTTGTTGACGGCGACCGCCGCCGGGATGTCGAGGTCGTGCAGCAGCGCGTGGAGGTCGACGTCGTGGGGGACTTCACCGCGTTCGCTCCAGCGGTCGACGACCTCGACGAAGCTGTTGGCGTCGACGACGTGCACCGCGAGCAGGATGCGGCCGCGGTTGCGTTCTATGTACTCTACGATGCCGTCCTTTATCTCCTCCTGACGTTGCTCCGGCACTCCTTCCATGAAGCCGTATCCCGGGAGGTCTGTGACGGCGAAGTCGTTCCAGTCGTAGCTGTTGGGCTCTCGGGTGACGCCGGGGCGGCGGCCGCTGGCGAAGTCGTGACCCGTCAGCTCCCGCATCAGGGTTGTCTTCCCGACGTTCGACCTGCCGACGAGAACTATCTCGGCGTCGACATCCGGCCCATCGAACATACCTGCCTGTACGGCTGCGGAGAGGGATAACGCCGTCGTTAGACCGCGAGGTAGGCGAGCGCCACCGCCGCCAGCGACAGAGCGGCGTTCGATGCGGCGTTCGCCGCCGCAAGCAGGCGTTCGTCGTCACGCCATAGCTCGACGGTCTCCCAGCTGAACGAGCTATACGTAGTGAACGCGCCGCAGAAACCCACCGCGACGAAGGCGACGGCGGCGTCTCCGTGGGCGAACGCGACGTACGCGGCGACGAAGGACCCCAGTATGTTGACGGCGAGGGTGCCGAACGGTATCCTGCCGCCGCGTAACAGCCGGCCGACCTCGTACCTCGCCACCGCACCTAACCCGCCTCCGACGGCGACAAGAACGGGTTCAACCACCTCTAGTCACCTCCACGAGGTAGAGGGCGGCGGCGACCGCCAGGAAACCTGCGGCGTAGCTGCCGGCGAGGTAGCCGGCGGCGAACCCCGGTGAGTGGGTGAAGAGCTCGAACGCGAACGTGCTGTAGGTGGTGAAGGAGCCGAGGAAGCCGACCGCCGTCAGCAGCCGAACGGTTTCGCTGACACCCCCGAGTTCAGCGTCGTATAACACCAAGCCGAGGAGGAACGAGCCGACTACGTTGACGAGGAACGTCGACGTCGGCGTGCCGACGGCGACGTCTACGAGGTACCGCGCCATCGCTCCGGCTGCGCCGCCGACCGCGACCAGCAGGACGTCGGTTCTCCCGGGGTTCATCCTACCTCGACCTCTTCACCGACCTCCGGCGCCCGCGCCTCCACCCCGAGCTCGCGTTCTATCCAGCCGGCGAACTCATGGCACTCGTGTTCGTCGCCGTGCACCGTGTACACCTGCTCCGCGCCGGCTTCCACCGCGCGTTCGACGTACTGCTTCAGTCCGCTGTCGTCGGCGTGTGCGCTGAAGTCGTGTAGCTCCACCTGCGCAGAGAAAGGCAGCATGTCGCCGTCTATCTCCGCCCTCTTGCGCTCGTACGCTTCGCGCCCGGGGGTGCCGGCGACCTGGTACCCCGTGAGGCAGAGCTTGTTCGTCGGGTGGCTGTGGATGCGGCGGGCGTAGTATCCGACAGGGCCGCCGGTCATCATCCCGCTCGTGGTGACGACGGCCTTCCCCTGCCCGAGGACGCGGTCGCGTTCCCCCGGGTTCACCTCCTGCGCGTGGTTCCACGCCCGTTTCAATGCGTCTGGATTCCGGAGGTCGTCGGGGTGCTGCCGGAACAACCGCGTGACCCTGCGGCCCATGCCGTCGACGTAGCAGGGGACGTCGTGTTCGTACAGCACCATGAGTATCTCCTGCGTCCGACCGATGGCGAAGACGGGGACGACGACGTCGCCGCCCTCGTACAGGGTCTCCCTGACGCTGCGGGCGAACCCCTCCTCAACCTGCTTTCGCGGCGGATGCTCGTGGCCGAGGTACGTGCTTTCGACGACGACGGCGTCGGCGCTCGGCGGCTCCTCGGCGCGTTCGACGAGTCGGGTGTCACGTGTGTTGACGTCGCCGGTGTACAGCAGCCGTGTGTCGCCGTCGTCGACCACGATAGACGCGCTGCCGGGGATGTGGCCGGCGCGATGCAGCTCGACGGTGTAGCCCGCCGCCGTGAACTCCTCCATTCCGTGGACGCAGGCGGTCTGGCTGAGCCGGAGGACGTCCTCGTGGTTGAACGGCCACCTGCCGCACTTCTTTATCTTCAGGGTGTCGTCGGCGAGCAGCCTCGTGAGCTCGTGCGTGGTCGCAGAGGCGTGGACGTCCGGAAGCGAGTCCATCAACCTGGGGACTGCGCCGACGTGGTCGAGGTGGCCGTGGGAGAGCACTACGGCTTCCGGCCGGTGGCGGCCGACGGGGTACCGAGTCGGCGTCTCCGCTTCGAGGCCGTAGTCCAGCAGCAGGCGGCCGTCGTCTACGGCTACGCTGCTTCTGCCTATCTCGCGGGCGCCGCCGAGGAACCGGAGCTTCACGTACAGAGGGTCGAGGGATATGGACTAAGGGGTTCTGGAAAAACCCCGACGGCACCCGGCGACACCTTCACCCTACGACCTTAAGCTCGAGGGAGGTTTCAGACCTGTTCAGCCTTCTATATCGCTCTCACTCTCCGTGTCTCCAGCGGTGTCCGTTGGCTCCGGGTCGTCGTCCACCTCTCCGCTGGAGTCGATGCTGGCGGAGCTCTCGTCTACCTCGTCGACCTCGTGGCTGCCGGAGGCCTCGGCCTCCAGTCCGAACGCCCTCGAGAGCTCTTCCGGTGTCGCGGACGCCTCCGCTACGAAGACGTCGAAGCCGTCGACGGACTCGACACCAGCGCGGGTCTCCTCCACCGCCAGGTGTTCCTCCGCGCGTAACCGGTCTTCGACGTCTTGGTGTCGGCCGTCGGGTGCGGCGACGGCGACCGTCACCCGTGCGCCGTCTTCGGTGAACCGGCCGCTGCGGACCTCCCGGTGGCCGTCCTCCGGTTCGTGGGACAGCACGAGGGTGCCGGCTCCGGCGTGTCGGGAGAGCGCGTCGAAGACGGGGTCTTCCTCGTGTAACCGCGGGGTTTCACCGACTCGGGCGTCCAGGACTGCTTCCACGTCGCCGGGCGTCGACGCCTCCACTATGGTATCTCCGTCGGTGGCTACTACGCCTCGGTCTTGCTGGTACACGGTGGCGCCGTGGTGTTCGTCGACTGCTTCTCCCTCGACGGTGGGTTCAGCCGTGGAGGTTAGTTCGACGACGGTCGCTCGTTCGAGGTCGAGGACGGTGTCCGCGTCGCCGAGGGTGAGGCCGTGGTCCGTGGGTTCGTCCGGCGAGCGCCCGTCGACATCTCGTTCCAGCATCTCGGATACGTCGAGCTTCAATGCGGTGGCGTCGAACTCCGCGGGCATCCACCGCGGGTACTCCAGCTCCGCCGTGTCGTCGAGACAGCCCGAGAGAGAAGGGATGGAGGCTGCAAGGGCGGTGGCGGTGGCTGTCTTCAGGAGGGTGCGTCGGCTGAGGTTCGACCTAGGTCGCCATGGGTTCATGGTAGGGGGTTGAGGGTAGGCGTTTTTAGCTGCTTCGTAGGGTGAAACATCTGTTTCAGTCTACCGTAGAGCAGTTGAGCTACGTTCTCAAGTTGAGAACTCGGGAGCTACCCCAAACGGTTTCTTGCCGCGTCGCCCGCCTCCCTCTATGAACTGGCGTTCCTGGGACTCCGCCGTATCCCGGGTCATCGTCGAGAGACCCGGCTACGTCGTCGCCGCTTTCCTCCTGGCTACGGTGGTGTTCGCCGTCGGCATGGCGGGGGTTACTACGGACGCCGGCACCGAGCAGTTCACGGAGGACCTGGAGGAGTTCGAAGCGATCGAACAGATAGAGCAGGAGTTCGGCGCTTCTTTCGCGGTTTCGACGGGGTCGACGCAGCTCATCCAGGTGGGGGAGAACGTCGTCAGCGAACGCGGGTTGCTGCGGATGCTGAGGGTGCAGGAGGCGGCGGAGAGGAACCCCGACCTCCGCGTCACCTCGACGAGGAGTCCGGCGTCGACGGTGGCGCAGGAGATAGATCCCGCGGCTTCGTCGGCGGAGCAACAGGTTCGAGCGCTCGAGGGCGCGAGCCAGAGCGAGGTCCGGCGCGCTGTCCGGAGCCTCGGTGACGACCCCGCGTTCACCGGTAGCTTGAGCGACGACTTCAACCCAGAAGCTCCGGAGGCGTCCGCCGCCATCGGAGTGGTGTCGCACGACATAGAGGTCGGCGCGACAGGCGGACCTGAGGGCGGGGGAGCGGAGATGGAGGGGGTGCAGCGGCAGATGGGGTACGCGGCCGAGGGATTCGGCGGCGACGTACGGGTGTTCGGCAGCGGAATCGTGAACGCGGAGTTCGACAACATCGTAGGCGACAGCCTCTCTATCGTGATCCCCGCTGCGGTATTGCTGATAGTGCTGTTCCTCGTCGTCGCCTACCGCGACCCCTTCGACCTCGTGATAGCGCTCGCGGGGCTGTTGATGGCTATCGTCTGGACCCTTGGGTTCATGGGTTTCTTCGAGATACCGTTCAACGAGACCCTCGTCGCTCTCCCGCCGATACTTCTCGCGATAGGCATCGACTTCAGCATCCACACCATCAACCGGTACCGCGAGGAACGCGTACAGGGCTTCGACGTTGACTCCTCGATGACCACCGCCACCAGTCAGCTGATAGTGGCGTTCGCGATAGTCGCCGGCACGACGTCGATCGGTTTCGCCGCCAACCTAACTAGCTCGTTCGCCCCCACCCGTAACTTCGGGCTCGTCGCCGCAGTCAGCATCGTCTTCGTACTGCTGATATTCGGGGTGTGGCTGCCGGCGGCGAAGGTACTTCTGGACCGCTGGCGGAGCGACAGCCGGATACCGGAGTTCGGCAGCGCACCCCTGGGTATGCGGGGCGGCCGACTGGCGCGAGTGCTGACTCTGGGTCTTCGGGTGACGTCGAGGAGTCCGAAGGCGTTCCTGCTGTTGTTCCTCGTTTTGACGGCGGGGGCAGCGTACTACTCCACAGGCGTCGACACGACGTTCGAGCAGGAGGACTTCCTGCCGCCGGAGGAGATACCCGCGCACATCCAGGCTTTGCCGGGGCCGTTGACGCCGAGCGACTACACCGTCGTAGAGAACATCAACTTGCTTCAGGACAGGTTCGAAGCCGGTGCGGGTGAGGAGGTGCAGATGTATCTGGAGGGACGGTTGAACAGCGACAGCTCCCTCCAGAGCATACACCGCGCCGGCGAGGGCCCGCCTTCGTCGTTCATAGACGACGGCCGGATGGCGGAGTCCACCAGCGTCGTCGACGTGATACAGAGCTACGCGGAGGAGGACGAGGAGTTCGCTGCTCTGGTCGCGCGGAACGACCGGTCTGGTGACGGAGTCCCTGACTCGAACGTCGACGAGGTGCTCGACCAGTTGTTCGCCGGTGAAGCAGGTGACCGCGCAGGCGAGTACGTCGCCGACGACAGACGGAGCGCGCTGGCTATGTACAGCGTGGATGCGGACGCCGAAGACCGCGAGATAGTCGAGGACGCCTGGGAGGTCGCCGACCGACACCGTCTGGAGGCGACGCCGACGGGTGAGATAGTGTTGTTCCAGGCGGTCAGCGACCTCATCCTCGAGGACGCGGTCAACAGCATGCTGGTGGCGTTGTTCCTCATCACCCTGTTCATGGTGGTGTTGTACGGTGTCCTGGAGGGTCGGCCGTCGTTGGGCGCCGTCAACATGTTCCCCGTGATGGTCGCGGTCGCGGTCTTAGGTGCGACGATGAGGTTCCTCGACATACCGTTCAACGCGATAACCGCGACCATCCTCGCGATAACCGTCGGACTCGGCATCGACTACACCGTGCACACCACGCATCGTTTCATCGACGAGTACCACGCCTCAGGCGAAGTCTACGAGAGCCTGATGACTACGATGTCGGGGACAGGTGGAGCGTTGACGGGTAGCATGTTGACGACGTCGACGGGTACCTTCGTCCTCGTGCTGGCCATCATCCCCATCATCGGGCAGTTCGGCGTGTTGACGGCGGCGAGCGTCTTCTACGCCTATCTGGCGTCGCTCGTCGTGCTTCCGCCGGCGTTGATAGTCTGGGCGGAGCACCTGGGGTAGTAGCACTTGGGGTGGTGTACGAAGGAGGGGTTCGTCAGGTAGGGGTAGGCAGGTCGATGTCGCGGACGACTCGTTCGAGGGGTTTCCGGAGCGCGCCTTCCCCCTCTATCTCGCCGTCTTCGTTGATGACGTACTCGCCGAACTTCTCGACTACGACGTGGTCGTCGGCTGTCTCGTAGTCCTCGTATCCGGCTTCCTCGAGCGCGCGTTCGATGCGTTCGATGTTCGACATCGTGAAGTCCTCGTCGACGACCCTCAATCGGCTCTTGGGGAAGGCGTAGAACTTGTGGCTGCGTTCCTTCATCTCCTCGAACAGGTCTTCTTCGTCGACCTCCCTCCATTCCGGCCACCATTCGTCGAGGTCTTCTTCGAAAGCCACGAGGACGACGGCGTCGTGGCTGCTGTACCTGGGGTTGAGGTCTGCGACGGTGTCGCCGTCCTTGACCTCCCAGTTCGACGTCGTCATGTTGGGTTTGTTGATGACGATGCCGAGGCTCTGGTCGTCGGATTCCTGATCCACTACTCTGTCTCCTACTTCCATGACGGGTTTCACCTGAAGCGAGCAAGTGACCGCTGTCGCTTGAACTGAGTACGACGTAGTAGCACTTATCTCCTGTGTTATCTGGGGAGCTCTTCCGGTGGGCGAACGTGGCTCCTCTATCGAGAGTGGGGATGAGATACAGGTGGCCGGCTGAACTATTCTCCGGGATCCTCCGCGGACACCCCCAAATTTAACGCTCGGAACCGGCTTGCTGAGCCGTCATCGGATGGCGACCGACGTAGACGACGGTCAGGACGCTGCTCGGAACCCGATGTTGCTCCGTCGTCAGGGGTTGGATACGTCGGGAACGGCGTCGTTCACCGACAGAAACGAGGGTACATATACTGCATGTCGCTATATCGAATCCGTGGACAGCGTGTGGAAGCCGTCCAGGCACCGGACGATGAAAGCCATCGTCACGAGGCCGTAGATAGAACCCCCGCCGTCGACCTTCAATCCCTGAGAACCAGGAGGATACACCGTCATCTATCGAACCATATGACCGCACAATGACCGACATCCGTCGGAGAACCCCGTCCCCGATAAAGCTCTGGCGGTAGCTACAGCTACCTCGTGAGGGTGGCTGTCGGAGGAAGAACGGGGTTGTCTGTATGTCGATGCGGAAGGGGTCTGCTCACCCTACTCGGTTTCTTCTTCACCCATGCCGAGCATGTTCTTGAGCTTCTGAACTATGCCCATGCCACCACCATCGTGGGGCTACTCGTCCTCAACAGTTAAATCTAACGGGGGTCAGGCTGTATTTATCGTCGGGTCGGTGCCAGTGAACCTGCTGTTGACCGGTGAACCAGGGGTAGGGAAGTCCACCGTCGTCCGGGAGACCGTGGACCTGCTGGAGGGGATGGATGTCGACGTCGCTGGCGCCGTCACGCTGGAGGTCCGTGGAGAAGATGGGCGAACGGGCTTCGAAATGGTCGACGTATCGACGGGTGGAAGCTGGCGGATAGCGGACGTGGGTTTCAGCGGTCCAGAGGTCGGCAGGTACGGTGTCGACGCTTCCGCCGTCGACGAAGCCATAGGTATGCTTCACTTGACCGACGCGGACCTGTACGTCGTCGACGAAGTAGCTCCGATGCAGCTGAAGAGCGAGAGGTTCGAGGCCGTCGTCAGGGAGCTCCTCGACCGCGAAACACCGGTGTTCGGAGCTGTGAAGAAGGAGCCGTCGACGGGATTCGCCAGAGAACTCCACGTCAGAGACGACGTCGAGGTCGTGGAGGTCACACGCGACAACCGCAGCCGGCTGCCCGAGGATGTCGTCGATCGGTTGCTCGAACACGCGTAGCGACGGCGCCCCAAGGGAATCCACAGGAACCCATTTACGGGTGGCGTTCTTCCGAGACTAGATAGTGGTCGGCTTAGAGAGAACCGTGGTCCGAGGGCTCTACCTGGTGGCGGCGGCCGTCGCCCTCTACCCCGTGGCCTACCTCGTGTACCTCGCTATTCAGCCGACGGGTCCTGAGGCCGGCGGGTTGCTCGTCGCCAACGTCCTCTACACCATGATAGTTAGGGCGCCGCTGGCGCTCGTTGTCGCGGCTGCATGCGCGGGCACCGCGTACATCCTGTCGTCAGACTACGGAGAAGAACGCTGAGACGAGGTCGTCGTCCCGGGATGCTCGATGGAGACGGAGCCGGAGGTGTCGGCGGTGTGTGAGGTGAGTGCGGGAGCCCGGGCGGAGGGGTTAGATATAGCGGAATAGACTTCAACCCGGGAGTTCGACCTGAGTCCATGCAGCCGACCAGATCCGATGTAGACGGCGTGGAACGCGGTATCGAGGACTCCAGAACTACGGAGGACAGGAAGCCAGAGAGCTGGACGCGGGAGGGCGAGCCGTGCGGGTAGCGGTCGTCGGAGGCGGAGGCGATCTAGAGGACGGCGAAGGCGATCTGGCGGAGGAGGTCGGGCGGTTGCTCGGACAGCGAGGCCACACCGTCGTCTGCGGCGGGCTCGGAGGAGTAATGGAGGCCGCGTGCTGGGGAGTGAAGAAGGAGGGCGGCGAATCTATCGGCGTGCTGCCGGGCCGCGACCCCGATGCGGCGAACCCCTACGTCGACTGCGCCGTCGCCACCGGACTCGGTGAGATGCGGAACGCCGTCGTCGTCTTGAACGGCGACGTCGTCGTAGCTTTGGACGGCGGCGCAGGCACACTGTCGGAGGTCGCACTGGCGGTGAAGACCGGCGTACCCGTGGTGGATCTCGGAGGACACGGCGTCATGGGCGTGGAGGAAGCAGGCGACGCACTGGAGGCGGTGGAGCTGGCGGAGGAGCTCGCCGACGGCTGAACCTCTGAACTGGTCAGCTGTACTTCGGCTCCCGTCGTTCCGCTCGCTCTAACGCGCGTTCGACGACCTCGTGCACGTCGCCTCTGTAGGATGGACCGTGACCCGGGTACATCTCGTCGACAGACGCCGGTAGCTCCCGAAGTAGGACGCGCAAGCTGTCTATCAGGTCCTCGCGGCTCTGTCCCGGCATGTCGGTGCGGCCATAGCTTCCGTCGCTGTAGGCTTCGTCGCTGTATACGCATACGTCGCCGGTGTAGACGCGGGTGTCGCCGACGAACGAGACGTGGTCGTCTGCGTGACCTGGCGTGTGTACGACGGTGCATTCCTCGTCACCTATCTTCAGGGTGCCGCCGTCCATGAGGTCGACGTCGAGGCGTGGGTGGTCGCCGTAGGCGTAGAGCCGGCAGCTGAACTCGTCTAGCACCTCGGTGAGGCTGCCGACGTGGTCGCCGTGCTGATGCGTGAGTGCGACGGCGGCGAGGTCGTCGACGTGACGGCGGATCTCCTCCACGGTGGCGTCGGCGTCCGCGCTTCCGGCGTCGACGAGGACGTTCTCCTCGCCAATGGCGAGCCATGCGTTAGATGTGAAAGACTCGCTGTCTCCGGTGACGTTGACGGGTTCCATGGAGAGTGGTTTGGCGTGCGGATGCCTTGAAACGTGCCGGTGGAGTCGGTTCGGCGGGAAAAGACTGCGTCAGCCGGCGGTGCAGAACGCCTGCGCGGCGAACACCGCGCCTTCTTCGACGGATATCGCGGCTCCGACGCCGGTCGTCCGCCAGCGGTCGTCTAGCAACGCCTCGCGGTGGTCGGGGCTCTCCATCCACTCGTTGACGAGGAGGTCGGCCACGTGTTCCTCCGTCGTCGCGAACGCGGTCTCGTTCCACCCCGTGGGTTCGTACAGGGTCTTGTACCAGGCGTGGGCTGCGTTCTCCGCGAGCTCGAACTCCTCCATTCCACCGCGGAGGTCGTCGCAGGCGTCGAAGTACCTTTCTTCGGGGCCTTCGCCGTCGGGCTGGAAGTGCCCGATGTAGAACAGCTCGCTCATGTTGACCGCGTGTTCGCGGGCGGGTTCGCTCAGGGTCTCCCTGTGCTCCAGGGGTTCGAGGGAGTGGTTCATGCGGACCTCGTTGGCTTCCTCGACGACGAGCCGTTCGACCTTCGTGAGGTTGAGGTCTCCGCGGTCGGGCTGCCACTCCTCGTCGACCTCGTCGTAGGGTACAGGGGTCGGTCCCTCTGTTGCGGCGGGTATCTGGGCTTCGGTCTCCTCGGGTTCCTCCGCGGGTGCTGCTGCGGTCCAGGCGACGCCGCCGACGACCACGAGCACCGCGGCGGTTACGAGCACGGCTGCAACGCAGTCGACGTCGAACCCGCCGGAGTCCTCTGCCATCACCTGGGGTTCGACGTCCACGGGTAAGGGGGTTTCGGGGTCGTTCGACCGAGTTAAACGTCCGCGTGCGCTAGCTCCGGCTATGTCGGAGACACGGGTGTGGCTGGTTGAGAGAGCGTACAGCGAGGAGGTTCAGAACATGCTAGAGCTCGTGTACGCCACCGAGGACGGCGGACGGAAGCTACATCTGCAGAAGATGCTTCAGACGCCGAGGCAGGCGGACGAGGTGACGGCGGCGCGGGACGTCGACGACGAGAAGCTCGAACCCGTGCGCGACGAAGAAGAACGCGAGAGATACAGGAGGGAGGTCGAGAGGATGCAGGAGAGGTACGACGCCGAGGACCCTGTCTGAACGCGTGTACCTGTCAGCCGTCGGCGGGCGACGGTCACTCGGCTTCGCCTTCCATCTCCTCTATCTCCTCGGCGAACTGGCTGGCGTCGGTGAACTCCCTGTAGACGCTGACGAACCTGAGGTACGCGACCTCGTCGAGCTCCCTCAGCCGGTCGGTCACCAGCTCACCTATCTCCTCGGTGTCGACGACCTGGTCCTCGCGGTCCTGTAGCTCGGCTTCGACCTCGTCTACGACGCGGTGGACCTCGTCCTCCGACACCGGTCTTTTCTCGGTGGCGCGACGGACTCCATCGAGGAGCTTGTCGCGGTCGAAGGGTTCCACCGCGCCGTCTCTCTTCCGAACCTGCAGCGTCTGCCATTCGAGGCGTTCGTACGTCGTGAACCGGAGGCTGCATCCACGGCACTCCCGACGTCGGCGGACGGCCTGACCTCCGTCGGTGGGGCGGGAGTCCACGACCTCTGTGTCGGTGTCGCCGCAGTTAGGGCATCTCAAACCGGTACTCTCCTTGACTCCACTATATGTTGGGTGTACATCAACCTTGCCCACTAGATGTACGTATCGGGCAGGATGCAGCCGTCGAGCGAGAGAGATGAAACCCCCGGATGGCTTCGCTAGGGTTTATCCGCTGTCAGACGGAAACTCGATCTATGCCGGAGATAGAGCTCAGCGCCGAACTGCTCGAACGCATCGACAGCCACCTCGAGGAAGGCGAGACCCGAGAGGAGTTCATCGAAGAAGTTCTGGAGATATACGAGACAGAGGGTGCCTTCAGCCAGGAAGGACCCGCGGGAACCGGGTAGAGATCAGAACCTACTTAGAACCCTGCTTCGGAGGTCGGGAACCACCGACAGGGTTTATACAGCCTCCATCCGAACTGTAGATGATGCCAGAGATAGAGCTCAGTGCCGAACTGCTCGAACGCATCGACAGCCACCTCGAGGAAGGCGAGACCCGGGAGGAGTTCCTGGAGGAGGTTCTCGACATCTTCGAAGCCGAAGGCGTGTTCATGCAGGAAGGCTACAGCGAGTAGAACCAGGTTCCGCTCGAACTCCGGATCCACGTCGTCGGTCGACAGCAGCGCCTCCCCTCCCTATAGATCCGTCGTCAACCCCACCAGGTAGACCTCGTCGCTGTACTCTACGTAGACGCCGTTCGCGTGTTCGTCACCACGGTACACCTGGTGGTCTTCGTAGAGGTCGTCGGCGTCCGCCCAGTCGCCGCCCGACACCGAGACCTCCGTCTCGCAGTCTTCGTCGCCCTCCCCTCGCTCGCAGTCGTGGTGACTTCCGACGGCACCCTCGACCGCGGGATAGGAGCTTAGCTCGTCCTCGCCGACCAGGTACTCGTCGCCTGGCGCGGAGTCCGGCGTGTGGACGCTGACGGCTCCCGTAGTGACGTCCGGCCCGAGGTTCCGGCCTCCTACGTCGACGACCATCTGACCGTACCCCTTACGCACCGGCCATGTATCCGAAGTACTCCAGCCGTCCGCCTCGACCTCCACCCGGTACTCGCCTTCACCCTGTATCTCGAAATCCGTCAGTTGACTGTATATCGGCTCCAATCTGACTACGACCTCGTACAGCAAGCTGTCGTCGTCGTACACCTTGACCTCCGCTTCGACCTCGGAGCCGTCTTCGTCGTCGTGAGCCACGACCAGCTGACGCGGGGAAACATCGTTTTCTCCGTACGGTGAGTCCACGTGGAACTCCTCGTCCAGCACCTCACCTTCACCCGCCATCGAGGACTCCTGCTCTCCGTCAGCGTCTCCCTCCTCCGTGTCGTCATCCCACGTGTCGTTCTCTCCGTCGTCTTCCAGGCCGCCGTCCGCGTCGTCGGGGTCGAGGCAGCCCGCGGTGAACGCAGCGGCCGCGGCGGCGGTGAACCTACGTCTACCTAGCTCCATACCTCAGCCTAAGGCTCCGTAACCAAGTTTTTTTTGGAGGGTTTCAGAAAACCAGGTAGTCGCGTTGCTCGGTCTACTGCATATGCATATGAAATCTCCGCGACTAACCTTCTCGTTGTGGGGGTTCTAGGTTAGAAATCCTTGAATTCTACCGTCGACCTGACGCCGTCAGGCGGGTCTTCCACGTACTGGAGAAGCAACCTGCCGTCAACTTCATCTCGGTCTATCTCCAGACGGCTCGGCTCGCTGAACCATCCTCCACTCGTAGCCACCTTCTTCTCCTCCGAGTTCACAGACTTCGTCTCCAAGTTCTCCCACCGGTCCGAGCCGAACCCAACGACCACGTCCGTCTCCCCCGACTCGCTGTCGTGCTTCTCCACCACGAGTTCATCCACAGCAACCGAATCCTCGGTGAACTCGACTACCACGACATCGCCTTCCTCGTAGATATCAGCCGAAGCAGGGTGATGAGGAGGATCCGCGGTACCACCCTCATAGAAGTAGAGTTCGTAGACCACTAGCCCAGCAGCTACACCGAGAACCAGGAGCGCGACGACAGCAACGTAAAGAACCCTCCTGTCTACGTCCATAGCCCCGGTAAGAACCCTTCGTTAAAAATTCCACGGGGAACAAGCTACCTCTCCACCCGGTACCCCTGACCCTCGTACACGATGACGCCTTCGTCTTCGTGGTATCTTTCGTGGTCAGGGCTTAGGGCGAACAGCTCCCAGACGGCGTCTTCGTCTATCTCTACTTCCACCTGACTAACCTCTTCGTCGAAGTAAGGAATAGCTGCACGCAACGCCGAGTAGTCGGGAGCCATGTGGTCATGAGCGCTGTATAGCTGTTCTGTGATGACGTGTTCACCGTCTTCACCGTGTTCGTCGACCTCTGTCACCGTGAACTCCGCGGAGTCGTCCGCTGGAACCTCGACCCATGCGGTGTCGTCTTCTACGTTCACCTGAGCTTCTTCGAACGGTTCGAGAGACACCTCGGGAGCTTCGAACTCCACGAGTGCCGCGACCTCGTCCCCGTCTTCACCCAACGTTTTGCCGGAGGTATGCAGGTACGTTCCTCCACCCAGGTATCCGACATCGTAGTCCGCTGCCTCACCTGACTCGTCTTCGTACAACGCGAGAGTGTTTTCGAAGCTGTGGTGGCCCGGCGGAAAACCCAATAGTTGTCCCTCACCCAGGGTACTGAAAGCCACCCTGTACAGGTCTCCTTCAACCACCTTGTACAGAGTCCGATCACCACGTCGGCCTACCACAACATCTCCACCACGGTTCACAAAGCTGAACTCGACGACGTCACCGGACTCCACAGACTCACGACCGGGTTCATAGTATACCTCGGTAGATCCGTCGGCTTCATGATACAGAGAGAACCCATCGACAGACCCCCTGTCTTCGAACCTGGATGCCTCCGTCGGACCTGGAGTGGATGCGTCCCACGTCCACAGGGACATACCGTCGAACTCGAACGCACCCTCCGGCCATCCATCTTCGGATACGACAGCGTATTCGCACAGCACCCAGTACTCCGCCGGCACCACGAAAGAACCAGGCAGCCAGTCACCCAGAGATAAACCGTCCATACCCGGTGGGTCGGCTACGAGGTCGTGGTTCTCCGTCGGCACGAAACCCACCCCGACACCACTCTCGTTCGAGGCAGCAGTCTGGTATGGAGGTAGGTCGGACAGCTCGAACTCCACAGGTTCACTTCGATGGTTCTCCACGTACACCCAGAACACCGGATGCATGGCATCTTCTTCAGCTTCAGGAGGGAACCAACCGATACTGTGTTCTACGTCCTCCACGACATCGTCGTCCATCGCACGGACGCCCGCACCCCGGACACTACTCATGCTAGTCACGTCAGAAACCACGTCATCCCCCGTAGACACTCGCTCGAGATGAGCGTCCATCATCTCGACCACTTCCTCTAACTCGTACGAATGCTCGCCGTACTTCTCAGGCTCCCGCAGTTCCTCCTCAGCGTCCTGGGTTTCTTCGTCCTCGGGGTCACGGTTGAGGCACCCGGATACAGCGACGGTCGCAAACGGTGCACTGAGTTTAATCAGGTCGCGGCGGCAGAGACCACGATCCATACCTTCCTATACAGACCTCATATACCTTCAACCTTCGTGACGGTGAGTCCGTAGTACCCGCCCTCGTACCTGAAGTAGATGGTCTCCGGTAGCTCCTCGACACCTTCGTCTCCTCGTGTTGCGAGTATCTGTCTCGAATAGGAGGAAGGCAGCTCCTCCGAATCATCCCCGACGTTCATCTCGACGACTCCGGATAGCTCCCAGAGCTGCTCCATCTGCGCAAGCAGCTGTAAATCTCCATGAAAACGCACCCCCTCAACGTCGTCCTCCATGTAGTACAGGAGGTTGTTCACCGGAGCCATCTGCACGACGTGCTCGAGATACAGAGGATCCAGTTCTCCCTCATCGAATGAGTCTAGCTCCTGCCCCATGACCTCAACACTCCCGGAGCCAGAACCGGTTAGCTCTACGTCGACGACATCGTCCTCGACAGAGCCCTCCTCCACCTCCAACGGCTCCAGCTGTAGCTCCGGCCCTTCGAACTCCGCTGACGCCGTCAGCTCCAGGGATTCATCCGGAGATAACGAGAAGCTGAACGCGTACGTTCCAGCGCCGGTGAAACGCAGGTTCGAGAGATCACGCACCATCGTCCTATCTCTCAAACTAACGTCGGTTCCTTCAGCAAACTCGAAGCTGAACTCCTCGGTTTCACCTGGTCCGACCTCGATAGCGTCACCGCTCCCCCGCAGCCGAAGTATCGGAACCGACACCCATCCACCCTCAACCTGCTTGTATAGACCGTCCTGTAGAGTAGCGGCTACATCTCTATCGTTGTTGATCCGTAGCTCGGCCTCCGTCTCCTTAGGGTCGAAGTGCTCCGTCTCGGG
>JAQZDA010000004.1 GCA_028751075.1 Euryarchaeota archaeon Ods02 | reverse complement strand
TGGGTGGTCGGGTACGTGCTGGTCTTCTGGTGGTCCGGCTTCCTCTATTGTGTCTTGGTCGTCTGATGGTGCGGCTTCTGTGGCTGGTTCTGTGTCATCAGGGGGTCCGGTGTCATCGGGTGAGCCTACGCCATCTGGGGTTCCTCCGTCGTCTGCTTTACCCCGGTCGCCGGATGGCCCCGCATCTTCCGGTGGTCCTGTATCGTCGGAGGTTCCCACGTCGTCCACGGGTCCGGTGTCTTCTGCTGGTGCTGGGTGGTCGGGTACGTGCTGGTCTTCTGGTGGTCCGGCTTCCTCTATTGTGTCTTGGTCGTCTGATGGTGCGGCTTCTGTGGCTGGTTCTGTGTCATCAGGGGGTCCGGTGTCATCGGATGGTCCCGCCCCGTCTGTCGCCTGGTCTGCGGATGCGTCCGCGTCGTCTCCGGGTTCGAGGTCGTCAGAAGCTCCAGGGTCTTCTGGCGCTCCTATATCATCCGGGGGTCCGGCTGGCGGTTCCACGGGAAGGTCGACCCCTCCATCGGACGCTGCCACGCCCGCGCGTCGTTCACCGGCCCGCTCCCTGACCTCTTCCGAACGGGAGAGCGCCTCTCCTACTGCTTCACCTTGCCCTCCCTCTAGTCCCTTCGCGAGGCCGGAAACTTCGGTAGCCGAGCGCTCGACAGCCATGAAGTCGAACGAAAGCCTCGCCTGCCTGGCGACGTAGACTCCACGAGTGATCTCCCCTGCTTCGTACCTGTCCTCGAGCTCCTGCTCCTTCCTCTCGAGATCCGCCATACGCGCCTCCAGACCGTCGGCGGACTCTGACAGGGAGGCTTCTGCGTCGGCGTTGAACCTCCTCTCGACGTACCTCGACTCGACGTCGCTGCTGACTGAGGTCGAATGAGCCTTCGCCGCTATCGAAAGCTCCTGACCGAACGAAAGACCGTCGTCAGCGTCTACTTCTCCGTCGTCTGAGTCCGCAGCCACGGCCCCCGTAGAGAACAGTAAGCATAGAGCGAACGCTACCACCAGAGTAAACAGTAACGCCTCCACTCCCTCATCTTCCATCTACCCCTACTTCGATAGGCCTTCACTTGAAGTATAAGGATAGTTCATACTATACGTGCCGAGTAACCATGGATTAAACACGGGAACGAATACCTTGTACGCGGCGATAGGCTTTCTGGATCCGTCTCAATCTTTGTTCTGGTCGAGGAAGCTCTGCAAAAGCCCGGCGGCTCGGATCTCACGTTCACCACCACACTTTCTCGCTAAATCTATGTTCCTCTGTATCCTGTCAGCGAGTTCGGGTTCGAACCCTAGACGGGAGGCGTCCACCGACGCCTCTACGACGGCGTTGAACCCCCGGTTTACCGCGAACACACGTTCCCGCTCCACGACGGTCTCAAGCCTCCGGAGGCGCCATCGCTCCACCTCTCCATCGCGTTCCTCCCCGTCGAACTCCGCGTCGCACCTTATCCAGGCGTCCGCGTCCTCCAGCCGGCCGTCCACAACCCGTTCGACAGCGTCGCCGATCGCTCCATCGACATATACCACGGGGTCGCGGACGAAGTTCAAGGTCACCTTACCGCTGCGGCGGACGTTCTCCAGGGTGTCGCTACCCCGCCAGAGGCGCGCGTGAACGGCATCATCAGTCCGCGACCCCTCTGTTCCACCGTCCTCTGACGAGGCCTGTCCGTAGCCGCCGCCGTCGTCTCCACCTGCTCCCTCTCCTCCCCCATCATCCACCCTTTCTACTCCTACGTCCTCCTGTATCACTCCCATCGGTGCCACGTTGAATCCATCCTCCTCTTCAGTCACCGCTATCGTCTCGGTTATACGGCCGTAAAGTGGTCTCCAGCCGTTCAAATCCCGAGACCTCCGCGGGTCAGGGCGACGAAGCACGCCGCCGAGAGCACGTCGGCGGTGGCTCCGGGGTTGATGTCGTCGTACCTGAGACGTCGGTCCAGGGCCGCGACGTCGAGGTTGTTCGCCATGCTGACGACGTCGTCGGCGACGTGGTCGCCGTGGATCCGCGCCACGTGGCTGTCGGGCTCCGTCCGAAGCATTTCGAGGTAGACGCTGGCTACCGCCTCCGACGTCGGAGAGCCATCCTCCACCAGTCGCTGGAGGTCGTCGGCACGCCGGAACGCTCTTTCGAAACCGTTGACCCATTCCGAGGCGACGTCGTCGACGTCAGCGGACCCCTCCATCACCTGATACAGCGTGAGTCCGCGTTCCCTCACCTTCTCCGCCGCGTCATCGTCTCCGGCGTCAGGCAACCCATCGGGTTCGACGTCCCCGAGGTTGACCTCGACCGCCTGGAACGCACGGTAGAACTCCTCGGCGTCGTCCACCGTGGTGTCCTCGACGACGGCGTCAACGGAGTCGACGCCGTCACTGGCTTCAGCCTGGACGAGAGGCGTCAGCAGCAGCAGCGCACCGAAATGCGTGTTCCCACCTTCGTGCCGGCTCGCGCCTTTCACGGCACGTCGGAAGCACCTGCCTATTGCTTCATCCGCCGCCGCATCCTCAAGCGCGGAACGCGCACCCACCGCGCCCGCCTGAAACTGATGGTAGCTGGTGTCGGGGAAGTCCCGCGAAGGCTCGACGTTACCCGGCTTCGGCATGCTACCCGCCTCCACCAGCAACGCGAGCTCCGCGGACTCCGCGGCGTCTAAGACCAAGTCGACCACCTGGATTCAGACGGCCGTAGGCAGCTGGGTGGCCAACTTCGGCGCGCTACAGAGGCTTCTCGTCTCATCGGCGTTCGATAGATCGCCAGGATACTTAACTCGGATGACTGTCGCCGACGGATGAAGATAGAGCTCATCGCAACCCTATAGTGAACGGTGCTGCCTGTACCTAATCAGCAGGAAAACCGACAGAGCGACTGCTCCCCCGAGGAACACCAGTACACCTGGTGTCGCGGCCTCTAACGCCACCTCTACCAACACCGGTGCCTCCTCTGCTGCCTCCTCCACCTCCGGAGCGGGCGCGTCGTCCGCCGCCTCCATGTAGGTGTCATCGTCATCTACGTCGTCTTCGAGGGCGACGCCTGCGTCGTCGGCGACTTCGTCGTCAGCAGGTGCGTAGCTCCTGTAGAGGTACTCGACGGCGGCTGCGACGGCGCCGAGAGCGAGCAGGCCTGCGAACCCGTTCGTGAGGAGGTCACGCAGCCGCTCGCTGTCGTCGGCTCCCCCGACGAATACCACCGTGGGTTCCTCAGGTGCGTAGACGTTCATCTCCCTTCCTTTCGGCGAGTACCGCGTCTCCTGCACGGAGATGAGGTCGGCGTCCTCGAGCTTCGAGAGATGGTATCGGGTGTTCTGCAGCGTAGTATCCACCTGTTCCGCTACCTCCGACGGCGTCGAAGGGGTGTCGTGTAAAGCGTCGAGTATCCGTCTCGCGGTGTCGCTGGAAAGCGCCCCGATGAGGTCCTCGGCGTCCTCGCTGTTCACCCCGACGACCGATGGGTCGTTCTCACGGGCGGAGTCAGACATCTTCTCTTCAGAAGCTAGACGTTACTCCGGTAAAACCCCTTCTAATCCACGCAAGAGTTTTGTATCTGGCTTGTCGACTTAGTTTAGGAAATCGCTATGAGCAGCACCAGCAACAGGGGGGAGGTGGACGCGGAACCGTACTTCGCCAAGCTGTTAGAGGTACTGGGGGTAAAGGGAGTGGTGCTTCTGGCGCTACTGGTGGCGGTAACGGCACTGGGTTCGGCGTGGCCGACCGTCGAAGCCGGGATACCGGGGCTGGAGTCCCTGGCTGTTACTGGGGGGCTCGTGGTCACGTTAGCTCTGGGCTTCGCCGTCGCACTTGACCAGGTGCTGTGGCCGGAGACGGGGTTCGACTTCGTCGGCGGCGTCATGGTGTTGATCGCTGCCGGGTTCACGGTGATGGCGTCGCTGGGTTTCGTCCCCGGCTGGCAGTTCGCCCTGTTCTCCTCGTTCTTCCTGTTCGCAGCGGTCGTAGGAGACTACTTCTACAACCGCCAGCCCGGGCTGAAGTTCGGTGAAGGAAGGGCGACAACCGACGATGTCGACGAGCTGATGAACCTCGATGTCGTCGGCTTCGTCTTCAGCGAGCTGCTTCTGGTGTATGCCATCGTCGTCTACGCCGGCTGGAGCAGCTTCGCGCACCACCCTGTCTTCCCCGCGTTAGCTTTCGTGCTGATCAGCGGGTTCTTCGCCGTCGTCGCCGGCTACCGCGTGATACGGGAGACCGTGGTAGTGAGGCCCGACGAGGACTTCAACGAGATACTGGTCGGGCTGCTGAGGGAGACCAGGGACGTAGAAGACGCGGTACTACGCCGCGATATAGCCGCGAAGCTCCGCGACATGGCGGAGAGCCTCGACGGCGTCTCCATACCCACTAACGTACGCGACAAGTACGGCGGCGTACCCGTCGTGCTACCCGAAGACGCCCCCGACCACGTCGTCGAGAACTCCGAGGTCGACAGGGTGCTTCAGAGAGCCAGCGACCGGAGGCACACGGGCTACGTCCTGCACGGCGAAGACGTACACGTCACCCGGAACGGAACCCAGGTGGCGTCGTTCGTAGGCGGCGAGTACACTGACGAAGACCAAGGCGGAAGGAAAGCCGATGGCCGGATGTACGAGACCACGCACGGAGTGGTCAACCAGCTCGAGTCCGTGATACCGGAGAAACGGTCGGAAGCCATGGCACCGGAGCCCCTGTCGGAACGCGAGGCAGCTATGCAGGAGGAATCCGAGAAGACGGCGGAGGAAGATCAGGTCATCCAGGTCGGAGGTCAGGAGGTCGATCTCGACGACATGTTCCAGCGCGCCGACGACATAATAGACGACCTCTCGAAGAGAGGGGGGCCGTGAAACGTGTTGAACGGTTCATAGTGAGGATGAAGAGGATTGCGCCACAGACAAGACTCTTAACCGAACAAGGACTATGTTCTTAACGTGAACGTAGCAGCAGAGGAGGAAGGGGGTGACGTAGGAGGCAGGTCTCAGGTGGTCGAGACGTTCCTCGATACAGCGGGGCTGAAAGCCATAGTCCTCGTCGGCTTCCTCTTCGGAGTCACCGTGCTCTCCGCGGTCTACGGCGTCCGACACGTCGAAGGCGTCTGGGCGGGGGCGTTCCTCGTCGCAGCGCTCGCCGTCGCACTCACCTTCGAACGCGCCTTCCTCGTCGACCGCGTCGACGTCGTCGGAGTGGTTGTGTTAGCTATCGCGGCGGGGTACACGGCGCTCGAGCATCTCGGCGTCAACCAGGACGTCTGGTTCCCCGTGGCCTCCGCGGGGTTGCTCGCGGTAGCCATCTCCATCGAAGCCTGGAGGTGGCTGGACGACCCGGACGTCCTCGAGTTCTTCAACCGCGTAGACATCGTAGGGCTGTACGGAGTGATACTGCTTCTCGTGTACTCGCTGCTGTTAGCAGGCGGACAGCTAGACTTCATATACTCACCGTACTTCCCCGCCGTACTGTTCGTCTTCGTAGCCACCGTGCTGGTGAGCTCCGTCAGCTACCTGTCGGGGGGATCTGTCACGCCTGAGAAGGGCGAGCTACACGAACGTCTGATATCCGTGGTTCGAGGGCTAGAAAGCCTGGACAGCCAGACCCGTGAACCCCTGGTGAACCACGTGAAAGCCGTCGCTAACGCGATCAACGGAGTGCAGCTACCGAGCAAGGTACGGGACGACCAGGGACCCGTCCCCGTGGTCCTCCCCGTAGACGGACCCAGGGAGAAGCTACCACCCGGGATGGAGCGCGCCGCCACCCACCTCAACCGGAAGAGGTTCACCGGCTACCTCGTAGACGACGGAGACGTCGTGTTGTTCAAGAACGGCCGACCATCCAAGTACTACGACCGCGAAGCCGACGAGTACGGAGTGGGTGACGGTGTCGAGGACCTCCCGGATTCGCTGTCGCTTGGCATGGCGTACGCGTACAAGGCTCCCTACTCCCTTGTCGACGCAGTAGAGGACGTCACACCCGTGGCGTCTCCTGGGTCCACGGACCTCCACCCAGGCGACCGGAGGTCGGGCGACGGAGTCGACGACGCCGTGGCTACAGAGGAGACGGTAGAACCGGACTCGTCCCCGGAACCAGGTGAAGCTGAGGCTGATACCTCCAGGCCTCCCGAACAGGTTCAGAAACCCTCGGAACAGGGCTCCGGTGCATTGCCCACGGAGGAGGTCGCGGAGGGCGCAGGGGAAACCGGTGCAACGTCGACTGCAGAGGCCGCAACAGATGAATCCGGGAGCGGTTCGGAGCCCTCGGTCGCGGAGCGTGTGGACTCGGCGTTCGAGTCCTTCGAACGCGGTGGAGACGACCAGGCTGAAGAAGTAGGAGAAGCAGGCGGCCCAGGAGCGGAGGGAACCGTAGAACCGTCCGCTGGAAGCCCGTCAAGCAAGGGGGAAGCGGTCGGAGATACCTCTGCAGTCACCAGCGAGGACGCGGAACCCCCGGAGGAGACTGCAGAGTCCACCGGAGAAGGTGCCGAACCCAGTACGGAACCGGGGGAAGACGGTGAAGGAGGGGACGCAGACGAACCCACTCTCGACGTGGGGGGTGAGGAGATCAACGTCCAGGAGATGGTCGATCTCGCGGACGAGGTGATGGAGGACCTCGAGGACCTCTAGAACGCCTCAATAACAAGGTTCTGTCTCCGGCGGTCAATATGTGTTGCTTAGGTCTAGAGCCGCCGCGACCTCTCGGGTGAGGCGGGCGGCGTCTTCACGCCTCTCCAGTATGGTGTCCGTGGCGACCACCGTGCAGTCGACCTCGATATCTCCCGCCTCGCTGCCGTCGACGACCAGTACGTCGAGGAAGTCCTCGTAAGCCCGATAAACGCCCTCCGTGGACGGCGGCAGCCCGACGGCCTCCATAAGCTCCGCCGCCGGTCCGCTGACCACTTCGCCGTCGACGAAGGGGGAGACTGCGGCGACGCGAGCCTCACGTAAGGCTTCTCGTAACCCTGCGACGGACAGCATCGGACCCAGGCTGGTGACGGGGTTCGACGGTCCGACGACTACGGGTTGCTGGAGCGCCGCCTCGACCGCTTCAGTGGCGCCCGCACGACCCGCACCATGGAAGTCGACGTCCTCCACCGGGGGTTCGCCGTCCTCCGCCACCCACCACCGCTGGAAATGCATCGGACCCTCCGGCGTGTGGACGTAGGTCGAAACGGCGTCGTCCGTCATCGGCAGAACCGTGAACCGTTCGTCTACATCCAGCCAGTCCGCGCAACGCTGCACCGCCTCCGTCAGCGAGGCGCCGCTGTCGACAGCGCTGGTGCGGACGACGTGGAGGGCGCGGTCGCGGTCACCTATCCGCATGAACTCGCCGTCGCCGCCGAACGCACGCTCCTCTCCAAGCGGCCGCTGGCTCTCCACGCGCTCAACCCTACGGCCGCTCTGCGTCAGGGCTTCGTGGGTGTGGTAGCTGTCGCGCTCTACCCCCCACCAGGTGTCACGGTCTATCTCGCCGGCGAGAGTGTAGAGCACGCTGTCGACGTCTGGGCTGACGAGGTTTCCCGAAAGGACGACGTCGTCGCCGGTGTTGCAGACCACCGATAGCTCGTCGACCTCTTGCATCGCGCCGTCCAGGAGCTTGGGAGTCCCCGTACCCCCTGAGAGAAACGTCACGGACATCCAACCGGACCTTCACGCGCTTACGCCATAAAACATCGAGGTGTGCGGGTTAAAGCATCTATCCGAAGCTCCCGAGCCCCTGCTGCCGCTGCCCGCTCACGACCTCGCTCCAGCTCCAGCCTAACGCCTCCAGGATGCGTTCCAGCGGTTTCTGCACGGTCTTCTCCAGCATCTTGTCTTCGTCGACGCGGAAGCCTTCGGGCACCTGTTCCTCGACGTCGAAGCAGATGACGTCGGTCGGCGGGTAGCCGTCGGCGGCGCGTTCGATGTAGACGCGTTTGGGTTTGCTGCCGCTCTTGAAGTTCGTCTCGAAATGCTGGTTCGCGTACCTGGCGCCTTTGACCTGCGCGGTGTCGCTGTCGTACGCCGACAGCTTCTGACCTATACCCCCGGGGATTCCGACGTCCTCGAGGTCGACGTCGCCTTCCTTGAACTCCTCCACCACCCGCTGGAGGTACTCGCTGACCTCGTCGAAGCCTTCGCCGTCCAAGATCATCTCGATGACGTCCTCCTGCACGCGTTTGGTGATGCGGGCGACGTCGCTGCGTCGGTACTCGAAACCCGTGATGTCGACGTCGGGTTCGTCGAGATGCTTGCCTTCCTTCCACACTAGTTTGCCTGCATAGCGTTTCTTCCGGCCGGCCTGGAAGAACCGCTCGTAAACCTTCTCGAACTCGATATCCCACCGGTGGCCGTCGGCTTCCGCGTCGAACTCCTCGACGGCGAACTCGTCGTAGCTTTCGTTGACCCTGTCCTCGATGTCGAGGCCGACGTCGACGACGTCGTCGAGCGAGAGGTCGCCGCCTAGCTCCACGAGAGTGGAGTCGGTGTTGTGGAGGACGATACCGCCTACTGCGTCGACGAAGTTCTGGTTCTCTCCGATGCTGAGGTCGTAGACGTACGTAGTTTCCTCGTCTTGGATCTCTTTTAACACGGGTTCTCGTCCATCGCGGTAATAGTCACAGGTACGTATGGTGTAGGAGTCCTTCTCGTCTCTGAACTTGAGTGAGTGTTTCTTTCCGCGCTGGATGAGCAGGAGGGAGAGTCCACCGGCGAGTTTACGGCTAGTTGTCTCGAAGTCGAAGTTCCTTTCAGCGTAGTCGTCGTTGTAACGTGGGAACTCGCGCGATCCATCACCTTCTATCACGGCGTCCAGGAAGATGTCCTGTTCTTTCTTCGGCAGGTGGTAGATGAAGTCGGGTACTTTTTTTCCGCGGGACGTCTGGCCAGCAAGCTCCCTGAAAAACACTGCCGACAGTTCGTTCATCATCTGGAGCTTGTAGGTGCCGTCGTCGTAGGTCACCTCCCTCTCGCCAGACTGTGTCTCGTACTCGACCGTCCTGGTGTCTTTCGTATCGCTGTCTATGATGCTGACGACAGCGTTCTCGAACAGCAAGTTGTAGTCTTCTTCCAGCTGGGAAAGGACCTCGTGATCAGACTCGGATATCGAGGCCCCGTACTTTCCATCTGACGTTTCCTCCGTCGACGAACTACCCTCGGCGACATAGGTGCCGAGCAGCCGTAGAAGTGCGCGTCCCTCCCTACTCCCGACCTCTATCTCGCGCTTTAACTTGATTGTCGAGTCGTACTCACCCTGGTTTTCGTGCCCGAACCATACGTAATCTCCGTCGGTATGAACTTGTTTGGTCTTGTCTTTAGGTTCGTAGTTCCCTCCTCTTGCGTCCGTGTACTCCCGTACGTAGTCCTTGATTCTGTCGTAGATGTCGATTGTGTTTATATCCTTGACGTTCGGTAAGCCGCTCACTCGCAGTGGCTCGTCGACAAGCTCCGGTGGTCTTTCGGACAGACTGCCGTCTTCTTCGACGACGTAGGAATGGTCGCGAGTCGTCGTGGACTCACCGAGCTTGTGCTGGAGCTTCACTAGATCTTTCTCGGTCTCGTGGCGAATCACTTCGTTCACGGGCTGCCACTCTGCCTCGAACGCGTCGTTCACCGACAACGCCTCCCAGTTTTCGAGCAACCGACGGTCTTTCCCATTGGAGGCCGATGTAGCGCCACCATCCGACCTGACGAGTGCTTCGTCTACGTTTTTCTCCTGTCCTTCGGCGAAGGCCCGTTCGATGGGCAGGACTCGGACCACTCCCTCGGGGTCTCGCAGCACCACTGGACGGTCCCCGGTCACGCTGTCGCCGTAGATGACGTCGTACCCCATGCGTTCGACCTCGTCGCGGGTGTGTTCGATGACCTTCCTGCCGGTCGCGGTGACGGCGGCACCCATCTCGCTGTCGTACAGGCGGAACCGTTCGTAGCCGGCGACGCCGTAGTAGCTCTGTCCCACCCACTGGAACTTCCCGTTCCTGCCGGCGAGCACCGTGTGGTCGTCTTCCACGGTTACGCAGTACACCCTGCCGTCGGACGTCGATTCGCCGCCGTTCCTGTGCATCCGGAACGAACCCTCGTTGTCGGTGAACCGGATCCGCCAGACTCCGCTGCCGCGGTTGACCATGGGTTTGTAGCCGAGGTGGACGGCGAGCCGCACCACGTCGTCCTTCAGCCGCGTGCTCTTGGTGGAGTAACGGAGGCCGCTGTACCGGTCGCCGTCACCCTGCATCAGGGTGTCGAACAGCACCTCCAGCAGCCGCCAGTCGAGACTCCAGACGAACTCCGGCAGATGCTTGGTCTCGCTTCCGCTGCCACAGTTCTCGATGAGCCAGTCTGCGAGGACACCGTTGCAGACGGTTATCTGCCGCTCCTCCTTCAGCGAATTGAGGTCCATGCGTTCCAGCAGCTCGACGATGTCCTGGCGTCCGCCTTCGTCGAGCTGACCCAGCTGTATCTTCTGGCTGCGGCCGCGGGACGCGGACTCGTACTCCTTCGGCTGTATCTCGTAGACGCTGCCCTCAGTTACATACCATCCGACGAACCTTAGCCAGTCCTCCATGTCGTATACCGCGGGTACCGACGAGTGCTTCGCAGCCTTCTGCAGGAGAACTCGGTCGGCCTCCTCCACTACCTTGGGATTCTCACGCAGGTGTACGGGACTGCACTTGAACGCCTTCCGGTTGGACTCGTACTCCAGCGCTTCAGTTGCTTCTCCAACACCTCGCTTGAAGGCGGTACCGTGTCCCTCGGTGTGGACGTAGGCGTGCTCGGCTTCCCCTTCCTCCAGCAAGCTGAACTGCTCTGGTGTCTCGCCTTCGACGGGTTGGCCGTTAGGTATCTGGTAGTTCGTGTAGTCGTCGAGCTCACCGGCTTCGACGAACTCCGTCTCTCCGTCGACGTCCACGAGCATCCGGTGGTTCGGGGTGACCTGGAAGTCCGTGTGACGCGTCTCCACCTCCACCATCTCTCCCTCGTACTCGTACTTCTGGGTCTCCACTACCTCCCGAAGGCTCACCTCCTTGGTCTCGGGGTCGATGGAGTAGACTTGTTCTCCGACGTCGACGTCGGTGATGTCCTTGACTCCTTCCTCGGTGACGACCTCCGTGTCGGGTGAGAAGCAGTTCATCACGACCTTGATGGCGTTCTGCTGGTCGTCGTACTTGTCGTGCTCCGGCGACCCCATCTCGTGCTGGTCCCTCAACGCTTTCTTCCTGTCGCGTTCCTCCAATAGCTCGGTGACGATGCTCTTCGTCAGTCCCTCCTGGTCCTTCCGGAACCTGACGACCGAGCCGTCCGGCATCTCCACCCTGTAGGTCTCGCCGTCGTAGCTCTCGCTGACCTTGGTCTCGGGGCTGGCGTTCACCGAGATCATCGACATAGGATACAGTGACGCGAGGTCGAGGACGGCGACGTTCTCCCGGATGCCGGTGATGGGTTCGAAGACCTCGCCGCCCTCGTACTCGTCGCCGCCTCCGCCGCTGCGTTTCGACGGCAAGACGAACTCTCCGTACGCCTTCCGGAGGACGTAGATATCGACGACGTCGCTCGGCGTTGTGCTGTCCTCGAGGCTGCAGCCGACGAAACGCGAGAGCTCGCGGAAGAAGTCGACGACGCCGACCTTCCGGTCTATCTCGACGCAGAGCTCGACGTCGACGACGTTGTACTCCAGGAGGCGTTCGGGGTCTTCCTCCCAGAGGTCGCCGAGCTTACCCGTGTACGTCACCTTCTGCTCCCCCAGCTCCTCCTCCGCGATGGCGTCTAAGCGATAGCTTTCGAGCTCGGTGAACCGCATCCGCTGGTAGCCATAGAGGAGGTCGAACGTCGACCGACCCTTCACCGTCGGTCCGCCCCAGCCGCCGCCGTGCCAGACCTCGCCGACGCGCGACAGGCGGCCGCTGTCCATCCCCAGCTCCTCTAAGCGGTCGATGATGTAGGGGGCGTCGAACTCCTCGTAGTTCCATCCCGTGGTGACGTCGGGATCGCGGTCCTCGAGGTAGCTGAGGAACGCTTTGAGCATGGTCTCTTCGTCGGTGTGTTCGTGTACGTGGACGTCTACGTCGGCGTCCAGATCGGGGGCTACGTCGGATGCGGTGAACTCTACGTCGTCCTGGAACCAGGCGAAGACGTGGTAGCTGTCGTCGAAGCTGTCCCACGCGGTGAGGCAGATGAGGGGTTGTTCGCCGTCTTCGGGGAAGCCGTGGCGGTCCTCGACCTCGATGTCGACGACCATGGTGCGTGCCGGCGCGTCGACGTCCACTGCTTCGACGTCGTCGACGTCGACCCTCAGACGGCCGTCGTCGGTCTCTTCGACGTCGTCCTCGAAGACCCGGAAGCCGGACTTCACTCCGGTGTCGATGCGGAACCTGTTGGGGTAGAGGATGTCGGCTTCGTGGTGGCGGTAGTCCTCGCGGACGTCGCTGACGTCGGCGGGGATGCGTGTGTAGATACGTGTGACGCTCTCTCCGTCGATGCTTGTGTACCCTCGCTCTATCTCCACCACCTGTTCGCTGTCTTCGGGGAGGCTGTCGTCGACCTCGTGGTCTGGTGCGTAGAAGTACGGCCGGAACCCCGTGACCTCGACGTGCTGGCTGTCGCCCTCCGGCGTCCGGCCGAAGACGTGCACGACGGGGTATGGCTCGGAGTCGCGGTCGCGGACGGTGTAGTCGACCTTGGTGACGCCGACGTCGACCGCGCCCTCCGGGGTCTCTACCGTGTCTTCTTCGGCGCTGACGTCCTCTCCGGCGTCCTCTTCGTCGGCGGTGTCTCGGCTATCTCTCTCGCTCCGGTCGGCTGCTTCGTCTTCATCCTGTTTCCCGGGTTCGCTGGCTTCTCCGGAGTCAACCTCTTCTCTCTGGGCTTCCGGAGAGGCTGGGTCCTGTTTCCCGGTGTTGGCTTCGGAGCCCCCGGGTTCCTGCGGGTCCTTCTGGCTCCCGCCGAAGCTTCCGAGGTTCCTCTGGCCGTCGTCCATGGCCGGCTTAGGGGTAGCTGTAACTAAAGTCATTCCACTAAGCTCCCGCTGTCGATTGTTCCGTCTACCTCGTCGAGGGGAATCCGTCGTCGTGACCACGACAGAACATCATGATAGTTCAGGTGTGACAACGAATAACAAGGATTTTTATACTCTCACGCATTACCTGAACCCGGAGGAAATCCAAAACATGTCCAGCTCCAGAGAGGTTACGGACGAAGAGCTGTCGAACATCGAGTCGTACGACACCGAGGACGGTGTGGTGCTGTACGACGCCCGTAACCCGCTGGCGTGGGTGAAGACCGACAGCGCTGTAGAGCTACAGGAACAGGTCTGAGAACAGCTTCGAACCCAGGTAAAGGCCGACGACCACAGGAAAAACCCCTCATTCCTTCCTCAGCTATCGACGAGATCCGTGACGTCCACCGTGGTCACGTACACTCTCTCGTAGCCGCCTCCGTAAGCTTCGGGCACGTGTATCTCCAGTATCTCCTGCTTCCTGTTGCCCTCGAACGTATCTATCTCCGTCAGCGTCCTGAAGCTCTTCCTACCTTCCGCGATAGCGACGGCGACGTCCCGGAACCTCTCGACAGCTACATCGGTGAAAAGCTCGTCCAGGCCCTCCACCACCATCTCCTTCGACTCCGCCTCGTAGTGGTCGACCGCTCGTTCGTTCACGTCGAGAACCTCTATCTCCGCCAGCAGAGACTTGAACTCATCGGGGTTCTGTTCGAGGTAGCTGTCGAGGTCGTCGACCTCCCCGGCGATGTCGTCGACCCTTCGTTTGAAATCCCCGAGGTCCTCCTCCCATATCGCGGCGGGGTTGTTCTCGAACAACGACCGATACCGTTCACGGCTCTCCCTAACCTCCATCTCCCGGGTCTTCCGCCCGGTGACGTCGCGCGCCACCCATACCACCGCGCCGTCGTCGACGTCGTCGAGGTCGACGGGGGCGACGTGGGCGTCGAACCACCGCGTCCCCGCCTGAACCTCTAGCTCGTACTCTATAGTCACCAGGTCACCGGAGTCCAGACACCGATCGACGGCGTCCTGGAACCTCTCGGCTACGTCCTCCGGCAGCGCTTCATCGAACGTCCTACCCTCAAGTGCTTCGGCTTCGTCGTACAGCAAGGGGCTCTCCTCCCCGGCGACGACCTCCAGGTACCTCCCGTCAGCGTCGATGAGGAACGCCACGTCCGGGAAGGCATCCGAAAGCGCCTCGAACCGACGACGGTTCCTCCGCGCCTCCCGCTCCGCATCCATCGCCTCGACGGCGTTCACGATGCGGTTCGCGAGTATCTTGTACTGGTCGCCGTCACCGGACTTCTGCAGGTAGTCTGTGACACCGGCGGAGATAGCGTCGCCCGCCACCTCCTCGCTGCCCCGCCCAGTGAACAAGAAGAACGGCAGATCTCCATACCGTTCACGAACCCTCTCGAGCAGCTCGATACCCGAGAGACCCGGCATCTCGAGGTCGCTGACGACGCAGTCGAAGCCATCCTCGTCCAGCAGTTCGAGAGCTCTGGAGCCGTCGGACACCACCTCCACGTCGATATCCGGGTGCTCGCGCTCCAGCATGTCCGCGGCCACCTCCGCGAAAGCCTCGTCGTCGTCCACGTGTAAGACAGTTATCTCCCCAGCCACGACCCCAGATAAACAGGCAGAAGATAAAACCGTTACTCCGGATACCGGCGCCACCCTCCTAGAGATGCTGTACACGGTGAAGTCCGTGCCCCCTCATCTGGCGCTGCCACGGCTTTTCAGCTCTCCATCCAGCCGTCCCAAGCCATCAACGCCGCCGGAAGCACGATCACCGAGGTCAGGTAGGCGTAGGTTATGCTCACCACCATGAGGAACCCGAACTCCTGCAGGATAGGGGTGACGGCGAGCACCAGCGCACCAGTCCCCGCCACCGTCGTCGCCATGCTCCCCGTCAACGCGCCACCGGTGCCCCGCAGCGTCCGCTGTAGCGCGCGTTCGCCGCCGTATATCCTGTAGTCGTCGGCGAACCTATGGGTCATGTGGACGCTGTAGTCGATGCCGACGCCGACCGTGACGGCGAGGATGGTCGCCGTCAACGCGTTGAACGGGATGCCGAGGAAACGCATCGTCGCCACCACGCCGACGGCGGTGACGAGTATAGGCGCCATGTTCACCACGCCGAGCGAACCCCATCCCATCAGCCGACGGTACACGAGCACGAGGACGAAGGACGCGGCAGCGAGCGCCGCGACGAACGCGGTGAAAGCGGACTGCAGCACTAGCTGAGAGACCCCGCTGTAGATGACTACGTCGCCTGTCGCCGAAGCCTCCATCCGGTGTCTGTCGGCTACCGTGAACGCATCCGAATGCACCTCCTCGTACAGGGCGTCGGACTCGATGTAGTACCGGACCATGGCGTCTCGTCGGTCCTCCGTCATGAACCGGAGGGCGTCGTCGCGGGCGTCGGAAGCGAGGAGGGCGTCGTAGACGTCGCCGACGTCTGAGTCGGGGACGCCGTCGCCGGAGGTGTCGCTACGTTCCACGAGCTCCGCGAACTCGTCGTCCTCCGCCGCCTGCCGGTGGATGACGTCGACGACGCTCTCCGTCTGCGCCTCCCCGTCCTCGCCGCGGACGAAGCTGTCCGGCGGGTCCTCCGCAGGCCGGGACATAGCTTCGAGGGCGTGGTCGTCGTCCAACCTGCCTTCGAGATGCATGCCGACGGTGACTACGTCTGCGTGGAACTCCTCGGTGACGTAGCTCATGTCGCGTTTCGTCGTGTACTCACCCGGCTGCATCGACTCGGGGAACAACTCCACGTACTCCGGCATCTCCTCCGGCGGGAGGAAGTCCTCCTCGTCGAAGGACGTCTCGACGTCGCTGGCGTAGACGGCGGCGCCGGCCGTGAGGAAGGTTACGACGACGAGGAACAGCCACGGCCGTCTCGCCGGAACGGCGCCGTACGACAGCAGGACGCCGAGACGGCTGTCTTCACGGCCTAGAGGCTGGCTGCTGCCGGGGATGCGGCCGTCGCGGCCGCGGTCGAGCAACAGCTTCGACGCGGGGAACAGGACGCCGAAGACGAGTGCGACGGAGACGATGCTGACTCCTGCGACGAGCCCGAACTCCCTGACGGGTCGGAGGCCGCTCGCGAGGTTCGCGAGGAAGCCGATGGACGTCGTCACGGTGACGATGAAGAAAGCCACCATCAGCTGACGGGAGGCGACGTCCATCGACTCCACCCTTCCGTGGCCGCGGACGCCTTCCTCCCGGTACCTGTTCACCATGTGTATGCTGAAGTCGACCCCGACGGCGAGCATCAACGGCGGGATTGCGACGTCTAGCTGCGTGAAGGGTACGCCGGCGTGCCCCATGAGTCCGAAAGTCCAGAGCAAGGCTACGAGGAGGCAGACGAGGCCGAGGAGGACGTCGACGGGGTCGCGGAAAGCGACTCCGAGGAAGGCGACGATGAGGAGGAAGATCACCGGCAGCAGGAGTACCATGGACTCGTCGATGACGCGGGCGAACTCGTGGTACATGATGCCGAAGCCGTACACCCGGATGTCGCCGTCGACGCCGTCTACGACGTCGCGCATACGCAGCTGTTCGTGTTCGACGACCGCGTCGGTGCCCGTCACCTGTTCGGTGTCGACGTCGCCGGGGAAGCTGTGGTGGACGGTGGCGATGGTGGCTTTCGCGGCGACGGCTTCCTCGTTGAAGTCGTCGGTGACGACCCTTCGGAGGTCGTCGTCGACCTCCGCTCTGAGGGCTTCGCGGACCTCTCGTTCGCTCGCGTGCTCCAGAACCTCGACCTGGCTTTCACGGGTGGTGGCGGATGGGTCGATTGCTCTGGCGACGGTGACGGCGACGCTTTCGCTGTCTTCGACGTACAAGCCGTTGTGGCTTTCGAGCCGGTTCTGCGCCCGCAGCATAGCCAGCAAGCTGGTTCGGCTGAGGGCGTTGGAGTCGACGTGGATGAGCCACGTCTCCATGCCGCCGCCCTGGATGCTGCGGCCGAACCGGTCGTCGGCGACCTGGAAGCTCTCGTACTCCGGTGTGTCGACGACGAAGTCCTCGAGGTCCTCCTGCACCTCGAGTCTGTCGAGGCCTGGTACGAACAGCAGGGTGGCGGCGAGGAACAGGAGGACGACGAGGCCCGGATGACGGGTGACGACTTCCGCGAGCTTTCTCTCGGGGTTCACTCTGTCTCCGTAGCGACTTCACCGCTACCTGTCTGTTCGTCAGTACTTGCACAACAACAGGTAAAAGGATGTTGCAGGATGGCTGCTACGTCGCAGGGTTACAACCGCACTCGACGCCGGAGGCAGCTGGTTACGGGAAAGAAGACGACGGAGCCTTCACTCGTACAGCCAGCCTTCTTCCACGCGCTCCCAGTCCTCGGTCTCGTCGTCGGTGAAGTAGATCGCTATCTCGCGTTCCGCGCTCTCGGGGCTGTCGGCGGCGTGGACGCAGTTCCGGCCGATGTCGACTGCGTGGTCGCCGCGGATCGTCCCCGGGGTGGCTTCCGCGGGGTCGGTCGCACCTATCATGGTGCGGACGATGGATATGGCGTCGTCTCCTTCGACGACCATGGGGACGGCGGGTCCGCTGGTTATGAACTCCACGAGGTCGTCGTAGAACGGTTTGTCCTCGTGTTCGGCGTAGTGCTCTCGGCCCTGTTCCTCCGTCGGCGTCACCATCTTCATGGCGACGATGCGGAGGCCGCGGTCCTCGACGCGCCCCACGACCTCGCCGACGAGGCCGCGCTGCACGGCGTCGGGCTTCACCATCAGGAACGTCTGCTCCATCTACTCCTCCTCGTCCTCGGGAGTCGCTTCAGTCCACTCGACCTCCCGGCTGACGCGACCGAGGTCGGCGTTCTTCCTGCACTTCGAGGAACACAGGTGGACGCGTTCGCCGTCGTTCTGGATGACGACTAGGCCGGTGCCGGGCTCTATCTGGCTTCCGCAGAACGTGCAGTCCCTGGTCTCCATCTTTCTACCGGAGTTCCTCTACCTTCTCGGAGATGTCTTCGACGTCCTCGCTGGCGTCGCCCGCGTCGACGATGGCGGCGGCCGCGGTTCCGACGTCGAGGCCTGCGCTGTGCCCGAGGTCGTCCTGCGTGGAGACGTAGGCGAACGAGACGTCTTTCTCTTCGGCGAGCGCGGGGAGATGCATCACGATCTCCTCCGGCTGGACGTCCTCCGCGAGCAGGACTAGCTCGGCTTCACCGCGTTCGACGGCCTTCGTCGCCTCGTTGGTGCCTTTCCGTATCTTCCCCGTGTCTCGGGCTACCTCGAGGGCTTCGAGCGCTCTGTCTTCTAGTTCATCCGGTACTTCGAACTTGACGTACACTGGCATATCCTTGGTCACCTCGTTCAGCGCTAGCGCGCTTCATCACGCGTTCACGTAGAGGTAGAGAGCCGTTGTCCGCGCTTATATCTTCTGAAACCCGCTGCCCTAGACAGGGTTCCACAGGCCGTCGCTCGAAAGACCTAACCCCCACGCAGCCCCCGGTGGCGGTATGACCGAGGAAACCGAGCTCGACCGCCTGTACGCACGAGTCGCACTACAGAACCTCACCGTCAGCCACCAGGTCGCGTGGATATCGGTGGTGTTCTACCTGTCGACGGCGGCGCTGCTGACGGCGGCGGCGTACGTCGTCGGCGAGGTCTACGAGCAACAGCTCGTCGGAGTCGCGTTCGTCGCGCTCGTCGGCGTCGCAGGCTACCGGCTCGCCTCCGCGCTCCGGAGCTACCGCCGCACCCGCGGCATGATAACGTCGCTGCAGAACGCCGGAGTGTACGAGGGATTGGCGCGGCGTGACGTCCACGGAGTCGAGGACTTCGACGAGTTCGTGGAGGTCGTGAAGGAGAAGCGGTAGCCTGTCGTGATGCTCTATGCAGGCTGAACACCGAGCTAATTCGCGGCTTCCTCTATCAGCTCGAACACCTTCTCACGGAGCTCCGCAGTCGAATGCAGTCCACTTCCATCTATCTCACGGACGACGTCCTTCGCCTCCTCCGGTGGAAGACCCTCCGCGACGGCGCGTACGACGACGCCGTAGGTTCCGGTGACGCTGGCGCCGAAGCCGCGGCAGACGGTGCGCAGCCTTCGGTCGTCGGAGACCACGGCCACCTCGCACTCTGAGAGCCCGGCCGCAACCATCCAGACGTCGCCCACGTCCGCGGGTTCGTCGAGGACATCCCGCGCCTCGGGTAACCGTGGTTCGAGTAGGTCCTCGTCCGCCTGGTATCCTCCGTCCTCTACCCAGGTCTGGAGGTTGGTGGCTGCGGGCTCCAGAGTGACCTCATCTGCCACGCGACGGAGGACCTGCGGTTCGCCGTCGAGTTGTTCGAGTAGCTCCAGCCTGCCTACGTCGCCGAATGCGATGAGGGTGGTTGCGTCGACGTAGACCTTCATATCTCCATGGCTTCGTCGGCGTCGCGTTCGACGTCCTCGGGGGTGAGCTGGGTGGTGAGGTTGTGTTCCCGCGCTATCTCCATCCATTCGGCGAGGCTTACGCCTGCGACGCGTGCGGCTTCGTTGACTCCGACGTCTCCGCTCTGGTACCGTTCGACGGCGAGTCGGCGGCGTACCCCCGAGAGTCCTTCGCGCAGCGCGCGCCGGAGGGTGGAGCTCTTGTCCTCACCTAGCATCTCCGCGACCTCCTCCAGCTCCTCCTCGTCGTCTTCGGGGATTCGGGCGCTAACGGAGGGCATGTACTACGTTGTATTACATCGCAGACAGACTTGTATCTGTCGCCGGCTACCCGAGCTACGGCTGCGGCATCTCGAACCACGGAACAGACGTCCCTGGTTCGGGACAAGCCACCGCAGGAAAGGTATCTCGATAGGAACAGTCCGTAAGGGGAACCCGGAAGCTATCGGGCGGCTGCGGCGACGCGTTCGACCTCTTCCTTCTTCCGGATGCTGGGGGTCTCGACGTCGTAGTTAGCCGCGGACATCAGCTCGCCGGCGAGCACCTCGTGTGCGTCGCGGCTGTTCTTGTAGCTCCCGGATTCAACGGCGTCGGTGATGAACTTTATCGCCTGGTCGACCCTCCTCTGGGGGGCGACGTCGACGGCCTTCGGCACGCTGATGCCTCCGTACTTCAGGGTCACCGTCTCCTCCCTTGGGCCGGCGTTCTCGACCGCGCGGACGACGACCTCCAGGGGGTTGTCTCCGGTGGTCTCCGCGATCTCGTCGAGCGCCTCACGCACTATCTTCGTCGTCTTCTCCTTCTTCCCCGTGTTCTGTTCGCCTGCCATCAGGCGGTTGGCGATTCGTTCGACGACGTTGATCTTGCTCTTCTCGAACTGCTTGTCCGCGTGCCTACCCATCGTGTGCGCCACCGGGGTGATGTTGATGTAGGGCTTCGTGCTGCGGTCGCGGAACTCTATCTCTTCCTCGTCGACGTTCCATCTTCCGAAGAGCTCTGCCTCGGTCATCGTACGGGTTTCTCCTTGTTGCCGCGCACCATCTCGATGAGCGCGACGCCGTTGACCTTCTGCACCTTGTAGTTCACGCCGGAGAGGTCTCCCATAGCTCCGCCGCGTGCGCCGCCGATGCCGGTGATGGTGACCTCGTCGTGCTCGTCGATGAAGTCGATGGCTCCGTCGCCGGGGCAGAACGCCGTCACCTGCTTGCCGTTCTTGATCAGCTGGACGCGGACGCACTTCCGTATCGCGCTGTTCGGCTGCTTCGCCTCGATGCCGACCTTCTCGAGCACGATGCCGCGTCCCTGCGGCGCGCCGCCGAGCGGGTCGGTCTTCTCCTGTAGTCCACGTGCGCGTCGTGCGTAGTCTCTGTCCTTCCACCGGTCCTTCTGCCGGTCCTTCTTCAGCTTCCGGGCTGCGTACTTGCCGTTACCCATTCTTGCCGGAGTTATCCAGTCTAGCGTATTAAGCGGCTTGGTATTGCGTCGTGAAACCCCGCTACGAGGTCTGTCAACAGTTGGCATAGTCGATTCCTAGGTTACGCACCGCTCCTTGGAAACGGCCATAGCTATCAGTCACGCACGCCCGTGGCTGCGCAAGATTTATAGTAGTGGTGTCGTATATAGCCAATGATGGACTCTCAACCCAGGACGCGGCATCTCATTCTTATCGTCCTGCTAGCATCCACGTTGTTCCTAGCGGGTTGCACCGACGCGATACAGTTCGGAACACCGGAGTATCACGTAGGTGCAGAGGAGGACGTGGATGAGATGAACGTAGACGACGAAGCTGAGGATGTCGAAGATGAAGATGCCGACAACGAGACTGACGTAGACGTCGAGGTGGAGTCAGGGGTCGATGAAGGCTACCTCAACGTGAGATACGACGCCACCTACGAACGGGTTCTTGTATCGCTGAACAGCATGCCGAGCGGTGCCGACAGCGTCGACGTCGAGTTCGGAGGCACCGCGACGGCGAAGGCATCGCTCAACGAGCCAGGGGATCAGGTGGTGCTCACATCGACGAACCTCGTGACAAGGGGCGAGGCTAAGGACCTGACAAGACAGCTCTACAGCCCCGGAGGATCCGGCGGGTTCGCCGGCGCCACGTACGGAGAAGAGATACAGGTCACCGCACGGATTAACGGAGAGGTGATCTACGACGAGAGCGCGGTTCTGGGGACTGAAGAGGTTCAGGCGGACGTCGAGTACTTCTTCGACAGCGGACAGAACGAGGTCGTCGTGGTCTGGAGCAGCAACGTCAACGCGGACTTCGTCGACGCTACCATAGAGTTCGACGATGAGGTCGTCGCCGACGCCCGGCTACACGAGGTAGGTGACGAGTTCAGGATGTCCGCGGACATGCCGTTCGTACACACACGCGGTCAGGCGGAAAACAAGATGGGTGCAGACCTCCAGGAGGACCTGGAGGACCACAGAGAGGAGTTCGACAGGCTCAACCGAGAGGCTAGACAGCTCGTGCAGAGAGCGGCTAGTATACGCAAGGACGCCAGGGAGAAAGCGCTGCGAGACGGCGAGTGGGACGAGAACGACGAGGAGACGCTGGGTAGCATAGACAACGCGCGAGAGGCACACGTTCAGTCCCTGGAGAGGTCGGCCAGGGACGTACGTAGAGAGTTCGAACGGGCGGAGGAGCTGGGAGTTAGCATGTCGGAGGACAATAGACTCGCCGGTCAGTACGAGCTCTTGGACGCTCTGGACGACTTCGAAGGCCATCCAACCAGCCCCGGCCTGGACACGTTCATGGAGGCCAGCCTCAGCGGTAACGTAGACTGGGTCACCAGTGGAGGCAGCCTCGACCCAGAACAGAGGATGGACGTCACCGACATATCGGATTGGGTTGACGACAGCATCTACGCGGTTACGTCTGAAGACGAGCGCCGGATCGAGAACCAGGTTGACGACCTCACGGATGAGATATCCGACCTGGAGAGCGACGTCAGAGACGACATAGAGGAGACCGAGAACCAGTTCGTTCGACCTAACCAGGACGAGATCATGGAGGTAGAGGTCACCGCCCACGTCGCACCGAGGACCACTCCTTCGGGCATCGTGACCCGGGGCGGTCAGAGCTCCACCATCCTGACGTACCAGGGCGCCATCCGTTCCGATGGGTACGCGGAACCTGGTGAGGGTCCCGTGGAGCTTCGGACCTCTGACCTGGTCGGCGGTGACGACGTAGATGGAGAGGCGAGCGAGTACGCCGACGTGGATGCCGACGTCGTATCCGACATGGTTCACGAGCTGCTGAACGAGCGGATACAGAGCGCTTCGTCGATGCAGAGCGATCTCGAGAGAAGCGGTCAGATGGACTCCGTAGCCGACGAGAACAGCGAGCGGCTCGCCGGGAACATCGACCTGCAGGCGCATATGAGCGACATCGAATCCGGTTCGCTGCCGGCGGCCTCGTCGGACCGCAACCGCGTAAACAGGCTGTCGAGGTACGCGGCGATGTCCTGCAGCGCAACCAGCGACAGCCATCCGTTCGACGAAGGTGATTTCGTCGAGCTGACTTCCACGGGGACGGCTGGAGATGTGACCAACGTGGCTGCAGCCGCGACTTCGTTCCGGCTGACCGACGACACCCGCCTCAGGGTCCCGAACTACCTGCTGTACGACGTGACGCGAGACTGGCGCACAGGCGGTGAGAACGTGGTAGCGGTGACCCCGTCTGACGCCGACAGCTACAGCGGCTCAGTAGAGGAGCGCGTAGCCGAGGCCGCGGTGGATCAGATAGAGGACTCCGACGGCTGGATGGAGGGTTCGTTCAGCACCCACGGTGTCGGCGTTGAAGCAGCCGACGAAGGCGTAGTCTACGTCACGCAGACCATGTGCTGACTGGAGCGGTCGGTAAAGCTTTTCCTTCCTGCGGGTGAAACCCGGGCTATGGCTTTGGATCCGGTTCACTTCGACGGTATCGAGATGCTGACCCGTCGGGTGGACGCGGACTACGACGACTCCGGTCAGGCTGATGTCGCCGAGGAGCTTTGGCGGGCGCTCGAATCGCTGTTTCTCGATGGCGAGCGTAAGCTCTCGCCGGTGGAGTCGCTGGAGCGCAGGAGGGCTCCGGTGGAGGAGATGGCTCTCGTCGACGACGAGTACCCGACGCAGCACGGTCTGGACTCCGGGACGCTGAACCCCGTGGCTTTCACGAACGGACTCGTCGTCGACGTAGCGCACGCCGCGATGGCGTCGGTGCCGACCGACCTGGATCTACACCGCATAAGGACGGTGGTGGAGTCCGTGTACTCCGGTGATACCTCGGTGTCGCTGCGGGACGAGGCGGTGTCGTTCGACGGCGACGCCGCCGAGGGACACGTGGTGCAGGTGCCCGCCCGCCTCCAGCGTCTGCAGAACGAGGTGGTGCACGGTTACGCTCTGTATCTTGCGGAGTCACGTCACGCGCTCGCCAACCTCGACGAGGTCGACGACCTCCTGTTTCTGGATGGCTCGCTGTATCCGAAGGGCGTGGTGAAGTGGGTGGGTGAAGGCGAGGACGTCGTCGGCGACTGCGCGTTGACGTGGGAGGTCTTGGAGAACTACACACGTCTGGTGGAGAGGGCGGTGGAGAAGGAGACTCCGGTGGTGGGTTTCGTGAAGAACACGTCGAGCGCGCAGGTCGTCCGTGCGTTCGACGGCTGTCCGTGGATGGACGACGCGTCTTTCTTCCGGAGGGCGCTTTCGGACGGCGGGGAGGGGTTGACATACTCGAACTGGTTCCTTTCGGAGTTCCTCGTGGACCGTGGTGACCCGTTCGCTTCGCATCCGGCGGAGTGGGTGGACGGCGACCTCGATGCCGAGGACTATCGTCCGTGTTTCATGGTGGTCAGGGATCCACGTGACGACCTCGTGTTGAAGGCGGAGGCTCCGTACGCCTTCGTCAGGGACGACGCCATCCGCGGGAAGCTGACTCGGCAGCTGTTGAAGGAGGTGGCGTTGAACGGGGCTCCGAGGGCGGTGTCGAAGGCGGATGCGCTCGCCCGGGTGGAGCGGGGTCAGAGGAAGGAGCTGCTGCGTGCATTGGAGGAGTCCTTGGGGGTGGAGCGGGACCGGGGTTTCGACGAGGAACGGTGGGGTTACGTGAGGTCGTCGATGGGGTTGACGCTGTAGTTCACGCTGAGGACGCCGTCGGTCGGCCGGAGCGCGCCGACGAACTCTCGGACGTCGTCGAGGGTTCCTTCTAAGACGAACAGCTCCATGCAGTAGTCGTCGCCGATGTGGCTATGGACGTTGCTCTTGACCTTGTCCTCGTGGTCGTGTCTCATCTCTATCATCTTGCTCTCGACATCGTGTTCTCCGTGGAACTCGAAGATAACGGTGACGGTGCTGACTATCTCTCGGCCTTCTAGCTCGCTGTCGTCGAACTCTCCCATCAGGCTGCGTGCGGCCTCCCGCAGGAGCTCGCTGCGGCCGCTGTATCCGTGGTCTTCGACGAATCCGTCTATCTCCTCGAGGAGGTCGTCGGAGACGGAGATGCTGACTACCGACATTTTGCGATGCCTCCTTCCAGACCTCTTCGTCTCATGTGTTTGTTAAACATCGAGACGGGACATATAAGTGGTTGTTATACCTTCGGGCTACCAAAACGCTTGATATGACGCGTGTTACCACAAGTTAGGGGTGGGTTTATATGTCTCGAAGCACATAATATAAACATAATGGTAGAGGACACCCGTGAATCCGTGAGGGAGTACGAACAAGCGGAGCGGGAACAGGGGAAGGAGACGGAGGAACAGCCGGAAGACGAGCTGATCTGCACCGAGTGCGGCAGCGAGGACCTCGTCAGCGACGCCGAACGCGCGGAGGTCGTCTGCGACGACTGCGGACTCGTCGTCGAGGAGGACCAGGTCGACCGCGGTCCAGAGTGGCGGGCGTTCGACAGCAGCGAACGCGACGACAAGAGCCGCGTCGGCGCCCCCATGACCAAGCGGATGCACGACAAAGGCCTGACGACGAACATCGACTGGCGGGACAAGGACGCCTTCGGCCAGTCGCTGTCCGCGGACCGCCGCGCCCAGATGAAACGCCTGCGGAAGTGGCAGAACCGCATACGCACCTCTGGTTCGAAGGAACGCAACCTCCAGTTCGCGCTCGGCGAGATAGACCGGATGGCATCCTCGCTCAACGTTCCCGAATCGACGCGGGAGATATCTTCGATGATATACCGGAGGGCGCTCGACGAGAACCTCCTGCCCGGCCGCTCGATAGAAGCCGTGAGCGCGTCGGCGCTGTACGCCGCCTGCCGACAGGAGAACATCCCAAGGTCGCTCGACGAGATATCCGAGGTCTCCCGCGTCGACAAGCAGGAGGTCGCGCGCACCTACAGGTACATAGCGCGTCAGCTCGACCTCGAGATAGGGCCGACGAACCCCGCGGAGTTCGTTCCGCGTTTCGCCAGCGAACTCGGGCTCAGCGAGGAGGTGCAGCAGAAAGCCATCGACATAATCGACGAGACCGCGGAGAAAGGCCTCCTCAGCGGCAAAAGCCCGACGGGTTACGCCGCCGCAGCCATCTACCTCGCGAGCATACTCTGCAACGACAAACGCACGCAGAAGGAGGTAGCGGACGCCGCCAACGTCACCGAGGTCACTATACGCAACCGCTACCACGAGCAGGCGGAAGCCATCGGCGCAGGCGTCTGAAACGCTACAGCTTCGGCTTACCTAAACGCTTCCTCACGGCCCCATGGTCAGGAACTCCTCCAGCGCATCGGCCGTAGCCTCGGGGTCCTCCAGCCAGATGGCGTGGCCCAGTCCCTCTAGCTCGCGGTAGACTCCCTCCTGGACCTCACCTGCCGCCCACTCCAAATCACCCGAGCCAGCGAACGGATCCCTGGAACCATGGAGGAACAACGTCGGAGGCTCAATCCCCTCTAGCTCGCTGCGAAGGTCGACCTCCTGACTTACGCCCCGGAGACCGATGTAGCTGCGAGCCATTCTCCGGAGAGCTCGTCTCGTACGAGGTAGCCCACGGGAAGCAGCGACACAGTCGACCACTTCGTCAGGGACCCGGTCAGCGTCCTCCACGAAGTACCTCTCGATGTACCTCCGCGCCACCTCCCGATCCTGATCAGGTGGGCCGAACGCATGACGGATAGCCAGACGGCTAACGAGAGGTAGTCCCGCCAACCTGAGTACGAACGGCAGGTCCGCGTAGAGGCCGAGGGGTGCGCTGGCGAAAGCCAGCCGTGTCACAGCGTCGGGGTGGTCGAGCGCAGCAGCGAGCCCGTGGTATCCCCCGAAGGAATGACCGGCTACGGCGACGTCGTCGGCTTCTGCACGCCGGCGGACTGCCTGAACCACCTCTCCTCCTACGCCGCGTAGCTTCATGCGGTAATCATGGTCGGCTGACAGCCCGAAAGCCGGTAGATCCGGCATCCAGACGTCGAAGCGTTCTAGCCTGTGAGACAGAGGCGACCATACTGCGGCCGTCGTGTCGGCTCCGTGTAACAGGACTACCACCGGTCCCTCGCCGTAGTCCCGCAGACAGTTCAGTTCACCTAACTCTGACCGGATTCCGAGGGACTCCAGACCGTCCTGGCTCTCGACCAGTGCTCTCTGCGCCCTTCTGTATCGTTCCCTCGCAGCGAACTCACCGGAGGCCACGGACCCATACACGACGCCCCAGACGGTAAAATCCCCCGGCGACCGAAGGCTCCACAGTTCCTCCGCCGCAGAGACTCCATCCCCCGTTAACTGAAACCCTTGTTTCAGTCTGAAGAAGAAATAAACTACTACGCCGCATAGAATCCCTTATGCGAAGACGCAGGTTCATCGCGGCCTCCTCCCTAGCGGCAGCCACAGCAGCCACCGCCGGCTGCATAGAAGCCTTCGGAGGTGAAGGATCGGAGCCGGAGGACGACCAAGGAGAGCGAGATACGGACGTCGAAGAGTTCGACGTGGAGCTCAGACACCCGGGTGTAGTCGTAGACACCGCATACAGCTTCTCGACAGAGAGGAACGACGCCGATGAGGTCGAGGAGATAGATGATGGAGTTCGAAGCCACGTCGAAGCCGCCGTCGAAGACGGAGTCACCGAGGTCGATGATCCGTCGAGCGAACTCCTGAACATGCTTCAGAGCACGAGATACGTCCTCCACGACGACAGAGTATACGAGCTAGAACACAGCCTACCGGAGTACGTCGTCACAGGTGAGGAGTCCGATCTGGCGCCGGACGACGTCTCCGAAGACGACGTAGTGGGGATGCACGAGGACGTCATCAGGGTGGTGGGCACCGACAACCGCCAGATAAGCCGGCTGGCGAACGACGTCGTAGAGCTCGACGGACGGAGAGGGTACGTCGGCACCGGCGAGTTCCGAACCCCCACCCTCCAGCCTAGGACGGAGGAGTTCCTCGAAGACACCGAGTACATCGGAGTCTCCACCAGCGAGGACCCCACCGCCGTCGACGTCCTCGTGTTGCTCCACGTCACCGAAGACGACCCAGATGAGCCCTACACCATCACCGCCACCGAGCTCTCCCACGAAGAGCTCTACGACGTCGAAGAAGCCCGCGAACTAGACGAGCTAGACGAACGCCACCAGGAGGTGTTCCTAGAAGCGGTCGAGGGACAGTACCGCGGCGAAAGCCTGCCCGAAGGCTTCCGCGAAGCCGTCGAAGACGTACACTACCTCGTAGACGGCGAAGCCCATCAGGCGCAGATACTCGAACCCGACTACGACGATGTACCTGTCGAACTCGAGGTAGAGGTCGAGGACAGGGGCCAGGGAGAATCCCATCAGCCCCCTTCCGAAGAGGATCTTGAGCGATACCGCGAGAGGTTCGAGGAAGCTCACGAGGAGGACGACGACGAGAAGATAGAGGAGCTGACTGACGAGCTCTGGAGCCTCTACCGGCCGTCGGAGCCAGCTTCCTTCAGGCTGCAGCTGACGAACACCGGCGAAGAAACGGTCCAGGTGTTCAGCGGCGCACCCGCCCCCTACGGAGTCCTCCGCGTCGACGACCCCGAAGCACCAGGTGGAAGCCGACTGCTCTGGAGCGAGAGCTACCGCGAAAGCGGACACGTCAACGTCGGCCCCCATGGCCTCGCAGTCCACTCCATCGGACTCACCACTGAGTTAGAACCCGGCGAGACTCTGGCGGAGACCTACGAGGCCGCGTACCCCGAAGGAACGTACCAGGTCCAAGACTCCATCACCATCGAACGCCGACGCGGAGACGACGTAACCCTGCCCTACACCGTAGATATAAAGGTGCCATGAACCTCTCGTGGACCTCATGACCCCTCTTCCATAACAACCACTAAGACCCAGCCGCACGTAGCCATGGGAAACCATGGAGGGCGAGCAAGAGGACGCAGTCACACGGGTGTACGAGGAGCACTCGCCCGAAGTAGAGCTCGAGGAGTTCCGCGAAGCCGTCGAAGCCAAGGTCGAGCAGATGGGGGGTCTGTGTGACGCGGAGACCGCGGCGAAGCTCGTGGCGCACGAGGCGAACGAAGACAGGGTGTACGACATAGAGGACGTCACGGAACATCAGAACGAGGTAGGTTTCGTCGGCAAGGTCACGCGGATAGGTGAACGCCGGACGTTCGAACGCGACGAAGAGGACGAACCCGACGGCCGCGTCGCCAACGTCCACGTCCGCGACGAAACCGGCGAGGTACGGGTGGCGCTCTGGGACGAGATGGCGGACAACGTCGACGAACTCAGCGTCGGCGACGTGCTGAAGGTACACGGCCGACCGCAGGAGGGGTATCAGGGCGGCGTCGAGGTCAGCGCCATCCGCGCCGAGGTCGCGGAGGACGAGGACGTCGACGTCGAGGTCGGCGCAGACGTCTCGTGTGTCGCCGACGTCGAAGAAGGAATGAACGACGTATCGCTGGAGGGCGAGGTCATCAAGGTCAGTGGCGTCAACACCTTCAGCCGCGACGACGGCAGCGAAGGACGGGTCGCCAACCTCGTCGTCGGCGACAGCTCCGGCTGGATACGCGTCACCATGTGGGACGGCCGCGCCGACGACGCGGGAGAGTTCCAGCAAGGCGACGTCGCACGCGTCGAAGACGGCTACGTAAGGGAACGCGAAGGAGACGTCGAATTACACGTCGGCGACCGCGGCACCGTCGAACACGGCAACTCAGACGTGGAGTTCCAGCCGGAGGGCACGCCCATCGAGGAGGTGGAGGAGGACGAGGTCTACGACCTCGCGGGCGTCGTCACCGACCCCGGCGAGGTCCGGTCGTTCGACCGCGACGACGGCAGCAAGGGACGCGTCAGGAACGTCCGGATACAGGACAGCACCGGCGAGCTCAGGGTGGCGCTCTGGGGTGAACACGCCGACCGCGACCTCATGGCGGGTGACGAGGTCGTCCTGACGAACGTCGAGGTCGACGAGGGCTGGAACGACGGATTAGAGGGCAGCGCGAACTGGAACAGCGCCGTCGTCGTCCACGGCACCGACCCCCGGTACGAGGAAGAAGAAGGCGGGACGCGGGACGAAGGCACGGGTCTCGACAGCTTCTGAACTCGGAGCTCTCTCACCGCTACCCTGTAACTCTACCTTAACTGTGGTTCTCCGGTCCAGGGGAACCGCGGCTCCCTGAGAACCAGCGGCCGCCAGTCGTCGGACTCCACGGCCGCCTTCGCTCTCTCCTCTACCTCCCGGTTCAGCTTCCTAAACGCTTCGACGTCGACTCCATCGTGGTCGTCGGACAGTTCATCTAGATAAGTCAGCGCGGAGCTCGCGAGGCTCGCCACCGCCTCCGGGTTGCCTCGGTAGAGATGGACGTACGCCGCAGCCGTCTGGATTAAACCGTGTAGAAGCGCTCTGTCGTCTCCCTCGGCTTCGAGCCACTCGTGCTCCCATTCCTCGTGTGCTTCGTAGTATCTGCCTTCGTCGAAAAGGACTGCCCCGTGCTTCAGTCCGGACATACTCCGACCAGCCGCTCCTCGAACACGTCCAGCATGTGACAGAGGTCCTCCGCCGCCTCGTCCCCCAGGGTGACCGCTATCCCTGTGCCGCGGTCGACGGGCACGTGGACGAGGAATCCGTCGTCGAAACGCCTCACTGTAGACCTGAGCTCGCCGAGAGGATACAGCTTCTCCAGACGCGGTGGATCACCGACGTTCTCGAACACGAGGTCCTCTAGCACGCCGCGCGCCTTCGACCCGTCGTACAGTTCTTTGAGGTCGTCCCGGAGGTAGATGACCTCGCTGCCGCCGTCGTCGTAGTAGAAGACCCCTCTGACGGCGTCGTGCATCTGGCTTCTCACGTACTCCGCGGTCTCTCTGCATGCCGCCTCTGTCGCGCGCTCTTTGCTAGCCATCCCGTCAACCCTAAGGACGGTAGTTATATAAGAGTATCGTGAGATAGATTCGGCTCTAACTGACGGGGGAGCTTCAGCGTCTCTCGTCAGCTCCGTATCTTCTCCGCCACCAATTCGGCGAACCTGCTCGTGCTCACCTTCTCACCGCCTTCGATCTGACGGTGGATGTCGTACGTCACCGTGCGGTCCTGGATGGTCTCCTCGACGGCGTCGCGTACGAGCTCGGCGGCGTCGAACCATTCGAAGTACTCGAACATGATACGGCCCGTGAGTATCAACGCCGTCGGGTTGACCTTGTCCTCGCCCGCGTACTTCGGCGCGCTGCCATGCACAGGTTCGAACACCGCGCGGCCGTCGCCGATGTTCGCGCCCGGCGCGATACCGAGGCCGCCGACCTGACCCGCCGCCGCGTCCGAGAGGTAGTCGCCGTTGAGGTTAGGCATCGCCATAACCCCGTACTGGTCGGTGCGCGTCAACAGCTGCTGCAGCATGTTGTCCGCGATACGGTCCTTGACGACGACCTTGCCCTCCGGTCGTTCGCCGTCGTACTCCTCCCAGAGCTCGTCCTCCGTGATGGTCTCCTCGGGGAACTCCTCCTCCGCGAGCTCGTAACCCCAGTCCTTGAAAGCACCCTCCGTGAACTTCATGATGTTACCCTTGTGCACCAGGGTGACGCTGTCTCGGCCGCGGTCGATGGCGTACTTTATCGCCTTCCGGACGAGGCGTTTGGTCTTGAACTCGCTGATGGGTTTCACACCGATGCCGGCGTCCTCGGGGACGTCCTCACCCATCTCCTCGTTCAGGAACTCCCGAACCCGCTGCATGCCCTCGCTGCCCTGCTCCCACTCGATGCCGCTGTAGACGTCCTCCGTCGCCTCGCGGAAGCAGACCATGTCGACGTCCTCCGGCGAGTTCACCGGCGACGGAACACCGTCAATGTAGTACACCGGCCGGACGTTCGAGTACAGGTCCAGCTCCTTCCTTATAGCGACGTTCAACGACCGGAAACCCTCACCCACCGGGGTCGTCAACGGACCCTTCAACGCGACGTTGAAGTAGTCGATAGCCTCCAGCGTCTCGTCCGGCAGAAGCTCGCCGTACTCCTCCTCCGCGCGTTCACCGGCGTATACCTCCGTCCAGTGTATCTCCCTCCCTGTCTCCTCGGCAGCCGCGTCCAGTACGGTGCGGGCCGCAGGCGAGACGTCGACGCCGATGCCGTCACCCGTGATGTAGGGGATTATCGGCGCGTCAGGCACCTCTACATCCTCGCCATCCGACTCTACTATCTCGCCTTCGTCGGGTATCTCGATCCTGTCGAAGCCCATATCAACTCGAATTGGACGGGTCGGAAGTTTATTCTTGCGTTAGAAACACGGATATGTCACGGTCTTTCCACTTGTTTACCGTCCCTCCCTCAGGTCCACCTCTGCCGAAACCTATCGACCGTGTTCGAAAGCCCGAGGTCGAACGAGACGTTTACCCCTCCCGACCTCCAACCCCCGATCACGATGAACGTCGACTGCCCCGCCTGCGGCCGCCTCACACCCCACGACATCCTTAAGTCCAACGGAGACGCCACCGTCGAATGCGAGGACTGCGGCCACGTCCACAAGATACAGATACACGACAACACGGTAGAGCGCCGCGTCGTCGTGAGCCAGGATGAAGACAGCTTCAGCACCCACGTACCCATGCAGCCGCAGACCCTCCGCGAAGGCGAGGAGTTCGTGCTCGAAAGCGACGAAGGAGTATACGGCGTCGAAGTGACCTCCCTAGAGACCGGAAGCGGACGCACCGACGTCGCCGACGTCGAAGATGTCGAGACCGTCTGGACGCGCGTCGTCGACAACGTCCGCGTCCCCGTCACCGTCAACCGCGACAGCGAAAGCACCAGCCACAGGCTCCAGGTGCCCGGCGACTACCGGTTCGTGGTCGGCGAGACCGAGGAGGTCGACGACGTAGAGTTCAAGACCAAGGCGTTCGTGCACCGCGACGGCGATAGATACCGGTTGAGCGGCGACGACGCCGAAGCGAAGAACGTCAAACGCCTGTACGGCGAAGAACTCTAACTTGAACCAGATGACCAGTGAACCCGAATCCGGCAACGACGAGATGGTCGACGCCCTCGTCAGCCGGGGATACATCGAGACAGAGATAGTCGAAGACGCGATGCGAGCAGTCGACCGCGCCGCCTTCGTCCCCGAAAGCCAGCGGGAAAACGCGTACCGCGACAGCCCCCTCCAGATAGGTGAAGGCCAGACGATCAGCGCGCCACACATGGTCGCCATGATGACGGAGGAGCTACAGCTAGAGCCCGGACTCGAGGTACTGGAGGTCGGCACCGGATGCGGCTACCACGCCGCCGTCACAGCTGCCGCCGTCGGCGCCACACACGTCACCACCGTAGAGTACCACGACACACTCGCAAGCAAGGCACGGAAGAACCTCGAAGCAGTGGGGCAGGGCGCGGTCACAGTCGTCGTCGGCGACGGCTCCACGGGGTTCCAGCCCGACGCACCCTACGACCGCGTCTACCTCACCTGCGCCGCAGCCGAGACGCCGGAGTTCCTGCAGCAGCAGCTACTTGACGGCGGCATAGCAGTGCTGCCGATAGGGAAGACCTCGCAGGCGTTGTACGTCGTCGAGAGAGACGGCGACGCGCTCGAAAGCCGCGAGGTCGCCGGCGTACGGTTCGTGCCGCTGCTGGGGGAAGAAGGATAGAGCCGGCTCAGGGGGCACTACACCATCCTTTTCCCGGTGAAGGGTAAGTCACTCCTGAAGGTACTCGCCGAAGAGATTCCTCTCCGCCCTCTGCAGGTGCTCGGAGACCGTCGAAGAGTCCACGCCGACCTCCTCCGCGACCTCCTCCGTAGAAGCCTCACGCGGCGTGTCGAAGTAACCCTGCCTGTAAGCCGTCTCGAGAACCTCTCGCTGTCTCTCCGTCAGAGCCGACAGGGGGTCTTCCTCGCCGTCGTAGTCGCCGAAGCTCTCTAGCTCCAGCCTGACGCCGGATTCGTCGTACCCACCCAGAAGCTCACGCAGAACCTCCTGAGACCCTACGAAAGACGACGTGACCTCACTCTCGCCTACCTCGGGGTCGCAGGTTCCGACGATGCCGTCCCCGACATCTCCGAACTCACCCTCCAGCGCAGGCGCCGTGAACTCCACGAGATAGAGGAAGCTGTCCGCGCGTTCGCTCACCAGCTTCAGGTCGTCGACGGCTTCGTCCGCCGACAGCGCTTCACCGTCGACCTCGCTCTCGACCTCCACCTCCAGAGTCGCTCCGTCGACGCGGCAGTCCTTCTCCTCCACGGAGACGAGCCCTGCGTCCTCGAACACCTCGACCATGTCCGAGAGCCCCAGCGCCTCTAAGTCGTCGTCGCCGAAGGAGACGACCGCTTCACGCATAGTACGGTTGATACAGCAGCTTTCTGTAAAACTCTTCGGCAGCCAACCCCGAACGCAGAACCATGCCTCCCGTATAAACCCACCCAGTCCACTGGGAGACACACCCACGACCACGGAGCCACATCTGTACGACATGGTACCAGAGCTACCATGCAGCTGCAACGAAACAGAGGCCAGCGACAACAGCAAGGAAACAGCGACGGGAGAAGTCACCTCGAACCTCTTCGACGAACCCTTGCCGGAGGCTCTACAGAACTCGCTCGAAGACCTCGTAGACGCCGACGAGATACGTACCATCGAAGACTGGATAGACGAGATCCAGAGACACACAGACGGAAGCTCGCTGTCCCTGGATGACCTATGTAGCTCGGACGAACCAACCGGCCACAGGGGCGAGGTGGACGGCGACACCTACCACTTCCTGTGCTTCTACGACGCCGTGATACTGGCGTCGCTCGCGGACTCCGAAGCCAGGATACAGACGGAGACACCGACGGGTGAGACCGTGACGGCGACGGTGGACGGAGACAGCCTGAACCCCGAGCCCGAGGACGCAGTTTACTCCATCGGAGTTGAAAGAGACGTCGAACCTTCAGGTGAAAGTGCAACGCACGAGGACGTCTACGAGGCCATGTGCCCGTACGTGAAGGCGTTCGTCGACGAAGAGGAGTACCGACACTGGGACGAGTACGTCGACGCCGCGACACTGGCGGCGCCGCTGGAGGACGCCACCGAGCTCGCATGGAGGCTGACTCCATGACCACGGAGAACACAGGGTCCACTGCAACACATGCCTCGGACGGACGTAAGAAGGAAGGAGGAGCCGGTCGATGCACTGGTATGGACCCCGAACGCGCGAGGGAGCTCTGGAGACAGGGCTCCTACCAGGAGGAAGCACAGCACTACCTCCCCTTGGCGGCGGAGGTCGTGGAAGCCGCAGACGTCGAAGCCAGCGACAGGGTGCTCGACGTCGGATGCGGGCCGGGCGCGGTCACGGTGTCGGCGCTCCGCCGCGGCGCAACTGTCACCGCCGTCGACGTCACACCCGAGATGCTCGACGTCCTCCACGAAAACGTCGATACCGCGGACGCCGACACCGACGCCGTAGACACCGTTGAAGCCGACGCCGCCGACCTCCCGCTGCCGGACTCCAGGTTCACCGCCACGGTCTCCAGCTTAGGCCATATCTACGGCGACCCACCGGACGCGGTGGCGGAGGAGCTCGCGCGCGTAACGGAGCAGGGAGGACGTCTCGCGTTCACCTCGTGGACGCCCACCGGAGTCTACCCCCGGATCGCAGGCGTCGTCTCCACATACGTTGACGAGGACGACCTACCGGGCTTCAGCGAACCACCGTTCATGTGGGGCAGCGAAGCCACCGTGGAGTCCAGGCTGAGCGACCACGTCACAGAGCTCGACTTCGACCGCCGAGAGACCGAGTACCCCAGTCTGTCGCCCCGTCATTTCTGGCTGGAGACCGCAGCGAACTCCGGTCTTCTATCGACCGCGTTGGACGCCGTCGCAGACGACGAACTCCCCGAACTACACGAGAGAGCCGCGGACGCCGCCGCCGACTACTTCAAAGCCTCTAGAAACACGGTCGAGCTCGAGTACCTGCTGGTGGAAGCCAACGTCAGGTGAGGTTCGGAGACGAGCCAGGACAAGGATTCCCCGGAGCGAACCTCTAAACTGCTATCCGTAGTGTCTGTCGAGGTACTCCACGATGTCGTCGCTCTCGTACAGCGTCTCCTTCCGCTGGGTGTCGACGAGGAACGGTACCTGATCCTGGCCGCCGCAGGTGGATCCATGGCTTGACTGCTGTCCGGATGTCTACATGGACGTACAGTGCCCCGACTCCTTTGCTGTAGGATTTCGCGAATTTATCTCTTGGTTTGATTCAAGGGTTAATGTTCAGTCAGACTGCGCCGTTTGTGACGTGTTCGAAGGTTTGACACCGAGTGCATCTTCTTTCTGGGTTTCAACTAATCGCAAGAACTGCCCAATGTTAGTGAGGAGCTTGTTCTGTGCTTTCCGGAGATGCTCCTCGAAGGTCGAGCGGGCGACGTCGGTCTGGTCCGATAGATCGCTGACCGACGACCTGCGGGGCTGTTCGTAGTACCCGTTGTCTAACGCTACTCTGAGGGCTGTCAGCTGACGCTCAGTCAAACCGTCGAATAACTGATCGACCGAGGTCAACAGGCTATGAGGAATCTGCATCTCCTCCGAAGCCGTCTTGGAGAGCACTTCGATGTCGTGGTCGGCGTCCAGCTCCTCGTGGAGTTCACGGATGTTCGACTCTTCGAAGGCGATCACCGTGTAGTGTTCCCAACCCTGCTGGTGAACCGTTGGTGGCTGGTAAAGACATTCATGGTCCTCGAAACGCTCTATAATCGAGTCCTCGAGCCCGCATTCACAGGACTGCATGACGACGTGTAGACCAGACGTGTTCAGGTTCTTGTGCAAGACGGTGCCGAGCTCCTCTACGTCATCGAGCAGTTCGTCTTGCGGTGCCTCCCTAGATGTTATCTCCAGTACCTGACAGTCGTTCAGGTACCATTCCCTAATAGTTAGGTCGGGATACCGTTCGGAGAGCTCGCGGTACGGACACTCGTGCCGGAGTCGGAAAGAGGCCTGATGGAGTCCCATTCTGCTACATATATGACCTTCACTAATATATGGGTACCGCCGGTTATAACCCGCAGATGGTATATAGTTGTTCACCTCCTCTCTACAAACACTATGTCAGAGATCGAACCGGAAACACTCGCCAGACAATTACAGGGCGAAGACGAGTTATACCTTCTCGATATCCGACACGAAGAAGAGTTCGAAGAATGGAACATTCCCGGCAGCGAGAATATCGACGTATACGACGAACTGAAATCCAACCCCGACGAAGCAAAAGAGCATCTCTCGAAGATCCCGGATGACGACGAGGTCGTCACCGTATGTGCCGAAGGAGTGATCTCTCGAAAAGCCACGGAAACACTACACGACATTGGATACGACGCAAAAACGCTCGTCGATGGAATGAACGGCTGGAGCCGCGTTCATCGACACGCCGAGATTGACCTCGATATCGAAGGAACGCTACTCCAGGTAGCTCGACCAGGAAAGGGTTGCCTCTCCCATGTTCTAATCTCCGAAGGCCAGGCGGCTGTCTTCGACCCCTCACATTACAATCAGGTGTACGAAGACATACTGGAGAGCTACGACGCGGAACTCGTTGGTGTCTTCGATACACACGCTCACGCTGACCACGTCTCCGGAGGCCCCGACCTTGCAAAGCGCCACGGAGCATCCTACTACCTGCATCCAGCTGACGCTCTCAACGTAGAATCCCATCCGGTCGAGGACAACGACGTCCACACCATCGGTAAGGTAGATGTTCGAGTCATCCATACACCTGGACACAGCCCCGGAGGAGTGACGTACTCCATCGGAGGAGAGGCGTTAGTGACCGGTGACACTCTGTTCCACGACAGCGTCGGACGCGTCGAACTAGGCGTCGAAGCCGGCCTCGAGGACACCGACGTAGAGGAGAACGCCGAAACGCTGTACGAGAGCCTACAGCGCCTCCGGAACCAAGACGGCGACCCACTCATCCTGCCGGCGCATGACCCCGGCTCACCGACGCCACCTGTCACCGCTCGATTGAGAGAGGTCGAAGAACGAAACGAAGACCTGGGGCGTGACCGCGAGGAGTTCGTGGAACGACTCGCAAACGACATCCCCGACCACCCACCGAACTTCCAGAGGGTCAAACGCGTCAATGTCGGCGTAGAGACGGTGGAAGATGAGGAGCTTTCGACGCTCGAACTCGGCCCCAACCGATGTGCCGCTGAATGAGCATGAACGCGAGATACAGGCAGGGGATCAGGGAGAACTGGAAACAGTTCCTTCTGCAGGTCATCACCGTCTTCGCGGTCGGCCTCACGATGGGATCCCAGCGGAACGTCGTCCCTCTCATGGGCGAGGAGACCTTCGACATCGTATCGTTCCTCGGTATCGGGTCGTTCGTCGTCAGCTTCGGAGTCGTCAAGGCCGTTCTCAACCTCTTCTCCGGGAAATGGGCCGACGCCTACGGCCGCAAACCCATCCTCATTCTCGGATGGGTATCAGCGCTTCCCATCCCATTTCTCTTGATTTTCGCACCGAACTGGGGGTGGGTGGTCGCGGCTAACCTCTTGCTCGGGGTCAACCAGGGTGTTGCCTGGAGCATGAGCATGATCTCGAAGATCGAGCTAGCCGGCCCCGACCAGCGCGGGCTTGCCGCCGGTATCGACGAAGCGTTCGGATACACCGGGGTTGCCTTCGGCGCGTGGTTCACGGGTGTTGTCGCTGCCTACTACAGTCTACGGCCGGAGCCTTTCTACTTCCTGCTGCTCGTGGTCATCGTCGCCATGTTGATCGCTATCTTCCTGATCGAAGAGACTCTTCCGTACGCGGAAGCCGAGGCAGCACAGCCTGACGGCGGTGAAGTCGACGTAGTCGACGACGCCAATCTATCGTTCGTAGAGATAGTCAAGCAGGCGACTTATGGGGATTGGACTTTGTTCACCGCGGCGCAGGCCGGTCACGTCGAGAACTTCGTGGACACGCTGGTCTGGATCGGGTTCCCCCTGTTTCTGTTTGCCCAGGGACTGGACACGGCGCAGATTGGTGTGGTAGTCGGAGTTCACAGCGGGGCGTACTTCCTACAGGTTTACACCGGAAGACTGGGGGACAAGGTGGGTCGGAAGCCACCGATCGTCGCAGGGTTCTTCCTTGCCGGTGCAGGGGTGCTCGGCATGACAATGGTAGAGGGTTATCTATTATGGACTCTGATGTCGGGCGTCGCCGGCGTAGGGATGGCGTTGCACTACCCCAACCTAATCTCGGTGGCGAGCGACGCCTCCCATCCACTATGGCGTTCGACAGGCCTCGGTGTCTACAGACTCTGGCGAGACCTCGGATACGCAGTCGGAGCGGTCTTCATCGGCCTCTCGGTGGATCTACTGTCGATCGAGGCTGCTTTCTACGGAACGGCGACCGCGATGTTTATCTCAGGCGGACTGGTCGTACTGTTGATGGAGGAAACGCATCCAGAGTTCGGCACACACGAACGACCGTCGCTCTCCCGTGAGTAGTTCAGCAAGAGGTAATACTGGCATCAGATCAGGTTGAAGTAAAACGTCCGTCTAAGTAGATTGAGATAGATACATTTTCCCTCTATGATTGAACTGAGTCGGAATAGCTGTAAAACTCTCCAACGGTGAAATCCCCTCTTTGACCTGGGCCGTTCAATCGCTGTCGTCTTCTCAATCAAAGAGTGAACCGACACCGAAACCCTGATACAGCAACTCGACTCGGTTTTCGACGTGAACACACGGTATCTCTTCGGAGTGGCCGAGAGAGACGCTGAGGTCTACGACACCTCCAGCGCGGAGGAAGCGGTTATCGTGGAGGTGTTCGCCGAGACGTGAACGAGGAGAGGTCGCCTTTGTTCGCCCGGAAGGAGTACGATGAGCTGTCGGTGTTCGAACCCGAGGCACTGGTGCGTGAAGCCCGACGTCAGAAGGACCTGGCTGAGAAATCCGCGCCGGACATCTGTGTCCTCGACCCCGACGGCGATATCGCAGACCACCTCGTTTCGGAGGGGGTTGCCGAGGAGGACCCAACGTGGCCCGGCTACCATACCTCGATGTACAGGTTCCCGCTCGGTGGAGAAGAGGTTGGCTTGATTCCTCACGCGGTCGGTGCATCGTTCGCGGTTCTGGTGGTTGAGCAGCTGGCTGCAGTAGGCTGCGAATACGTCGTAAGCGTGACCTCTGCGGGTCAGGTCACCGACGCCGGCGAGACACCGTACTTCGTCCTGATAGATAGAGCGCTGCGCGATGAAGGAACCAGTCACCATTACGCACCACCCGAGAGGTACGCCGAACCCTCCGAAGAGCTGATAGACGTGGTCGAGGAGGAGTGTGGCGACGTAGAGCCCACCGTCCACAGGGGTGGTTCGTGGACGACGGACGCACCGTTCCGGGAGACCGACAGCGCTATCGAGCACGCTCGGTCGGAGGGGGTGCTGGCGGTGGAGATGGAGGCGTCGGCGCTGTACGCCCTCGCGGAGGTCCGTGACATTGACGTCGTCTGCTTCGCCCACGTCACCAACGAGATGGGTCGAGCGGAGGAGGACTTCGAGAAAGGCCAAGACTGGGGTAGCAAAGACGCGCTCAAGATGGTGGACGCCGCTCGCCGAGCCTTCAGACGAGGTCCGACAATCCGCATAGCGAGATAGCTTAGCTTGCCTCTGCGAACTATAGCTACCTGACTGTTAGCCTGCGTCAGGACCCTCCTTTCCTCCGGCGCTCGTACCTGTACTCGCTGATGAGGTCGTCGACCATCTCCTGATCCCTCCGTCTCCGGCGTTCCCTCGCGCGCTCCCGCCAGCCTTCGACGGCGTCTTCGACGTCGCTTTCGCGGGCGAGAGCGAGGTCGTCGACCCGTCGTGTGGGGACGGTGTCGGCGTCGGCGACGGGGACATCGTGTTCGAACAGCACGGTGTCGGCGGCGTCCGATAATCCGCCGTTGCCGACGAGCACCAGCCCGGGGTCCACCGCTGCCAGGTGCTCCGCCGTCGACCTTCCTGCGCCGCCGGCGTCCAGTAGCATGACGACGTCGTCCTCCGCCAGGCCGAAGCTCTCCTCCGCCCTGTCGAGCGCGCTACCGGTGAACTCCTCCACGACCTTCACCACGGTGAAGCCGTCCTTCGCCCCCGAGAGGTCGCTGTACTCCACCTTCCACAGCTTCTTCAACCGAGTAAGCCGGCTCTCGAGCTCCTCTTCGCGGTTCCGCGATCTCTCGAGCTTACGTTTCAGCCGTTCGTTCTCCTCTATCAACCGGCGGACCTCCTCCGCCTCCCGGACCTCCTGACGCGCCTTACCCCGCTCCGCCTCCATCTCGCGTTCGAGCTCGTCTATCTCCTGGTTGCGGCTGTCGAGCTTCTCCCGCATCTCCTCCAGCTCCTGCGTCAGCCGGCCGACCCGCTGCTCTAACCGGTTTATCTCCTTCTCCTCCGCAGAGGGACCGTCTCCGTCACCGTCTCCGTCGCCGTCTCGCTCCACCTGCATCTCCTCGACGACGCTGGCGACGTCTCGTTCACCGCGGACGACGCGGGCGGCGACCTCGTCGCCGTCTAACTGCGTCGGCGCACCTTCTCTTGCGCGTTCGACGACGTCGCTGAACTCCTGGTACGCGAGCACCGCTGCGGCGGCGGCGTCACGCTGGTGGTCGTCTCCGCAGCCGCTGCCGGCCGCCGCCTCCTTCTTCACCCGGACGTCGAGGTCGGTGTCCGGCGTCCACCGGCGGGCGTCGAAGCTCCTGAGCACCTTCTCGACGCCGTCAGGCATCGGGGTGACGTCGCTGGCGACGACGACGGGGCGGCCTCGTTCGACGATCCATTCGACGACGTCGCTGGTCGCGAGCTCCCTGCTGCTGACGGACTCCAGGACCTCGCCGTCGAGGTCGACGACGGCGACCGCGGTGGTGGTGCCGGGGTCGACGCCGACGAAGACGTGGTCTCTTCGTTTCACCAGGGGTTCGAACTCGAGGCCATCGCGTCGGGGTTGCTCGACCTCGACGCGGACGTCGCCGCTGCGTTCGCTGGACACAGGGAGCTCGTCGGCTGCGGCGTCGACGTCGAAGACCGCGTTCGAGTAGCCGCCGTACTTCTCCGTCGCCTCCACCGTGTAGCTGAAGCCTTCGTCCTTCAGCAGGCTCTCTACCTCGCGGGCGCGCGTTCGGACTGCGCCGTGTATCTTCCGGGTGTACCTGTCTTCGCTGAACCCTCCGCTGCCCGTCGACCTGCCGCGGCTCACCTTCACCCGTGTGCTGTCGTCGAACGCACGCACGCGGTGGCCGACGTTCCGCGCCGCAAGTCTCGCCGACGCCTCAGCTTCCTTCGACGGCTTCTTCCCGTACGGTACGTCGTGCCGCGCTGCGACGCGGGACAGTGGCTCCGGCTGCTCCGCACCCGTCACCTGGACGAGGTTGGTTCCGGAGGGCAGGTTCCTTAGGAGGTTCACGAGGTCGTTCTTGTCCTCCGCGAGCTCGAAGACGTTGTCGGTGGCGACGACGTCGGGTGTTTCGTCGGCGATGGACCGCAGCAGCTTCCTCTGGCTGACGACGTCGTACTCGACGGCGCGTTCCTCACCGCCCTCGACCCTCAGACGTACGAGCGCGTAGCTCTGGCTGTCGCCGCGCGGGCTGCCGCTGTGTATATCGACGCCGTAGAACGTCGCGTCCACGGCTCTCGGAGGACTGGTCACTACAGTTCAGTAGGGGTTTGACAGGTATAAAACGTAGGCCCTGAACGGGGGTGAGGTGGGCGGTTTGACAGGTCGGGACGTCGGAGGAAGCGGTTCACCGTGGCTGCCAGACGAGGCTGAAGCCGTACACCGCGATGGCGAGCACCACGATGGTGGGGCCGACGACGAGGTCTAGGACGTATGCGAGGGAGACGCCGGCGACGGAGGTGGAGACGCCGACGGCGACGCCTGCGAGCAGGCTGCTGCGGAACGAAGTCGTCCACTGCATCGCCGCAGCCACGGGTACGACGAGCATCGCGGCGACGAGGATGACGCCGAGGATGTAGATGGAGGCGACGACGAAGCCCGCCGTCAATACGACGAGCACGACGTCGTAGAACCCGACGTTCACCCGTGATACGGCGGCTGCTTCGCGGTCGAAGGTCACGTACAGCAGCTGCTTGTGGAACGCCGCCACCGCGGCTACGACGACGACGCAGAGAGCTACGATGACGTAGAGGTCGGTGCGTCCGAGGAGGACTGCGTTGCCGAACAGGTAGTCCTCGATGCTGCCGGTCATCCGGACGAAGTCGAGGTTGACGATCAACACGCCGACTGCGAACCCTCCGGTGAGGAGGACGGCGAGCGGTACGTCGCCGTAGGCTTCGGTCTCGACGGCGAGGTACTGGAGCGCGAGCGCCGCCGCGACGGCGACGGCGAGCGCGACGAGGAGGGGTTGGTCGAAGCCGACGACTGCGGCGACGAGGAACCCGACTGCGACGCCGCCGAAGGTGACGTGTCCGAGGGCGTCGCCGACGAGCGCCATCCCACGGTGGACGAGGTAGCTGCCGAGCAGGGGGCCGGCGACGCCGGTGCAGACCGCGGCGATCAACGCCCACCGCATGAAACGCAGCGACAGCATACGCCGGAGATCCGACGCCACGGCTTCCACGACCAGTAGAACCGGCGGCAGGGCAGCGAGGATCTCTAGGGTCATGGCTCCACCTCCTCCGAAGGCGGTCGCCGGCTGCCGTACGCCTCGTAGAACTCGTCGCTGTCGACGAACTCCGACGCGGCTCCGTCGTAGTAGACGCGGCCGTTGACGCAGGTGAGGGTGTCGGCGCGTTCGGCGACGACCTCGAGGTCGTGTTCGACCATGAGGACGGTGACGCCGTTCTCGTTGAGGTCGTCGAGGAGGTCGTAGAACTCCTCCTGGGCTTCGACGTCGACGCCGACCGTCGGTTCGTCGAGGACGAGGAGGTCGGGTTCGCCGGCGAGGGCGCGGGCGATGTACGCCCGCTGACGTTGACCACCCGACAGGCTGCCTATACGCCGTCTCTCCATGCCCTGGAGGCCGACGGTGTCTATCGCGTCGGCGACGGCTTCCGCGTCACCTCTGCCGAGCCTGCGCAGGCCTGCGGCGGGTACTCGGCCGAGACGCACGACCTCGCGGACGCTTATGGGCATCCTGCCGGCGACCTCGGGTGGATCCTGGCCGATGTAGCCGATGCGGGCTCCGTCGGTGAACTCCGCGCTGGGAACTCCGAACAGCTCCGCGGAGCCGGAGTCCGGCTTCAGGCGGCCGGACGCGAGCTTCAAGACCGTGGTCTTGCCGCCGCCGTTCGGGCCGACGAGCGCGTGGAAGCCGCCTTCCTCTACCGTGAGGCTTACGTCCTCTACGACGGTTCGTTCGTCGTAGGCGAACGAAACTCCACGTAGCTCGACTGCGTTCATTCCGTGCCTAACAGCTTCTTCAGGCTCTCTAGGTTGATGTCGAGCATGTGTTCTCTGTATCCCATGCCGTCGTCCATCTGCTGCTGCGTCGTCGCCTCCACCGGCGACAGCGGGAGCCTGTCGACGCCTGCGCTGTCGGCTATCTGGTCGGTTACGCGGTCGTCCTCGTACATGTCGTACGCGATGTACTCGATGCCGTGCTCCCTGATGAGGTCCTCGATACGTTCGCGGTCTCTCGCGGTGACGTCTTCGTCTGGGCTTAGGCCGGTTGCGGATACGACCTCGATGCCGTACGCGGGCTCCCAGTAGGCGAAGCTGTTGTGGTTGCCCATCACGACGAGGTCGCGTTCCCTGTCTGCGAGCTCGTCGCGGAACCGCTGATCGACCTCCATAAGCCGTTCGCGGTAGCTTTCGGCGTTTTCCGCGTAGACCTCGCTGTTGTCGGGGCGGACTTCGGTGAAGCTGTCGGCGATGTTGTCGACGGCGTCGGCGGCGAGCGAGGGGTCGAGCCAGAAGTGGGGGTCGCGTTCGCGGCCGCCTTCACCTTCGATGAACTCTATGTCTTCGGCGGCGTCTATCACCTCGACGTGGGGGTACTCGCTCCGGAGGGTGTTCATCTGGCGGTCGCTCCAGCCGCGGAAGCCTTCGATGGAGACGAAGGCGTTGCCGTCTATGATGTCCTCGACGATGCGGGGGCGAGGCTGCCAGTCGTCTCCGTGGCTGCCGACGGGCACGAGGTCGACGACGTCGTCGTCTTCGTCGGCGACGTTGCGGGCGAGGTCGTAGAGCAGGAAGAACGACGCGCTGGCTTCGACGGAGTCCGGTCCTCCGTCGCCTTCGTCGCCTCCGGTGTCATCGTCGTGGAGGCAGCCGGTGAGTGGTAGGGCTGCGCCTGCGGCGACCGTGAGCGCCCTCCTGCGGTCCAGACTTACGTCGGTATCCCTGTTCAGGTCGGTGTCGCTGTCACTCATCGAGCCATATTAGACGCGTCTAAACCTTATATTTGTCGGAGGGAACACGAGTGCGGCGAAGCGGCTTTCTCAACCCGTCTCCGACACACGTATCGACCGTGCCACCTCGTCCGGCAACGACACCCTGGCGCCTTCGACTGCGACGGTGACCATGCCGAACGGCGCCACCTCCACCACCTCGACCTCGACGTCGGGGCCGACGCCGTGGCGTTCGAGGTAGTCCAGCACGTCGCTGTCCTCGTCCTCCACGGACTCCACCACCGCGGCGTCGCCCTCGTCGAGGCCGTCGAGCGGCGTCCCCTCCACCTCCTCCGGCGGCTCCAGACGTTCGTTCGGTATCGGGGCGCCGTGAGGGTCGCGTTCGGGGTCGTCGAGCGCCGCCGCCACCCTGCGTTCGAGCTCCTCGCTGATGTGGTGCTCCAGGCGGTCGGCTTCCTCGTGGACGTCGCTCCAGCTGAAGTCCAGCTCCTCCGCGAGGTACGCCTCCAGCAGCCGGTGGTGTCGCACTATCTCCAGTGCGACGGGTTCGCCGTCGTCGGTGACGCGGGCGCCGGAGTACTTCTCGCGGTCGACGAGCCCGCGGTCCTCGAGCTTCTCCAGCATCTTCACCACGGTCGGAGGTTCGACTTCGAGCGCCTCCGCGACCTCCGAGGTGGCGACGCGCTCCCCGGATTCGCGCTCCAGCTGGTAGACGGTCTTGAGGTAGTCCTCGAGCTCGGGGCTCAGCATCTACGTGAGTTAGACGGGGCTAAAACTTGAGCTTATCCCCCTGAAGCGGGGTCGACGACCTCCCGGCGTATCCTCCGCGCCTCCTCCCTCGTCTCGTGTTCGCCGAGGGCGTCCGCCATCTCCTCCACCGCCTCCAAGCGGCGGACGACGGTGTCGAGGAAGTCGTATACGTCGCCTTCGTAGGCGTAGAGGTTGTAGTCCTGCTCCATCGCGTCTATCATCGCCTCGGGGCCGAGGCCGCCGCGCCGGAGGTCGACGAGGTACTCGACGAACCCTCTTTCGGGGCAGCCGCAGTAGGGTGCGTCGCTGCAGCCGCAGGTCATGAAGTCCGCGACGAACTCCAGCAGACGGTCGCGGCTCGCCGCGTCGACCTTCTCGAGCTCGTCCGTCGAGTACAGGAGGTCGAGCGCCGCGCCGCTGAAGACGTTCCGCGGCATGTTCCGGTCCATCGAGCTCGACAGAGAGCGGTGGTTCTTGACGTAGACGCGGTCGGTTATCGCCACAGTATCAGGTCTTACGCGGTGAGCGTAAAGGGTTCCGCTATAACACGACGACTAACAGCAGGAACAGGATCAGCACCAGTACGTTCAGCAGAACCCGAAATACGGTGGAGACCGCTATGCCTACGGTCGTGTAGAAGGCAGCCCGCGCGCTCTCGCGGACGTCGCGGTTGCTGGCGAACTCCACGACGAAGACCACGCCACCGGTACCGAGAAGGAAACCTAGGGGGCCGAGAACGAAGATCAGAACGAAACCGGCGACACCGGCGACCAACGTAGTGGTGAGGGACGCACCCCCGGCGCGAGCCGACGCCGCACCCGCGAGGTAGTCTATCACGATGGCAGTGACCGCGATCAGAACGAGAACGACGAATGCGATAGCACCGGGCTCCCCAGTCTGCCACCAGTAGAACAGCAGGCCGCCGAGCGTGAACACCGCTCCAGGTAAACCTGGAATCACGCTCAGGACGATCCCTAGAACCAGGAGAAGGATAGCGACGGATAGCACTACATCCATACCCTTTCTTCGTATTTTCGCTACTTTATCGACACGCTTTTACCCGAATATAGATTACAAAATAACGTGTGGCCGGGGTGGGGTAATGGTCATCCTTTGGCCTTGTGGAGGCCAAGACCCGGGTTCGATTCTCGGTCCCGGCCCAAACCAGTTCAGCTTATGTTCTGCTGGACCTTCGTTCAGATTCCTTCGACCTCCGTACCACAACCCCTATCCAGAGCTGCAGCCAACCCGGATACACGATGGAGGACGAGATGACGCGGAGGGACCTCCTTCTGCTCGCTGGCGGCGTAGCCGTCGGCGGCACCGCGTTCGGCGGCTTCCTCACCTACCGCGCTATGCAGCGGCGGGAGGAAGCCGTCGAAGCCCTGGAGTGCTACGACACGCTTCCGCAGGACCCACCCACCGCGGTCTACCACCCCACTCACGTCGACGGGATGCAGACGATAGACACGCTGCACGGCGACGACTACAGCGTCACGCTCGCGTACACCTTCCCGCATCCCTTCTGGACGACGTCCGGCAGCCGCGTCGAACGCGTCGACGCCAGCGGACACATCCATCTCATGTGCGTGGTCTGGGATCAGGAATCCGGGCGCGTGATACCCGTGGACACGGGGCCGTCTGTGACGGTGACTCAGGGGGAGTCCACGGTCACCGAAGGCGGGACGTGGCCGATGATCTCGCAGCAGATGGGCGTCCACTTCGGCGACAACGTAACCCTCCATCAGGTCGGTGAGACCGAGGTCGAGGTCACCGTACCCCCCGTCGACGTCGAGCTCGCCGGCGACTACGCAGGCAGGTTCCAGGAGCCGGAGACCTTCACCGCGTCCTTCGACTACCGCTCCAGCCACGTAGACAGCCTCGACTGCGTCGGACTGGAGGAACGCGGGGAACCCGGCGCCGTCGGCGCGGACACGCTCCACGAGAGGATGCATGGAATGGGCGACGCAGGCCACGGTGACGACGGCCATAACGATCAGGGCGCCGGCGAAGGCGAAGACGACGACCACCACCACGGACATCCTGTCTCGCGTACTCCGCGGGAGGCCGGTTTCCCAGGGTCCGTAGTCGGCGTAGGTTCTAGCGGAGACGCCGAAGTGGTCTTGGTCGACCACGACGAAGGACTGGCGGTGTCGCTTCGGACGCCGTACAACCGATACCCGCTGCCGATGGCTGCGTTGTCCGCGGAGGTGACGAGGGATGGCTCCACGGTGTTCGACGGAGGGTTAAGCCCTCGCATCCACCCGGACCTCGGATTCCACTACCACGGAGACGAGGCGCTGGAGCCGGGTGACAGCGTGGAGATAAGCTTCGGCACGCCGCCGCAGGTCAGCCGGCACATGGGTTACGAGACGGCGTTCGTCAGCATGTCCGCCGTCGAGTTCACCGTCTGACGCTCAACCCTGCTTTCTTCGCGTGGTACCTGCATCGGTTAAACGGCAGGTTGAACCGATTTATTGAAACCATTGGAGGAACAACGAACCGGCGACAGATATGTCCGTGATACTTCAGCTTACGGAGACAGCGGTCGACCTGACGTCGCTGGCGGCCGGTGTACTGCTCGCCGTCTTGATGGTGATCATGGCCGTCATGGCTCTCGGCCCCTACCTTCCGTGGGACGTCGGAAGAGAGCTAGACACCGCGGCGTCCGAGGGCTACGCGGTCGACGACCCCGACGCCGTCGAAGAGAGCTGAACGCCTCCGCAGCCGCGCGGCTACCACAGGGTTGAAAGCCACGCGTAGACAGTTTCAACCATGGTCAACAAGGATCCAGCGGAGGTAGACGACGAACTGCTGCCGGAGACTACGGAACCCGTCGCCCGAGACACTCACGACAACCTGATGGCGGGTGTCTACAGGACCCCGGATGACGGCGTCTGGGTGCTGCAGGTGTTCGACTGGGCGAACCGAGTGATAGAGGCGACGGTGTACGACCTCGCTCTCGACGAGGAACGCACGGATGGAGCGGTGTCGTTCAGAGATCTCGACACTCCGGAGGAGATGGACGACGAAGCCTACCTCCAGGAGCTTCTCCAGAACCGCGTGGACGCCTTCGAAGACGAGGAGAAAGCCGAAGCCTGACGGTATAGACTCAGCTGGATGGCGTAGGCTGTCGGGAGACGGCGACGTCGGCTGAAGTAACCGGAGCTCTCGGACTTGGAGATTGACGGAGTCAGGGAGACCGCTTCTGAACCAAAAATAAAACCATATAACTGCCGTCGACAAGTTTCGTCACGGATGAGCAAGGATACCAGGGTGGAGACGTACAGCCGGGGCCTGATAGAGGACCCATCCCGGTGGAAGGACTGGATGGGTGGCATGTGGGCTTTCTACCTCCACAGGTTCACCGGGCTCGTGCTGTCTTTCTACCTCGTCATGCATCTCTTCGTGCTCAGCACAGGGTACTGGATGGGCCACGAGACGTACACCGAGGTCATGCAGGCGATAGCTGCGCCGAAGGTGATACACGTCATGGAGCTCGGGCTGTTCGCGGCTTTCGTCTTCCACGCTCTCAACGGAACAAGGATAGTACTGTTCGACATGATGCGAGGCCTCGAGATACAGGAGCAGCTGTTCTACCTCAGCGTCGCCCTGAGCTTCGCCATCGTCGTAGCTAGCGCGCCGTTCTTCCTACTGGGGTGAAACAAAGATGACAGAAAAAGAAAACAAACTGCTTCCTTCGACGTCGAACATGTGGCTGCTGCAGCGGGTGACGGGCGTAGGCCTGATATTCCTGCTGGGCTTCCACTTCGCGGTACAGCACTTCATAGTAGGAGCGACGAACGTCACCGCAGCCAACACCGTCGACAGGATCACATACGGATTGATAGAAGGCGACCACGTGATACCCGTCACCATCGACATGAGCGCCGTCATGTATCAGGCGAGCGCACTCCTGCTGCTGGCGTTCTCAGTCTTCCACGGCATGTACGGCGTCCACAACATCGTCGTCGAACAGAACCCCGGAGAGAAGATAGAACGCCTCAGCCGGTACTTCTTCACGGTCTTGAGCGTCGTACTGCTGATACAAGGTGTTCTGATATTCTACGCTTTCTTCGCACCCTGAGGTGAACCAAGATATGGCTACAACACAGACAGAATCCGAAGCTGACGCGGCGACGGAGGTTGGATCGGTGGAGCTAGAGGTCTTCCGGTACGTACCAGAGGAAGACGACGAACCACGGTTCGAGAGCTACACCGTCGACGCCGAGGAAGGCACGACGGTGCTCGACGCATTGATAGAGATACGGGACACGGAGGACGCCTCCCTCACCGTCCGACACAGTTGCAGGATGGCGCGGTGCGGCAGCGACGCACTGTACATCAACGGCAAACAACGTCTCGCCTGCAACACCCTGGTGAAGGAGGTTGGGGAACCCGTGAAGGTCGAACCTCTGCCGCGGTTCGACGTCATCCGCGACCTCGTCGTCGACATGGAGGGGTTCTACGACCGGATGGAGGCGGTCGAACCGTGGTTCCAGCCGAGCCACGAACCCGAGACAGGGGAGGAGTTCCTGCAGAGTCCGGAGAACCGGAAGAACATCGACACCGTGCTCGACTGCATCTGGTGCGGCGCATGCACGTCGAGCTGCAGTCCCGCGGGAACGGACGACCGGTTCAAGGGTCCGGCGGCGCTCGCGAAAGCCTACAGGTTCTACAAAGACGAACGCGAGGGCGAGGAAGCCCGGAAGAACAGACTCCGGCTGCTGGAGGATGCACACGGTATCTACCGGTGTCACACGCAGTTCAACTGCACCGAGGTATGTCCGAAGGGTATCAGTCCGACGGAGGCTATAATGGAGATGTCGCGCGACGCAACCAAGCAGAAGCTAGCTTTCTGGAGGCGATAGGATGCACAGCCACGAAGTCATCGTAGTCGGAGCAGGTGGCGCAGGCTTACGCGCAGCCATCGCCGCACACGAGGAAGGCGCCGACGTCGCATTGGTCACCAAGCTACATCCCGTGCGTTCGCACACGGGCGCCGCCGAAGGCGGAATCAACGCCGCGCTGAAGGACGAGGACGACTGGGAGGACCACGCCTACGACACCGTGAAAGGCAGCGACTACATCGGCGACCAGGACGCCATCGAAGCGATGACGGAGGACGCCCCCAGTGAGGTAGTCCGACTGGAGAACATGGGGATGGCGTTCAGCAGGGACGAAGACGGCAGGATGGCGCAGCGGGCGTTCGGCGGGCTGTCGTTCCCCAGGACGACGTACGCCAGCGACAAGACCGGCCACATGCTCCTGCACACCCTGTACGAGCAGGTGATGAAACGCGGCATCACCGTCTACGACGAGTACTACGTCACCCGCGCCGTCAAGGAAGACGGAGAGTGTCACGGCGTAGTCGCCGTCGACATACAGACGGGACGCGTCGAAGGCTTCCAGGCCGGCGCCACCATCTTCGCAACAGGAGGCGTCGGAGAGGTGTTCAGCCACACCACGAACGCCGTCAGCTGCACCGGCGACGGCATGTCAATCGCCTACCGCGCCGGCGTACCCATGGAGGACATGGAGTTCGTGCAGTTCCATCCGACGACGCTGCCGTCGACGGGTATCCTCATCACGGAGGGCTGCCGCGGAGAAGGCGGGATACTGTACAACAGCGAGGGCGAACGGTTCATGTTCGAACGCGGGTACGCCCCCAACGACGGCGAGCTCGCGAGCCGCGACGTAGTCAGCCGCGCGGAGCTCACGGAGGTCGAGGAAGGAAGGGGTTTCGAGGACGGCTGCGTCCACCTCGACCTCACGCATTTCGGCGAGGAGAAGATAGAGGAACGCCTCGCGCAGATACTCGAGCTAGCGCGTGACTTCGAGGACGTCGACCCGGTGACGGAGCCGATACCGGTGAAGCCCGGCCAGCACTACATCATGGGCGGAATCGCCTGCGACAGCCACGGTGCGACGGAGCTACCGGGGATGTACGCCGTCGGCGAAGCCGCATGTGTCAGCGTGCACGGCGCCAACCGCCTCGGCGGCAACGCACTGCTGGAGCTCGTGGTGTTCGGTAAACGCAGCGGCCGCCACGCCGCCGAAAACCACCTGACGAACACCTCGAAGTCCGCCGTCGAAGACGTTGTCGCTGAGGAACAGAGCCGCGTGGAGGAGCTGAAGGACCGCAGCGGCGGCGAACATCAGAGCGAGATACGTGCGGACGTCCAGGAGGCGATGACCGAGCACGTGAACGTCTTCCGAAGTGAGGAAGGTCTGGAGGAGGCGCTGGAGATTGTGCGCGACGCCCGCGAACGTTACGAGAGCGTGAACGTCCACGACACCAGCGACACCTTCAACACCGACCTCGTGCAGGCGCTGGAGCTCCGGAGCATCATCGACTGCGCGGAAGCCATCACCCTCGGCGCGCTCGAACGTGACGAATCCCGGGGCGCTCACTGGAGGTACGAACATCAGGAGCGCGACGACGAGAACTGGCTGAAGCACACGCTCGTCTACCCCGGCGACGACGGACCACGCGTGGAGTACGAGGACGTCGAGATCAAGAAGTACGAGCCCAAGGTACGCAGCTACTAGGTTCGTCTGAAGTGGTCTCCTGCGAAACTTCTCCGTCTTCTGACTTGTCTCCCGACCTCTTCCTTCGTCTATCACCGTCTCTTTGGGAGAGGTGGGCGTGATGGAAGAGGGTCCAGACGACGTCGATGGATCTGATGGTGGATGGGATCGCGGGAAGGAGGCCGTGGGGTTACGCCTCCCCCGGATTCAGATCTTGCTCGCGGCGCTGGCTTTCCTGGCGACGCTGACGTTGACCGGAGGCTGGATCGGTTCGACGGTGGCGGCGATAGTCGTCTACGCCTTCGTCGACAGCTATCTATCCGACGACTGAACGACCGATGCAACTGATTATCGTGTTTCATGGACCACCGGACCTCTCCGGAAGCGGGGTTGTCAGACGTCGTCAGGATTAAGCCTTTAGCATGCGTATTTCCGCACATGGCGAAGAAGGTCACCTGTGACGTCTGCGGCGACGACGTCTTCCTCGAACCCGAGGAGACGGAGGGACATCGTGGAGGTACGCCGGGCAAGGTCGGGGTGACGCATTACGAGGACGGCAGACCCAGGCACATGTGCCGAGAACACCTCGCTTTCTAGCGTGAAGGGCGGGGGATAGATCAGGTGGTTGCTTCAGACTACGTCGCCGACCAGCCTGTCACCCGACAGCGACCACTCCACGGGCTGCTCTCCTTCGACGCCGAGCATCTCCGGAGTGGGTTCAGGCAGCGTCAGGCTGAGCATATCTGTGCCCGTGCTACCGATGTTCTCTACGTCGACTGCGAGTGGTGTGTACTCGTTGTGTCTGGCGGCGACCACGAGGTAGAGCTCTCCGTCGTGGGCGTCGACGTAGAGGCTGACGGTGTCGTCCTCGTACGCTCCTGCCTGGTTCGCGTGCCGGCTAGGCAGGGTGGCGCGGTAGCTTCCCTCGATGTTGTCCTCGACAAGGCTGGTCCTCACCGCCTCTTCGCCGCCGGGACGTAGCTCTGAGAGACTCTCCCTGACCGCGGTCAGCGCTCCATCGGAGGCCCTCCAGGATATCTCCTGGTCCTCGACGACGACGGCGTCTGCGATGCCGGCGGGGACGGCTATCGAACCCCCGGGTTCGAGAACAGCCACCCACTCCGTCTTCTTCGCTCTACGCGGGTCGAACTCCAGCGCCACCGCGTCTCCGTCCGCGGTGACTTCGACGCCGACTACCCTCTCCGAGCCGACGTCGAGGCTTTCGGCGAGTCCTTCGGGGAGTTGCAGCCGGTGGCCGGATTCCTGCACATCCTCCACCTGCTCACGCCGTCTCTCTACCTCGGCTCCATCATCTCCGTCACGCTGTCGACTCTGCCTCACCCTCTCAACCTCCTGTGGCTCCTCGACGTTCTCGCCCCAGCGTCTATCCCTTGGGACCATGTAGACGTCGTCCATCACCATGTGCTCCGCCAGACCGAGGTTCTGCGCCGCCAACCGATGCGCTCGCGTCACGGCCTTCGTCTCCACGCTGTCGTAGTCGAGCTGCTCCGCGAGCCCGAGCATCATCGTCTTCGCACCCCCGACCGCGAGGACGCTTTCGTTCTCGTAGACGGTGTAGATGAAGGTGGGGGAGCCCTCTCCCTTCGCCTGCTCCGCAGCGGACGCTCCCTCTACCGCCTGTTCCTCTATCATGTCCTTCATCGAGTAGCTGAACTGCTGGAACCTCCGGACGACCTCCTCCGTCTCCTCCCTCGAGAGGTCGACCTCTCCGCTTACCTTGTTCACGACCTTGGAGTCGCCCGGCATGACGACCTCCGAGCTTCCTGAGGAGGAAGTACTGCCAGATAGCCTATCACGTAGCTTCTTGAACACCATAGGTTAACCCCCTCTCCAGGAGCTGCTGATTATCAGGTCCGATAACATCTTCGCTTTGCTGCTTTCCATTTGTCCTGCCGCCAATACACCACGGCGAAGTAAAACGGTTTCGTCCTCACCGAGCTACCATCTCGATTACACAAACTCCGAAATCTACGTATCTCTAGACCGGGATTCGACATGTGACAGGGAGACATTAGGTATCGGTTGCGTCGCTCTGACGATCTCTACAACTCCGGCAACGGGTGATGGTGACCCAGGAACCCCCCTCCTCTGATGATACCAGCAAAGAATCCACAAATATCACAAATGATATCCTTCTCGTAAGGTTTTAGTACACCCACGTCTTCCTTTGGAGTGAGGACGTGAGCCACCACGTCCGTAGGTAATAGGTCGTCGCGTCAAAACGACGAGCTAGCCACTCCCCAGCGATTTCCCCTCTTGCTGCTAACAACCTACAGCGGGAGCTACGTAACAGACCCTACCTCAGAAGCCAGAACAGCTTGTGTCAGAACAAGGTGCAAAGAAGCCCCATGTAAGCTGTACCCGTGTCGCCGTGTCCGAGCCCGCGCTCTACTTCTCGATGTCGAGGTCTCGCCACGAAAGCACGGGTTCACGAGCCGCCTTCACCTGATCGATGCGACGGGAGGTAGTGCGCTGCGGAGACTCCGCCAGATCCTCGTCGTCCGCCTCCGCAGCCGCGTGGAACGCCTCCGCCAGAACCTCTAATCCGTCGACGCCCTCCACCTCCGTAGGCTCCGTCATCAACGCCTCGTCCACTATCTCAGGCCACTTCGTCGTCGGCGGATGCACTCCGTGATCCAGCATCTTCTTCGCCACCTCCGCCGCATCCCGCTCCGCGCTCGCCACGAACTCGTGGTGGAACGGCGAGTACGGAACCTCGAACGGGATACGCTCCGCGAGGTAGTTAGCGTTCAACACCGCCATCTCGCTCGCGCTACAGAGACCCTCCTCACCCAGACGCTCGATGTACGCGTACGCCTTCACCAGCGCCAGCCAGTTCCCGTGGAAGCCATGCACCTTCCCGATGGAGTCCTCCGGCCGATACAGCTCGAAACCCCCGTCACCGTCCTCCCTCACGTGGGGCTCCGGCAGATAGCCCGCGAGCTCCTCCACCACGCCGACGGGACCGGCACCCGGGCCACCGCCGCCGTGCGGCGTAGCGAACGTCTTATGGAGGTTGAAATGCATGACGTCGAACCCCATGTCGCCGGGACGCGCCTGCCCCAACAGGGCGTTGAGGTTCGCGCCATCGTAGTACATCAGTCCGCCGGCGTCGTGCACAACCTCCGCAACCTCCGTTATCTCGCGCTCGAACACCCCGAGGGTGTTCGGGTTCGTCACCATGAACGCCGCAGTATCCTCGCCGACCGCGGCCTCCAATGCGTCGAGGTCGACGCGGCCGTCGTCCCCGCTCGGCACCTTCACCACGCTGAAACCAGCCATCGCCGCCGACGCGAAGTTCGTGCCGTGCGCCGTGTCCGGCACCACGACCTCGCCGCGTTCGTCACCTCGGCTCTCGTGGTAGCTGCGCGCGATCAACAGGCCCGCGTACTCGCCGGCCGCCCCCGCCGGCGGCTGAAGCGACACCGCGTCGACGCCTCCTATGACCTCGAGATGCCGCTGCAACCCGTGCATCAGAGCGAGAGTGCCCTGCACGGACTCCTCCCGCTCGGGATGCACAGCAGCGGACTCAAGCCCAGCCAGATCCTCCGTGAACGGCGGGTTGTACTTCATCGTACAGCTGCCGAGGGGGTAGGGGCCGGACTCGACGCCGTAGTTCATCTGCGACAGCCGGATGTAGTGGCCGGCGACCTCTGGCTCCGACAGCTCCGGCAGCTCCAGCTTATCCCGCGTGAGATCGTCCGGCAGCGCGGACTCCACCTCCACCTCCGTCGAGTCCTTCTCCACCGTCAGGGGTTCGAACACTCCGTCGCGCGTCCACCGCGCCTGATCGTACGTCACCCCATCACCTCCTCCAGTGCGTCGACGAGGCCGTCGACTTCGTCCTCGTTGACCTCGGTGACGCATACTCGGAGACGTGAACCCGAGTCGACGCCGACGACGTACCCCCTTTCGAGGAGATCGCCCGCCACCTTCTCAGCGTCACCATCTACTTCGGCGACGAACTCCCGGAAGTAATATCGGTCGAACGCCGGCGCCGTGACACCGTCGACTTCGTCGAACCGGCTGGCGACGTCATGCGGAAGCTCCACGCACCGCTCCGCGAGATCCACCAACCCCTCCGGTCCAAGGAGAGAAGCGTGTATAGCGGCGCGCAACGCCATCCACGCCTGGTTGGTGCAGATGTTCGACGTCGCGCGCTCCCTCCGTATATGCTGCTCCCGCGTCTGCAGCGTGAGGGTGTACGCCCTCCTGCCGTCGGCGTCCGGCGCAGCGCCCACGAGGTGGCCGGGTACCTGACGAACGTACTCCTCTCGCGTCACGTAGAACCCGCAGCCCATGCCGTACGCGGCACTGACGCCGAGCACGGAGGCGTCGTCGACGACGACGTCCGCTCCAACCGCGGCAGGCGGCTCCAGCAACGCGAGCGCGACGGGGTCGGAGCCCACGCAGAACACGGCGTCGACGTCGTCAGATAGCCCGCCGACCTCGCTCGCCCGTTCCTCGACGGCGCCGCAGCGGTTGGGGGACTCCAGGTAGACGAAGACGACGTCGTCGTCCACCAGCTCCTCCAGCGCGTCGACGTCGGCGTTACCTCTCTCCGTCGGGTAGCCTTCGACGTTGAGGCCCGCGCCTTCGACGTAGTTCTCCAGCACGCTCCGGCGGCCGCGGTAGAGGTCGTCGGGGACGAGGACGCGGCTTCCGCTTTCGACCCGCGCCGCCATCAGAGCGGCTTCACCGAGGGCGGAGGCGGCGTCGTAGACGGAGGCGTTAGCCACCTCCAGCCCCGTGAGCTCCACCAGCAGTGACTGGTACTCGAACAACGCCTGAAGGAAACCCTGCGAGACCTCAGGCTGGTACTGGGTGTACGACGTCAGGAACTCGCTCCTGTCCGCTAGATGGTCGACGACGCTGGGTACGTAGTGGCTGTAGTGGCCGCCGCCGACGAACTCGACGACGTCGTCGTTCTCCTCCAACAGCTTGGAGACGTGTTCGACGGTCTCCTTCTCCGACTTCGCCTCGACGTCGAACCCTCCCTCGTAACGCAGCTCCTGGGGTACGTCGAACAGCTCCTCGACAGAGGCTACGCCGACCTCGCCGAGCATCTGCTCGACGTCCTCCCGCGAATGCGGGGTGTACGGGCTCTCCGTCACTAGATCTCCCCCTCGTACTCCTCCGCCGACAGCAAGCCGTCGACGTCCTCGTACTCTACCTGTATCATCCAGCCTTCTCCGTAGGGGTCGGTGTTCACCATCTCCGGCTGCATCTCCAGGTCGGCGTTCACGTCTTCGACCTCGCCGTCCACCGGCGAGTACAGGTCGCCGACGGCTTTGATGCTCTCTATGACGCCGAACGCCTCACCCGCCTCCACGGTCTCTCCCTCCCCAGGTAGGTCGACGAAGACGATGTCCCCTAGCTCGTCCTGCGCGTAATCCGTGATGCCGACTCGTCCGGAGTCGGGGTCTATCCACTCGTGCGAAGTCGTGTAAAGCAGTTCATCCGGTATCTCGAAGTTCATCCTTGTCTTGTTCTCCCTCAGACGAACGGTGGCTCCTCCACTCTGGCTCTCTTTGGTTCGTCGCGTACGACGACCTGTATCTCCGCGCATTCTTCAGCGTGCTCTACGTCCACGTATCCGAGTCCGATGGGTTCGTCGAGCGACGGGCTCATCGTTCCGCTTGACACTACGCCGACCTTCTCGCCGTCGACCTCGATGGTGTAGCCGTGACGTGGGACGCCGCGTTCCTCCAGCACGAACCCCACCAGGCGTTCGTCGACGTCGTCTTCCTTAGCCTCCAGCGCGTCACGTCCGACGAAGTCGGTCGATAGGTCGACTACGAAGCCGACGCCGGCCTCCCACGGCGCCCTCATGTTGTCGCCGCGGTCGAACTCGTTGCCCGCCAAGAGGAAACCCATCTCCAAACGCAGGGTGTCGCGGGCGCCGAGGCCACAGGGCTCCGCCTCCAGCTCCCGCCACACCGTCTCGGCGTCGTCGGCGTCGACCACTAGCTCGAACCCTTCTTCCCCCGTGTAACCCGTCCGCGACACCACGCCGCCTGCGTCGGCGAAGTAGCCGCACGTCCACTCGAACCGGTCGAGAGAGCTCAAGCCGTCGACGCCTAGGTCGTCCGCGACCGCGGACACCGCGTCTAAGCTGTCGGGGCCCTGCACCGCGACCATACCGGTGTCCTCCGTCGAGTTCTCCACGCTGGCGTCCAGACCCCATCTGTCTCCGTGCTCTCTCCATCGGTCTACCATCTCTCCGTCGTTGCCGGCGTTGGGGACGAACATGCAGTCGTCGTCCGCCATCCTGTAGACGAGGACGTCGTCGATCAAATAGCCGTCTTCGTCGACGACCGTGGAGTAATGGGCTTCACCGACCGCGAGCCCGGAGACGTCGTTCGTCGTCAACCGGTCGGTGAGCTCGACGGCGTCGTCACCTCGTACGCGGACGCGTCCCATGTGGCTGACGTCGAACTTCCCCACCGCTTCTCTGACGGCGCGGTGCTCCTGCTTCGTCGAACCGTACCTCACCGGCATCGTCCATCCGCCGAACTCCGTGGTGCGTGCACCGTGCTCCTCGTGCACGCTGTGGAGAGGCGGACTGCGTTCCATAGCCGGAGGTAGGACGCGCCGAAGTAATGAGTTTCCATGTCCCGCTCCACAGCCCATAAACCCCGCGAGATGTAACCTTGAGGTGGTGAAGGTAGGAGTAGTCGTCAACCCCGTCGCAGGCATGGGTGGAGCGGTAGCTCTCAAAGGCACCGACGACGTCGTCGACGAAGCCCGAGAGCGGGGCGCGGAACCCCGTGCCGGCGAACGCGCACACCGTGCCCTCATCGCTTTCGGGGACGCGGACCCCGAGGCGGAGGTAGTCGCAGCCTCCGGCGACATGGGTGAACGAGCCGCGAGAGAAGCAGGGTTCACGCCGGAGGTCGTCGACGCAGGCGGCGAGATATACACCACCTCCGCGGGGGACACCCGTGAAGCCGTGAAGCAGCTCGTCGCCATGGACGTCGACCTCTTGTTGTTCGTCGGCGGCGACGGAACCGCCAGCGACGTCGCAGACGCCCTCTCCGACGCGGAAACGGAGACACCGGCGTTCGGCGTACCCGCAGGCGTCAAGATCTACTCCGCGGTTTTCGCGGAGACGCCGGAGGACGCGGGACGCGTGGCAGCCAGGTACATGGAGACGGAGGCGAGGGACGTCGTCGACGTCGACGAGGAAGCTTTCCGAGGCGGCCAAGTCGACCTCTATGTGAGAGGAGTGCTCGACGTTCCCGTCTCCGCCGACGTCCAGCCGCGGAAGTCCCGTTCGCAGGGTGAAGCTGAAGCGCTCGCCCGGGGGTTCATCGAAGCCGTCGAAGACGACGTCACATACGTCCTCGGGCCCGGCGGCACGATGGCGGAGGTGAAACGAAGGTTAGGTTTCGAGCCGACGCATCTGGGGGTGGACGTATGGAGGGACGGCGAAGCAGTGGTACGTGACGCTTCCGCCGACGAGATACTGCAGCACCTCGGTGAGCGGAACGTGGTCGCGGTCTCCCCCATCGGCGGCCAGGGCTTCGTGTTCGGCCGCGGCAACCAGCAGATAACACCTGAGGTGGTCCGGCAGGCGGAGCTAGAGGTGCTCGCTTCACCCGAGAAGCTCCGGGAGCTAGATGGTCTGAAGGTCGACACCGGTGACCCTGCGTTGGACGACGAGCTACGGGGATGGATGCGTGTCCGCGTCGGCAGACAAGATTACGAGCTGGTGGAGGTCGGGTGAAGCGGACGCATGAAGCTTGATACGTCCGGGGTGCGTATACTTCGAATATGGCGAGCGCCGACAAACCACCGTGGCTCCGTCAGGAGTGGAAGGCGGACCGCGACAGCTTCGAACACGTGAGGGAGGCGCTCCGGAAACGCGATCTCGTCACCGTATGCGAGGAAGCCAGCTGTCCCAACGTCGACGAATGCTGGAGCGACGAAGGCACCGCGACGTTCATGCTGATGGGTGACACCTGCACCCGGGGCTGCGGCTTCTGCGACGTCGACACCGGCGGAGGCGAGGAGCTCGACCCCTTGGAGCCGGCGAAGGTCGCCGGCGCCGTCGAGGAGATCGGCCTCGACTACGCGGTCGTCACCTCGGTGGACCGCGACGACCTACCCGACGGCGGCGCAGAGCACTTCGCCTCCACCGTAGAGGCGATACACCACGTCTCGGACGCCCTCGTCGAAGCCCTGATACCGGACTTACAGGGCGACACGGACGACCTCGCGACCCTCGTCGACAGCGAACCCGAGGTCGTCGCCCACAACGTCGAGACCGTGGAGCGGCTGCAGGACCACGTCCGCGACCCTCGCGCGGGCTACAGGCGCTCGCTGGAGGTTCTGCGGCGGGCGAAGGAGATGGGGGCGGAGTACACGAAGAGCTCGCTGATGCTCGGCGTCGGCGAAACCCGGGAGGAGGTGGTCGAGACGCTAGAGGACCTCCGCGCCGTAGACGTCGACATCGTCACCCTCGGACAGTACATGCAGCCCAGCAGCGACCACGTCCCCGTAGAACGATGGGTGCCGCCGGAGGAGTTCGACGGGCTCGAAGACAGAGCGCTGGAGATGGGGTTCGAGTACGTGGCGTCGGGGCCGTTCGTCCGCAGCAGCTACCGCGCCGGCGAGCTGTACCTCGAACACGCGTTAGACGAAGCAGAACCAAGAACAGGTTAGAAGAAGGAGGTGTTCGGCGGAGAAGTAGAGTCTGTAACCGTCACTTCATCCGGTTCCAGCTCTCCGACCGGTACCGTTCCTCCACGAGCTCCTTCGCCCGCTCGCGTTCCCCCTCCGTCACCCCACCTTCGTCTGCGTCACGTCCCTCGGTGAACGCCTCACGCATCGCCTCGTAGGTGTCCTGGATGTCGACGTCCGCCTGCTCTTTAACGCTGGTGACTCGCTGCCTGACGTCCTCCACTAGCTTGTCGCTGACCTTGTCGACGTCGGGCTGCAGGTAGGTGAACATCCTCTCTGGGTCGACCTCGTGGAGCACGGTGCCGTGCTGCAGCAATACGTCCTTCCGACGGGTCTGAGCGTTCCCGCTTATCTTCTTCCCCTCCGACACGATGTCGTTTATAGGTACGAACTCGGAGTCGAGGCCGAGTCGGTCGAGGGCGTCGATGACGCGTCCGCATATCACGCGGTAGCTCTCCGTGAGGTCGTCCGGGTACAGTTCCTCCGGCGCTATCACGCTGTACGTGACCTCGCCTTCGTAGTCGTGGTAGACAGCTCCGCCCCCTGTCCGCCGCCTCACCCAGTCTATCCCTCCGTCCCGGCATTCCTCGAGGTCGACCTCCTCCTCTAATGACTGGAAGTAGCCGACGGAGCACGCCGAAGGCTGCCACCGGTAGAACCTCACGGTGGGGGGTTGTTCGCCGGTGGAGATCTTCTCCGACACCGCTTCATCCAGCGCCATGTTCGTGTAGGCGTCGTGGGTCTCCAATGGAACCACCCTCCACTCCCTGTCGGTCATCCTCTCGCCTCCACCGCTAGCTCCGCGATGTCTCTCGTGGAGACGCCGAGCAGCTCGACGTCGTTCCCGCTGAGGTATCCTTCCACTGCTTCCTCTATCTCATCTACTTCGGCATCGACGTGTTCTGCAACCACGTCTTCGACGCCCGCCACCTCCTCCTCGGGGTGCATGAAGAAGTCCCCCGTCACCGATACCCTGTCGTCTTCGACGGAGAGCTTCACCATCTTACCTCCCTCTACCTTCCTTGATGCTTCCGGCATGTATCGAGTTCCTCCAGCCTCCACAGCTACCTGTCCATGCTGTGTATGGCTTTACCCTCGCAGTCCGCGGCGGCCTCCATAACTGCTTCGGAGAGCGTAGGATGGGCGTGGATGGTGGCTTCGACGTCCTGCACCGTCGCACCCATTTCGACGGCGAGAGCGAGCTCCGACACAAGCTCCGAAGCCTCCGGTCCTACGACATGGCCGCCGAGGACGAAGCCCGCTTCCCCGTCCGCTACCACGCGGACGAAGCCCGCGACGTCGTTCCGCGTCACCGCGCGGCCGTTCGCGCCGAAACGAGATTCGCCGACAGCGACGTCGAAGCCGTGCTCCTCCGCTTCGTCCTCCGTCATACCCACCGACGCTATTTCGGGGTCGGTGTAGACGGCGGCGGGCACCGCCTGCTGATCCAAGGCCGCCTCCTGTCCCGCGACGACGTCCGCCGCTACGCGGGCTTCGTAGGAGGCGTGGTGAGCGAGCATGGGTTCGCCTGCGACGTCTCCTACGGCGTAGACGTCTTCGTTGGTGGTCCGCGTCTGTTCGTCGGTGACGACGAAGCCGTCTTCGTCGACCTGGACGTCGGCTTCCTCTAGCCCGCAGTCAGTGCGGGGTTCGCGTCCCACTGCGACGAGGACGTGGTCGGCGCCGTACTCGTGCTCCTGTTCGCCGTCGTCGGTGACGACCTCGACGCCGTCCTTCCACGGCACCCAGTCCACCGCCTGCTCCCCCAGCGAAAGCTCGACACCTAGCTCCCGCGCCCGTCTTTCCACGTAACGCGTGAGGCCGTCGGGGTACTGCGGTAACACGGAGTCCATGGCTTCGACGACGCGGACGTCGACGCCGAGCTTCGTCAGCGCCGTCGACAGCTCCATCCCGATGTAACCGGCGCCGACTACGACGAGGGAGTCCGGTAGCTCCTCCCGCCCCAGCAGGGTCTCGCTGTCGACGACGTAGTCTCCGTCGAACTCGAAGGCTTCGAGCTCGATAGCCCTGCTGCCGGTGGCGACGACCGCGCTGTCGAACTCGATGGAGCCGACGCCTTCGACCTGCAGGGCGTCCGGTGCGGTGAACCTCGCTCGTCCTTCGACGACGGAGACGTCGTGGGCGTCACAGAGCGACCTCACGCCGTCGCCCATGCCGCCGACGACCGCGTCCATCCAGTCCCTGGTCTGCCGGTAGTTCACGTGGGCTTCCGCCTCTATCCCTATCTCGTCGGCTTCACGCGTGCTCTGAAGGGTGTCGGCGGCGTGTATCAACGCCTTCGAGGGGATGCAGCCGCTGTTCAGGCAGGTGCCTCCGACGGCGTCCTCCTCTATCAGGGCGACGTCGACGTCCTGCTTCGCCGCCCGCAACGCCGCGGTGTACCCTCCCGGTCCTCCTCCGACCACCGCTAGCTCGGTCTCCTGTGGAAGCTCTCCGACGACCATGTCAGTCCACCAGTAGTAGCGCGGGCTTCCTAAGATACCTTCGGACTTCGTTCGTGAACCTGGCGGCCTCCGCGCCGTCGACGACGCGGTGGTCGAAGGTCAACGACAGCGTGACGACGTGTCGCGGCTTCACCGCGCCGTCGACGACCCGTGGTTTCTCTTTCACGCGGCCGACGGCGAGTATCGCGGTCTCGTCGCCGTTGACTATAGGCGTCGAGTACTCGCCGCCTATGGCTCCGACGTTGGTGACGGTGAAGGTGCTGTCCTTCATCTCCTCCGGCGCGAGGTCGCGGTTCATCGCCCGTTCGACGAGGTCGTCGAGCTCCTCCGAGAGCGCGGCGACGTCCTTCTCTTCGGCGTCCCTGAGGACTGGCACGAGCAAGCCGTCGTCGGTCGCCGTCGCCACTCCGACGTCGTAACGGTCGTGGAGGAGGATGCGTTCGCCTTCGACGTCGAGCGTGGAGTTGAGCTCGGGGTGGTTCTCCAATGCGGCGACGACGGCTTTCACGACGAAAGGCGTGTAGGTGACGTCGTCGACCTCGTCCTTCACCTCCGCGAGCCGGGTGACGTCGACGTCGTCGTGATGGGTGACGAGCGGCCGGTCGACGGCCTCCGAGAGCCGTTCTCCGATACGTCGTCGGACGCCGGTGTAAGGTAGCTCTCGCCGGACCTCGTCGACGTCGTCTTCCGGCGACGTCTCGTCCGCTCCATCTTCGGAGGCTTCTTCGGCGGAGGGGGCCGTTCCCCGTCCACCTTCGACCTCTTCCTCGTGTTCCACGGATCCGGCTGCCGCGGAGCCACCTGAGTCTCTCGGCCTGCCAGCTTCACCGGCTTCTCCACCGGCTTCGGCCTCCGCGTCGACGCCGCCGCGGTCGACGTCGTCCCCGGCCTCCTCCATCCCTTCCGAGCCACCGTAGTCCATCGCTTCCTCCGTCGCTACATCGTCTCCGTAGTCCGCCGCCGGGGTTCCCTCCGCTCCATCGTCTGGTTCTACACCGACCCCTTCCCCTGCGTCATCCCGGCTTTCACGTCCCTCACCCTCGTCAGCCCCGGTCTCCACCGGCTCCTCGGACTGCGTCCCCCCTGTTTCGGTGGCTTCGTCACCGCCTCCCGGGTCTTCGTCTCGGTCTACAACTCTCTCGGATACGTCCTCGAACACGGTGTCGTCGCCGGCGAGGTCGGCGGAGTCCACGGCTTCACCTCCGCCTACCTGTCCCCTGGCTTCCTCTCCTCCCGGGGTTTCATACTCCGCAGGGACGCCGACGTCATCCGCGTCAGCGGCTCCTGTCTCCCCGGATGATGCGGCGTCAAGCTCCTCCGCCTCCGGTCCTTCGTCGAAGCCATCTGACTCCGGTTCGTCCTCGTCTCCTCCTGTGAACTCGGGAGCCATCGACGTCCTGTCGACTGTGGTGGAGTTCCGTTCGAACTCGGGTGTGAGGCCGTCGTCTTCGTCGTCCTCGTCGGCGTAAGCCACCTCTTCGTCGAACTCGGGTGTGAGGCCGTCGTCCAGCATCTCCTCGTCCTCGGGTTCGTCGCCCTCTTCCTCGAACTCAGGGGTGAGGCCGTCGTCCTCGTGTTCGACGACGTCGTCGGTGAACTCCGGAGTCAGTCCGTCCTCTTCCTCCGGCTCCCGGGACACGGGTTCCTCGTCGCCCTCCGGCTGTGGAACGTCCGGTTGCTCGACATCCCCGCTTACATCCGGGTCCGTCGGTTCGCTGACCTCTCGCTCGTGCTCGACACCGTCCTCGTCCCCGACTATGATGCCGTCCTCGTCCTCCGGTTCTTCGTCTTCGTCGTCCTGGAACGCTGGTTCGTAGCCGTCTAGACCCGTGCCTTCGTCCTCGTCTTCCTCCTCCTCGTCGTCCATCCATTTCCTGCGTTCGAACTCCTTCGCAGCCCTGCGTTTCGCCACCTCCATCGGCACGTCTTCTTCGTCCTTCTCCTCCGCAGCGCGTTCGACGTCGGACCGAGTCACCCTTCCGCCGGAGCCCGATCCCTCTATCTCGGTGATGTCGACTCCTCTCTCGCGGGCGAGCCTGCGGGTGGAGGGTGCGGCGAACACCCGGCCGCTCTTCGACGCCGGAGACCCGCCTCCATCTCCACTGCCGCCTTCGTCTGGCTTCTCCGGCGCCGCGGCACCTGCCGCGCTGCCGTCGGTCTCCGGCGTCTGGATCTCGTCGGTCTCGAAACGCACTATGACGTCTCCTACTTCCGCTGTCTCTCCTTCGTCGTAGAGCTTCTCCGCGACGACTCCGTCGACTGGCGACGGTATCTCTATGATGGCTTTGTCGGTCTCGACCTCGAGAACCCCCTGGTCCTCGACGACGGTGTCGCCGATGTCGACCATCCATTTGATGACCTCGGCCTCTCTGATGCCTTCGCCGACGTCGGGGAGCCTGAAGTCGCGTGTCATATTATCGGAGCTCTATATCCGGAAATCTACTGCACGTTGCATTCCTTCGACTATACGTTCCACGCCAGGTAGATAATACTTTTCCAGTCTGTAGAGCGGGTAAGGCGCGTCGAAACCAGTGACCCGGACGACCGGTGCCTCCTGCCAGCCGAGCGCTCTCTCCTGCACCGTAGCCACCACCTCGGCGCCGAAGCCCGCGGTCCGCGGGGCCTCGTGGACGACGACGGCGCGGCCGGTCTTCGAGAAAGACTCCTCGATGGCGTCGCGGTCGAGCGGCGACAACGACCTGAGGTCTACTACCTCCACGGAGGCGTCCACCTCCTCCGCCGCCTTCAGACACGCCGGGGTCATCGCACCCCAGGTGAAGACGGAGACGTCGTCGCCCTCCCGCCTTACGCGGGCTTCACCGAGGGGTTCCGTGTAGCTGCCGGTGGGTACCTCTTCCCTGAACGCGCGGTAGATCTGCTTGGGCTCGAGGAAGACCACGGGGTCGGGGCTGCGTACCGCGGACGCCAGCAAGCCCTTGGCGTCGTACGGAGTGCTCGGTATCGCTACCTTGAGTCCGGGGTAGTGCGCGAACAAGGCCTCGGTGCTCTCGCTGTGGTGTTCCGGTGCTTTGATGCCTCCTCCGTAGGGTGCGCGCACCACGAGGGGGCAGCTGTAGTCGCCACGGCTTCTGGTGCGGAGTCGGGCGGCGTGGCTGAAGATCTGGTCGACTGCGGGGTAGATGAACCCCATGAACTGTATCTCGGCGACGGGACGCAGGCCGGCGGCGGCCATGCCGACTGAGGCGCCTACGATGCCGCTCTCGCTCAAAGGGGTGTCGGTGACCCTGTCTTCGCCGAACTCGTCGAGGAGGCCTTCGGTGGCGCGGAACACTCCTCCGTTCTCGCCGATGTCCTCCCCTAAGAGGACGACGTCTGGGTCGCGCGTCATCTCCGTCCGGAGTCCGTCGCGGACGGCCTCCACCAGCGTCATCTCCTCCGTCGCCTCTTCCTCCTCGTCTTCGTCGGCGCGAGCGTTCACGCCCATCGTCCGGCCTCCTCTCTCTGTCGGCGGAGCTCCTCCGTCTCCTCCTCGTAGACGTAGCTGAAGATGTCGGATACCTCGGGTGGCGGCAGCTCCTCCGCCGCCTCCACGGCTTCCTCCAGGCGTTCCTCACACCGCTCCCGCACCTCCTCCACCCCGCTGTCGTCGAGCAGGTCTTCGCGGCGGAGGTAGCTCTCCAGGCGGGGGATGGGGTCGCGTTCCCGCCACCGATCGACCTCCTCCTCGCTCCGGTACTTCGAGGGGTCGTCCGCCGTGGTGTGAGCTCCGTACCGGTACTGGACCGCCTCTATCAACGTCGGTCGTGGCTGGCCGTCGTCTGGGTCTCTCGCTTTCTCGAGCGCCCGCCGGGTGACTCCGTAGACGGCGAGGGGGTCCATGCCGTCGACGACGACGCCGTCGAAGCCGTAGGCGACGGACTTCTGGGCGATGGTGTCGGTCGCCGTCTGCTTCTCGAGGGGGACGCTTATCGCCCACTGGTTGTTGTTGCAGAAGAAAACCGCGGGTACGTCGAACACTCCGGCGAAGTTCATGCCTTCGTGGAAGTCGCCTTCGCTGGTGGCTCCGTCTCCGAAGTAGCAGACGGTGACGCGGTCGCTGTCGCGGAGGTCGTCGGCGCGGGCGAGGCCGGTGGCGTGCGGTACCTGGGTGCCGATGGGTACGTTGACGGGGAAGACGTCGTGTTCCCTCACCTTGTTGCCGCGTTCGTCTCCCATCCAGTAAGCGAGCACGTCCTCGGGTGGTACGCCCCGGCTGAACATACCCGCCATCTCGCGGTAGCTGCTGACGAACCTGTCGCCGTCACGGAAGGCGTACGCGCTCCCTATCTGCGCGCCCTCCTGCCCCGCCATCGGGGGATACGTCCCCATCCTGCCCTGCCGCTGGAGCTTTATCGCGCGTTCGTCGAACCTCCGCGCGAACACCATCTCCTCGTACATCGACAGCAGGGTGTCGCTGTCGGGTTCGGGGGGTTCGACGTCGTCGACGGGTTCTCCGTCGGGGTCGAGGACCCTTATGGCGTCGTCGTAGCCGAAACCATCAGACGACATAGTACTTTAACATTCGTCCCGTAACGTTAAATCGCTTGTGTGGTGTAAGGACTCTGACCAAGATGAGTTGACAGATTACAGGTAAAGCTATTTCTGGTATGCGAACACAGAACACAGACATGGAGTTCACTGTGGTGCAGGGAGACATAGCGTCGCAGGAAGCGGACGTCCTCGTCAACGCCGCCGGCACCTCGCTGAAGATGGGTAGCGGCGTCGCCGGCGCCCTCCGGCGGGGCGCAGGCGGCGAGGAGATAAACGAGGAAGCGGTGTCGAAGGGACCCGTCAGCCTCGGAGAGGTCGCCGTCACCGACGCCTACGACCTATCCGCCGAACACGTCGTCCACGCCGCCGCGATGCCGCACTACGGAGACGGCAAGGCGACGGAGGAGAGCATCAGGGACGCCGCCCGGAACTCGCTGGAGGAGGCGGACAGCCTCGGCGCAAAGTCAATGGTTATGCCGATGCTCGGCACCGGTGTCGCGGGCTTCGGTCTGGAGGAGGGCGCGAGGGTGGTCTGCAGGGAGGTCGACGGCTTCACCCCGGAGTCTCTGGAGGACGTCCGGCTGATAGCGTACGGCGACGACGCCGCCGGACGGCTGCAGGAGGTCGCAGGGGAGTTCGACGGCTACCGCGGCTGAAGGTGACGGGGGACTCCAGGTAGGACCCCGGAGAAGAGGCTGCGAGTGGCAAGAACCATATCCAAGGCGCACACAGTTCACTGTATGGTAGAAGCGTACGTGCTGATGACCTGTGAGACAGGGTCGATACAGTCGATAGTGGAGGAGATGGAGGGCTTCGACGAGGTCAACGACGTCACAGCGGTGACCGGGGACTACGACGTCATCGCGAAGCTCGAGGTAGGGGAGGTCGACGAGCTCCTGAAGATAGTCGCGGGCAAGATACACGGCATCGCCGGAGTCGGCGACACCACCACCTGTATCTCGACGTAGACGTGACCGTCGACGCGTACACGGCAGCGGTCGAGGAAGCCGCCGTCCGCCGGTCACCGGAGGACGTCTTCCGCGTCACCGGCGACGACGCCGCAGAGCACCTCGACCGCATCCTCAGCAGACCCGTAGCCGACCTCGAAGCCGGTGAGACACGACGGAGTCTTCTGCTGTCGACGGAGGGCCGCACCCGCGCCACCCTCCGACTTCGACGGCTGGAGGACGGCTTCCTCGTCGTCAGCCGTCGCGCCGAATCCCTGCGCAGCGACTGGAGGAGCAACGTGTTCCGCGAGGACGTCGAGTTCCACGACGTCGACAGCGTGGTGCTGGAGGTCAGGGGGCCGGAAGCCCGCGACCACGTCTCCGACGCCGCCGTCACCGTAGAGGCGGCTCAGAGAGGCGTAGACGTCGTTCTCGCGGCGGATGAAGCCGACGACGTCCTCGAAGGCCTGCCGACGCTCGACGACGTGGAGGCGGAGGCTCTCAGGGTGGAGGCCGGGGCACCCGCATCAAGGGACCTCCGCGACCGGATACCTCTCGCCGCCGCCTCCGGCCTCGTGGGGTTCGAACGGTGCTACCCCGGGCAGGAGGTGGTCGCCCGGGTGGCGCAGCGTGGAGGCGGCCCCGGCGAACGGTTCGTGGGCTTCAGCTTCGACGGAGAACCCCCTGCAGCGGACGTCGACGCCGACGAGGAGTCCGAGGCCTGGAGCAGCGCCGAAGGAGACGCCGAGCTCACCTCCGTCATCGAGAGCCCGCGTCTCGGCTGGATAGCGCTGGGTTACCTCGACGACGACGCCGGCGACGCCCACGTCTTCGGCGGGGTCTCCGCCGAGGTACAGGAGCTGCCCTTCGACGAAGGGGTGAGAGCGTGAAGGGAACCGCTCGCGCGCCCGGCGCCGCCACTGTCGTCAACGCAATCGCGACGATGAAAGGCGCGGCGTTCGCCGTCGACCTCTGGACGCAAGCCGAGGTCGAGGTAGACGACGGATTCGACGGCGTCGAGGGTGAGATCGCGGAGGGCGGCGACTCCAGGTTGATAGAGCGATGCGTCGAACGAGTGCTCGAGAGAGCCGACGTCGACGCCGGTGCGCGGGTGCGGACGGAGAGCGAGGTGCCGCAGGCGAGCGGCCTCAAGAGCAGCAGCGCCGCCGCCAACGCAGCGGTGCTCGCCGCAGCCGACGCCGTCGACCTGATTCTGGAGGCCGAGGAGGCGGCTCTCGAAGGAGTGGAGGCCGCGCGCGACGTCGGAGTCACAGTCACCGGGGCTTTCGACGACGCCGCCGCGTCGATGTTAGGCGGCGTCGTCCTCACCGACAACAGCAGCGACGACCTCCTCGCTCGGGAGAGCTTCAGCCGAGACGTCGCCGTCTACGTGCCGCCGGAGAAGGCACGTAGCGCGGACACTGACGTCGAAAGGTCGCGTCTGGTTGCGCCTGCGGTCGAACATGCGTTCGACCTCGCATCTGAAGGAGAGTACGCGGACGCCATGACAATCAACGGCTTCGCGTACTGCGCCGCCCTCGACAGGTCCGCGGCGCCGGCCGTCGACGCACTGGAGCACGCGGAAGGAGCGGGTTTAAGTGGTACAGGTCCGTCGTTCGCGGCGGTAGCAGACACCGAGCCGATAGATAGAGTGGTGGATACATGGGACAACCTAGAGGGAACGACGCTGAAGACCCGGACGGTGAACCAGGGAGCCTCAGCGACCTCCGACGGGAGATAGAGGAGATAGACGAGGCGATAGTCGACGCCGTCGCGAGACGTATGTACGTCGTCGAGGACGTCGCCGAGGTCAAGGACTCCGGCGGCCGCGACATCGAGGACAGGGAACGCGAACGCGAGGTCGTCGACAGGGCGGTGTCACGCGCGGAGGAGCTCGACGTCGACGGCGAAGGCGTCCGCGAGCTGTTCGAGACCCTGATAGAGATGAGCAAACGACGGCAGCGGAGCGCCTTCGACGACGAGCAGGGATAGATCGCGTCCGTTATTTTCGAGTCCGTAAGTTTGGTTTGTCGCCTGCACGCGGGCGACGCGCAGGCGGCCGCGCCCGCCCGCCTTCCGGTGGTTTCGGGCTTGAGAACGCTTATATGGCTGCCCGGATTAGAGATGGAACGACAGAGATGGAACTCATAATCGCGGAGAAGAACAACGCCGCCGAACGGATCGCGGAGATACTCGGCGGCGGAAGCCACTCCACCCGCCGAGTCAACGGCGTCACCGTGTACGAGTGGAACGACGGCCACCAGTGCTCGATAGGTCTCGCCGGCCACGTCGTCGAGGTCGACTTCACCGACGAGTACGACGACTGGAACGCCCACGACCCCAGCGCCCTCGTCGAAGCCCCCGTGGTGAAGGAGACCAGCAAGGAGGACATCGTCAATGCCGTCGAGAGCCTGTCGAAGGAAGCCAGCCGCGTCGTCATAGCCACCGACTACGACAGCGAAGGCGAACTCATCGGGAAGGAAGCTTACGAGATAGTGAAGGAAGCCGCCGACGTACCCGTCGACCGCGTCCGTTTCTCGTCGCTGACGCCAGGCGAGGTGAAGGAGGCGTTCGACGACCGCGAGGACCTCGACTTCGACCTCGCCGCCGCGGGGGAGGCGCGTCAGATAATCGACCTCATCTGGGGCGCCGCCCTCACCCGGTACCTCTCGCTCGCCGGCCACAGGTACGGCAACGACTACCTCTCGGTCGGCCGCGTCCAGAGCCCGACGCTGAAGATACTCGTCGACCGCGAGAAAGAGATCGAGGAGTTCGACCCCGAGACGTACTGGGAGATATACGCCGACCTCGTGAAAGACAGCTCGGAGTTCGAGGCGCAGTACTTCTACCGCGACGACGACGGCAACGAAGCCGAACGAATCTGGGACGCAGACGTCTCCGACGCGGTCTACGAGAACGTCCTCGAGGCGGCGGAGGCGCGGGTCGAGAGCGTGAACACCCGCACCAGGAACGACTACCCGCCGACGCCGTTCGACACCACGCAGTTCATCCGAGCCGCCGGCGCGATAGGCTTCAGCGCGCAGCGCGCGATGAGCGTCGCCGAGGACCTCTACACCGAGGGCTTCATCAGCTACCCCAGAACCGACAACACCGTCTACCCCGACGACATCGACGCCCCCGGAGTGCTGGAGATGCTGGCGAACCACGTGGAGTTCGACGAAGACGCCGGCGACCTCCTCGACGGCACGCTTTCGCCGACCAGCGGCGACAAGGAGACCACCGACCACCCTCCGATATATCCGACGGCGTTGGTCGACCGCGACGAGCTCTCTGACGACGAATGGCGGATATACGAGCTAGTGTGCCGCCGGTTCATGGCGACGTTCAGCGACGCCGCCGTATGGGAGCACGTGAAAGCGGTGTTCGACGTCGGAGGCGAACGGTTCAAGGCGAACGGCAAACGCCTGATAGAGCCGGGGTATCACGCAGTCTACCCGTACTTCAACACCAGCGAGAGCCACGTACCCGCGCTCGAAGAAGGCGAATCCGTGGAGATCGAGGACAGCGAGAAGGAGGAGAAGGAGACGCAGCCGCCGAACCGCATCGGTCAGTCGAAGCTCGTCGAAAGGATGGAGGACGAGGGTATCGGCACCAAGAGCACGCGGCACAACACCATCCAGAAGCTCTACGACCGCGGCTACGTCGAAGGCAGCCCACCGAAGCCCACGGGATTGGCGCGCGCCGTCATACAGGCGATGGAGGAGTACGCCGACCTCGTCACCGACCCCGAGATGACGGAGCAGCTGGAGGAGGACATGGAACGCATCGCCGAAGGCGACGTCAGCGAGGAGCAGGTGATGAAGGAGAGCCGGGAGATGCTCGACAGGGTCTTCGAGATACTGGAGGAGAACGAGGAGGAGATAGGTGAAAGCCTCCGCGAGGGCTTGAAGGACGACCGCACCCTTGGGCCGTGCGACGAATGCGACCACGACCTCGTCGTCCGCAGCAGCCGCGGCGGCAGCTACTTCGTCGGCTGCGACGGCTACCCCGACTGCGAGAACACCTACCCCTTGCCGAGCCGAGGCGACCCCATACTCCTCGACGAAACATGCGAGGAACACGGGCTCCAGCACGTGAAGATGCTCGCCGGCCAGAGCACCTTCACACACGGCTGCCCCCGATGCAAGACGGAGGAAGCCGAGGACGAAGAGGACGTCGTCATCGGCGACTGTCCGGACTGCGGCGACAGCGACGATGGAGAGCTCGCGATAAAGCGGACGCCGCGCGGCGGCCGGCTCGTCGGCTGCACCCGGTACCCCGACTGCGACTACAGCCTCCCATTGCCCCGTCGGGGCGACGTAGAGGTCACCGACGAGATATGTGGGGAACACGGCCTTCCGGAGGTGGAGATACATACCGGCGGCGACGAACCCTGGGAGCTCGGCTGCCCCATCTGCAACTACGAGAGCTACAAGAAGCAGCAGCAGGAGGACGAAGGCCTGAAGGCGGTGAAAGGTATCGGTGACGCGACGGCGGAGAAGCTCGAGGAGGCGGACATCGAGTCCGTGGACGACCTCCAGGAGGCCGACCCCGAGGAGCTCGCCGAACGCGTGGACAACGTCAGCGCGAGCCGGATACGCGACTGGCAGGACGCCAGCGCATGAAGCAAGCCATCGTGGTGCGCACCGACCTCGGGATGGGAGAGGGGAAGACGGCAGCGCAGGCGGCGCACGCGTCGCTGAAGGCGTACGAAGCGGCGGAGGACGACGCGGTGTCGGAGTGGCGGCGCGGCGGTCAGAAGAAGGTCGTCGTCGCCGTCGAGAGCGAGCGGGAGCTACTGGATCTCAACGAGGCGGCGGAGCGCCGCGGCCTACCCGCCGCACTCGTCCGGGACGCCGGACACACGCAGGTGGAGAGCGGTACCTTGACGGCGCTCGCCGTCGGGCCGGCGGCGGACGCGGACGTCGACGCCGTCACCGGGGAGTTACCGTTGCTGTAGCGCCGTGAAAGCCCTTCGACAGCGGGGTTAACGTGACCTTAATCCGCCGACGTAAACACGGTACGTCGGGTTTTACCGAGTTATCTTCCGGTAACGTAAAGCCTTTCTACGGCGGTTGCACTATACTCCAATATGTTCGAAGTCGAACTGCTCGAAAACAAGGACTCGTTGCTCCAGAAGCTCGGCGAACGCCTCCCCACCTCCGCCGACATACTCGAGAGCAACGACGAGTTCCTCGTCCTCATCAACGTACCAGGCTGCGAGAAAGAAGACATCGACCTCCGGTTCGCCAACGGCGTCGTCCGCGTCACCGCCGACAGAAGCCACGACTACGAAGGCTACAAGGCCGTGCAGCGCAGCCGACCCGACCGCATCACCGGCACCGTACCCATCCCCGAAGACGTCGACCTCGGCGAAGCACACGCGGAGTACAGGAACGGAGTCCTCCGCGTCACGCTGCCGAAGCTCGACGACGTAGAGGTCGAAGGCGGCGACGACAGCTACGAAGAAGTGACCATCGACCGCGACGAAGACGAGGAAGCCGCCGGAGCCGAAGAAGATGAGACACCCGCCGACGCACCCGCTAGCCGGAGCGAGCTCGAGGAGATGGCGTACAACGACCTCCAGAAGCTCGCCAGCGACACCAGCGTGAAAGGCAACCTGCCGAAGGACGAGATGATCGACCAGCTCGCTGAAGAGCTCGGACTCGATTGAAGGACGACCTCGGACTCGACTGGTACGCCACCGATCCACCGGGGACAGGCGGCGAGCTGAAGCACAGGCCGGAGGACTTCCGCGTCAACGAGATATCTGACTACAGCTACGGAGACACCGGCAGATACGCCGTCCTGCGGGTCACCCTCAAGGGGTACGAGACCCACGAGTTCGCCCGCGACCTCAGCAACCGACTCGGCATAAGCCGTAAACGCGTACGTTGGGCGGGGACGAAGGACAGCTACGCCGTCACCACGCAGCTCTACACCGTCGACACCGCCGACGACGTCACCCCGGACGACCTCGGGGGTCTGTCGCTGTCCGACGCCGACATCGACGTCGTAGGCTGCGCCAACCATCCGATATCTCTCGGCGACCTCCGCGGAAACGAGTTTACCGTCCGCGTACGCGCTCCCCCGCGACCAGGGGAAGCCGAACGCATAACCGGCGAGCTGGAGGAGTTCGGCGGCGCACCCAACCTGTTCGGCGGGCAGCGTTTCGGAAGCCGCCGACCCATCACCCACACCGTCGGCTACCACATCCTGAGGGAGGACTACGAAGCCGCCGTCGACACCTACATCGCAGAGACAACGGACGCTGAACCATCCGAGACACGGGAGGCACGCGAGCGGTACCAGAGCGAGGGCGACCCCGCCGAGGCGCTCGACTACTACCCCCGGAGGCTGTCGTTCGAACGCGCCCTCCTGAACGCGTTAGTCGAAGGAGAGAGGCCGCGGATGGCGCTGGAGAATCTGTCGCACAACCTCCGGCGGATGTTCGTCAACGCCGTACAGAGCCAGCTGTTCAACGTCGTCCTGCGGGAGAGGCACGAAGCCGGCTTGGCGTTCGACCGCGCGTACGAGGGCGACGTAGTGTGCTTCGCCACCGACGGAGCACCAGACGTAGACCGGAGCCAGCGGGTGACGGAGTCGAACCGCGACAGCGTGAACCGTCACGTCGAAGCCGGCAGGGCGTACGTCACCGCGCCGTTGATAGGCAGCGACACCGAGTTCAGCGATGGAAGGATGGGGGAGATAGAGCGCCGCGTCGCCGAGGAACACGGGGTGTCGCGGGAGCTGTTCGACCGAGACGACGAGTACGGCAGCGAAGGCACACGACGCGCCATAACCGTGGACCCCGACATCGACGTCCGCGACGTCGAAGGCGACCTGGAGTTCACGTTCCAGCTGCCGAAGGGAAGCTACGCCACCGTCGTGCTCCGGGAGTTCCTGAAGGACGACGCCGGAGGATGAGCTGGATGGATGAAGACGTTGACCGGGATAACCAGGGGGTGGGGAAGGAAGACATCGACCAGGAGGAGACCATGGCTTCCACCGCTGAAGCCTTCACAAGCGTTAAATCCGCCGTCTCCTTTGAACTCCCATGAAACTAGCTCTCGTGGTCGCCGAGTACAACCGCGGCCTCACCCGGAAGATGGAGGAGAAAGCCGTCGAGCGCGCGGAGGAGCTCGACGCCGAGGTCGCGGAGGTCGTCCACGTGCCCGGAGCGTACGACAGCCCGTTAGCGGCGAAGAAGCAGGCGGAACGGGGTGACGTCGACGCCGTCGCAGTCATGGGGATGGTGGTGAAGGGCGACACCCGACACGACGAGGTCGTCGTCGAGTCCGCGGCGTCAGCGTTGACCGAAGTCTCGCTGGAGACCGACACCCCCGTCACCCTCGGCGTCGCCGGCCCCGGGATGACGGCGGACGAAGCCCGAGAGAGAGTCGACTACGGTGCACAGGCCGTGGAAGCCGCCGTCGCCCTCGTCGAAACCCTGGGATGATAGACGCGCTGTACCCCACAGACCTCCTCCGGGTCGCGGTCGCGGTACCCGTCTTCACCTACGCAGCGTACCGAGACGTCCTCGAACGCCGGGTGAGACACAGGGTCTGGTACCCCGCCGCCGCAGTCGCCGCCGTCTGCATCGCAGTAGACCTCGTCCTCCGGGACCCCGGAACCGTCGCCCTGTACACCACGGGCAGCCTCGCAGTCGGAGCGTTGTTCGGCTACGGCTTCTACTACCTCGGCACCTTCGGCGGCGCCGACCGATACGCCCTAGTCGTGATAGCCGCGCTGTTCCCCGTCTATCCGGTCTTCCTCGTCCTCGGGGAACCAATGCCGCGGGTCGTCCCCGACGCACCCGTCTTCGTGCTCTCCGTGCTCGGGAACACCGTCGTCCTCGGCGTCGTCTACCCCGTGAAGCTCGCCGTCGAGAACGCCGCGCGCAGAACGACCAGGAACCCCGTACTGTTCCTGCTCGCTAAGAACGTCGACGTCGACGACCTCGCCGGCGAACACGGCAGGATAATCGAGGGACCGGACGGAGTCAGCGTCGGCCGAAGTGGCGTCCTCGGCGGCAGCGAAGGCATAACCGACGTAGCGTTCGTCCACGACTACCTCGAGTGGCACGGCGTCGAACGCCTGAGCGACGTCGACGACCTCCGTCTGGAGGAGTTCCTCGAGGACACGGCGTGGGAGACCGAGGACCTCGAACGAGACGAGATGGAGCTAACGGCGTTGATGGAGCGGGACGCTGTCTGGATCTCGCCGGGCATACCGTTCATAGTGCCGATGCTCGCGGGCTTGCTGGTTGCGTTGACGTACGGCGACCTCCTGTACGCGGGGATGGAGGCATTGTTGACGTGACGGAGGAGGGTAGGTCGGGCGACAGCGGTAAGTAACCGCGAGGCCATCGAACCACGTATGATAGACGTCGAGTTCGATGAAGACGGTCTCGCGCCCGCGGTGGCGCAGAGCGCCGACGACGGCGAGGTGCTGATGCTGGCGTACGTCGACGAGGAAGCGTTGGAACGTACTCTGGAGACGGGGGAAGCACACTACTACAGCAGGTCACGGGACGAGCTATGGCACAAGGGAGAGAGCAGCGGCCACACGCAGGAGATAGAGGAGGTCAGGGTAGACTGCGACGCCGACACCCTGCTGTACCTCGTGCGGCAGGAGGGCGGCGCCTGCCACACCGGCCACAGGTCGTGTTTCTACCGCACTATAGAGGGCGGGGACGTCGGCGAAAGGGTGTTCGACCCCGAGGAGGTGTACGGATGAAGGTCGCGCTCGTAACCGGCGCCGCGTCGGGTATCGGGCGGGCGACCGCGTTAGAGCTGAACGCACGCGGCTGGCGGGTGTACGCCACCGACGTCGACGAAGAAGCGCTCGACCGACTTCCTAAGGTGTTGCGGACGTTCCCCCTCGACGTGACCTCCGACGAGGACTGCAGCGAAGCGGTGGAACGTATCGTGGAGGAAGCCGGCTCCCTCGACCTCCTGGTGAACAACGCCGGCGACCCCCTTTACGGCGCTATGGAGGACCTCGAACCCGAGATGGTGCGGCGGCAGTTCGACGTCAACTTCCACGGCCAGCACAGGCTGGCGAGAGAGGTGTTGCCGGTGATGCGGGAGCAAGGCCGCGGCACCATCGTCAACGTCTCCAGCGTGCTGGGGAAGCTCTCCCTCCCTGGTGTCGGAAGCTACTCTGCGTCCAAGCACGCGGTCGAGGCGTTCAGCGACGCCCTCAGGATGGAGGTAGCGGAGTTCGGGGTCGACGTCGTCTTGGTGGAGCCCGCCGGCGTCTCCACGGAGTTCGTCGACGACTCGGTCGACGACCACCTCGACGGAGACAGCGTCTACAGCGACCTACACGGTAAGGTGAAGAGGTACGGCGACCGCCTGCTGAAGGAACCCCTCGCAGTCACGCCCGAGGACGTCGCCGAGGTAATCGCGGACGCCGCGGAGTCCGCGGACTCCGACGCCCGGGTCAGGGTGGGGAGAGGAGCACCTCTGTGGACGGCGGCGGGCGCGCTGCCGACGAAGGTCACGGACACCGTGAACCGTGCGTTCATGCGTCTGTAAGCCGGTCGAGCTCCTCTATCGCCGCGCAGTCCTGCTGTTTCTGTTCTTCAACTAGAGCCCGCGTTCCACTCGAAACGAAGGGGTGTATGACGCACGCAAGACGCCGAACGTCGAACCGCGGACGGACGCTCGAACCCCGAGATGGACGGGCGGACCACGGCGTCCCGTCCGACTGCCGGAACGTAAAACCACCATACAGCATCGGCTTTCGAACGTGAGGCTCTCTACTCCAGTATCTCCAGCTCGTCACCGTACCCCAGTCCGGTCTCGTTGGCGTACCCCCGGTTGACCTCGACGACGTACCTCGCGGGCGCGTCCGACGTGTACCTCGGGAGCTCCGCGTCGTCGACGTCGCCGGGGTCCGGTGCCGCGTGTTCGACGTCGACGACCCGCAGGTCGCTGTCGATGAAGATGATGTCCAGCGGAACCAGCGTGTTCTTCATCCAGAACGACAGCCCCTCCTGCTGCGCGGCGTAGACGAACAGCATCCCCCTGTCGTCCGCCAGCTCCTCGCGGAACATCAGCCCGCGGGCGCGGTCCTCCGGCGTGTCCACAACCTCCAGCGTGAGGTTCTCGAGTGGTTCGCCGTCGACGTGGAACCGCGCATCCACCTCGTCGGGGAGGTCACCGGGCGCGGGAGGCGAACCTCCATCCCAGCCGTCGTCTTCGACGTCCCCGGCATCCCCGACGTCCGCCTCCGCGGAGACGTCGTCCGTCATGGCTCCATCGGATGCGTGAAGGCAGCCAGTGGAGGCGACCAGGAGCGCGACAGCCAGAGCCAACAGCAGCGGTCGCAGATGTTCCATCGGTCGACACCAGCCGCTGCGCCGATATATCGGTTTCCCCCGTCCCAGCCCACACGCCTGAGATACCGAAACTCATACGCCGAAGCCCACCAACCCCCGTACATGGCAGACGACCTCCCGCCGAAGGAGGAGTTCAGCGAATGGTACAACGAGCTCCTGTTCCAGGCGGAGATCATGGACGTCCGGTACCCCGCACAGGGGGTGTACGTCTGGTATCCCTTCGGACAGAAGCTCAGGAACCAGGTGTACGACCGCCTCACCGGTATGCACGACGACGCCGGCCACGACGAAGTCGGGTTCCCCGTCCTCATCCCCGAAGGCATACTCGCGAAGGAAGGTGAACACATCGCGGGTTTCGAGGACGAGGTGTTCTGGGTGACCCATGGCGGCAGGAAGGAGCTCGACGAACGCATGGCGATGCGCCCCACCAGCGAGACGCCGATGTACACGATGTTCGACCTCTGGATACGGTCTCACACCGACCTCCCCTTGAAGATCTATCAGGTCGCGAACATCTGGAGGAGCGAGACCGAACACACCCGCCCGTTGATACGGTTGAGGGAGATAACGGGTTTCAAGGAAGCCCACACAGCGCACGCAGGCTACGAAGCGGCGGCGGAGCAGGTGGAGGAGGCGCTCGACCTGTACAGGGAGTTCTACCGCTGGCTCGGCGTCCCCTTCGTCGTCACCGAGAGGCCGGAGTGGGACAAGTTCCCCGGAGCCGACTACACCTACGCCGTCGACACCCTGATGCCGGACGGCCGCGCCCTCCAGATAGGGACGGCGCACAACCTCGGACAGAACTTCAGCGAAGCCTTCGACGTCGAGTTCGAGAACCAGGACGGCGAACAGGAACCCGTCTACCAGACGAGCTACGGCGTCAGCGAACGCTGCATCGCCGCCGTCATGAGCGTCCACGGCGACGACAACGGCTTAGTCCTCCCCAGCGATGTAGCACCCACGCAGGTCGTGATCGTGCCCGTCCTGTTCGGAGACGACGAGGAGAACGACGAGATAATGGAGGTCTGCAGGGGGATCGAAGGCCGGCTGAGGGACGCCGGCGTCAGGGTCGAGTTCGACGACAGCGACCGCAGCCCCGGCGCGAAGTACTACGACGCCGAGCTACAGGGTACGGCGCTCCGCATCGAGGTCGGCCCCCGGGATCTAGAGGACGAGTCCGCGGTCGTCGTCGACCGACTGGGGAACGAATCCGAGGCCGCGTTCGACGAGGTAGTGGAGCACGTCGAAGACGTCTTCGACAGTCTCGACAGCGAGCTCCGGAAGACGGCGCAGCAGGGCTTCGAAGACCGCACCACGGACGTAGACGACTACGGCGACCTCAACCCCGCGCTAGAGGATGGCTTCGTCCGCGTCGGATGGTGCGGTGCGGAGGAATGCGGGCACTCCATCGAAGACAAATCCGACGGCGACCTTCTCGGCGTACCCAAGAGCGAGGAAGACGGCGGCCTCGACAGCTGCCTCGAATGCGGGGACAGCGCGGACGACGTAGCGTACGTCGCAAGGACGTACTGAACTCAGGCGGGGGGGGGTAGGTCTGCGTTTACGAAGTGCTTTATCGGGGTGTCGGAGCACGACCCTTCTGGAGGGGTTGACGTGAAGACTTATGTCTCGCCGACACGAATTTGAGTGCGATGACCGACGCCGCTATACGGATTCCGGAGGACGTCTTCGACGCTCTGAAGATTCCGGACGGAGAGCGTGAGCGAGAGCTTCAGCTGGAGCTAGCGGTGTCGCTCTACGACCGCGGAGCGCTCTCCTTCGGGAAGGCGCGCGAGCTCGCAGGTATGTCGAAGGACGAGTTCCAGCGAGAGCTGGGTGAACGCGGAGTAGAACGCCATTACACCGACGACGAACTGGACGAAGACCAGCGGTATGCCTCGAAGTAAGCTCGTAGTCTCCAACACGTCACCGATTCTGAACCTGGCTATCGTCGACCGACTCGAACTCCTGCGCAGTCAGTTTCCGGGTGTGGTGGTTCCGGAACACGTCTGGATGGAGGTACAGGAGGGGGGACGCGGAAAGGAAGCGCTCGAGCAGCTCCGCGAAACGGGTTTCCTGACCGTGGAGCCCACGGAGGAGGACGAGCTTTTCCACGAACTACTGGAGGGAATCGACGTGGGTGAAGCCGCAGCTATACGTCATTCACTGCAACGGGATGCCGACCTCTTGCTCCTCGACGAGAAGGAAGCGAGGACCGTCGCCAGAAGACACGAGATACCCTGTACCGGAGTCATAGGCGTGCTTCTGAAGGCCGAAGCCGATGGAGAGATAGATTCGCTGGAGCAAGAGCTGAACTCTCTACGCGACGCGGGGTTCTGGATCTCAGACGACCTGTATCGCTCCATCCTGGAGGACGAGTAACCCCCTCCGACGGCGCCGCAGGAAGACTGGGGACTTATGTCGATTCCCCTCCTGTGGGCACGTATGTCAGAGTATTTACGCCGCCGCATGCGCCGGTATCGCCGGGACGGCGACCTTCTCGGCGTACCCAAAGGCGGTGAAGACGGCGGACCCGACAGCTGCCTGGAATGCGGCGCCGAGGCGGAGGACGTCGCGTACGTCGCACGGACGTACTGACCTGCAGGTTTGCTGAAGCCCTCCGAAGCGGTTTTCACTTGACGCCTCCGAAGGTACAGGTATGTCAGAGTTCCCCCGCCGCCGGATGCGCCGTTATCGCCGAGACGGCGTCGACGACATGGTCCGGGAGACCACGGTAGCGGAGGACGACCTCGTTCAGCCGTTGTTCTTCGACGCCAACCTCTCGGAAGCGGAGGAGATACCGAGCATGCCGGACGTCCACCGGCACCCCGTCGAGGATGCCGCGGACCGCGCAGCCGAGGTCTACGACGCCGGAGTCCCCGCCGTCATGGTGTTCGGCGTGCCGGAGGAGAAGGACGCCGAGGGCTCCCGCGCCTGGGCGGAGGAAGGCGTCGTCCAGCGTAGCGTCAGGGAGATATCGGAGCACGTCCCCGGCCTCGTCGTGATAACGGATCTCTGTCTCTGCGCGTACACGACGCACGGCCACTGCGGCCTCGTCGACGACTCCGGCCGCGTCGACAACGACGCCACCTTGCCGTACCTTCGGAACGTCGCCGTGTCTCAGGCCGAAGCCGGCGCGGACGTCGTCGCACCCAGCGGGATGATGGACGGCGCAGTCGGCGAGATACGTGATGCTCTCGACGGCCACGGTTACGACGAAGTCGGCGTCATGTCGTACTCGGTGAAGTACGCGTCGGGGTTCTACGGACCGTTCAGGGACGCACAGGACAGCGCGCCGTCGCACGGCGACCGGACGGGGTACCAGATGGATCCCGGGAACACGCGTGAGGCGTTGATGGAGGCGCGGCTAGACGTGAGAGAGGGCGCGGACTGGCTGATGGTGAAGCCCGCGCTCCCCTACCTCGACGTAGTCTCGGACGTCGCCGGCGAGTTCGACGTCCCAGTCGCTGCTTACAACGTCTCCGGTGAGTACGCTATGTTGAAGGCCGCCGACCAGGAGGGATGGCTTGACGCGGAGGAGACGGCGCTGGAGAGCCTGACTGCTATCAAGCGCGCGGGCGCAGACACGGTCATCACCTACTTCGCCGAAGACCTCGTCCGGAAACTATGACCTGGATCTATGGAGGAACCTCCGGTGAACCCCTCCTCTGTCCTGGCTTCGCCGTGGAGATCGCCTGAACCCTGACCTGGCTCTGCCGGGGACCGCATCCCGCAATCCGAACCCCTGGCCTTTGACCTCCAAGCCTCGTATTGATGGCGGTAGAGCGTCTTCCTAGCTACGCATCATGTCCAAAGAGAAAGCTGATACTGATGGACTCAGGAAGGAGCTGTCCGACGTCGTAGACAGCATCGACGAGGGTATAGACGAGAACATCGATGAGGGGAGGGGGAGGTTCAAGGAGCTGACGTCGGGGTTTCGTGAGAAGATAGAGTCTATAGGTGACAGCGACGACGACAAGAAGCTCAAGAAGAAGCTCTCGAAGGCGCGCGAACACCTCGACGAGATAGAGATGGAGATAGACGAGAACTCCGACGAAGGCAGGGAGACGATGTCGGAGATCGTCGAGGATGCGCGCGCCAGACTCGACGAGCTCGAAGACAGGGCGCACGGCAGATAAATACGGAACACCGGCTCCAGACGTCCCGCGTGAACCCCTTCCATCGGAACCGCGGAAAGAGCTTTAAGTAGCCAGGGCTTTCTTCTCTGGTATGCCGAAGGAAGAGATAGCTGAACAGCTCAGGAAGCGGCTCGACGAGATCGAGGAAGCGATAGACGAGACCGTCGAAGAGGGCGCGGGACAGCTGAGGATGACGACGGCGAAGCTGAAGGACAACACCGAACGCCTCCGCCAAGGCGGCGGAGACGCCGAAACGGTGGAACGGATACGCGAGGGAGTCGACGACCTCCAGCGGTCGATAGACGAGAACGTCGACGAAGGCAAGGAACGTCTGTCCGAGCTCGCGGAAGAAGCGGGTGACAGCGTCTCCGACCTCGAGGAAGAGTTCCGCGACGCGCTCGAAGAGGTGAAGGAGGAGACCGACGAGTTCATGGAGAAGGCAAAGGAGGCTCTCGAAGGCGACGACGAAAGCTGATCAGAACTCGTGCCCGCACTCGGGACACCGGTGGACTTCGTCGTCCTCCTCACCCCGTAGCTCCCGGCTGCTCTGCTGTATCTCCCGCATAGCGGAGCTGATGCGGTCCTGGACCTCCGTCTCGTGGTCCACCCCTATCTCGACGCCCTCGACCTCTAAGAGGAACCGCGCGGTCTCGCTGACCTCGTACATCATCTCGTCGAGCTCCTCCGTGGTGAAGAACCCGCTCATCGCGCCGTAGAGGAACGTCGAACCCGACATCCTGACCTTGTCGACGAACGCGCTCCTGGCCTGGTTCACCGCCTGCGGAGTGTACGTGTCCTCCATGAACGGCACCAGACGCGGCAGGTTCTCACCTATCAACGTCATCTCGACGCCGGTCTCCGTCCGGAAGTCGCTGCAGAGCCGCGCTATCGCCCACTCCCGCGCAGTGATGTAGGTGCGTTTCCGGAGGAACTCGTTGACGCGGTCGTACTCCGCGCGATCGACCTTCTTGAACCTGTCGTACTTCTGCACGCGTTCCGGTACGTCGGAGTCAACCGTTGCTGCGGAGGCAGCGGGTCCGGAAGGCGGTGCACTGCCATTCGATTCAGGGTTCAGGCCGTCGAGCTCCGGAGCCTGGAAGCCCTGGTTCGGAGTCTGCTTCGGCGTTGGCTTCTTCGACGAGGCCTTCGCCTCGTCTTCGGTGGACTCCTCCTGTATCTCGTCGTCTGCAGATGAAGCTCCGCCATCGTCTTCATCCTCCGTGTCTCGGAGGTGGGTGGCTTCCGCGTCGCTGCCGGCCTCCGCGTCCTCTACTCCGTCTCCCAATCCGTGTCCAGAGCCCTCACGTGGTTCCATATATCGTTATCAGGTTTATCGCCGGATGGTATAAACCCTCGTCAGACATCGGTCGGACCACGCGAGAACCCGTGACTCGGCGGAGGAAGAAGGCTCAACTCACGAGTCGGTCGTCCTCCAGCAGCTTCCGGTAGATCCCGCGACATCGTCTGACGGCTTCGACGGAGACGCTCTCGTCGTCGCTGTGCGCCTCACCCTTCTCCGCGGGGCCGACGACGACGCACTCGACGCCGGCGCGGTCGAGGTGGCCGGCGTCGGTGGCGTGGGGCTTCACCACTCGCTCTGCCGGCCCATCCTCACGTGCGGCGTCGACCGCCGCGTCCACCAGTGTCGGGTCGTCGCACTCCATCGGCGGCATCTCCTCGACCTCTTCGAGCGAGACGTGTTCGGGCTCGTAGGTCTCTCCGTCGGGAACCGTGCGTTCGTCCGCCAACAGGCTGCAGCGGTCGGGGACGACGTTCGACCGGCCGCCGGCTTCCACACCGGTGACGGTGACCGAGCCCCTGAGAACTCCTGCGGAGGCCTCGTACGTCGGGTGTTCGTGGCTGCGTATCCGCTCTTCCTCGTCGAACGCTCGGTAGACGGCGTTGTCGTCGTCCTCGGCGACCGCGGCGTGGGTCGCGCGCCCGCGTGCATGCATACGGAGCTTCCTTCGGCCGCGGTGGGCGACGGCGACGTCCACGGAACCCGTCTCGCTGTATCCCGCGCTGCCTTCGACGACGACCGCGCGGTCCGGGACGAAGCCGTTCTCCACCGCGTGCATCGCGCCTTCGCCGCCGCGTTCCTCACCCGCGAACGCCGCGAACGCGACGTCGTCTCCGTCGCTGTCTCGGAAGGCGTGCATCGCCGCCGCCAGCGCGGCCTTCATGTCCGCTGTGCCGCGGCCGTACCAGCGGCCGTCATGGCTGTCGAACGTCGGGTCGCCGGCGTCATCCACCTGTGCGTCCGCAGGCGGCACGGTGTCGTGGTGGCCGACGACCGCGAACCTCGGGCTGCCGCGGCGTGCGAACACGTTGCCGGCGCCGTCCTGTTCCACCTCGGCGTCGGTCTCTTGCTCCAGCCAGCTCTCGATGAGGTCGCCGCATCTGCCTTCGTCGTCGTACGACGGCGTCTCGACGAGCTCGCGAGTTAGGTCCTCCAGCTCTTCCATCGGAGGCCGTTGAACCTCGCGGTACATGGCTCTTGCCACGACCGCAAGACAGCGCGGCCTATATCCTATGTCGCTATATCGAAGGCGTCAGGTGGCGGTTCCCTCCCGGCGAAATACAGGCGGGGGCGTACCCCTGCACAGGTTCCGGGGCCAGGGGCCCGCTTCCGAAACTCGACGAACCCGGGGGTTTGGCCTGTCGAGCGACTATCTCTAAACCAAATGACCTGTTGGTTGGAGGGATACGTTACATCAAGCCAGAAGCCACGGTGTACGTAAACTTTAAGAGGTTACGTCTGTATGTATAGGTCGCGATGAGCACATCACGTGACTCGTTAACAAGGAACATGGAACCGCTGCCGGAGACGAACTCCGAAGTCGAGACACCGCCGTCGACAGCTATGACCGAGCTCGACGCCGTCGGCGCGACGGAAGCCATCTACCTGCCCTGCCAGAACTGCACCGAAGGCGTCTACGCCTGGGACTCCGTCGAGCGGGAGACCCGGTGCTTCGGATGCGGGTCCACGTACGCCGGAAGCCCGCCGTGAGACCTGAGGCCGGGAGCTGCAGCTCGATCTAACGGAACCAACCAACAGATTCGGGACATCGAAAAAGGGACGGGGTGAAGCCTACCGTCCCAGGGCGTCCCACCTCAGCTCCCGGATCTCCTCCGACAGCTCCTCCACCCTCACTCGACGGAGATGTAGGTCGATCTCGTCGAGGTTCTCAAGGGAACCTTCCAGGAACTCGTCCACCGACTCCGGCGACGCACCCGTCTCCATCAGCCTCCGTCGGGCCTCCCGCACGTCTAACTCCTCGTGGTAGAGAGCGACCAAAGTCCGCGACAGCAGCAGCCTGAGGCTGCCGTATCCGTCGTCGAGCTCCCCGTCGTCAGGGCCGTCGTCGCTGTCGAGGTACGAACCGAGCACATCCTCCGCGACCGCGTCGAAGGGCTCGTGCTCACCTGAAGCGATGTCCGCCGCAGTCTCCATCGGGGCGACGCGCACTATCTCGCTCACAACCCTTCCCGCCCTAGACTCCGGCACCCCCCGTTCGAACAGCGCCTTCGCCAGAGACTCCTCGTCGACGTCCTGCCGGTAACTCTCCATCCATGCAGCGAGCTCCGCGCGTCTCTCCATCTCATCGGACTCGAGCTCCGTGGGTGAGCCTACCACGAGTTCCCTCCGGTCCGCGTCGAGCCCGAGGTACCAGTCAAGCACGTCCCTCGAGTCGTCGGTGTCTTCAGCCATCTCTCTCTATCTCTCCCCGGCTCTGTCCCGGACCGCTTACGCTGGCTGAGACGTTAGCTCTACCGGTGGAAGGGAGGTGGGGGGATGTGGATACGTCGATGAACCCGGGAGAACCAGGTGGGTGGTTCGGTCGCAGAGCATGATGGAGGCGGTCGAGACAGTCCGGCCGAATTAGTTATAGCGGCATGAGGTTTACCTGCTCCTGTCGCGAAGTCTAAAACCTCCATATAAAGTACTATCAGGGCCTGTAAACCCAATATCTCTGTTCAGGCTCTGGACAGTCTCTAACGCCTGCTTCGTGAGAACGGACTTGGGGGGAATGCAGGTCGACGAAGAGATAAGACGGTTATCCGCCGAATCTAACGGGTTCGAGCATTCTAAGCCGCGTCTTCCACGGCTTCCTTGACCTCGTCGACGTCGGGGAGCACCCCTGGGTCGTCGCTGACCCAGCGGTACCGGACGACACCGTCGCTGTCGACTACGAAGACGCTGCGTTTCGCGACGGGGCCGTAGACGTCGACGAGGCTGTCGAGAACGACGTCGTAGTCCTCGATGACCGTTCGGCTGAAGTCGCTGAGCAGGGGGAAGTTGAGGTCGTTCTTCGCGGCGAACTCCTCCAACGCGAAGGGTCCGTCGACGCTGACGCCGTACACTGCGCCGCCTACGTCCTCGAACTCCGCGAGGCTGTCGCGGAAGCTACACATCTCGTCGCTGCATCCGCCGGTGAACGCAGCGGGGAAGAACGCGAGCACGACGGGGCCGTCACCGAGGGCGTCGCTGAGGGTGAAGCTATCTACGTCGTCTGCGGTCGCCTGCGGTACCGTGAAGTCGGGGGCTTCCTGATCTACCTCTACCATGGCCTACAGTTGACGGCCTCCGGCTTGTATCTTCTGCGTTCGACCGAAACCATCACCTGCGGCGACAGTGAAGGACGTTGTATGTACGACGTAGCCGTCGTCGGCGCCGGCCCCGCGGGTTCACGGACAGCCAGGGGTTTCGCGGAACAGGGCTTCGACGTCGTCGTGGTGGAGCGCGGCGAGGTCGGCCGCCCGCTCGCCTGCAGCGGCCACGTCAGCGAGGACGTCTGGAGCTTCCTCCCCGACGACGGGAGGGATCTCCTGCTGCAGAACGAGGTCCGCGGCGCGCGGTTCCACGCCGGCAGCGGCAGCTACAGGTTCTACAAGCCGGACACCGTCTCCTACGTCATAGACCGCGTCGAGATGGACCGGGTGCTCGCCGACGAAGCCGTCGACGCGGGAGCGGAGCTACGGACGGGGGTCGAGGTCGAGGGCGTAGCTGAGGAGGACGACGGCGTGGTGCTGGAGACCTCGGAGGGAGATGTGGAGGCTTCGGTGGCGGCGGGCTGCGACGGCCCCCGGTCGCTGGTGCGCGACAGCGCCGACCTCGACCCGCCGGAGACCACTCTACAGGGCGTGCTCGCGTTCACCGACGAAAGCGACGGCGGCGACTTCGTCGACGTATACCTCGACGTACCGGAGTTCTTCGGCTGGCGCATCCCACGGGGAGACAGCGTAGAGTACGGCGTCGCATGCAGCCGCGGCGCCCGAGAGGTGTTCGACGGCCTGTTCGACGTGGAACCCACGGATCTCTGCGCGGGCTGGATACCTATCGGGCCGCCGTCCTCGACGGTTAGCGACCGTGTCTTTCTCGTCGGCGACAGCGCCGCGCAGACGAAGCCCTACACCGGCGGCGGCATCGTCTACGGGATGCGCGCCGCCGACGTCGCCGCGGAAGCGATAGAGCCGTCGAAGCCGGAGACCCTTCGGAGGTACGAGGAGGAGTGGCGGGAGACGTTGATGCGGGACATCCGCCTCGGGAGCCTCATACGTAACGTGTGGCGCGCGCCCACGCGCGTGCAGCAGACGGGGTTGAGGCTGTTCGAGGGCGAGATAGAGGTCCACATGGACAGGCCGTCGACCCTGTTCAACCGCAGGACGATGCGACGGGTGCTGGGGAACGCCGTAGGAAGGTAGGTCGGGGTAACCGTTATCAGGTAGCTCGTGCTTCCCTCTGGTGGGAGGGTCGATGGGTCGGAGCCGCCGAGAGCTCGAGTACGAGATACGCCGGAGTGGATACGTCGAGAGAGTCAGCGTCCACAGGGAGCCACGTAAACGCTGCGGCTACGACTACGCCATGCATTTCGGCGCTACGGACGGGTACACCGTGGTCAGGTACGACAACAGCCACGAGGAACAGGGAGTGTACGACGAACACCTGTGCGGCAGCAGATACGTGCACCCGGAGTTTCCAGGGCTTTCCACCTTGCTCGACAGGTTCTACTGGGTGAAGAACGTCTACGTCCGCTGGAAGGGGGTTGAGGGGAAAACCCCATAACCTCCGGGGTCGTAGATACGGGTACGATGTCGAGAGCCAGAGGCGACCACCGGACGCTGGAGGTACGGTGTGAACCACCCGAGCGTACGCGTGAGGAGTTCCGGCGTAAGCTCGGGGATCTCGACAGCGAGGACGCCGAGGAGATGCACGTGCTCAACGTCTCCGAGGACGCCCTCCAGCGGCTGACGAGCCCGAAGAACGTCGAGCTCCTGCGCGCAATCCGGCGGCAGGAACCCGATAGCATCAACGAGCTCTCGGGGATAGTAGATCGAGGGTACAAGGAGGTGCACGGCAACGTCGAGGAGCTCGCGGATATAGGAGTGATCGAGGTCGAAGAGTCAGGGGGAGCCAAGGAACCAGTCTTCGAGTACGACGACCTAGAGCTGACTATACAGGTCTGAATTCGCCGGAACCGACACCGTGTTCTCCTGACCTCCGTCAGTCGTGTCAGATGTGTTGCCCTCGTCATATCTCCGGCGGCGGTAGCTTGCCGGCGTTGACTCCGTCGAAGTACGTCCGCCCCCAGTAGCTCGCGAGCACCATGTAGAACAGGGGTATCCAGATGAAGACGCCGACGACGGTCAACGCCATCACGAGGCCGACGACGTACAGCAGGAGGACGACGGGTATCTGCAGCAGCCACGCCTTCAGGTAGGTGGCTGTGAAGACGAACCCTGGGACGCGGAGCGACAGCAGCGTCCTGACGACGCTTCCGGTGGCTGCGAACACGGTGACGACGCCTGCGAAGCCGTAGAGCCAGACGGCGAACGCCGCGGTGACGGCAGCCGCCTGCTTCTCGGTGACCTCCGCTGGCGCGGGCGGTCCCCGTGGCTCACCCTGCAGCAATCCTGGGTCGAGGACGACGGCTGCAGCTATGAACAGCAGCAGGTGGTATACTGTGACGACGACGAGGACGCGGACGCCGTCCCAGGCGAGCCCGAGGAACCCCTGGGTGGAAGGCATCCGTTCCTCGCAGTAGACTGCGTTTCGGCAGACGCGGTAGATGTACCCGGTGAGCGCGAGCAACGGCAGCACGAGGAAGCCGAGCACGACCATGACGGCGCTCCAGAGCAATGGCCGCCAGCCGCGGCTGTAGGGGTAGCGGAACGCGAACTCGAACCGGCCGGCCCGCCATACCTCGTGGGGGTCGCCTGGGTCGCGGAGCACTGCAGTAACGACGGATACGGAACCTGATTAAACACACGAGTTGGAGGGCGGTTAGAACGGTTCGATTGCGGTCAGAACGCCGCGAGGTCGTCGGGCACCAGCTGTAGATCAAGGGTGCGGAAGTCACCGTCGAAGGAGAACACGTGTTCGACGTCGTGTTCCCCGGCGACTGCGGCGGAGACGTGGTCGACGAAGCTTATCTCCTGGTCGCTGTACCGTTCGAAGCTGTCGCGCGCCCTTTCGAACGTCGATGGCGGGACCTCGGGGACGGTGAACCCCGAGGACAGAACGTCGTCTAGGGCGTCCACCGCGACCATGTGGCCGCCGCGACACAGCAGCAGGGTGGCGAACTCGCCGAGCACGTACCTGTGGGTGTACAAGGTGTCGAACGCGAGCTCGTCCTCTGCGACCGCTCGGAAGACCCGGTCGGCGCGCCGGTGTTCGCCGTCGCTCTCGTCGTACGCCGCGTAGAACGCGCTGGTGTCCACCAGGAGCGGACGGTGCACCGCGGTCATCCGCTCCAGTCTCCGTAGAGGTGTTCGTCGACGTCGCGCGAGACACCTTCGTCTCCGGACTCGAACGTATCTCTCTCCATGAACGCGTCGTCGAGTGACAGCCTCTGGGTTTCGTGGTCGGTGAGCCAGTAGAGGTTGCGGCCGGCGACGCTGCGTCGACCTGCTCTACCTTCTTCCACGAGGCTGTCGAGCTTCGTCCGCGCGGTCTCGGGGCTGCAGTCGAGCGCCTCCGCTACGTCCCTCGACGTCACCACGGGCCCTCTGATGTCGTGGAAGACCGCGACGACGTCGTCGACGGAGCTCTCCGGCCTGAACTCTCCGGAGTCTCCGCGCTCCCTGCTGCTCATACACGTGTTTTCGCGCCGCCACCACAATAGCCTTCTGGCGTACACCAGATGGTGTACCTTGGGGTGGCGTGGTGGTCGAACGGTGCAACGGTACAGCGAACGGGATGCACCGGTCACAGGGGTTCGACGAGACTGCGGCGTCAGACCGGTTCGACGAAGACGTGTTCGTGCCGGAGCATCGGTCGCTTCCGCCTGCCTTCCTGGCTGTACTCGACGACGCCGTGCTGGAACAGGACGTCGAGGTCGCGTTTCACAGCGGACTTGTCGCGGTCGAGCGCGGCGGCGAGCGCGGTGACGCTTTCGAACTCCCTCTCCCTCAGGTGGTCGACTATCCGCAGGCGCTCGCGGGTGAGCACCTCGTCCGCGGTGTCCCTACGTAGAACGACGCTGTCGCTGTATCCCGCCTCCGCGAGAGCGCGCATGAGATTTAGTCTACCCGTCATCGTTGCAGCTGTTGCGACCCTCAGAACCTTGAGAGCGAGAGGTGTTCTTCGAAACCCAGCTCCTCGAAGACATCCGCCGTGGATAGATGCGACTCCTCGTCGTCGATGGAGTCCAATCTGTCGAGAAGCATCTCCCGCTCCTCCTCGGTTAGCCCGCCTTCGTCGACGTCCTCCCTGTCGAGACTCATCTCTACGTCTGAAGAGAACTACGGGGCGTCAGCTGTTAAACCTTCGTCAGCGGGTTCCGGAAACCGCGTCTGTTTCCTAAGCTAGCTCGGGTTGATACCTGTTCTCAAGGCAGCCGGTACAGCGTCGCCGCGCCCTGTCCGAAGCCGACGCAGAGGGTGGCGAGTCCGCGTTCGGCGTCGCGGCGGTTCATCTCGTGGACGAGGGTGACGGGTAGGCGGGCGCCGGATGCGCCTAAGGGGTGGCCGATGGCGATTGCGCCGCCGTTGACGTTGAACTCGTCGTCGCTGAAGCCGAGCTCCTCTTGACAGTACAGCGTCTGACTGGCGAAGGCTTCGTTGAGCTCGACGAGGTCGACGTCGTCGGTGGACAGGCCTTCGCGTTCGAGGAGGCCTCGGGTGGCGGGGACTGGGCCGATACCCATCACCGTGGGGTCGACTCCGGCGACGTTGTTCCCACCTACTTCGGCGAGGACGTCGAGGTCGTGGCTGTCGGCGAACTCCTGGCTGGTGATGAGGAGGGCGGCGGCTCCGTCGCTTATCTGGCTGCTGTTGCCGGGGGTGACGGTGCCGTCGGACTTGAAGACGGTGGGGAGGCCCTTCATCTTCTCCAGCGTGGTGTCGGGTCGGATGCCTTCGTCCTCTGACACGGTGCCGTCGTCGGTGTCGATGGGTACTATCTCGTCGGTGAACCGGCCTTCTTCGGTGGCTTCGCTGGCGCGCATCTGGCTGCGGTAGGCGTACTCGTCCTGTTCCTCCCGTGTGACGTCGTACTCCTCGGCGACCTTCTCCGCCGTCATCCCCATCTGGAGGTCGAAGACGTTGTACTCCTGCGCCATGCCGGGGTGGAGGTGCTCCTGCGCGCCACCCATCTCGACGCGCGACATCGACTCGACGCCGGCGGCGATGACCGCGTCGCGTTGGCCGGCGCGTACGGCGTCGCTTGCGCTGATGACGGCCTGCATCGACGAAGCGCACCAGCGGTTGATGGTGGTGGCGGGCACGCTTTCGCCGAGGTTGCTGAGCAGGCTGATGATGCGTGCGACGTTGTTCGCCTGTTCCTCCCGCTGCTGCGCGCACCCTAACATGAGGTCGTCGACTTCGCTGCCTTCGAGTCCTCCTTCGTCGAGGATGTGGTTGACGAGCGGTATCACGAGGTCTTCGCTGCGGACGTCGGCGAACGCTCCGTCTTCCTTGCCCTGCGGGGTTCGTACTGCGGCGGCTACTACTGGCTGTGGCATGAGTGTCACTCTGTCTCATGGATACATAAGTCTGGTTCAACGGTGGACAGCCCGTTAGGAGTTGCACCTGTCATGCGGGGTGCATCTGGCTGGAGCTATGGGTTCAGCAGCTGACGTCTTCGACGTCTTCTTCGCTGGGTTGGAACTCTGTCTGCTGCATGGGTTCGTCGAAGTCCTCGACGTTGAAGTCGTAGATGACGGTCTCGAAGTCGTGGATCTCCGCGGTTCCGCTGAAGCCGAGGGCTCCGCCTTCGTCGTCTATCTCTCCTTCGTCGGTCCATCGTACGGCGTTGAAGCTGACGTCGGTGACCAGCATCTGGACGGCGTCGAAGCTGACGGGGTCTCGTTGGAACTCGAAGCTGATGTCTTCGGGTTGGTCTTCGGCGGGGTTGGGTAGGCTGCGGTGGAACCGGGCTCCGTGGAAGGTGGCGTCTCTGACGGTGAGGCGGGTGAATCCGCAGTCGCTGTCGACGCCGTGTAGGTGTTCTTCGAGGTAGAGGTCGTCGGCTTCGACTTTCTCTATCTCGGCGTAGACTCCGTCGCCGGTTCCGCTGGACGTGGCGAGGGGGACGCCGTAGACGCTGGCGGCGTAAGCCACCGTGAGCAGGATGGCTAGGGAGCCGAGGAGTGTGAGGTGGAGGTGGAGGCGGCGCGTTCGCCCCATTCTATGTGTCTTTATGTATTCTTTCACAAGTATCTTCGGGTCGGATGCAGGAGGGGTTCGATGGGTCTCTCTGGCTGAGATGTGTTCCTGGGTGTGAGTGGCGTTGGGTGTGCGTGCGTTGGGTCTACGCGCGCGTCCGCGCGTGTAGAAAGATAGAGGGGGTTTGCGAGGGCTGGGTGATGGCTGTCTGGCTCTGTCTTGGGTCTGTTACACAGGGTTTCAGGGTGTCTGCGTCGAAGCCTCTAAGTTCCGTGGCGGTTTACCGGGGTGTATGTCTGAGTCCGAGGACGTTGAAGCTGACGTCGACGGTGACGACGAGTCGTTTATGGAGTATATCGTCAGGGAGTTCAACAAGAACCGGAAGGAGAACATAGCGTTCCTCGTGTTCTTCCTGATGTTCGCGGGGTTCCTGGTGTTCTGGTGGCTGTCTATAGCGTTAGGTGGATAGCGGTTTCTGTCTCCGTCGGAGCTGTTGGTCTGCGGCGTCGAACGTGTCTATCTCTGGGTGGCTTTATGTCGGGGCCTGCGCCTGCGGTGTGTCGTGCGGGGTGTCGTGTGGGGGTGTTGTTCGCGCGCCGTCCGCCGTCGCCGGCGGTCGAAGGGTATTTATCTGAGGGGCGGTTTCGGCCGGGGTGACTTGGTGTATCCCGCCGCCTTCTTGCGGTCACAGCCCCTCCACAACCTTTATATACATTGCCTCTTAATGTGCCCACACGGTTTGCAGGTGACCAACAAACATGACAGACAAACCGAATCACGACAACTCGTACGATAAGAGGAAGGTCGCGGGAGCGATGGCGATGGGATCGCTGTTCCTCGCGATCATGCTGGTGACCATACTCTCCGTTGGTATGGTCGGCGCGGCGCTCGGAGTAGGTATCGGCGGCTTCGTGGCGGAGTTCGGCCACGTAGACGCCAGCGACGCAAACGCACAGATATACCCCGTGCTCGGGGAGAACCCCGCGTGTGAGAACGCGCCACAGCTGATGGCGAGCATCGACGGTGAAGCGACGATAACGGAGGAAGTAGCGTTCTACAAGGACCTGCCGTTGCCGGACGACTTCACAAACGCTGATCTGGCGCGCGTAGCCATAGAGTCCGACTTAGGTACTAACGAGGTCGATGCGACCGACCTCGACCTAAGGCTCACAGCGCTCGTAGCTGACGAGCTCAACCTCGGTGACGCCACCGACGGCGCGGACTCCGAGGTCGACATCCAGGAGTTCGAGCGCACCGGTACTGAAGGTGCCGAGGACGCGTACGCTGACCCCGACGAGGACATAACCGGCATCGACGACATCGACGGTAGCGCCGAGTTCGGTATCGCAGTCAGCGGAGGAGATGGCGGAATGACGATAGACAGCGGTACAGCTGTCACTCACTCCGTGTCGTTCCAGGCTCTCGAGGGACTTCAGGACGTCAGCATGGCGGTCCTCATCGGTGAGGAAACCGACTTCGAGAGCGACCCCCTTGGCGACGATGAGATTGCAGTTCGTCAGGTTGACGGTGGAGCTGACTGTGACGAGCTCGCAACGGAGAGCAACCCCGACTCGCCCGAGACACCGTACTTCGACTAAGCTGTAACGCCCGCCAACTAACCCGTCTGTAGGCGACGAAGACGCGGCCTCGGACCTTTCTGACGACTACACAGCCCGACAGCGACAGCTGGATCGAACTGGTCTTCTTTCCTCTCCAGCGCGCTCTCCCGCTTCCACCGTTAGACGTAAGAGATAGCCGTGCTTCTGAAACCCCATGGAGAACGAAGCAACCGAGATAGATGCCTCGGCCACTCTCTGGGGATACCTTTTGATGGCCGTCGGCGTCCTCCTGTTCATGCTGGGGATGTTCGGCGGAGCCCTCATCGGAGTGCTCGGCGCAGAACTCGACATCGGATGGATCCCCTGGCTCGGCGCCGCATTCGTCGTCGTCGGCCTCGTCATCGTCTTCGGCGAAGACGAAAGCGGGTCATCCACGACCTCCGGCGGCACCGAGTCGACGGGTGAAGCAGAGGACGCCGGGGGAGACGACGCAGACGACGCAGGGGAAGAGACACCGGTGGAAGGGTCAGCAAAGGGGGCTGAGACGGAGGACGTCGACGGCGAACCAGAGGACTCTGGGGAACGAGGCGGCGGGTAGCCTATGACCTCGGATGGCTGGAGGGGTTGAACGCAGAACCCCTGCAAGACCAATCTTTATATAGGAAAGCCCTTTAGTTAGTTCACGTCTAGAGGGCGCGACGGGGAGAACACGATAGAATGACTGAAGACGCCGCCGACACCACGCCACCCCGGCCTGACGCCGACAGGATGACCGCGGCCAGCGACGGCGGCACCCCCGCAGGCTCCACCGCCTCCGCACCCGCACCCCGTCGAACCCACACTACCACCCGACGGTTCAAGACCAAACGGTACGGCAGCGTCCACCGCGACCAGTTCACCGGCACCCTCGCCGTATCCGCCGTCTTCCTCGCGATAATCGTGTCCATGGGGCTGCTGACGGGTCCCGCGCTCGGCAGCATCTACGGCGGCGGCACCGGCGGCTTCGTCGCGGAGTTCGGCACCGTCGAAGCCGGTGAAGGCACGATCTTCCCCGTCATCGACGAACACCCTGCGTGCGAGAACCTCCCGCAGCTGAAAGCCGTCATCGACGGCGACGTAGAGATCGGAGACCACGTCCGGTTCTACAAGGATCTGCCGACGCCGGGTGACTTCACCGACGCCGACATAGTGCGTCTCGCCATCGAATCAGAGATACCCGATGGAGAGCTCGCGTTCGTCAACGACCTCGACCTCCGGATGACCGCGTTAGAAGCCGAGTACATCGAGCTCGGTGAAGAAGGCGGGGAACCCGTCGTCCTCCGGGAGTTCGGCCCAGACACCTGGGAAGGCACGAGCGGAGAAGGCGACGAACACGACAGGTTCAGCCAGGCTCGTGAGGTCGGGTTCGACGACGCCGACTACGAGTTCGGATTAGGCGCGGAAGGCGACGACAACTTCTTCATAGACCGCGGTGTCGCTGTCGCTCACTCCGTCGCAGTCAGCGAGCTATCTTTGCCGGATCTACAGACCGCGATACTGATAGGCGCGGAAGATGACTTCGACGCCCCCGACCCACGCGTCGTCGACAGCGACGACGCCTGCGAAGACCTCGCCGAGTGACCGCGACGCCATTCTACAGCGAGCATCCGTTCGTGCAGCCGCTCCAGAACCCTCTGTAGCCGTGCATACGAGGCGTAACCCCTCGCCGTCCCCGACTTCTTCCGCAGGGCTTACGTAAGAAGACGGCGTAAACCGAGGTAGCGTCCGTCTGAAGGAAGGTGTGGGACTAGTTGAAAGACCAAGCAGAAGACACCGGATTAAGCCGTCCGACGGAGAAGCAGATGGCCACCGCTGACTCCGATACGTCCACGGGTAGACCTAGCTACACCCGGAGACAGCGCGTCCGGAGGAAGCAGTACGGCGGCGTCGACCGCGACCAGTTCACCGGCACCCTCGCTGTCTCCACCGTCTTCCTCAGCATCCTCGTCACCATGGGACTGCTGACGGGTCCCGCCCTCGGCTCTATCTACGGCGGCGGCACCGGTGGGTTCGTCGCGGAGTTCGGCACCGTGGAGGCCGACCGCGGCACCATCTTCCCCGTCATCGACGAACACCCCGCGTGTGAGAACCTGCCGCAGCTGAAAGCCGTCATAGAGGGAGAGGTCGAGATAGGTGACCACGTCCGGTTCTACAAGGACCTGCCGACACCCGGTGACTTCACCGACGCCGAGGTCGTACGGGTCGCCATCGAATCCGACATCCCCGAGGACGACGTCGCCATGGTGAACGACCTCGACCTCCGCGTCACCGCGTTGGAAGCCGCTTACGCGGAGTTCGGGGGCGGCGGGGAACCCGTGGTGCTGCGGGAGTTCGGTCCCGACACCTGGGAGGGCACGAGCGGTGAAGGCGACGAACACGACAGGTTCAGCCAGCAGCGAGAGGTGGGTTTCGACGACGCCGACTACGAGTTCGGATTGGGCGCGGAAGGCGAGGACAACTTCTACATAGAACAGGGTGTCGCTGTCGCGCACGCGGTCGCGGTGAGCGAGCTGTCGCTGCCTGACCTCAACATGGCGGTGTTGATAGGGAGCGAGAGCCAGTTCGACGGCCTCGACCCACGCGTCGTCGACGGCGGCGACGCCTGCGAGGACCTCGCGGAGTAGAGCAGAGTCCTGAATCCCCACACACCCCGCCGGCAAGCCACGAAAGATTTATACGGGTGGGGTAGAAATGTGCGCTCACGTACGAGGTGACCAGAGACACAATGTCAGATAGACCAGACAGAACGAACAAGACGATCGAGATAACCTATCGCGACGACGTCGGAGAGACCGACGGCAGATCGTTCGCGAAATGGATGGGTATAGGCGCGACCGCGATGACGCTGCTGTTGGTGACAGTGTTGTCCGTGGGAATGTTGTCCGCGGCGCTCGGAGTAGGTATCGGCGGCTTCATAGCGAGCTTCGGAGAGGTCAACGCGGAGCTCGACGGCGACGACGGAGCGCTCTACCCTGTCCTCGGAGAACAGCCCGCGTGTGACGAAGCACCGCAGCTGATGGCGTACTTCCCCGGCACCGCTGAGGTAGACCAGCACGTCGCCTTCTACAAGGACCTGCCGCTGCCTGACACGTTCAACGTAGATGTCGCGCGCATCAACATCGTGAGCGACGACCCACAGGACCTCGAGCTAGAGGACCTTGACCTCCGGCTCAGCGCGCTCAACGCCTCCGCGCTCATCCTCGACGCCAGCAACTCCGTCGACCCTGACGCAGACGTCGAGATAAGCGAGTTCAGCGACTTCGGAGACGAGACAGGTGACGCCTACGACTCCTACGGAGTCGACGGCGGTGAGGTCCAGACCCTCGCGGGTGACGAGCTCGCTGACAACGTCGAGTTCGGTATCAGCATCCCCGAAGGCTCTAACGTCACGATAGACGACGGCCTCGCCGCAGCGCACCACGTCGCGTTCTCGTCGGCCACGCTGAACAACCTCGACATATTCATAACCATGGGTGACGACGGTGACTTCGAAGCTGAAGGCACACCTGCACAACGCCACGTAGACCCCGCTGACCGCACGTGTGACGCTCTCGCCACCGCCAGCTCGCCCGACCTATACGACAGCTACCCCTGACCACCGCTGAACAGGGCTGACACCTCTCAGTCAGGCGAACAGGCGAACTATCCTTCCTTTCTCGCGTCACGAACACCGTCCTTCAGTGCCGGTCTCTGAAGCCAGAAGATAGCACCAGCGACGAGAGATTTATATGGCTGAAATGTTAACTTAACCTACTATAGATGAGCAGGGGACCAGACGACCGAGGTAAGGTCGAGATGTCTATCAGGGACACGGAGGGAGGGATGTCCCGTAGAAGCTTCTTCCGCGTTCTAGCGTTCTCCAGCACCTTGCTCGTCCTCATACTCATCGCTGTGCTCTCCATGGGGATGTTCGGCACCGTGCTCGGCGCAGGCCTCGGCGGATTCGTCACGTCGTTCGGACACGTCGACGCCACAGGAGGCACCATGAACCTGGATCCCGCGCTCGGCGACCAGCAGGAGTGCCCTGAAGCACCTCAGATGCAGGCGACGATGACGGGCACCGCCACCGTCAGCGAAGGCCTCACCATCTACAAGGACCTCCCGCTCCCAGCCAGCAACTACACCGCCGACACCATCGTCCGCGTCGACGTCTCCACCGGCGACGGCGAGCTCGACGTAGACGACCTCGGCATGCGTATGACGGCGTTCAACAGCCAGATGCTGACTCTGCAGGATACATCCCTCGGGGAGACCTCGAACGTCTCCACTGAAGATGGAGCGGAGGGACTCTGGGTTGATGGCCTCACAGGGGTTGGGGATGCGCTGGGTAACTCCACGGGAGGAGGCGAGTTCAAGGTCACTGCGGAGGACGGCGCAGTGATAACGAACGGCACCGCCGTCACCTACATGGTGGCGTTCTCCTCCGTCGACGTCCCCGCCCTCAGCCCCGGCGTACAGCTCGTGAACACCACCAAGTTCGACGAGCTACCCGCCGTCAACCCGCTCGACGTCGACGAGATGACGTGTCAGGCTATAGCCAACATGTCAGGCACAGGTATCTACGACGGATACCCTGATGAGGACGCCGCTGGCTGAGGATCTCGGCTACATCCCGATTCAGATGTGAACCCCTCTGCTGGCTTAGTGTGTTTTAGAGACGCGGGGGAACCTGTGGTTCCGCGGGGGGGTTTGAAGCGGACTCGTCGTCCCTGTTCCGTCCCTGAAGACCCGGGTGATGCGTCCTCATGAAGAGGTCACGATTACACTATAAAGGGGTCAACAAGCTTTATATTGTAAGGGTGTGTAGTAGCGCGCACGACAGTCGGTCTGAGGTCTACCCAACCAAAGAATGTTCGACAAAGAAGAGCTGGAAGAACTACGTGAAGACCGCTACAAGTGGCAGGGTCACGTGCGGAGAGACGTCAGGACTGAGAAGCGCACCGAGACCAACCGGCGTATCTTCTTCGGCTCCGTGGGTGCGTCCCTCGTCCTCGCAGTGATGGTCGCCGTGCTGATCGTCTCCACGAGCGGAGCTCTGGCGATCATCGGCGTCAGCGGAATCGGAGGGTTCGGCGCCGAGATAGACGAGCTAGTTGGTGAAGACGTTGAGATATACCCCGCGCTCGGACCCACAGCCGCCTGCCCCAGCGAAGCCACAAGCGGCGATTTCACCGACGCAGACGGATACTCTGACGCCGACATGGACGGCACGACGCTGCCGCAGCTGAGAGCCGAGATAACCGACGCAGACGTGCCGGAAGGCAGCGACCTGTCTTTCTTCAAAGATATACCGGTGCCCGAGATAACGGGGATGGAGATGGTCCGCGTAAACCTCGGTCAGCAGGACGGTGAAGAACCTGGAAACATCACCCTCGGTGACGCAGCGCTCCACGTCACCGCGCTCGAAGCAGACCACCTGCAGGCGTTCGACACCGAGATAAGGGAGAGCTTCAGCGACGGAAGCAGCGAAAACCCCCGTCTCGGACCAGAGGGCGAGTTCGTCGTCACCGGTACAGCAGAGGACGATGACAACCTCGTAGTGATAGAGGGTGCGAGCGCGAGAGCGCACTTCCTGAGCTTCAGCGTGCTCGAGATGCCCTACCTCAGCCTCGACCTGGAGTGGTACGAGAACGAAGGTGACGCCGACCCCGACGCAGTGCTGGGTGAAGATGGCTGCCCGGTTCCCTAAGTAACCACGGAGCGTTCAGCCGAATACTTATAGTACCGGAGACGTACACACCATACAATGGTTTCACAGGCGACGAAGACCGTCCTCAAACCCGTGGTCAAGGGATACAGGGGATACGAGAGCCGGAAAGCGAAGTTCGACGACTGGAAGGCTCAACGGCCTTTCTGGGGCGGAGTACTGCTCATATTGAGCGGCCTCGTGCTCGCGTACATCCCCCTCGTCACCCTCGAAGGCTTCGCGTTCACCGGCGGCACCGGCGAAGTAATCGGACTCATCGGGATGCTGTTCGCGTTCTTCGTCTTCCTCAGCGGCATAGCAGCCCTGTCGATACCGCAGATAAGCACGCTGGCGGGCCTCACAGGCATCGTGATGGCGATACTCAGCATCGTCGGCGGAACCTTCGGCGGCCTCGGCCTCGGCACCCTGCTCGGCATGATCGGCGGCAGCCTCTGCATAGCGTGGATACAGGAGGAGGAGACCGTCATCGAGACCGAGGTAGAGCAGGACGAGGACATCGACGAGATACGGAAGAAAGCCGAACGGTACGAGGAGATGCTTCAGGAGGGCGAGATGGACGCCGACGAGATACAGGAGGAGCTAGAGAGCGAGGGCGAAGCCACAGCCGAAGCCGTCGAGACCCGAACCGACGTAGACGTCGGCGAAGAAAGGACGACGGATCCATCCGAAACACCGTCGGAGGAACCGTCGGATGCAGGAGACACGGGAGGCGGCGGCATCCCCGCGCCCGACGAAGGCCAGATGGAGGCCAGCGCCGAAGACACGGGTCCCGAAGCCGACGCACCCCAGCCCGACCTAACCGACGACGAAGACGAGAAGTAGACGTTTAGCCTGTTCTCCAGCCCCACCTTTCACCCAGACGGAGACGAGAGCCGGCCGACTAAAGCCTGCTCTCCAGCTCCTCCACCAGGCTCTCGAAGGTCTCCTCCCCTGATACGTAGTCCACGTCGACGCCGTGCTCCACAGCGGTCTCCCGCGTCGGCTCCCCGATAGCTCCGACGACGACGTCCTCCAGCGCCTCCGCGTCCACCTCCTCCAGCAGATGCTCCACGGTCAACGACGACGTGAACAGTGCGGCGTCGACGTCGCCGGAGTCCAGCGCCTCACGCGTCACCTCACCCGATCCCTCGGGTTTCCGGAGCCGATAGAGCACGGTCTCGTGCACGTAGGCGCCGGCGTCGTTCAACCCCCTGAGGAGGACGGTGCTGCCGTGGCTGCTGCGCGCGACCTCGACCTTCAGACCGTCGACGTCGCCTTCGAGCGCGCTGACGAGGCCGCCGCTGGTGTACTCCCTCGGCACGACGTCGACGTCTACACCCTGGCTCCGTAGCGCTTCAGCGGTCTTCGGCCCCACCGCCGCGACAGTGCCGGAAGGCTCCACGTCCAGCAACCGTGCTCCGGTGACGCTGGTGAAGACGTAGACGTCTGCGTCAGCTCTCGGCTGCGCTCCAGTCGCCTCGACCTCCAGCAAGGGGTCGGCGACTACAGAGTACCCCCGTTCCTCCAGCAGCTCCCTGCTCTCCCGGAGTCGGTGGTCGTCAGGCCGGAACACCGCGACAGACGGCATCTACCTTACCTCCTCCAGGAGCTCCAGTGCACCGCGGTCCACGAGCTCGTCCGCCACCTCCTCCGCGCCTTCGACGTAGCTCTCCACGGGGTACTTCATCTCCACACGCGCCTGACCCTCCATGGTGACGGCTTCCGCGGTTATCTCTATCTCCTCACCCCGCAGCACGGAGTGGACGCCGAGGGGGACGGCGCAGCCGCCGCCGACCCTGGCGAGCACGACGCGCTCCGCCGTCGTCTCCACCCGGGTGCGCTTGTCGTCTAACCGGTACAGTCGTTCGAACGCGTCGCTTTCGTCGCGCGCCACCACGGCGACGGCGCCCTGGTTCGCCGCAGGCACGAAGTCCGCGGGCGGTAGCATACTCCACTCGCAGTTGAGCTCCAGCCGCCGAAGCCCCGCCAAAGACAAGACAGCGGCGTCGTACGCGCCTTCCTCGACCTTCTCGACGCGGGTGGGGACGTTGCCCCGCAGCGACCTCACCTCGACGTCGCCGCGGTACCTCTGTATCTGCTGCCTGCGGCGAGCGCTCGACGTACCCACCACCGCGTCTTCCTCGAGGTCGTCTACGGAGCTTCCGTCGGGGGTGACGAGGGCGTCGTACGAGGTCTCACGCTCCAGCACCGCCGCCACCTCGACGTCTGGGGGGCGCTCCGTCGGCATGTCCTTCATCGAGTGCACGGCGGCGTCCAACCGGCCGTCCTCGACCATGACGTCGAGCTCCCGGACGAACACCCCCTGCGTACCGAGCTCGTCGACGTCGCCTTCCCAGCTGTCGCCGCTGGTCTCGACCTCGACGCGTTCGACGTCGACGTCGTGCAATCTGTCGGTGACGAGGTCGGTCTGCCTGTGAGCTAGCTTGCTTCCACGCGTCCCTATCTTCAACGACGACACCTCCCTGTAGGGAGCGCGTCTATACCGCTGTCTCCGGAAGACGACCCCCACACCACTCGAGTCACCTCAACGCCTCATCGTACGCCTCTAACGTCTCCTCCACGTCCTCCTCCGTGTGGCTGTACGACACGAACTGGCTTTCGTACTGGCTCGGCGGCAGGAACACACCCTCGTCCCGCATCTCCGTCCAGAAGATACGCCTCCATCTCTCGGTGTCACATCTGTCGACGTCGTCGCGGTCCCGCGGAAGCTCTCCGTCAGGGGTGAAGAACACCTTGAAGATCGAGGCGACTCCTCCGACGGTGTACTCCGGCCGCGTGTCCTCGACGACGTCGCTGAGCCCGCTCCGGAGCTTCGAGCCGAGGCTGTCTACGTAGCCGAGGACGTCCTCGCGTTCGACGAAACGCAGGCTCTCCAACCCTGCCGCCACGGTGACGGGGTGGCCGCTGAACGTCCCCGCCTGATACACGTCGCCGGCTGGGGCGACCTCCCGCATGACGTCGCGGCGACCTCCGAACACCCCGATGGGGAAGCCCGCGCCCGCGACCTTACCCAGCGTCGTCAGATCGGGTTCCACACCGTAACGCTGCTGCGCACCCCCGAGGTCGAGGCGGAACCCCGTGATGACCTCGTCGAACACCAGGAGGACACCGTGCTCCTGCGTCAGCTCCCGGAGGCGTTCGAGGTAGCCGTCGTCGGGTTCCACGGGTCCGCAGTTCCCCATCATCGGCTCCACGAGCACGCAGGCGACGTCGTCGAACTCCTCCAGCACCCGTTCGACGGCGTCGGCGTCGTTGAACGGAACCTGGAGGGTGTGACGGGTGAACGACCGCGGAACCCCCGCGCTGTCCGGCGTCCCCAGCGTCGAAAGTCCGCTGCCTCCTTCCACGAGCACTCCGTCGTGGGCGCCGTGGAAGCCGCCTTCGACCTTCACTATCTTGTCGTCGCCGGTGTAGCCGCGCGCCGCCCGCACCGCGCTCATCGTCGCCTCCGTGCCGGTGTTCACCAGCCGAAGCATCTCCATCGACGGCACGCGGTCGACGACGTGCTCCGCGAACTCCACCTCCAGCTCCGTCGGTGCACCGTACAGCACGCCGTCGTCGATCTGCGCGTCCACCGCCTCACGCACCTCGTGGGGGAGCCCGTGCCCCAGCAGCAGAGGTCCATAGCCCATGCAGTAGTCCACCAGTCTGTCGCCGTCCTCCGTGGTGACGTACGCGCCGTCACCGCTTTCGACGAAGAACGGGTAGGGTTCGACGCTGCGCACAGGTGACGACACCCCGCCGGGCATCACCTGCATCGCACGGTCGAACAGGTCCTTCGAGCCAGATCTATCGGTCATGTAGGCTGTTACGGGGGGCGACGTCACTTATCTTTGGATATCCGCGTCACCTGGGAAGGCGTTGCCAACTTTTTATACCCTCGTCGTCGAAGTACGGGTGATGGGCGACACCCAGGGAGAGACAAACGTCGCCTCTAGAGCAAGGGAGATCTCGGAGGAGGTCGACGCCGACGTCGAAGAGGTCCAGCGTCGGCTGGAGAACCTCCTGGAGTACAGCGTACCGCTCGACGAGGCGCTCCGCACCGTCCGCAGACGGTACGAGAGCGACGGACCCGAGCCGTCGCAGCAGGTGGAGACGCGGTCGCTGGAGGAGCTCTCGATAGGTGACAGCGGGGTATCCGTCGAGGTCAAGGTCCTATCCGCGGGCCGGCGCAGCGTCAACGCAGGCGGCGAACTAACGGTCATCACGGAAGGAGTGGTCGCCGACTCCTCCGGAGAGATCAGCTACACCTCCTGGGAGGACCACCCCCTGGAAGCCGGTGCCTCCGTCGCAATCGAGAACGCGGAGGTCCGTGAGTGGAACGGCGAACCCCAGCTGAACCTCGGCGGCGGCGCACGAGTGGAGGCCACAGACGACGTCGAAGCGGTGCGTGAACCTCCGGGGGAACGCAGTCTGGAGGAGCTGGAGGACGGCGACCGCGGCGTCGAGGTCGAGGCGAAGGTCGTCGAGAGCGAGGAGCGGACCATCGACGGCCGCGACGGCGAAACCCGGATAACCAGCGGAACCCTCGGCGACAGCACAGCACGGCTGCCGTTCACCGACTGGGAGAACCGCGCGTTCGACGAAGGCGACGCCGTCAGGCTGGAGAACTCCTACGTCAACGAGTACCGGGGTTTGCCGCAGGTGAACATGGGCGAGTACACGGAGGTCATGGTGCTGGAGGATGACGTCGACGTCGGGAGCGCGCCGCCGGAGACATCGATTGCGGAGACCGTGGAGAAAGGCGGTGACTTCGACGTCGTCGTCAGCGGAAGCGTCTTGGAGATAAAGGAAGGCAGCGGCATAGTCGAACGATGCCCGGACTGCGGCCGCGTCGTCAAGAAAGGCAGCTGTCGGTCGCACGGTGACGTCGACAGCGACCTCGACATGCGGGTGAAAGCCGTCTTAGACGACGGAACCGGTGCGTTGAACCTAATCGCCGGCCGCGAGCTCACGGAGAAGATTTACGGTGACACGCTCGAAGGTGCACGTGAGGAGGCAAGAGAAGCGATGGACAGACAGGCGGTGAGGGAGACGATAAGGGAGCGCAGCGTCGGCAGCAGGTGGCGGGTGCGCGGCAACGTCAGCGTCGGAGACTACGGCGCCAACATCGACGCCAACGAGTTAGAGGTCGTCGACACCGACGTACAGGAGGAAGCGCTGGAGGTGCTGGAGAGTGTCTAGCAGCGACGGCGTCCGCCGAGAGGTAGCCTGGCGGTTGTTCGCGAGGGAGTACAACGACAGCGACATGTCGTTCAAGGAAGGTGACGACGAGCGCGCGCCGAACTACGTGGTGACGCCTTCGGCGGCGAAGGTCAACAGGTTGTTCGTCGTCGGCGTCGCCACGGAGGTCGACGAGGTCGGTGACGACTACTACCGCGTCAGAGTCAGCGACCCCACGGGGACGTTCATGGTGTACGCCGGACAGTACCAGCCGGACGCTCTGTCGTTCTTCCGAGAGCTCCAGCCGCCGGAGTACGTCAGCGTCGTCGGGAAGTCCCGGACGTACCAGCCGGAGGACAGCGACGACGTCTACACGAGCATCCGGCCGGAGGAGGTGAACACCGCGGACGAGGACACCCGTGACCGCTGGAACCTCGAGGCCGCGCGTCAGACCATCCAGAGGGCGGAGGCGATGCAGATGTACCTCAAGGGCGACGGCAGCCGCGTCAGAGGCCATCGTCCGAGGCTGCACGACGCCGCGGCGACGGTGGAGCACTACGACCTCACGCTGGAGTACCTCGAGGACCTCCGGAAGGACGCGTATCAGGTGGTGGCGGAGCTCGCGGGCGTCGACGCCGACCTCAGCGAGCTACAGGAGGTGGAGGTCGACGCAGAAGCCGAGGCCGCCGGAGCCGAACCTACAGATGAAGACGAAGCAGCGGACGCCGTGGAAGCCGCTGCAGCCGGAGCTGACGCTGACACTTCTGGAGGCACCTCGGAAGCCGCCTCAGCCGAACCCGCGGCTGAACCCGCCGATGAAACTGCCGATGAAACCTCATCCGAAGCCGACGCGGCAGCAGAAACTCTTGATGCCGAACCGGCCGAACCAGAGCCCGAGGCGGAAGCCGGAGAACCCGACGCCGGCGTCGATTCGGAGGACGATGACGCAGAGGCCGGGGAAGCGGCTTCAGAGGCCGCGCAGTCGCCTGCTGAACCCGAAGCCACGGAGGCAGCTGGTGGGTCTGACGCCAGCGACCTCGAGGAGGAGTTCGCGGACGTCGACAGCGAGGACGCGGAGTGGGAGTGGGACGAAGGCGAGCGCGAGCGCGTCGAGGAGGAGTTCGGCGGCGAGTTCGACACCGCGGCGGAGCTAGAGAGCGAGGACGACGAATCCACAGCCGGTGACGCGGCGGAATCTACGTCGGAAGCCGACGCCAGAGAGCTCGGGGAAGCCGAGCAATCCGAGGAACCCCTGGACGATGTCGACGACGAACCCCCGGCTTCGGCGGAGGCGGAAGCCGAAGTTGAACCCGGGCGTTCGGCGGACTCGGCAGAGGAGCCGGCCGCGGAGGAGACGGGGTCCGAGCCCGAGGCTGCCGCGGACATGGCGGAGGAGTCGGCCGACGCTGCTGAAACGACTGAAGCGGATGCCGCGGCGGAGGACGCTGACGCCGAAGCCGTGGTGATGGAGGTCTTGGAGGAGCACGACGACGGCGACGGAGTGTCACGCGGAGACATCAGGTCATATGCGGGGGAGCGCGGAGTCAGCGAGGAGGCGGCGGAGGAAGCCATCGAGCAGCTCTTGCTCGAGGGCATGTGTTACCCGAGCGACGGCGACCGCATCAAACCACTGTAGGAGCAGGGGGGGGGGGTTACTCCGCGTTGCAGAGTCCGCAGATGTACTCTATCTCGAGCGTTCCTTCCGTGCCTTCGAGGTCGACCTTGTACTCCTTGTCACCGAACTTCAGGTGCCAGCGTCCGCAGGCCGCGCACCGCTTCGGCTTCACCCTGTCGGCGAGGGACGGTGACACGTGGAGGACCATGCGTCGGCTGCCGGCTGCTTCCGAGGATACGCCGACTGCGAGGGCTTCGGGGTCGCCGCCGAACATCTCGTTGATCTCCTCCAGCATCTCCTTCTCGTCGCTCTCCCCTCTAACGATCTTGCCGCAGAGAGGGCACTCGCCGTCGATGAGCTCCTCGCGGTGGATCCGCTCCCCGCAGCCAGGACAGTCCATACATTTCAAGTTGGGGCCAGGAAGACATATAGCTTGTCCTGAACTTCAGGGAGTCGAAAAACACGGTTCAGATTCGGCGAACGTAGAAGGTATTCGGCGGCCATCGTCAGCCTTAACCCCCGAGTCCTCCATCGTACACCGATGTCTAAACCCGTGGAGATAGCGTCGACGCTCGCCGCGGTCGCGGGTTTCGTGGTGGTGTTAGCCGTGGCCGCCGCCACCGGCCACGAGCTCTGGGGCGGCGTCCTCGCGCTCGCCGTCTTCGTCGCCCTCGTCAGCGCCGCCGGCTACGTCATAGCGGTGAAGAAGTACGACGTCGACGAAGAAGAGGAGGAGTCCGAAGACTCGGACGACGCAGGCTGGGACAGAGAGGAGGGCGAGGAACCCGTGGACGAGGAGGGCTCAGGCGAAGACTCCGGAGTGAGGGAGGAAGTAGACGTAGAGACAGACGCAGAAGAGGAACCCGGGGATGACGAAGGTGAAGAAGCAGGGGGAGACGACGATTACGGAGCAGAAGTAGACGAACCTGACGAAGGCTGACCGTCGTAAGACGACATAGGACCCGTCTTCGGTATCTACGCCGTCGCCGGCTGCTTCTCAGTCTCCGTCGCCTCCGCCTCCGGTGTCCAGCTCGTCCTCCACCTCGTCGTCTGTCTCTCCGGCGTCATCGTCGTCTTCATCTGCTCCGCCGTCGCCGCTACCTCCTTCTCCGTCCTCCGCTCCTCCGTCGTCTTCCTCTCCTTCTTCGTCGTCGAGCTCGTCGAGCCGGCGGCGGTAGTACTGAAGCGGGTGGTTGATCTCGTCACAGAGCTCGTCGCGGTTCCGGCAGTCGCCGTACGTCACCATCGTCGCACACGAGGGACAGCTGTACTCCGTCGGACTGGTCTTCCCCTGGATGTGGTCAGTCTGATACCGCGTCATCTCCTCTCCGAAGCCGGGGTTGACCTCGTAGGTCTCCACTATCTCGTCCGTCGACATCCCGATGTTCGTTAGGAACGCCGTGATGGCGAACCGGCTGTGGTGGTCGAGGTGTTCGCCGTTCCGGACGTCCGACAGCAACGCCTTCATACACGGCGGGAACTCCGACTCCTCCACGCGGTCTATCTCCGACGACAGATCCGCGTGCGCGACCGCGTCCCTCAGGTCGTCGACGGCGGGCTCCACCTGCTCCACGACCTCTGGCGGGAGATCCAATGGCAGTCCCTCGCTGACGCGTCTCAGTATCGCCTCTCGTGCGAGCTCGAGAACGTCCGCCCTGCCGACCTTCACCCGTCCCTCGGTCATCTCGCGGTTGACGAGCTTCCACTCCTCCCCCGTAATACCGGAGGCGTACTCGAGGTACCGCTCCACCGGCATCTCGTACGCCGCCGACACCGCCTCCGCCCCACCACCGGTCTGCGACCCCGACAGCTCCCTCGCCTGGAACCCGAACTCCCTGACGAGATCGCTGAACTCGAGACGGGCTTCGCCGACGCTTCCGAACGACGTCGAGGAGTTAACGTCCTCCTTCAACCGGTCGAACGCCGTCGCCGCCTCCGCCCAAGCGTACCTCCGGGTGACGGCGTGGTCGTCGACGGTGCTGACGACCGCACGGGCGACGGGGTAGCTGTACAGCTCCACCCGGGGCGACGACGCGATCTCCCCGACCTCGCCGCGTTCGACGGCGTAGATCGCGCGTTCGGCGGCGCGGTCGAGCACGGCGTCGCTGACGAGGTCGCCGAAGCCGTCGACGCGGTTCTCCACCGCCTCCGTCGCCTCCTGAAGCCAGGGGTACCGCGCTACCTTGGTGGAGACGGTGTGGGACATCTCGTTGACCTCCAAAAGAACCACGTGGGTAAAAACGTGTATACCGACGGCGGTTCACGAGGATGGAGGAAGAGGTTTGCGGTGGCTCTCCGCCGGCTACGTCGATGACGTCACTCGTTCTCGATGCGCGGCGCGAGGAGGTAGCTGACGTCGGCGTCGCCGCCCTGTAGCTCGAACTCCATGCGGACGGGGAAGTCGCTGCCGACGTACAGGGTCACCTGTGCGTCGCTGGGGATGGCCTTAGACATCGACTCGAGGTAGTCGAGGCTGAACAGCGACCGCGCGTCCTCCTCCGCCGTCAGGCTGATTACCTCGTCCTCCGTGAGGTCGACGCGGACGTCGTCCTGGTCGCCTTCCGCGCTCATGTAGAACGACTTGTCTTCGACGCCGAACGCCATGTGGTCGCTGACCATGCCGCTGGCTTTGATGCCGCGGTTTATCTCCGCGCCCGCGAGGACGACCTCGCCGGGGAGGTCGAGGTCGGGGACGTTGGGCTCCTGATGGATGCTCTCGGGGTCGATGAGCGAGAGGGTGTACCTGAGTCCGTCTATCTGGATCTTCAGCTTACCTGTCTCGGGGTCGAGCTCGAGGGCGACGACGTCGCCGGCCTTCGCCATCCCGATGATGTCGTCGAACTTCGTGAGGTTGAGTCCGAGGAGCTCGTCGTCGGCTTCGAAGCTGTCGAAGCTGTCGGCTGGTACGTCGAGCTCCACCATGCCGACGTTGGCGGGGTCCACCGCCTTCACGCTCAAGCCCTCGCTGTCTACTCGGACCTTGCATTCGTCGACGAACACCCCTACGGCGTCTATAGACGACTGCAGCAGTCCGGCGTTTATCTTCGCCTGGAACATGGTATCAGGTTAACTCACAGGGTATTAAGGCTTTATAACCCGCAGCCATCCGGAGTCCTCCGGCGGTATCACACCGGGCTTCAGCTGGTGTCGACGGCGGTGACGTCTATCTCCACCATCATGTCGTGGTCCGCCAGCCTCGCGACCTCCACTAGCGTCGTCGCCGGTCGGACGTCGTCGAAGAACTCGCTGTGCGCCTCCGCGATACCCTCGAGTTCGTCGACGTCGGTGACGTAGATCCGCGTCCTGACGACGTCCTCTATGCCGGAGCCCGAGTTCTCCAGCGCGTCTTCGATGTTCTCCAGCGTCTTTCTGCACTGGCTGTACATCCCTCCGTCGACGATGTCGCCGTCTTCGTCGGTCGCGGTGGTGCCGGCGACACGTACGGTGTCTCCGGTGCGGACGGCGCGGCTGTACCCCACATTTTCCTCCCAGTCCGTATCCGAGGAGTAGTTAGTGCGCTCCACAGCCACCGGTGGAGGCGAGAGGTTAAATCCGTTGCCGTGCAAACTTCGAGGTGATGACAGTCTCGGTCACCGTGAACGCCGCTGTCTCCGTCGACGGCAAGCTCAGCAACTACCTCCGCGACCAGGTCGAGCTCTCCGGCGAAGAAGACTGGCGGCGCGTAGACCGACTGCGCGCGGAAGCTGACGCCGTCGCCGTCGGCGTCGGCACCGTCATAGCCGACGACCCTTCTTTGACTGTGAAAGACGAGTCCCGGGCGACCCGTCAGGGACAGCCGACGCGGGTCGTCCTCGACAGCCGCGGCCGCACCCCGACGACGGCGTCGGTGTTCGACGGCCGCGGCGACGTCGTCGTAGCCGTCAGCGGCCGCGCCGACGCCGGCACGGTGGAGCTCCTGGAGGACGCCGGCGCCGACGTCGTCCGGACGGAGGGCGAGCTCGTCGACGTCACCGAGCTGTTGGACGCTCTCGGGGAGCGAGGCGTCGAACGGCTGATGGTGGAGGGAGGCGGCGAATCCATCTACTCGTTCTTCGAAGCCGACGCCGTCGACCACCTGCAGGTGTACGTCGCATCCAGAGTCATCGGCGGCCGTGACGCGCCGTCGCTTGTCGACGGCGAAGGCTTCACCACGCCGCTGGACATCGAGCTCGAAGACGTCGAACGAGTCGACTCCGGTGTGCTGCTGGAGTACACCGTCTGAGGCGTCGGAGCGCCGTCGGCCGGTTCAAGAAGCCGCTGGTCAGAGGTAGAACGCCATCAGCGGCAGCAGTAGACAGCCCATGCAGTTGACTCGTCGCACTCGTGTGTAGTTGGGGATGAGGCCGATGAGGGTGCCTGCGGCGAGCACCGGCAGTCCGATGGCTCCGCTGAAACCGAGCGTTAACGCCGCCAATGCGACGGCGACGGCGAGACATAACGAGCGGTAGTCGACGCCGCGTATCCACCGGAACACCCGTCCGCTGATCCACACCGTCGTCTGGTAGGCGGCGACGGCTGAGACGGCGATAGCCGCCATCAACGTGAACACTAGCTCGACGTCCAGGGGAACGCCGAGGCGTTCGAAAGCCACCATGACGCCGCTCCTGGGGCGGGCGATGTAGTAGAGTGCGAGGGTGGCGAAGACGGCGTTGGAGGTGTCGACGGCGGATACTGCGACGATGAACCCCCGCATGCTGTCGTCCTCGGTCTCCGAACGCGGCATCAGCGACTGCACCATCGACGTGGCGACGGCGGGTGAGACGGCGGGCAGCCAGCCGACGAGGCTGCCTGCTAATCCGCCGCCGGCGCTGTTGACTGCGAGCGCGCGACGGCTGTACTCGATCTCCTCGCTCTTCTGCGGCGGTAGCTCGGCGTTCTCGAACGCGCTCACCGCTAGGAGGGGGAAGGCGAACAGGCCGACGAACATCGGCATCAGGAGCGTCGGTTCACCTATCAGTGCGGAGCCGCCGCCGCGGTCCTCGAGACGGAACACCCAGGCACCCAGCGCGCCGCTGCCGAGGAGGACGTACGCCGCCGTCAGACGAACTCGTACTGCGTCCCGGAAGCCGGCGACGGCTGAGGGTCGTCCGACTTCGCCGCCGCGTTCCGTCAGGAGGAGGAAGGCTACGACGGTGAGGAGGAGCCAGAAGAACCCGCTTTCGAGACCGGTGTAGACCCTCGCCATCACCAGGGTGAGGGGTGCGGCGACGGCGAACGCGAAAGCGAGCCCGAGGCTGCTGCCCATCGCCGACAGGACGATGGCTTCGCGTCCGTCGCCGTCCAACACCATCCGATGACCCGGGAGGGCGACTAGCGCCATAGAGTCGTCGGGGACTCCGAGGGCGACGCTGGGTACGACGTCGAGGTAGGTGTGCGTCACCGCCGCGGACACCATGGCTACGCCGACGGCGACCGGAGAGAACACCGTTGCGAATGCGGGTGCGGCGCCTGCGAGGGCGAAGGCGAAGTTGTTGACGTGCAGGCCGGGGACGAGGCCGCTGCAGACGCCGAGCGCGACGCCGAGGGCTACTGCGGCGGAGACCTCGAGGGCCATTGTGGACCGGAGGAAGACCGCAGACGGTTAAACTCACGCGGTCTGCAGAGGAATTTGTATCTTCCTCCGCAGGTTCTGGAGACGTAGTACTGATTCAGGAGGACGACGATGGTGCGACGTTACGGGTGTTCACCGGCGGCTTCGGTGGGAGGTAGACGCAGGAGCTCGACGCCGGTGCGCTGTCGTCCGTGCTGGATCTCCGGCCCGAGTAGCCCAGTCTTCGGTATAGCGCCGCCTGTAGCTCTGCATCCACCGGCGCCCGCGCAACCGAGCCTGCCTACTTCTCGGCGGCGACGCTGACGCTCTTGACGCCGTACTTGCTGCACGCGCCCTGTGCGCGTTCGCTGATGAACTTGTACTCGTTGTTCTCGACGACGTCGGTCACCTCGAGGCCGGCGTCATCTATCATCTCGGTGTAGCTGTCCTCCTCCGCGGCGCCGCCGATGCACGCCGCCCAGAGGTCGGCGTCAGATTTTATGCTGTCCGGCATCCGCTGCTCGCTGATGATGTCGGAGACCGCGAGCGTGCCGCCGCTTCGGAGCACCCTTGCGGCCTCGTCGAACACCCGTTGTTTCTCCGCCGACAGGTTGATGACGCCGTTGGAGACGACGGCGTCGAACGACGCGTCGGGGAACGGCAGCTCCTCGATGTAGCTCTCCCGCACGGTGACGTTGTGGAAGCCGTTTTCGTCGGCGAGCGCCTGCGCCTTCTCTATCTGCTCAGGGGTCATGTCCACTCCGGTGACGCTGCCGCCGTCTCCAACGTCTTGGGCGGCGACGAAGACGTCGGTTCCGCTGCCGCTGCCGAGGTCGAGTACGTCGTCGCCCGCGTCGAGCTCCGCGAGGTCGAGGTGGTAGCCGACGCCGGCGAACGACTCCAATGCCTCCGGTGGGACGCGGTCGAGGTCCTCGGAGGGGTAGCCGAGCCGTTCCGCGAGCGGTCGCCCCATCTCGAAGTGGTAGTCGTCGTCGGGTTCCTCGGCGACGGAGCGGTATATCTCCTTGACCTCCTGCTCCAGCTCGTCGGTGTCCAGTTCCTCTGACATGCGGTGGAGCTCCCCTTCCTCGCTGGCTATGCGTCTCACAGGGTTTTAGTTACATCGGTCGAACATGTGAGGGTTCCGCAGGGTGGGGGGTCTTCAGGATGAACGGATTCGACGTTCTACCGCTCGTCGCTGTCGAGCACGCGGATGTGGTCTCCGCGGACGGTGACGGGTATCGGCACCGTGCTTTCGTGGAGCTCGACGGTGACCTCGTCGCTGCTTTCGTCGATGCGTTTGATCCGTGCTTTCTCTCCCTTGAACGGCCCGCTGATGATCTCGACGACGTCGCCTTCGTTGACGCCGCTGACGCTGGGTTTCGGTGTGAGGAAGTGCTCGACCTCCTGCATCGAGGTCTCGCCTTCGACCATCGTGTGTGCGTGGGGGATGCGTTCGATGGCGAACTCGACGTCGTCCGTGTCACGTGCTTCCACAAGGACGTAGGCGGTGACATCGCTGGGGACGAGGACGCTGTAGATGCCTGGGTTGTCGCGGTCGGCGAGCATGTCCGCTACCGTCTGCTCCTGGCTCGCCGTCGTCTTGACTGCGTATATACCCATCTGTCAGGGTGGAAGCGGCCGCATAGTCACGTACATTATGAATCCTATGAAGCCGACGAAGGCTACGCCGACGCCCGAAATCAACGCCACCTGTTTGAACTCCTCCCAGGTGGGCGTCTTGGCGAGCTTCAACACCCGGATGTACTCGTTCACGTTGAGGTTGAAGTACTTTCCCATCAGATGTAGTTAAAGTAGCATGTAACTTCAGTGCTTCCATTACAGCGTCTGTACTCGGGGCACCGTCCCGGCGGACCAAGTTGGTCCTCGGTAACTCGGCTATCGACTCAGGCAGTCGACGTATCCGGTGTGTTCTTCGAGGTAGCTCCTGTCGGGATGGAAGCTGTGCTCCTGTATATCTCGGTGGACGCCGTCATCTGAGACGGTGTACCGAACGAGGTAGAACTCGGGCTGATGCAAGCCTCCATCCTCGGGGTAGATCCGGACATGGTACGTGAACCTGTATGCCTGGGGGTGTTTTGCGAGTTCGGCGGTGTGGACGCCTACCGAGGTCACGGTGCCGTCGATGGCGGGGTAGATCGTCCTTTCGAGCTGTTTGACGTGTCTGTGCAGCTCCGTTGGGTCGTGTGCGTCGAGGTTGACGGTGCAGCTAATGTTCCCCGTGAGCTCCGGTGGGGTGACGTCGCTGTCGTGGGTCGCGACGAGAGTCTCTCCGCCTGCTTTCTCGTGGCCGCCTTCCACGGGTTCGAACTCGGTCGGCGGCGTCACACGGGGCTCCGGGGCTACGTCGCTGCCGCTGCATCTGTGCTGGAGGATCTGGATAGCGTTACGTGGTCTGTCGTCTACCGAGCCTTCGGGTCTCTCGATGACCTGGTAGAGCTCGATGTGTTCCACGTCGGGGTTCGTCCTGCAGAGGTGTTCGCTGTACTCGACCTCGGGTGCTGCGCCTTCGATGGACAGCATGTGTGATGTCCAGACGCTGTCCATGTAGAACCTGTCGCGGTAGCTGTTGTCGTACTGTTGGTTCAGCTGTTCGTGCGGTCTACTCCACTCCAGCGGGCGGTCGCTGTAGAGATCGACCTGGCTGCCGTCATCCTTCTCGCCGGCGGCGACGTAGTAGACGTTCATGTCCTTGGGGTCGGGCGCGAAGATATCCCAGTCGTGCTGGTTGGCTCCGAAGGCGTCGAGGACGTTGGCCACGCGGTCGAAGCCAGGGGGTTCGGCTGCTTCTTCTATGGCTCCCGAGGCTTCCGCCGTAGTTCCCGTGTTGTAGGTGACGAGGTGGACGCCAGCGACTGCTAAAAAGACCAGCGTCAGCGTCGCAGCGGCGTCGCGGTGTCGGTCGTCGAACCACTCGGATACGCGGGGGTTTGGCAGCCGGGATGCCAGCGCCGTGACTCCGGCGTGTAGCTTGTCCGTCGCTACCTCTGCATGGTGCTCGGCCGCCCGTTCGAGACCGCTCCAGAACCCCTGATGGAGGAAAAGCAGCAGCCCCGATATCGAGACGAAGGAGAACGCGCCGATACGTACGAGGGGTGCGAGAGACAGGTGGCCGAGGACGTAGATGGCGGCGAAGGCAGTTCTCCGTCTACCGGTGAACATTAGGAGGAGGGGGGACGCTAGCATGAGGGCGAGCCAGAGGTAGGTGGTGAAGGTGAAGACGGGAAAGGGGAGATGGTGTGCGTGGTTGCCGAGGAGGTAGGTGACCTCGTCGACAGATAGGATGACGGCGACGGCGTCGCCCTCCAGCCACAGCGACGACGTGGTCTTGTGGACGCCGTTGACCACGTACATCGCTATCATCTGCAGGAGGATGAGGGCGGTGGCAACGTTGGCGACGGTGTCTCGCGGCCGGCGTTCGCGGTGGACGGCGTCGACGCTCCATCTTTCGCCGAGCGGGAGGAACACCGCCCAGAAAAGCAGGAGGGCGTACAGTCCGTCGGCGTAGCTGAGTACGAAGGGGTTCCTGTGGTCTATGGAGACGACGACGAGGAACGCGAGCATGGTGGCGACGCGGGTTCTGTAGCCGACGGCTAGCTGTAGGCTGACGAGCAACGCAAACAGGAACACCGCCGCGGTCGTCACCCTGTGGTCGGGGAGGACGTAGAAGACGGAGAACGCGTACTCCGGAGTCGCGGCGCGGGCTAGCTCGCGGCTGACGACGCCTTCACCGGTGTAGTACAGAGTGAGGTTACGGCTGCGCAGCAGCACGTCGGCGGCTAGCAAGGATGCGACGGCGACGCGGAACACGGCTAAAGCTCGTGTGTCCACCTCGAAACGCTCGCGAACTGCGTCGACGTCCGTCTGGCGCACGGTGCCACTCCCCCTGAAACTGGTCGCTATAAACCACATTACATTATAAAACTTTTCCCGCATCCGGGGCTCTACCTATACAATCGCAGGAAAGCGATGGGCTAGGCCGAAGAACCGTCAGCTAGAACATCGGATAAGCGTCGGAATCAGGAGGAAGCGAAAGGGAGGGGGGATAAGAGACGGGAGTGGGTTAGGACGCGTGAGTTTACTCGACGTAGTCGATGCCCTGAGGCTTCTCGTCCTCGGGTTCCTCCACGTTCTCGCCGCCGTATATCTGCGGGCTCTCTACGCCGGTGACGACTATCATCGTACGCATCTCGCCCTCTAGCTCGTCGTCGACGCTGGTTCCCCATATGATGCGGGCGTCGCTGTCGATGCGGTCGTAGATCGACTCGACGACTCCTTCGGCTTCCTCGATGGTCATGTCGCTGCCGCCGGTGACGTTGACGAGCGCGCTCGACGCGCCTTCGATGTTGACGTCGAGGAGGGGGCTGCGTAACGCCTTCGTGACGCTGTCCTCCGCCTTGTCCTCGCCTTCGCTATCGCCTAGTCCGATCATGGCGACGCCGCCGCGCTCCATCACCGTCTGGACGTCGGCGAAGTCGAGGTTGACGAGCCCGGGCTTCGTGATGAGCTCGGTGATCCCCTTCACGCTGCGCATCAGGACCTCGTCGGCGACCCTGAACGCCCTGTTCACCGGCAGGTTGCCTACGCTGTCTATCAGGCGGTCGTTGGGGACGACGATGACGGTGTCCGCGACCTCCCTCAGGCGGTCGAGCCCCGCCTCCGCGTTGGTGCGCCGGACTTCGCCTTCCGCTGTGAACGGCGTCGTGACGATGGCGATGGTGAGGGCGCCGGCGTTCTGCGCCGCCTGCGCCACCACGGGTGCGCTTCCGGTGCCGGTGCCTCCGCCGAGTCCCGCGGTGACGAAGACCATGTCGCTGCCTTCGACGTGGCCTTCAATCTCCTCCTGGCTCTCCAGCGCCGCCTCTTCACCTATCTGCGGCACGCTTCCGGCGCCGCGGCCGCTGGTCTTCTCCTCCCCGATCAAGACCTTGTCGTCGGCGACTATGTCCACGAGATGCTGGACGTCGGTGTTCGTGGCGACGAGGTCGGCGCCGTCGATGCCCTCCCTGGCCATCCGGTTCACTGTGTTGCAGCCGCCGCCTCCGCAGCCGACGACGGTGATGCTGGTCTCCAGGTCCTCAAGGATGGCCTGAAGATCCTGGTCACCGGTGTCTCCGTCGGAGCCGCCCTCCGCTCTCTGAGGAGCGACGGGGTAGTCCTCACCGTCATCCGCGTCAGGTGAAGGTGAACCCGCCTCCGTTTCCCCGTGGCCTCCGCCGCCGTCTCCGGTCCGTGCGTCGGAGTCCGCGTCGGCGTCAGCCTCCCCCTGCTCGTACGCCTCGTCGACCTGGTTCTCCCTCTCGGCCTCCTTCAGCGCGTCTTGAACTATCTTGTCCATCGTGTAGTCCTCTCGGTGCGAAAGATTCACGAGGAAAACATATAAGGCTACGTCAGACGACCGTGTGACGGCTAGCGGTTCCAGCTCGACGGTGGAGGCCCCAGACTCAGAAGTAGAACGAACGCGACACAGGTTCGACGACATCCTCCGGCTCCACCACTCGACCGTCGACCTCCACGGCTTCACCGTCTGACAGCCGTCCGAACGCCGGCCCCTCCGGCACCCCTAGCTCGTGGGCGCGGCCGGCGTCGAACTCCTTCCGCCATACCTCCACCCTGCGTTCCTGGAGGTCGACCTCCACCGTGAACCTCTCCTCCAGCACCGCCGCAAGAGCCTCCACCAGCGGCTCCACATCGTCGCCGACGGCTACACCGTCGACCTCCCCGGACTCGTCCGTGGAGTACGCTACCGCGTGGGTATCCAGCGCCTCATGGGCCGCGTCGGAGTCCGTGCGATGGCACTCCCTCACGAGGTCGACGCCCTCGAACGCCTCGACGTTTCGGGGATCTTCGACGTCGAGCGCCCGCCTGCACCGCGTCCACCCGTCACCCAGCAGACTCTGTATCTCGTCGGCGACGCTGTCGTCGACGCCGCTGCGTCGGCGGAGGTAGCTCTCCCCGAGGACGGTGTACCCCTGAGCCTCCATCTCCTCCCGACTGGCTTCTCCGTCGACGACGACTGCGGTGGCCTCCGACTGCCTGAAAGCAAGCTCCAGCAGCGAGCCTTCGGCGTCGTCGAGGTGGTGGTCCGGGACGACGTGTCCGAACGCCGCCTCCGTCTCCAACGCGACGCGGGTGAACCGGGGGCTGTAGTGGCCGCCGCCGACGCCTAAAAGGGTCCACCGTGGCTTCTCCCTGTCCGGCAGAGAGAGCACGGCGTCTGCGACGGTATCCGCCGCCTCCGTGTTCCGCCACTGCTCTT
>JAQZDA010000038.1 GCA_028751075.1 Euryarchaeota archaeon Ods02 | reverse complement strand
GATTCGACATCCAGTTTACGAGGGATGGGATTTGACCTTTCGTCACGTTCACTCTGCCTTCGACTCCGTTCACTACCTCGCTTCGCGCGCTCAGCGAGACAGTCCGCTCGGCCCGCGGCCTCGCTTCCTTCCCGAGTTCAAATCCCGTCCCTTCTCGTTTTCTCGCTGCGCTCGAAAACTGCGAGGGAGGAGCGTTACGGTAAGATTTACCGTAAAATACTGTCTCTAAAGTTAACACCCCTCATGAAGCGTAGAAACTTTTTGAAACTCGTCGCCGCGGGTTCGGTTGTCGGAGTCTCTGGATGTCTCGGTGATTCATACGACTAAGAGATGTGGACTAATACCGTTAGATTATGGTTGGAAGACGCTATACCTTTCGTTGAAAATGCACACTTGACCCTTTCCTCGTGGGCACTTGACGAGGAAGACTTTGATGTGGAAAGGTTTGAGGAGATGAATACTGAGGCAGAGAATCTCCAATCAAGGAGAGATGCTATGCAGAGTCCAATAAGGGAAGCTGGAGACCCTAACTTAGAAGACTGTACTATTATGATGTCACGCCGTGAAGGTGAAGAGGAGTGGAGGGTTGAAGGAGAGGATTTGGTTAGAATACTGAATGACACAGGAGAGCTGGCTTGGGTTATTGATGATATAGTGGTAGTAACAGAAGATATACTTGCAGAAGATGGTCAACACGAAGAATTGGTTGATGACGCCCAGTTCATGACCATCATAGAAGACGTTATTGAAGACGCGCCGCAGGCTGTGGAGTTCGCACGTAGTGCAGTATTTAACCAGTAATGTAAATCACTCATACACGCCACCTCCGACGGCGTGACCGCGCTCGTCCATGAAGCACTCGAAGCAAGGTAGGTTCGTCAGTTCGGCACAGTCCTCACACTCGTCGGTGTCCGACGCGTAGACTTCAAGAGCCGCCGCCTGCGCCTAAGTAACTTTTCTAAGCCCTTCTGACACACAGCACAAGGTTGATGTTGTAGAGGCACGTACTGCGACGTAATGAGTCACTTAGACGGTCACGAACGCGACGAACAAGGTAGGGTAGAACCTCGTCACACGGACGACGAAGTCGTTGAAGCCGTCCGTGAACACGAACCTGCGTCTACGAAAGAAGTTGGTGACGCTTTGGATATAGCACGTCAGTCCGCCGACTACCGTCTACGAAAGCTCGAAGAGGAAGGACGCGTCGAAAGCAAGATGGTAGGGAACTCACTCGTCTGGATGTTGGAATCATGAGCACACAGAAACCCACAATCACGTTGACCGAGAACGAAGACGGCTGGTGGACGGCACGGAACGTAAACGTCGGTGTGTCTTCTCAGGGGGCGACGAAGCAAGAGGCACTTGAAAACCTCGAAGAGGCTGTGGCACTCCACAAAGGTGAAATCGGTGAAAAAGTATCAGAGGACGAGCAAGAGGATGTCCTAAGAGACCTCGGTATTGACCCTGACGAGTTGGACGGCGACCGAGAGCTTCCGGAGTTCATGAAGTAGCCTGAGATGGTCACGCGCGACTTCTCCGGGGAGGACGTTGTGAAAGTCCTCTACGACCACGGCTACCGTATCGAGAGCCGGACAGGAAGCCATGTGACGCTCACCGAAGTTACCGACGACGGTGAGTTTCGGCGTGTCACCGTTCCAATGCACGACAGTATCCATGTTGGAACGTTACGCGACATAGCAAATGACGCAGGTGCTAAGGACTTCGACGCCTTCTGTCGGTGGATAGACCGCAACAGGTAGCCACACCGCGCCGATCTCTCTCTTCCTGCTGACTTTATCGGAGGTGGGATTTATGGTTTCAGCGGTTGACTGTGTCTTCGTACGCGGCGGCTTGGACTTCCTCAACCCCCACTCCCCACCATCCGCCGCGTGTTTTCCTCCTTGAGTTCTTGTTCTATAGCTGAAGTTATACACACCCCATCTGGGTATATAAGTGGTTGGAGGTGTTTTCTGAGTCCGGACGTCAGGCTCTCTACCTCCAAAATAAAACGAAGGAACTGAACCCTTTTTATGTTTGCGAGGGGAGGGATTTGAACCCACGGACCCCTTCGGGAGGGGATCTTGAGTCCCCCGCCGTTTCCAGGCTTGGCTACCCTCGCGCATCTGAAGGTGGCGTTCTCCAGCGTTTAAGGGTTTCTCTTTCGCAGGTATTATGGCTTCGTCAACCCTATCGCGGTCGATGGAAGAACGGCTGAAGCCTTACGCGGAGGAGGTGGAGGAGATGCTCCAGCAGGTCGCAGACGACGTCGAACCTGGGGTCCTGAGGGACGCCGTCCTCCACGTCTCATTGAGCGGTGGCAAGAGGCTTCGGCCGGCGTTGACCTTGGCGTCTTTCGAAGCCTGCGGCGGCGGCGACCGTGACCGCGCCCGGCGTTTCGCCGTCGGCGTCGAACTCGTGCACACCAGCGCCCTCGTCGCCGACGACGTCATCGATCGCAGCGACCTTCGGCGCGGGGAACCCACAGTACACGAGGAGTTCAGCCACGACGTCGCCGTGCTCTCCAGCAACGTCCTCCTGGGGAAGGCGCTGGAGGTCATCGACGACCGACGCGCCGTCGAGGTGATGGTAGACGCCGTCGAAGCGCTGGGGGAGGGTGAGGCGATGGAGCTGGCGGTCGAAGACTGGACCACCGACGACTACGAGACCCTGGCTTACAGGAAGACTGCGTCTCTGTTCGTCGCAGCCTGCAGGGTCGGCGCAGTCGCCGCCGACGCCTCCGAAGGTTTCGAGAGCTGTCTCTCGGAGTACGCCCGACACCTCGGTCTCGCTTTCCAGATTAGGGACGACGTCCTCGACTACACTTCGACTGCGGACGACCTCGGTAAACCCGTGGGCCGCGACGCCCTTCTGGATCGGCCGTCCGTCGTCGCCGTGCACCGGTCGAACACGGACGGCCGCCTAAGCGACAGCGTCGAGTACGCGAGACAGCAGGCGGGACGACACCGTGGCAGCGCGAAGGGCGCTCTGGAGAGGTTGCCGGAGAGCGACGGCCGCAGGCTACTTATGGATATCGCTGACTACGCAGTCGAACGCAGGAAGTAGAAGGGTGGGTTGAGGGTGGCTTCAGTTCTCCCCGCTTGTGGCCTCGCCAACTAGCTCCTCGTCGCCTTCTACGGCACCGTCGCTGCTGCGTCCGATCCCGCCGAAGACGTAGGTGCTGGCGGCTCCTATGCCGACGGAACCCAGCAGGATAGCGGTGAGGTAGTCGACGTCTATCTGCCCGAGGATGTAGCCGCTGACGCCGTGTAGCGCGAGCCCCATGGCCACGATGTAGAACGGTCCGTTGAGGTAGGCGATGGGGAAGTCTTCGCGCTGGATGTACTCGTCGACGATGCGTCCGATGCTGCTGATCACGCCGGCGGCTGTGAGCCAGGCGATGGCTCCCTGGATGAAAGCCATCGCGAGCGGTAGAGTCCCCGTGATTATCTCCTCACCCTGTCCGTGCATCTGCATCGATCGCACCCCGCTCGCCGCTCCTATCACCACGAGCCCCGCGGCTACGATGTAGGTTATCAGGCTGACCTTCCCAGTGTATATCGCGTCCTGAGTCTCCTCGAGCAGTTCGTCTAGCTCGTCCTCCAGACCCAGTCCTTTCACGAGGAAGTAGCCTCCGAGCGCTGCGGCGGCGAGCGCCAGCGCTACACCTTCGAAACCCAGGTGGCTGAGTATCACGTCGATTGGGAAGATCAGGAGGAGGATGCCGGCGGGTACGAGTATGGTGGCACGGGTGTCGGGGTCGTCGAGCACCTGTTTCATCACGTGGTAGGCGTTCTCCAGGTTCTCGCTCTGACGGACCACGGTGCGGCTGACTCCGTCTACCTTCAACCGGCTTTCGACGATCGGGATGACGCGTTCGTCTTCGGCTCCGTCGGTGACGACTATCGCGCTTTCGGCGTCCAGGTCCTCCAGCAGGCTGTCTAGCTGGCTGGCTATGGCTCGGTCGTGGTTCCTGTGTTCCTCTGCCCGTCCGCTCAGCACCACGAGCTCTGCCTCCGTTCCGGCGCCGACCTCTTCGTCGTAGATCCGCATCCCCTCGTACAGGGCGTTGAGGTCGCTGTCTTCGGGGTCGACGATGCCGAAGTCCCGCGCCGCCTGCTCGACCGCGTCTCGACCGACTAGAGGAGTCTCGATGCCGGCTTTCTGGCCGAGGTCGTCGTCGCGGTCGACGCAGATGACGAGCAGCATTCCCTAGTGGTAGTTCAACTCTGCGAGGTATAAAAACTTGTTCGGTAGAGCTATAAAGCGAACCACCTGGGTACTTTCACCGGATGCTGAAGGGTTCACCAGCGGTTGTAGAAATAAGCTTCCGTCGTTCAGTACTCGAACTTGATGTCCTCGCCTTCCTTCACCGTCGACAGCACGACGTTGGTGTTGGTCTCGCGAACCATGGGCTTGTTCAGGAGGTTCTTTATAGTGTCGTTCATGTCCTCTGTGTCCTGGAACTTCCCGGTGGCGATTATGTCGAAGTCACCGGTGACCTCATAGACGTTGATGAAGGACTTCTCGTCCCTGAGCTCGTCGACGAGGTCGCGGAGGCCGTCACCTTCCGCCTTGATCATGAGCACGCAGGTGACGGTGTAGCCGAGGTCGGGGTAGCTGACAACGGGTTTGAAGCCCTCGATGATCCCCTCTTCCTCCATCGACTTCAGATGGTTGCTCACGGTGGTGACCGATACGTCTAGCTCTTCGGCAAGGCTCCTCAGGCTGGCTCGTCCGTCGTCGAGAAGCAGGTTGATGATCTTCAGGTCGAGGTTGTCGTACGTCATTAACTGGACAGATTCCTGCGGCTTACTTAAATCATTACATTCGTCTACGTGGATCCCGCTCTTTCTACTCAACTATATGTCGGCTACGTATGGATAAGTGGAACTTCTGAACCAGAATCCTTATTGCGGGAGGAACCCTCCGCAGAACCACCGCCATGACAAAAGTTAACAGACACCTCGTAAGCTCTCGGAGGCAACGATGACCGCTCAGGAGGACGTGCTCGATGAGATAGAGAGGAAAGACGTGGAGTTCCTCCGGCTCCAGTTCACCGACATACTTGGGGTCGTCAAGAACGTAAGCATACCCGCAGACCAGGCGGAGAAGGCGATGGAGGAAGGTATCTACTTCGATGGATCAAGCATCGAAGGATTCGTCCGCATCCAGGAGAGCGACATGCGCCTCCAGCCCGACCCAGACACCTTCGCCGTGCTGCCGTGGAGGGACCGCGACGACGGCGCCAGCGCCCGTATGATCTGCGACGTCATAGACACCACTACAGGCGAACCCTTCAGCGGCGACCCGCGAACGGTTCTCAAGCACACCCTGGAGCTAGCGGAGGAGATGGGGTTCAAGGTGAACGCCGGCCCCGAACCCGAGTTCTTCCTGTTCGAACACGACGAAGAAGGTCGGCCGACCACCAAGACCCACGACACAGGCGGCTACTTCGACCTCGCACCAAAGGACCTCGCCAGCGACGTCCGCCGCGACATAGTCTTCGGCCTCGAAGACATGGGATTCGAGGTAGAGAGCAGCCACCACGAGGTCGCGGAGGGACAGCACGAGATATCGTTCAAGTACGATGACGCGCTCTCCACCGCTGACAACGTCGCGACGTTCCGCGCCGTCGTCCGCGCCGTCGCCGCCCAACACGACCTCCACGCGACGTTCATGCCGAAACCCATCGCCCATATCAACGGCTCCGGGATGCACACCCACCTGTCTCTTTTCGACGAAGACGGCGAGAACGCCTACCACGACAGCAGCGACGAGTTCAACCTCTCGGAGACCGCTTACAGCTTCCTCGCAGGCATACTCGAACACGCCCCCGCGTACACGGCCGTAGCCAACCCGACGGTCAACAGCTACAAACGACTCGTCCCCGGCTACGAAGCCCCGATCTACGTCGCCTGGAGCGACGTCAACCGCAGCGCCCTCGTCAGGAAACCCGCCGCACGCGCACCCGCCGCATCACGCATCGAGGTCCGGTCACCGGACCCGTCATGTAACCCATACCTGGCGTTCGCCGCCATGATACGCGCAGGACTCGACGGCGTCGAACGCGATCTCGACTGCCCGGACCCCGTTCGGGAGAACATCTACGAGTTCGACGAAGCCAAACGCGAGGAGTACGGCATCGGCACGCTTCCCGAGAACCTCAAGAAAGCCGTGGACGCCCTCGAGGAAGACGACGTCGTCAGGGACGCCCTCGGCAGCCACGTAAGCGAGAAACTCGTGCAGGCGAAGCGCGAGGAGTGGGACGAGTACAAGGCCGAGGTCAGCGAATGGGAGATAGACCGGTACCTCGACAACTACTGACACCCCCCTTCCTCTGACGAACCACTCGCACTCCATCCCACTGCTAATCCCACCACCTGTCCACAGAGGCCAAGGAGTTAACCACTAACCCCTGTATCTCTATCCTATGACGGTGCTCGACAGCTTCAGACTTGATGGACAGACGGCGCTCGTAACGGGCGGCGCCAGCGGCATCGGACGCAGCTACTGTGAAGCCGTAGCGGAAGCCGGCGCAGACGTCGTCGTCGGCGACGTCGACGTAGAAGGCGCGGAGGAGACCGCCGACGAGATAGAGTCACGGACCGACGCATCCGCTGTCGCGGTGGAGGCCGACGTACGGAGCCGCGACGAAGTCGACGCACTCGTCGAACAGACGGTGGAGGAGTTCGGCTCCGTCGACGTCGCGTTCGCGAACGCCGGCGTCGCCGAACTCGAGCCGCCGGTCGAGAGTTACGACGAAGCCACGTGGGACCGAGTGATGGACGTCAACTTACGCGGCGTCTTCCTCACCGACCGCGCCGCCGCCGAACAGATGAAGCAGCAGGATACCGGCGGCGTCATCGTGAACACGTCGTCGATATACGCCTTCGTCGCCGACCGCGCCCTGGGGCTGCCGGCGTACACCGCGTCGAAAGCCGGCATCCGTCAGCTCACTCAGGCGATGGCCGCGAAGCTCGCGCCCGACATCCGTGTGAACGCCGTCGCCCCCGGCGCCGTCCGAACCGACATCGGCGGCGGCTTCATGAAGGAAGACAGCGGCATGGAAAGCGTTCAGGAAGACATCCGCGAACGCACCCTCCTCGACAGGCTCGCGGAACCCGAGGACCTCAAGGGCATAGCCGTCTACCTCGCGTCACCCGCCAGCAGCTACTGCACGGGATACACCTACGCGGTCGACGGCGGCTGGCTCAGCGTCTGAAGAACGTCGACTAGAGAACATTAAGCAACTCGTCGGCTGACAGAATCTGAACCCTCTGAACTCGCCGAGGTCAAGGAGATGGCTGTCTCCGGAGACCACGTAGTCAGCATCGGAGGCCAAAGCGACCTCCAGAAAGATGTCATCGCCGGGGTCTCCGTCGACAGCTTCAACCATCTCTTCCGGAACTACGACCTCGCTGAAGTACTGTAAGGTGTCTCTTTCACGTGTTATCTCGTCTTCGTCCAAACCGAACTTCTCGGGATACTTCTTCAGAGTGCGTTCGAACTACTCCAGTATCTCCGGCGACAGAACGACCGTGTACTCCTCATCGAAACCCTGGACTACGACGTCATGGCTGGTCCCCGTCGAGATAACCGCGGATATCAGGACGTTGGTGTCGAGAACCGCCTTCATCAGCCTCTTGCTTCGTGGACGACGTCCTCGACGTCCCCGATAGATAGGTCTACGTCTCCAGCGAGTCCCTCCACCCGGTCTCTGAACTCCTCGACGGAAGGCAGCTCTATCTTCTTCAGGACTATCCCATGTTCGGTGGGGACTGCGAGCAACCGGTCTCCCTCTGTTATCTCGTACTGCTCCCGTAGGGCGCTAGGTATCGTTATCTGGCCTTTCGAGGTCACCGTAGCCAGTTCGACGTCGTCAGAGGCCATACGTAAGAACTCCTTACACGGACGGCTAACGGTTTCGCCCCAGAGCAACCGACCCTACACCAGAGAACCCCGCTCACCAGCTTTACCGTATCATCCGCTCGATAGGCACCACGAGGATGTCGCGCGCGCCCTCCCTCCGCACCGCGTTCACCGTCTCGTATATCCGGTCTTCGTCGACGACGGCGTGAAGAGCGACCATCTCCTCGCCTTCGACGTCCATCACCGTCGGGCCGCCGAGTCCGGATGCGGCTTCCTTCACGGCGTCGAGGGAGTCCTCCGGCACGTTCATCATCAGATACCGTTTGTCCTCCGCCTCCACCACGCTCTCGAGCGCGCTCTTGACGTCGTCCACCTTCCTGTCGCCGACGACGTCGGGGCGGGCGAACAGGTAGACGCTGCTCTGCAGGACCTCCTCCAGTATCTCGAGGTTGTTGACCTCTAACGTCGTACCCGTCGAGGTTATGTCGACGATTGCGTCCGCCATGTCCGCGTGCGGCGTCAGCTCCGTCGCACCCGACACCTCGACGACGTCGACCTCGACCGCTCGTTCGTCGAAGAACCCCCGGGTGATGCGCGGGAACTCCGTCGCCACCCGTTTCCCGCCGAGCGCCCCCAGCGACTCGTACTCGCCGTCCGGCGCGGCGACGACGATGCGGCAGCGGCCGTACTCGAGATCCAGCAACGGCTCCAGGTCGACGCCGCTCTCACGCACTTGATCCAGACCGGTGACGCCGAGGTCCGCCGCGCCTTCTGCGACGTACTCTGGTACGTCGGCGGCGCGTGCGTACAGGACGTTGATGTCGGGGTCGACGGTGTCGGCGTACAGCTTCCTGTCGCTGCCGTTCTCTATCTCCAGACCCGCCTGCTCGAACAGCTCCACCGTTGGATCGTGCAACCGTCCCTTGCTGGGAACCGCTATCCTCATTAGACCGTGGTTTACACCGGTCTACCTTAAACGAAGTCCTTCGACGACGACCAACCCCCGCGAACACGGTCTGCCAACCAGTTCTCAGGCGTAACGCCTGCGACCCCGTATCTCAGCCACGCGTTCGAGGACGTCCTCCCTCTCGCTCCAGCGGTAGCCGTCGCGGAACGCCTCCACCTGAGGTTCCGCGTCCTCTAAGGTGCCGCGGAGCGAGCCTTCGAAGACGTGGACGTCGACGCCGAAGTCCTCGACGTCACGGGTGTCGTACGCGAGGCCGAAGTCGACGGCGTACACCCGTCCGTCGCATCGAAGGAAGTTACGGACCGTCGGGTCACCGTGTGCGATACCGGCTTCGTGGAGGCTGGCGAGATGGCGGCCGACCTCCCAGACCTCGCTCTCCTCCGGATTCCTCAGCTCCGACACCTCATCATCAGAGTCAAGCAGGAGCTCCAGCTCCAGCAGATGCTCTCGCAGGTCGACGTCGAAAACCACAGGAGTGGGTACTCCCGCGCGCCGAGCCTCCGACGTCAGCCGTGCCTCCGCCCGCGTCCGCCGGCGTCGAACGACGCCGTCCACCTCCTTCACTCGGTACTTCTTCCTGCGGCGTTCCTTGGTGACGACGCCGCGGCGGAAGTCGAGGGATACGTCGGCTTCCGCGCCGAGGACGAAGTCGTCGTCCGGTTCTTCGAACTCCTCCTGGGTGTCCGGCCGCCAGCTTACCTCGACGTCCTCCGGCCGCCAGTCGGGGAGGACGCCGCTGTCCTCCACCGCGACGGAGTCTCCGCTGCTGTAGGCCATCCAGCCGGCGACCGCTATCATCGCGCCGTTGTCCCCGAGGTACTCCAGGGGGGGTGCGTGGAACTCTGCCCCGCGGCTGCGGCACATCTCCTCCAGCATCTCCCTCAGACGGTGGTTCCTCGAGACCCCGCCGCCGACGACCAGTTCGTCCTTCCGAGTGAGCGCCAGCGCTCGTTCGCTGACCTCCGTCAAGACGGCGAACACCGTCTCCTGAAGGCTGTTGGCGATCACGGGAAGGTCGACGCCTTCATCGACGAGGTCCTGGGCGGCGTTGACGACCCCGCTGAAGCTGAACTCCATGCCCTTCACCGTGTACGGTAGCTCGACGTAGTCGTCGGTCTCAGATGCGAGCTCCTCTAGCTTTGGGCCTCCGGGGTGGCTCAACCCCGCGTGTCTGGCGAACTTGTCGAGCGCGTTGCCGACGCCGGTGTCCATCGTCTCCCCGAGCACGCGGTAGCGGTCGCCGAGGTACGCGCTAACGAGGGCGTTCGCCCCCGCCGCGTCGAGTGCGACGGGGTCGCTGAAGCCGCTGCTCCATCTACCCATCTCTATATGCGCCACAGTGTGGTTGACGCCGACGAGCGGGACGTCGAATCTGATGCTGAACGCGCGGGCGGCGGTGGCGGTGTTCCGGAGGCAGGGGCCGAGGCCGGGGCCGCGGCTGAACGCCACGGCTTCCACGTCGTCCTCGTGGCCTTCGAGCGCCCGTTCGACGACTTCGACGACGTGGCTGCTGATGTGTTCGCTGGCCTCGCGGGGGTGGATGCCGCCGCTGTCGGGGACGTAGGGCTCGCTCTCCAGCGCCACGACCTCGTCCACCGCGGAGTCGTAGACCGCGGCGCTGGAGTTCCACGCTGTGCCTTCGACGCCCAGTACCTTCACACGTAGCTCACGCGTATCAGCACGTGTCGACGGTGCATATGGGTTTTCCATTAACTCCGGAGTGGATAATCCCGCTGTCACCAAGGCAATCCAAGGCCTACCGAGAAACAAGCCTCCCAAGCCTCTAATACCAAGCGTCACCAACTGTTCAACCGATGGACAGAAGAGATTTCATGTGGGTGGTGGCTGTCGCTTCCTCCAAAGTTGCCTCAGGTTGTCTGCACGAGCGCGCCTTCCGAGAGCCGGAGGGACAGGAGGAGGTGGAGGACCACGCTCGACCGATACGGGAGTTCGTCGCCGGTCTGGACGAAGGAGACGCCGACCGCGTGAACTCAGCGCTGCATCCCGAAGGCGAGGTTACGCCTCTCTCGCAGGAGGACGCCGAGGAGTTCGGGGGGGCCGGCTGGAGCGTGGGGGACGTCGAGGTAGTCGACGAAGCAGACGACCGGATGGTGGTTCGTGCGGCGATCACCGTCACAGCTCCAGGTGGAGTCGACAGCAGGACTGAGACCGCTGAATGGGAGCTACGCAGAAGCGACGGTGAGTGGTTGATATGGGATGGTGGACCCGGAGAGCTGGGTTGACGAAACCGGCGACGGCTAGCTCTTCAGTCCCACTCGGTGTATCCGCAGGCGCCGCAGTGCACGCGGTCGCCGTGATCCGCTAGGAAGGTGTCGCCGCACCTGGGGCATTTCTCCTTGTTCTCAGAGACCTCGTCGTCGTCGACGTCGTAGTACTCGTTGCGCGCGGGCATCTAAGCCTCCGCCTCCTCTTCCTCGTCCTCCGCTCCCTCTGCCTCTGCTTCTTCTTCTCCTCCGGCTTCGGCTTCTTCCTCTTCTACCGCCTCCTCGCCGGCTTCTTCGACGTCCTCGGCTTCCTCCGCTGCCTCTTCCCCGGCTTCGCCGTCGTTCTCAATCTTGTTGCGTTCGAGCATGTACTCCTGCTCCACCTCCTTCGCGGTCTCGGGGCTTTCGTAGACCTTCGCCCTGCCGAGGGTTTCGTTCATACCGAACTTCGTGTCGAGCTTGTGGACGATTACCTCGTCGCTGCTGCGGTCGAGCTTCGCCGCCAGGCTGTCTCTGACCGCGAGCCTCGCGGGGGTTTCTTCGTCGTGAACTACGCTGAACCGTACATCCTTCCTGTTGAGGAGGTCGTTGTTCTCCTCGCTTGTGATCTCGATCTCCATCTTTTCACTTGGTTGTGTTTCCGGCGACCCGCGCATAAGAATTACGACACAGAGCCAGGAGAACCGGTCGAACGTCAGCCAGGGGGTCGTGGTTCCCTCACTACAGCCCTACAGACCCAGCAGCTCACGTAGCTCGTCTTCGTCTTCGACCTCCATCCGAAGGATGAGCTTCCTCGCAGTACCACGGCTCTCCCCGTCGACGTCTACGTACACCATACCCTCGTCGGGTTGCCCGTAGACCACGGTGTCACCGACGTCGGCCAGGAGTATCGCAGGAAGTACCGCGAGGTCCTCCTCTCCATCCACGTGGACGGCGCCGCCTGAGTCGAGATGACGGTCGATAGCCCGGAGGAGCTCCCTGGTGAGGGTGCCGGCGGGGTTCTCCACCCTCGCGACCTCCTCCAATTGGTTGACGGCTTCCGCGACCTCCGGGTCGACCTCCCGTCGCTTGGTGCGGCCGTCGACTAACGCGAGATCCGGTGTCACACCTGCTTCGACGAAGTACTGGGTGACGACGTCGCCGACGGCTATCAGGCGCCCGTCGACCCTCCGTACCTCGGTGTCTATGGGCCCCAGCGGCTGCTTCAGATCTTCTCTCAGGCTCTCGGGCAGTTCTACGAGAGGCAATCTAACGTACCTTGAGCGCGTACTTCCCCGCGGTCTCGACCTCCATCTTCTCCGCCACCTCGCTGTTCTTGGGGTCGATGACGGCGACGTACCCGCTCCAGTCGTCGGTGAGGTTGTTGCTGCCGCAGCTGGGGCAGACCTCGGTGTCGTGGGCGACGTACAGGCAGTCGCGGCATGCTAGCTTCGTCATCCTTCGACCTCCTGCGCTTCGTCCTCCTGGTCTGCTTCCTCGAGCCACCCGTGCTTCCCGAGACCGCTCTGCCGCGCCGTCAACCCTATCTTGCTGTCTCCCGGGTTTCGTTCGTCGATAGAGACGGTTACGATGCGGCCGCGGACGCCGTCGTCGACTCCGAGCGCTTGACCGCTCTCGCTGGCGTGGAGTCGGGCGCCGTCCTCGTCGTAGCTGTAGTAGTCGTCGCCTATCTGGCTGGCGTGCAGCAGGGTGTCTATGGGTCCGATGCTGACGAACGCGCCGAACGACACGACCTCGGCGACCTTTCCGTCGACGACCTCCTGAAGCAGGGGTTCGAAGACTATGGCTGTGAACTCCGCTTCGTAGAACACCCCTGCTTCGTTGTACAGTATGTTGCCTTCACCTATCTCGTGGACGTCGGTGACGGCGACGACCCAGCCGAGGTCTTCGTCGCATCTGCCTTCGAGCTTGTCCTGCAATAGCTCGAGGATGACGTCGTCGGATACGTCGTCGAGTCTCTCCGGCGGCACACGCACCGTGTCGAGTAATCTCGCCTTCTTGTACATGTTAGGGCCTCGTGATGTCCAGTCGGTTACGTCCTCTCAGGTGTATTACTGGGACGCCTGTTTTAAGCAACCTGTTTTTCAGCTCCGAATCGTTCGTCACCGCGGCGTAGGCGTCCTCCGCAGCCGCGACGACGGCGTCGTCGGCGTACCCCACGTCCTCGCCGTCGACATCTACGACGCGGCAGCGTTCCAGGAGCTCACGAGCCACATCTGCGCCGTCGACGTCCAGCGACTCCACCTCCTCCGCCACCATTCGGGGTACGACGGCTCGGTAGCCTCCGAGGAGGCGTTCGACCTCCGTGAAGACGTCTACTCCGTGCTGCGCCGGCGTCAGCAGCGCGCTGGTGTCGAACACCACGTCTTTCATCCCTTGATGGTGCCGACCCCGATCAACCTCCATCGGCTGCCGGTGCGTCTGTTCACCGCTATCTTGGTGCCTTCCTCCGCGCACACCGGACGTTTGAGCTTCACCTCGACCTCGGTGTCCCGCGCGGACGTCACGCTGCCTACCGTGGTCGCGGTGCCGACGGTCATCATCAGGGGTTCACCTGTTGAGACCTGGTCGACGTCTCCGGTGCCGACGACGCGTTCCAGCAGATCTACCTCCACCGTCATCTCCTCCCTCACCGGCGGCAGGGTTCCGGGTTCACCGGCGACCTGACCGGCGAGGGAGTCACCTTTCGTCAGCGACGGGTCGAGTCCGGTTCCTACGCCGAGCAACCCACCAGGTGTCGCACGGTCGACGGTGTCTCCGCCCGCCATTATTGAGCGCACGCTTGTCTCGATGGGCTGCCATTCGCCGTCTTCTTCGACGCCCGGCGCTATCTCGAGCTCGTCGTCGACCTCCAGCACGCCCTGCGCGAGCGAGCCACCGACGACGCCGCCTTTGATGCTGTCTATCGGCGTACCCGGACGGTTGACGTCGAACGACCGGGCGACCAGCATCCGTGCTGCCTGGCTTTCGTCGCGGTCGGGTGTCGGTATCTCCTCCTCCACCGCCTGTATGAGGCGGTCGACGTTGACGTTCTGTTGAGCGCTAAGGGGGATGACGGGTGCGTCTTCGGCGACGGTGCCTTCGACGAACTCCTGTATCTCCTCGTAGCTCTCGACGGCTTCCTCGCGGTCTACGAGGTCAATCTTGTTCTGCGCGATCACGATGTCGTCGACGCCTATGATGTCGAGCGCCATCAGGTGTTCCTCGGTCTGCGCCTGCGGGCATTCCTCGGCGGCGCTTATGACGAGGACGGCGCCGTCCATCAGGGATGCGCCTGCGAGCATCGTCGCCATCAGGGTCTCGTGTCCCGGGCTGTCGACGAACGATACCTTCCGGAGGGTTTCGCTTTCGCTGCCGTCGGGGCAGGTTTCGTCGACGGTGAAGCACTCGGGTTCGTCGACGTCGGGGCACCGGCGGAACGTCGTGTCGGCGTACCCGAGACGGATGGAGATGCCTCGTTTCATCTCCTCGCTGTGCTGGTCGGTCCACTCGCCGCTCAACGCCTGGACGAGCGTGGTCTTACCGTGGTCGACGTGGCCGACCAGTCCGATGTTCACCTCTGGCTGCAAGATATCTTCTCCTCTTGCCCGTGTTTCGCGGATGAATCCGTTTAATCTGTCGATAACGCCGCGTCACGCAGAACTTACGACTGACTTTAGTCTGCGACGTCTCAGGCCGTGCTTGAACCAGGTCTAAGGGCGGGGGAGGGCTTAAGAGGGCATGCATCGGAGCGTGGGTAAGCCCGGGTTACTCCGGTTTACGTCCCGAATCTCCGTAATCTACAAAAGTCTTTATGGGGGTGACGTGAGAACTATCCCCGATGAGCAGGTCCGCCGCAGCCCTTGCGCTGGCTTCAGGGTGCCTCCTAGCAGTTCTCCTGTTGTCGGGCTCCGCAGCGTCGCAGATGGCGGCGGACGAGACCCGAACCCACGTGGAGGTAGACGAGGACGGCGACGCGGTGTTCCACCTCGAGGTCAGGACGTTGCTGGACACTGAGGAAGAGCGCGCCGCTTTCGAGGAGTTCGCCGACGATGTCGAGAGCGACCCCGAAAGCTGGCTCGACGACTTTCGCGACGACATGACGAGGCTCGTGGAAAGGGTCGACGCAGCGACGCCACGGAACATGACGGCTACGGATTTCACCGTCGAGGCACGAGTGGAGTCCGTTCCACGTGAACGCGGCATCGTCGTCTACAGCTTCAGATGGAGCGGATTCGCCGTTGTCGAGGACGACCACGTCACTGTCGATGGACCGCTCGGTGGTTACATCCTCGACGAAGAGGACTCGCTCGAGATAACCTACCCCGGGGGCTACGGAGTGGTTGAGGTGTCACCAGACGCTGACTCACGGGGGTCACGTAGCGTCAGATGGGATGGACCCAGGGACTTCCACGAGGACGAACCAAGGCTGGTGGTGGCGCCCGAGGGATCCATCGAGGATGAAGCCACGGACGGGGAAGGGGAAAGAGCCTCCGACGTCGAAACTCCGGCTGAAGACGAGTCTTTCCCCCTCGCCCCAGTCGTAGCGCTCATGCTACTGCTGACTTTGGCCGCAGCAACTGCGTACGCAGTCAGGACCAGGAACACGGAGGAAGAAGCCGGTGGTGAATCCGAGGAGGATGCGTTGGAGGAGGCGGTGCCAGACCGCGAGCGCGTGCTGAACCTCGTGGAGCGGGCGGACGGCAGGATAAAGCAGAAGAGGGTGGTGGAGGAGACGGGCTGGAGCGAGGCTAAGGTCAGCCAGGTTACGTCGGAGCTAGAGGACGACGGAGAGATACGTAAGCTCCGGATGGGCCGCGAGAACGTGCTGGAGGCGCTGGAGGAAGAGGAGGAGTAGCAGCCTCGTCGGCGTGAGTCCGATACTGTGGGCGTAGGAGGGGAGCTGGAGGTCACGGAGACCAGCTCCACGCCTGTGAGTCAGTCAGTTCTGCTCTGTCTAAGGTGGTCCGCCGCCGTCACTGCCGCTACCTCCTCCACCGCCCCTGGAGCCTCCGTCTCCTCCGTCGGAGCCGCCGCCCGAACCACCGGCTACACCGTCTCCGCCTCCACCGCCGCTTCCGCCTCCGCTGGCCGCGCCGCCTCCACCGCCCCTGTCTGACGAGCCTGCGCCGTCTCCATCGTCGCCGGAGCCTCCGTCCTCGGACACTTTGCCTCCGTCGTTCGAGCCGCCGTCGGTCTCACCTTCCTCGTCGACGTCGGCGGGGTCACCTGCCCCCTGTGATGGATCCTCTTCGTCGGATGTTCCACCGTCATCTGCCGGGCTTACCTCGTCTGTACCGGAGCCGTCGGAGGCATCTGCATCGACTGAATCCCCTCCTGTGTCGCCGGAGGAGCCGGCGTCCTCAGAACCCTCACTGTCGCCCATGTAGTCTGACGCCGCTCCTTCCTCCAAGTCAGACTTAGCGCCAGGTTGTCGGTCGTCGTCGGCCGAGCCTTCACCGTCGACCATGTCTGTATCTTCCGGGGCTCCAGTGTCTTCTGCTGGTGCTGGGTGGTCGGGTACGTGCTGGTCTTCTGGTGGTCCGGCTTCCTCTATTGTGTCTTGGTCGTCTGATGGTGCGGCTTCTGTGGCTGGTTCTGTGTCATCAGG
>JAQZDA010000054.1 GCA_028751075.1 Euryarchaeota archaeon Ods02 | reverse complement strand
CACGGCCGACCGCGAGGAGCCGCAGTCCGGCGGCTCCGGTCCATCGGTCGACAGTGACGCGTTCGGCAGCGGAACGTTCGTACAGGAAGCCCGGGAGATCAAGAAGATGGAGCCCGGCGTGACTTCGACGGTGTTCAAAGGCAAGACCTCGATGTGTCACCTCGACGTCGGATACGACGAATGCGAGGCATTGCGGGACAACACCTACGACCTCGTCGAGGTCGAGAAGGAGATTGCGGAGAAGAAAGCCGACGGCCTGGACTCCTCGATGGACGTCGACGCCGTGGAGGCGATGGAGGAGGAAGCGTCTCGTCTGCGGGACAACCGATGCCGGTACTTCCATTCGAACCTCGCGGACGACACCCGGGAGTTCCACCGGTGGCTGAAGAGCGACGTTCGGTCGCCGGACGAGGTGTTCGAACGCGCGGAAGCCGAGGGCTTCTGCGGCTACGAGCTGCTGAAGGAGGGGATGGACGAGATAGATCTCGTGATATGCAACTACCACCACCTGTTGAGCCCCGACGTCCGGCAGTACTTCTTCCGATGGCTGGACCGGTCGCCGGACGAGGTCATCGCGGTGTTCGACGAAGCCCACAACCTCGAGGACGCCGCCCGCGACCACAGCAGCGAATCCCTGACGCTGGAGACCGTGGAGCGCGCGGAGCTCGAGCTCGTGGAACACGGAAGGGAGGAGCTACGTGACGCCCTCGCGCTGTTCCGCGAGACCGTGGAGAGCGCCGTCGACGAGGAACTGGAGTTCGGGGCCGCGGAATCCGCTTCTGGATGGAACGACGTACACATCAGCGACGGTGACGGCGACCTGGTGTCGCGGCGGCTGCCGGACACGGAGGAGTTCCAGAGCCGGGTGGAGAGAGGCCTGAAGAAGGCGGCGGAGCTCGACCGCGAGTACGAACGCCTGTACAAGGAAGGAGTCAGCGACGTCCGTCGGGAGTGTCCGTCGCTGGCGGCGTTCGCGTTCATAGACAGCTACCTCAGGAAAGCCGGAAAGAGCGGTCACCTCCCCGTCGCAGGCGTCCGCCGCGGACGCGAAGGCCTGGAACGTCGGCTGGAGCTCTTCGTCTGCGTACCCAGCGACGTCACTCAGCCGTTGTTCGACGGCCTCCACAGCAGCGTCCTCATGAGCGCGACGCTGCGGCCTTTCGACGTATTGGAGGACACTCTCGGCATCCAGGAAAGCGTCAAGCTCGCTTACGGCCTGGAGTTCCCGCGGGAGCGAAGGGAGACCTACTGCGTGGACGTACCGCGGCTCGTCAGCAAGAACCGCGACGACCCCGACACCGTGGACGAGGTCAGCGCGCTCGTCGAGGACGTCGTAGACACGACGCCGGGCAACAGCTTGTTCTTCTTCCCGTCCTCGTCGGAGGCTGAAAGGTACCACGGCATCGTGGAACCCGAAGGAGACGTCGACCTGCTTCTCGACCAGCCGGGTGAGTCCGCGGAGGGTCTCCGCCGCAGGCTCGGGGAGGAGGGAGACCGTGCGGCGTTCACGTATCTATGGGGTACGTTGACGGAGGGCGTGGACTACGCCGACGACGTCGCTCGAACGGTGTGCGTGGTCGGCGTCGGCTACCCTTACCTCGACGAACGCCGGAACGCCGTCAGGGACGCGTACGACGAACGGTTCGGCGACGGCTGGAAGCACGCCGTCGAGGCGCCGACCATCCGTAAGACCCGTCAGGCGCTCGGCAGGGTCATCCGGTCGCCGGACGACTACGGGGTGCGGATACTCGCCGATCACCGTTACACCGAAGCATGTGGGGGACGGGCAAGCGTCAGAGATGCTTTCCCCGTGGAAGAAAGGGAGGAGTTCGTCGACGTGGAACCCGGGAACTTCCAGTACGCTCTCTACAACTTCTGGAGCAGGATGGACGCCGCCGACGACCTGGAGATAGAGAGGTAACGCGTAGTAGATGTGTGGTAACGCGTAGTAGATGTTCGGTGACCAGCTACGTCGGTTAGCAGTCGTCCGGTGACCAGCCATGTCAGTCAACCACACACGTCCGAAGTTTTATACGATGTTCCTCTGAATCTGGGTTATGTCATCGTCAGATTACTCGATAGCCATCGGGGAAGACGACATCGACGAAGCGGCCGAGGCGTTGAAAGAGGAGATCTCGGAGAACCTCGACGAAGAGCAGGCGGACACCATGGTGTACGACACCGTGGAGGTCGTCAGCGAAGCCACCCGTGAAGAAGGGTTGAGCGACGACGTAGTACGCGACGCCGTAGCCGTCATCCAGAACCGCATACGGGAGTCAGGGCTCGAGGACAGGCTGGTGGAGGAAGGCGGCCGCATAATCCTCGAAGTAAGCCAGGAACACGAGCTCCAGGACGACGTCGTAAGGGAGACCATCGACATCCTCAACCACCGCGTCGAAGACGCAGAGCTCGAAGACCGCCTGGTCGACGAAGGCGCGGGAGTCATCTACAGGGTGGTCTCGGACGCCGGCCTGGAGGACGAGATAGTAGGTGACGTCGGCGACGTCATCAAAGCCCGCGTCCGCGAGAGCGGTGAAGCCGAGACTCTATTGAGGGACAGCGTCGACGTCATCACCGTCCACGTGCTCAAGGAAGACGAGGAGTACGCTGAAGACATCATGTGGGACGTCGGCGACGCGATAGTCCACAGGCTCCAGGGCCCCGAGAGCGACCAGCTGGTTCTCGACGTAGCCGACATCGTCCTCGACCACCTTCCAGGGGTCCGGAGGATGGGCCCCGTTCGGTCGGTGGTGAAGAAGGTCGCGCACAAGCTCCTCGGACGGAGGTCGGATCTCGTCGTCGAGGACGTGGGCGACAAGCTCATAGAGACCATCATAGAACAGGGGTACAGCGACGAACTCGTGGAGGAGGTGCTCGACATCAGCGCCGACAGGCTTGTGCGGGAGGGTGAAGCAGAGAGCCTGGCGACCGACATCGTCGACGTCGCCATCCAGGACATGATAGACGCCGGCGAAAGCGAAAAACTCCTGGAGGACACCCTCGACGCCATCACACGCGAGGTCAAGCAGGAGGAACTGGGTCTCGCGCTCGTGCAGGCTCTCGTATCAGACGCCGGAGACGTCATGATCGAGGAAGGTCAGAGCGACGCGCTCGTCGAGGACACCCTTGCGGCGGCGACGGGTGAGATAGTTCAGGCGAACGCCAGCGAGAGCATCGTCGAAGCCCTGGTCGAAGAAGCCGCGGAGATAGCTATCGAGGAAGGTCAGAGCGACGCCCTGGTGGACGAGACCCTTCAGAGGACGAGCGAACGTCTCGTGGACGCCGACGCCAGCGAGGAGCTCGTGGACGACGCCCTCGACACCGCCGTCCGGAGGTTGATCGCCGAAAAGGTCGCCAGAGACGTGACGGAGGGGATGCAGGCGAGGTACCCTGGCGCGTG
>JAQZDA010000009.1 GCA_028751075.1 Euryarchaeota archaeon Ods02 | reverse complement strand
CCTACCAGCCTGTGGGATGCTGCCGCCGGTGCCGAGGAACGTCACCCGGAACATCAGAGGATGTCACCTATACGTCTGGCTACCCCCTCCGGTTCGATCTCTCTGTCGACCATGTACGCTACCTCCTGATCGGTGACGTCGTAGTAGTCCTTGTCCGCCGCCCTCTCCACGACCTCCCGACGCATCCTGAACTCGTGACCCTGGTACTCCACGTCGACGCCTTCGGAGTCGAAGGAGAACACCGTGCCATCTAGCTCTATCTCTACAGGGCCTTCCATACCCGTGGTATCACGCGGCGGTCAATAACGGTAACGGGATAGAGGTGGCTAGTCCATGCCCTGAGGCACGTATCCGCCGCAGACGTGTCCGGGCTTCAGACTGGTGACGCAGTCGTGGAGGCTGCAGTGGGGTTTCGGGTCACCCTTGTGCTTCTTGAACTCGACGCTCTCACAGTTGCCGCAGTAGGGGTCCTCGACGGCTTCCTCGTCGTAGTCGAAGTCGTATTCCTCGTATGGATGGAGGTCGACCTCCTGGGCTTCGTCCTCGTCGACGCGTTCCCCTCGTTCTGTCTCGCGTTTCAGGGCGTCTATGTCCTTGTCGGCGTTCTTCCGCAGGACGACCTCGTCGATTGGTGTGTAGTCGACGTCTTCGTCTCGCTCAGCCTCTGCCTCGTCTGTCTCGCTTGCTTCGTCCTCGCTCAGCCGGTCGTCTCTCGAGGTCTTCTTCTTCAGCTTGCGGATCTCTTCGGCCTCTATGTCAGTCATCGGAGGCGGCCTCCGCCTTGAACCTCGGGTTCGGCTGGAGCTTTGTGTTCAGCTGTTCTGCGTTCGCTTCGTAGCTCCTGATGGCGCGTTCCGCGGTCGACGATGGTTCCTCGAACGCGAACACCGTGTGGCCGCTGTCGGCTGCGTTGCGTATGTCCTGGCTGACGGGTACGGGTTCGCCTACGCGTTCGGGGTAGGCGCTCTCGTACTTCTCGAGGTACTCGTCGGCGAGCTTCGTCCTGCGGTCGACCTTGTTAGGTACGACCATCGCTAGCTCGACTTCGACGTCGAAGTTGTCCTCCATCCGATGGAGATCCTTCTCCAGCGCCTGTAGCTGGCTGGCTTCGAAGACACCCATCTCCGCGGGTGCGATGACGCTGCGGGTGGCCCAGAGTCCGTTGTAGGTGACGTTGTTGGTGATGCCTGGTAGGTCGACGAGGACGACGTCGTACCCCAGGGGTTCGATGTACTCGTCGAGGAAGCCGTCGAGTCGGCTGTAACGTTCGTCGGGGTTGTCGATGTTACCGAGCTCTGCGTCGAGGCTGTCGAGGCCGGGATGGGCGGGCACGAGGTCGGGGCCTTCCTCGGTCTCGACGATGAGGTCGTCGACGGCGCTGTCCCCGAGCTTGTCGACTATGATGTCCCATTCGTCCTGGAACACCGTGCTGATGTTCGGCCAGTCGTCGTCCTCCGCGATCCACCTTTCCACGGTCTCCCAGACCCCGAAGTGCTTGCTGAGGTCGCCCTGCTTGCCCGCGAGATCTATCATGAGGACGTCGTTGCCCTGACGCGACAGCGCGACCCCGAGGTGCGCGGCCGTAGTGGTCTTCCCCGTACCCCCTTTATCTATGAATGTCGCGACTCTGGCGGATCTAGTGCTGTTCATAGGTAACCACTAGACCCCCTATATTAAAAGCCTACGTCAGACGCTCGCATACTCCTTCGACAGATTATCTTAAAGTTTCTTTCGACGGTGCATTAGCTCCAGGTGGGTTCTATCGCGCTACCTCACCGCGTCCGCTAGCTCCACGACGGTGGAGGCTAGGTCTCCGGCTTCCTCCGACATCAGCCTGATCATCGGCTCCTTCCCTACGGCGCCTCGGTCCACGACGGCTTCAGGTGTGCTGTCCGCGGCTTCGAACGCCTGCGCGGCGCTCCACTCCATCGTGCTCGCGTCCTCGGGTTCACCGGTTCGGTCGAACTCCACCGTGACGAGACGGCTTTCGACGGCTTCCCTGACCTCCTCCGTGTTCCGGACGTTACAAGCCGCAGATAGAGCGGGATCGTGCTCCCTCGCCGCCAGCAGGAACCGCGCCACGTGGCCGGACGCTCCCAGCCGGACTCCGTGGCTGTCTACGCCGTCCCCGGTGCGCGACAGCCTGCCGTCGAACGCCGCAACCTCCTCCTCCGACTCCGCGTAAGGCGCCGCCGCCGCGAAGTTCAGCCCGACCTCCGGCACTAGAGGCGAGACATCGTGCTCGCGGAACAGCGACAACGCGTCCTGAACCTCAGAGACCGCCTGATACCGCCCGGCTTCGTTCCTCAATAGCGCGAGATGGTGGACGGGGCCGGCGCCCTCGCCGACGTCGTGGGCGTACTTCACGGCGCGGTAGACGAGATCCTCCCCCGCGGCGACTGCGTCCTCGAGAGATTCTCCCTTCGCGAGCTCGGCGGCTACCGCCGACGACAGCGTGCATCCGGTTCCATGGGTGTCGTCGGTGTCTACCCGTGGTTTCCGGTACTCCACGACGCCGTCTTCGGTGTACAGGACGTCGACGACGCTGTCGCCTTCGAGGTGTCCGCCTTTCACCAGCGCCGCAGCCGCACCGTGCTCCTCCACGAGGACACGTCCCGCCTCCGTCAAGGAGTCGACGTCGTCGACGTCGACGTCCGTCAGCACCTCGGCCTCCGCTGCGTTCGGCGTCACCAGTCTGGCTTCCGGCACGAGTTCGTCGCGGACGACCTCCTCGGCCTCCCGGTCGAGCAAGCGGTCGCCGCTCTCCGCCACCATGACGGGGTCGACTACCGCGGGAACTCCGTGCTCGGATGTCTTCCAGGCGACGGCCTCCACCACCGCTGCGCCGCCGAGCATACCCGTCTTCATCGAGTCGACGTCGAGGTCGTCTACGACGCTGTCTATCTGGCTTTCTACGAACTCCGCTGCCACGGGTTCCACTCCCTGCACTCCTCGTGTGTTCTGCGCCGTCAAACCGGTGACCGCGGAGGTGGCGAAGACACCGCAGGCCTCCATCGTCTTGAGATCAGCCTGTATCCCCGCGCCTCCGCCGCTGTCGCTGCCGGCCACCGTCAGCGCGACGGGTAGTTCCCTCATGTACGAGGGCTCGACCTCCAGGAGTTATAACCTGTCGGTAACACCAGGTTATACCAGGCTCTCGGAGGTGTTCTCGGCATCAGACGTGGTATGAACGCCGACACCGTACATCCACCTGATTTTAGAGGCCTCCACCCGTGGTTCCTACATGGAGGTGCTCGTCGTCGGCGGAGCAGGCGCCATGGGAGAGTGGTTCGTCGATTTCTTCAGCAGCCGCGGCCACGCCGTCAGCGTCAGCGACCCCGAAGCCACGGACTCCATCCCCCTCGAACAAGCGGACGGCTTCGACTGCGTCGTCGTCGCCGTACCCATCGAGGTCACCGCCGACGTCGTCGACGAAGTCGTCGAACATCTGTCGTCGGGGCTGCTGATGGACGTCACCAGCGTCAAAGGAGAGCCCATGGAGGCGATGAAGCAGGCGGACGATGACGTCGAGGTCCTCGGCACGCATCCCATGTTCGGACCCTCCGTAAGGAGCATGCGGGGGCAGACGGTGATAGTCGTCGAGGAACGCCCGGGACCCTTGGCGGAGGAGGTCGTGGAGATGTTCGAAGACGCCGGCGCGAACGTCCAGCGTTCCACGGCGGAGGAGCACGACGAGATGATGGCCGTAGTGCAGGGGCTCACGCACTACAGCTACGTCAGCATAGGACGCGCGCTCGAGGAGCTCGATTTCGACGTCGGGGACAGCCGACGGTTCATGTCACCTGTTTACTCTATAATGCTGGACTTCGTCGGCAGGATACTCGACCAGAACCCCCATCTCTACGCCGACATCCAGATGAACCAGCCGGTCGAAGACGTCCACGAAGCCCTCGTCGAATCCGCGGAGTCCCTCGCCGAGGACGTCGAAGACGGCGACCACGAAGGCTTCGTCAGCCAGATGCAGTCCGCCGCCCGTCACTACGGCGACACCACATCCGCGCACCGCCGGAGCGGGAAGCTCATCGACGCCAGCGTCAGCGAGTACCAGGAGCTACACGACAGCGTGGGGGAAGAACGCGCGCTACGTCACATATACAGCGACGTCGTCCACCTCGGCGTGGTCGAGGACGTCGAAGGACAGACGGTGGTGCTCCGGAAACCCTCCGGCGTCGTCGAGCTCAAGATAGAGAACGTCGAGCTACTGACCCGGGAGGAAGCCCGACGTTGGAAGACCGCTAACCTCTCGAAGGTGGAGCGCGACGTCAGCGTGGTCTTCGAAGGCGACGTCGACGGAGACGTGCTGGAGGAGGTAGCGGTCGACCGACACGACGACGTCCTCGACGCCGATGTGTTCGACGTCTACAGGGGTGACGCAGTCGCCGACGGCGCAACCAGCTACGGCGTCCGGCTCACGGTGCTCGACGACGGAGAAGTAGAGGACGCCGTCGGATCCGTGGAGGAGCTGTTCGAGGGTATGGGTGGAGAGCTCAGAACCTGAAACCCGCGAGGGGGACGTCCTCCGCTACAGAGGCTCCCCTATCTCGTCCTCTATCGCTTCACGTACACCGGCTACGTCGAAGCCCTCGGGTATCCCCGGCCGAAGCCGTACGACTACGAGGAAGTCGGCGGCGTGGACGACGTCGTCCTCGCTGTAGTGGTCGAACGCAGCCGCCACCACCTCCGACGGCGGAAGCTGAGTCGACAAGGCTCCGATGGCGCAGGCGAGGTCGTAGCTGACGGCGTCGTCCCTGCTTCCGTTGCTGAGGTTGGTGGCGTCGATGAAGTACACGTGGTCGTCGACGACGAGGACGTTCTCCAGCGAGAAGTCGCCGTGGGCGAGACCGTTCTCGTGCAGCCTCCGGAGGTTCACGAAGACCTCCTCCAGTATCTCCTCGTCGACGTCCACGTCGCCGAGCGTGTGGAAGCCGTCGAGGTACTCGAAAACCAGCAGCGCGGAGCCGTCTACGGGTACGACGTCGAGGGGTTCCGGAGCGTTCACCCCTGCTTTACGCATCCTCTCCGCGGCCTTCAGCTCGTGCTCCGCCATCTCCAAGGGGGAGTCGAAGGACTCGAAGAAAGGCATGGAGCCCGCGACGCGGGCGCCGATGTTCCTCGCCAAGGTGAACACCGAATGAGTGTACGTGTTCTGCGGAGTCACCACCTTCACGAAGTACTCGTCGTCCACCACGAGAGGCACCGACAGCCAGTTGTCGCCGTCGATAGGAGACGCCTCCAGGTCCTCGACGTCGTAGTACTCCTCCAGCGCTTCCTCCACCTCCGTTATCTCTACCGACGAGTCCCCGCGGAGGAAGCTCTTGAAAGGCATCTAGCCCTCTCTAAGGTGAGAGCCAAGTTAAATCACAGGGTGTGCGCCGATGTCCTCACAAGGCCCCCGTCCAGGGAACCTGGACCCGTAAATTCCAGCGCGGCTTCAGTCGGCCAACTCTGGATACAATGGGTGTCCGTCACATAGCTCCCGAACCTCGTCCGCCACCTCCTCCTTCACCCCGTCGTCGTCGATGTCGTCGAGCACGCGGGCGATGAGCTCTCCGACGCGGTAGACCTCGTCAGGACCCATATCCCTGGTAGCGAGGCCAGGGGTACCGAGACGTAGGCCGCTGGTGACCGTCGGCGAAAGTGGTTCACCGGGGACGGTGTTCTTGTTTGCGGTGATCTCGACCTCCTCCAGCGCTTCCTCCGCGTCCTTGCCCGTGATATCCTCCTCCCTCAGGTCGACGAGCACGAGGTGGTTGTCGCTGCCGCCACCCACCAGGGTGTAACCCATCGACTGAAGGGCGTCCGCCAGCGCCTCCGTGTCTTCGACGACTCGTTCCGCGTACTCCTGGAACTCCGGAGTCTGCGCCTCGTTCAGGCAGACCGCTTTCGCGGCTACGACGTGCATCAGGGGGCCGCCCTGGCTACCGGGGAAGACCGCGGTGTCGACGCTGTCGGCGTGCTCCTCCGTACACATCACCATACCGCCGCGGGGTCCACGCAGCGTCTTGTGCGTCGTCGTCGTCACGAAGTCCGCGTAGGGCACCGGACTCTGGTGTTCTCCAGCGGCGACGAGTCCCGCGATATGGGCTATGTCTGCGAGATGGAGGGCGTCGACGGAGTCGGCTATCTCTCCTATACGTTCGAAGTCGATCTCCCGGGGGTAGGCGCTCGCTCCGCTGACGATGATGTCGGGGTCGAACTCCTCCGCCGTCGCCTCCATCTCGTCGTAGTCGATGCGTCCGCTTCCCTCGTCGACGTAGTAGTTCTCTACGTCGTAGAGCTTCCCGCTGAAGTTCACAGGGTGGCCGTGGCTCAGGTGGCCGCCATGAGTGAGATCCATGCCGAGGACACGGTCTCCGGGTTCGAGAGCGCTGAAGTAGACGGCCATGTTCGCCTGCGTCCCCGAATGCGGCTGGACGTTCACGTGGTCGGCGTCGAAGACCTCCTTCGACCTCTCGATGGCAAGGGACTCCACGGTGTCCATGTGTTCGCAGCCGCCGTAGTACCTTTCGCCGGGGTAGCCTTCCGCGTACTTGTTCGTCATCACGCTGCCCTGAGCCTCCATGACGGCGCGCGACGCGAAGTTCTCGCTCGCTATCATCTCCAGCCCGTGCTCCACCCGATCTATCTCACCCTCCACCGCCGCCGCAACCTCCGGCGCGGTCTCGCGCAAGTGTTCCATACAGGTGGATGGCCGAGGCCGCGCTTAAGCTTTCCCAACCTCCCGTTGGAGGTGTAGGCGACGGCTGTTTAAACCGCGGAGTAGAAGCTTAAGTCGTGGATGCAGAGGTAGCAGTCGTCGGCGCTGGACTAGCGGGGTTAACCGCCGCCCGCCGTCTCGCTGAAGCCGACGCCGAGGTAACGGTCTACGAACGAGAACCCCAGGTAGGTGGACGGGTCGGAAGCCGAGACGTCGACGGCTTCACCGTCGACAACGGCTTCCAGGTGCTGTTCACCGGATACTCCATGGTCCAAAGGGAGCTAGATCTCGACGCACTCGACCTACGTCGGTACCGTTCGGGAGCCGTGGTCTGCCGCGACGGCAGACGCAGCGTGTTCTCAGACCCGTCCCGAGATCCTGGTGCAGCGTACTCGAGCCTCCGGAACCCTGAGTTCACGGTCGGGGACAAGCTCCGGCTAGCGACGCTCTACGCACGTCTGCGGTTCCGAGACCCCGATACCTTCTTCCAGGAAGACGACACGTCGATAAGGAGCTACGTCGAAAGTCAGGGTTTCTCCACTGGATTCGTAGAGGGTTTCGTGAGACCGTTCTTCGCCGGAATCACGTTGGACCCCGGGCTGTCGACTTCGAGCCACGTCTTCCGATACTGCATGAACGCGTTAGCTCGTGGATACGCAGCCGTACCTGCGGAGGGTATGCAGATGGTTCCGCGTCAGATCGCGGATCAAGCATCCGCCGCGGGAGCATCTATACAGACGTCAGCCGAGGTAGAGGGAGTGGAAGCCAGGGAGGAAGGCGGTGAGGTAGAGGTAGAGTTCGAGGATGGAGGAACCCGGGTCTTCGACGCCGTCGTCGTCGCGACCTCTCCGCCGGATGCTCGGGAGCTATCCGGCGTCCAAGAGGTGCCGACGGATGGAGTCGGTGGCGTTACCCAGTGCTGCTCCCTGGAGGACCCTCTGGAGTCCGGACGTCGGCTTCTGTTGAACGCTGAAGACACCGGGCCCGCCGTCGTGGCTCCATCGAGCGAGGTTGCGCCGGAGTACGGAGACGGAGACAGGTATCTCGTCGCCGCGAGCTATCCAGGTGCAGACGCAGCAGAGCGCGGAGCAGCCGAGCTTCGTCGTGAGACGGTGGCGGCGTTGGAAGCCTGGTACCCAGAGAAGACGTTCGGTAACGTCGATGTCGTGGCGACGGATCGATACAGATTCGCGCAGTACAGTCAGCCGCCGGGGTTCCAAGGCAGCCTCCCGGACGTCGACTCCCCCGACAGCGACCGGTTGTTTCTCGCCGGCGACTTCACCGAGTGGTCGTCGATACAGGGCGCGCTCGCCAGCGGCAGGACGGCCGCGGAAGTCGTCGAAAAACAACTGGACAGCAAGTGACAACAGGGACCCGCAGGAGCTACCTGCCTCCGGCACGGAGTCATCTATAGCTGTGTTCACTGACGAAGTCGACGTCAAGTGGTCCATTGTAGCCCTTGCGTCTGTTGCCGCGGTGGCGGCGGCTTCCTTGGCCCCGCTACCCGAGGAAGCCACCGCAGTCGGCAACCTGTACTACGGCGTACCCCACTCCGACCTCGTCGTGCATTCCACCGCGTACTTCGCGTTGACTCTTTTAGCGGCGAAGGCGGTGAGGTCAGACGCCGGCTCTAACCCCCGTCGACTTCAGGTAGTTGCTGCCCTGGTGTTCTGCCTCGGATTAGCCGTCGAGCTCCTGCAGCAGACGGTTCCATACCGGAGCATCTCCATCCTCGACGTGCTCGCGAACTCCGTCGGCGTAGCATACGGGTACGTGCTCCTGTCACGGTGGCCGGCCGATGGTGAGCTGAACTCCTGATGTTTTATGGCTCTGCCGTCCACCTGTAGAATGTGACAGCGAGGGAAGGCGGCGGGGAGAAACACAGGCTGAAGGAGGTCTACGACGACAAGGCGGAGACGTTCGCGGGCAGTCGCGGCGGTCCCTGGAGCTACGTCGAGGAGTTCTGTGACGGCCGGGAGGGAGAGGTAGCCGTCGACCTAGGATGCGGAGCTGGACGCCACCTTCGGTTGCTCAGAGGTTTCGACAAAGTGTTGGGCGTAGATTTCTCCCGCAGCATGCTGACGGAAGCTCGACGAACTACCTTAGAGGACAGAGAGAACTATGGAGTGGACGATGGCTCGGAGGTGTACCTGATTCAGGCTGACGTCGAACGTCTGCCGTTCTCCTCAGACTCCTGCGACCTGGTTCTCTACATAGCGGCGCTCCATCATCTCCCGAGCCAAAGCCGTCGGCTGGACAGCCTCACGGAGCTAGACCGAGTGCTTTCCGACGATGGAGTCGCCCTGCTTTCGGTCTGGGCGATAAAGCACCCGCGGTTCGAAGATGAGCGCGAGGAGATACTGGGGGCTGACGGAGATTTCCACGTATCCATCGGAGACCGATCGAGGTTCTACCACATCTACGAACGACGGGAGCTGAGGAACGACCTAGAGCGTTCGCCGCTGGAGGTGGCGAAGCTCGAACTCGTGGACGGCAACTACTACGCCGTCGTATCCCCGGGATAGGGGACTTGCGGCTGCTTCACCGGGGTTGAACTAACACCTACGTTTTTGTCAGTGGAGTGCTTGCCCTGAACCCACGGCTGAGGGTGTGTAGTTCAGCCTGGCAGAACACCCGCTAAGGAGGATGGTTCGAACGGTCTGCCGCGCGGCCCGCTCCCGAACCACCTCCGAAGGGAGGACCGGGGTTCGAATCCCCGCGCACCCAGTCCAGACGTAATTAAAGGGCGCTCTCTGACAGGTTCTCGTGGAACAGACGGATGACATCTGCGGGGGTTCCGGTTAGTAGGTTTCGCGGTAGAAACCGCCGTGGACTCGAAAGGCACCGTTTGTTCGACGTCGGCGCGCGCAACCTCCTCCATCGACTCCGCGTCCAGAGCCACGAGCGCAGACTCCTCAGTCTCGGGATCCAGAACCACGGTTAAGACGACTCCGTCGTCCTCCCCATCTCGATCCGGCCTAGGTTCGAACACCGGTTCGCTGGGGAAGCACTCCGGCGTCCAAGTAGTAGCTTCCTCCTCGGAGTCGTACTTCACTAGCTGGTTGGACATCGTCTCCGGCGGACTCTCCTCGTTGCCGACACCGTAAGCGTACCTGTAACGTCTTCCCCATCTGTAGGGGTGGACGCGCGGAAGCTCGAAATGACTGGGGTACAGTGTCTTGTGTTCGACGTCGCCCGAAGCAAGGTCGACGTGGGTGCGTCGTATCTCCGCGCCCGATAGCTCCAACGGTGGTTCTCTACGCACGCGGTCGAGGTACAGTTCGTCGATGACCTCCGCGTCGGGGTAAGCGGCGACGTCGATGACGAGTCTGTCGTCGTCCTCGTAGTTGTTGACGTGGTGGAACGCGAAGAAAGCCTCCGCCCTGGGTTCTAGTACGACTTCCCCCGAGCCTCTTTCGACTACGAGGAAACGGGTGCCTTTGTCCGAATTCCAGCTGTAGCATTCGGCGACGGTGGAGCTTCCGAAGGCTGTGTCGAATGGATCGATCCTGTATGGGAACTCGACGAGGACTACGTAGCTCTCGGTGGCGGCGAAGCTATGCATGTAAGCGGGTTCTTCGACAGTTATCTTCGCAGGCGTCTCCCGCTCTCGGCCCTCCAAGTATATCTCGTACGAGCAGCTGCGTCCGAGCTCGGCGGCGTAGCTGATCTTCTCACTGGTGTCGGGGTCGATATAGGGGTGGGCGGTGGTTACGTCTCCGGGTTCGTCCTCGACAACCAGGGTCTCGAGCGTTTCGGGGTCGAACTTCACCGGTTACGTGGTCTCGGTGAACGCGTAGTTGCCGTCGCGCTCCCTCACTACGTTCACGCTGGCGTTGTCTGTGGGTTCGGGAGAAGTGAAGTAGGAGAAGAAACGCCCGAATATCCCCTTGCAGGGGTCGGTTGCGAACTCGCTGTACCTCAACCCGCTTTCGCGGAAACCCTCGTACTGCCCGGTCTTTAGGAACCCTCAAGCTATAGGTTACGGAGTCGTCTTCACCGTCGACGTCGAACCGATGCAGCAACGCCATCCTCTCGAACCAGTGGTCGACGGAGACGTCACCGTCCTCGAAGCTACCTGGTCCGTTTCGGATCAAGAAGCCCTCAGCCGGTCTGGGAAGCTGCCTTGGACCTCTAGCGTTACCTCGCTAGCTTCCTCGTCTTCGTATAGGGAGGCGAAGCCCGGTCGATGGTCCATGAACGCTTCTAGAGCTCGGACTTTTATCCGTAACAAGGTGGGTCGAGCGTTCGATGGAGTCCGCTTAGCTGGCTCTAAAGGGTAGTTCGCTTCCGGAGGTCGGAAAGCCATTTACGGACGGCGCCCGTCGGTCGACCTATGGTTGAACCGAAGGAAGGAGGAATCCTCGGTATCGGAGTGGTCGCAGTCGCCGCAGGAGTCTACAACTTAGTGGGTTTCCCGTACGAAGGAGGAGAAGGAGTGCTCGGCCATATCATCGACATGCAGCAGACCTACGAATGGGTGTTGAACTCCACGGTCATCAACTCCGCTTTGCTATTGTTGGTCGGAGTGGCGCTCGTACTGATCGTGCTGGACGACAGCTGATAGATGAGACGTAGAACCATTGCAGCCGTCGTATTCGCATCTCTCCTGCTAGGGGCTGCAGCCGTTGCATCAAACCCCCTGGATGCGAACTCCGGCACCGTCGACGCAGCCGGACACACGGTAGCATTAGATCTCGGCCACGAGAAGGTCGACGAGGTCGAGTTCGACGGCCGAAGCTACGACGTAGTCCGATACAGGAACCTGCTGCCGTGGCTGTCGGGGTACGAGTTCTTCCGCAACGGAGCAAGGGTCACCGACGCCGACGAAGCCCGGGAGGTCGCGCGGGTGGTAGGCTGGAGCCGTGCAGCCGCTGAGCTGGACGTCGACGACGTGGAGGAGATGGAGGAGCTGCAGCGGCGGGCTGAAGCCGTCGAATCGGTGGTCGCTCCCGCTTACTCCGCTGTCGAGACTCTGCGGGGGCACGTCGAAACGCTTCAGGATAACGGACCACCGCTGTCGGAAAGGAGCTACTGGGACGTCGCTACAGAGCTTTACCCGCAGATGGAACTCGTTGACGATGGCCTCCAGGTGCTCGAAGACGAGCTAGAGAGATGGACGAGGTCCGCTGGAGATGTGTCGGAAGCCCTCGACGACGTTGTGTCTACCTACCGCGCCGTGGAGGCCGGCGAGGAGTTCAGAGCCGACGACGACCTAGAGCGGGTCCGCGACGCCACCGAGACGATGTGGGCGTTTCAGGAGCGGTCGGCCACAGTGGAAGCCGCCCTCCGTCAGACCTCGGAACGTTCGGCTTCGACGGCGGAGGAGCTAGAGGGAGCCGGTGCCGTAGGCGGCTGGGTCGCGGAGCCCTTCCGCTCCATCGAGGGTTCGTTGGCGGAGTCTGCGGACGAGGTAGAGGAACTACGGGGTATGGTGGAGCGCCAGCGAGGCAACGTGCTGGGGTTCGTGTCCACCGTCGAGAGCGAGGAAGCCTCTGTGTCGAGTGGCTGGAGCAGACGTCAGAACGCAGGAGCTAGGTTGCTGGCTTCCGTTGCCGCGTTACTTCTACTTCTTTCGGCGGTCGTCACCGGCTACCGTTACCGGAGGAGGGTCAGGGAGCAGTTAGCTTGAGTGGTGTGAGGTCACCCGTCGAGAGCGAAGTACATGACGAACTGATGTTCGCCGCGTATCCGCATGTATGTGCGTCCGAGATACAGTCCCTCACGAACCCTCTTGATCTCGTCGCGTACGCTCTGCACCGCGCCGGGGTTGTCTGGGAGGTCGTAGTCAGCGACGTAGGCGTCGTTCAACCCGTAGATAGCGGGGGTCTGCCGGCCGACGAATCTGTATCCGTTGCGCTCCATCGGACCCACCTCGTACCAGTTGCAGCCGCGGGCTTCCTCGTCGTCGATGGGGTAGAACTTCTTCCCCTTCCACGGCATCCAGGGGTTGTTGATCAGGTGGAGCGCGCCGTCGACGTCGAAAGGGAACACGCTGCCGGAGACCACGGTACCATGGTATCTGCCCTCTAGCTCCTGTACCTCCGGGGTGTCTGACTCCCGGTATATCTCGTCGATCTCTACCTCGGATCTCTGCTGCAGGTCCTTCGCGGTGAGTTCGGCCAGCGTTAGGTCAGTTCCCACACCAGTTTCCTCTGTCGCTGCCATCGGTACCTCATAGTCTTTCATACCATATAGTTGTTGGCTTTGGAGGGACAAGTATCCCAGAAACGGCGACAGATTCCAGACACCACCGGGTAACGGGGGTTTGTCTGAGCGATGAAGCCATAGCTCGCGAAGGTTTAGGCCGTATATCACGGGGACAGCAGTCCGACGTATCCGAACGCTTCGGCGACAGTCCAGACGGCAAACCCGAGGTAAGCCGCCGCGAGGACGTAGGCCTCCGCCCTCGACACCCTGAAGCCCGTGCGCATCAGCGTGAACAGTAGGACGGTGGCGAAGATGAGGTAACCGATCAACGGTGTCGCGCGGGTGTAGTCGACGGCGGTGGAGCCAACGACTATCACGGCGGCGGGTACGACGACTAGGAGGTCGAAGACGTTGCTGCCGAAGACGTTCGCTATGCTCGTCACCTCGTTGTCACGCCGTGCAGCGGTGACGCTCAAGACTGCGTCCGGCAGGCTGCTCGCCGCGGCGATGACCGTCAACCCCCAGACGTAGCTGTCGGTGCCCATGAGGCCTCCGAGGTCGACGGCGAAATGTATGAATCCCTCCACTCCCACGGCTATGAAGACGAACGCCACAGCCAGAACCCCCCACTCACGGAGAACCGCGACGTCCTCGACTTCTGCGACGACGTCGTGCTCGATGGTCTCCTCGTACTGGATGAAGACGTACAGGAGGTAGGTTACGAGCGGTATCAGCACGAGACCCCGTGTGAGTTCGCCGCCGCCTCCGTCGACGGGGTTGTATATCACTGCGAACGAAAGAGTGAGCAGGAAGACGGCGACCGCGAGCATGTAGAACTGGGCTTCCTTGTAGACTAGCCCCGGCGTCGAACGCATGCCGCCGTCCGTCGCCAGGGTGGCGAGCGCTGGTATGACCAGGACGTTGAAGACGGCGGAGCCGAGGATGACGGCGACGCCGAGCTCGAACTCCCCGTGTCTGAGGGGTGCGAGCAGCGCGGTGAGGAGCTCCGGCATGCTGCTTCCGATGGCGACGACGACGGCGCCCTGCACCGCCGCCGGCAGCCCGTAGTAAGTGGAGAGCCGGTCAGCGGCGGCTTCGAAACGCGTGCCGCCGAACCATATGAACGCCGTGGAGACGACGGCGAGACCGACCAACCAGAGCACCTCTGACATACCTGAACCCGAGACGCCGCAGCAGTAAATAGCTTCACAGGTCGAATGGCTACCTACCGGTGAGGGTTCGCGTAAGAAAGAAGGGCTCCGTCACGCTAGGTCTCTCTGGAGGTAGAAAGATACATGGCTACGTTACTCGACGGAGACCTCGAACAGCAGGGCAGCCTACAGCTATCGAGTCCGGAGTTCGACGACGGAGGCAGGCTACCGGACTACACGGGTTACGCGAACGAAAACGAATGCCCGCCGCTGAATATATCTGGCGTTCCAGACGAAGCCGAGTCGCTCGTGCTCGTGTTCGACGACCCGGACGCGGAACCCGTCGCCGGCCACACCTGGGACCACTGGCTGGTATGGGATATCCCGGGGGAAGTCCGCGAGATACCCCGTGACTGGAGCGCCGACGACGCGACGGAGGGGTACAACGACTACATGGAGCAGGGTTACGGCGGCCCCTCTCCCCCCGATGGAACCCACGTCTACAGGTTCAAGCTCGTCGCCCTCGATGGAGAGCTCGGTGCAGCGGAGCCGACGCGTAAACAGAGGCTCGGCAGCGCGATAGCGATGGGGGCGGAGGTCGTCGGCGCGACGCAGTTAGAGGCGGAGTACGACGCCAGCCAGGGCACCGCTTTCTGACGAACTACCCTGCTAGCTATATATTTTCAGCCGTCGAACTCCTGTCCCCACCCCCCGCACAAGCTTTAATACAGTTACATTTTTAATCCCTGTATATGTCCGAAAGCATCCAGCGTGAGACCTGGGCGACACGTATCGGCTTCGTGCTCGCAGCCGTCGGCAGCGCAGTAGGTCTCGGTAACATCTGGCGTTTCCCCTTCCAGGTAGGCGAGGAAGGAGGTGCGGCGTTCCTCCTCGTCTACCTTCTGTTCATCGTCTTCATAGGCCTGCCCGCGATACTCGTCGAGTTCGTCGTCGGCAGACGCACCGACCGCAACCCCGTCGGCGCCCTCAAAGCCATAGGTGGAGACAGCTGGAAGTACCTAGGAGGTCTGTTCGTCCTGATCGGCTTCGTCATCCTCTCGTACTACAGCGTCGTCGCCGGCTGGGTGCTCAGGTACACGGTAGGTAGCGCGACCGGCGGCTACACCGAAGACCCCGAAGCCTACTTCGGCACCATATCCACGGGATTAGACGCCGCAGTCTTCCACCTGATCTTCATGGCCATAGTCGTCGGCATCGTAGCGCTCGGCATCCGCCGCGGCATCGAGATCGCCGTCAAGCTCATGGTGCCAGCTATAGTCGCGCTTCTGCTGGCGCTCGCAGTCTACGCCTACACCTTACCCGACGTCGCAGGCGCATACAGCTACTACCTCTCTCCGGACTTCAGCGTCATAGCTGCGGAGTGGCAGAGCATCCTGCCGGCCGCCGCAGGACAGGCGTTCTTCACCTTGTCACTGGGGATGGGTGTGATGATAACGTACTCCTCCTACATGAGCGAGGACCGGAACCTCGGTGAAGACGCCGGCGCCATCATCGGCCTAGACACCGGAATCGCACTGCTCGCGGGACTGGTCGTCTTCCCCATCCTGTTCGCCGCCGGCGTCGACCCCGCGTCCCCGGGTCCAGGAGCGGTGTTCGTCAGCCTCGCCGCAGCCTTCACCGACATCCCATTTGGGTTGGTGCTGGGGTTCCTGTTCTTCTTCGCCTTCGCGCTCGCCGCAGTATCCAGCGCCATCAGCCTGATGGAGGTCGTCATCAGCTACCTCATAGATGAACACGGTGTCGACCGCGTAAGAGGAACTATCGCCGTAGGAGCCGGCATGTTGCTGCTTGGTCTACCCGTTACCGTCGACCTCACGATGGTTACCCTCTACGACCAGCTGGCGGCGGAGGTCCTCCTGGTTCTCGGCGCCCTTGGCCTCGTAGTGCTCGTAGGCTGGCTGAAGTCAGAGGAAGCCATAGACGAGCTTTCGAAAGGAATCGGAGACCTCCGGTCTGTCGGCACAGTATGGATCTGGCTGGTGCGCGTCCCCGTCCTCGTGGTGCTGGTGGTCTCGCTCGCGCTCGCCGTCACCAGCTACGTCGATTTCCTGCGGACGGAGTTCCTTGAGTTCCTCGGTGAGCTCTAGCTACAGCTGATTCACGACGTCCGACTGGAACTTCTCTCCATCGACGTCCAGTAGATGCGCCTGCTTGACGCCGCCGAGGTACGCCGTACCATCGCCCGAATGCCTCGGACGCCACCGTGTCTCTAGCTCCGCGTCGAGGTAGTAGTGGCCATTGTCTCTCTGCACGCTGATTCTGCGGGCGCGGTCCAACAGACGGGCGTCGCTTCCGTCGGCGACTGTGAGTCCGCTGTCTACCTCCCCGGTCGCCTGCCATCGCTTGGTGTGGGCGTTCTCCGGGTTGTCCATCAGAACCTCCACCGCTCTATCGTACTCCATTGCATCGACGTCGTATACCCTCTCGACCTCTATGTATCCGATTAGGTAACGGTGCATCGAGCCATCTCGCCTCAAGCCAGTGTAGAAGGCTACTACGTCGCCGGCTTCGAGCTCAAGCAGACGTCGGGTGTAGGCACCTCGTCGTTCGCCGTACGTCGCCGCGTCGAAGTTAGGGTCGTGATGCAAGGGCCAGTCTGCAAGTTCGTCACCGCGGACCCTCAGGGTGTCGTCGCCCTTAGGACGTATCTCCTCTAAGTGGTCGGCTGCGGTGTAGCCGTCGGCTAGCCACCAGTCACCGTAACAGCTGTCCTCCACCGTGGCGCTGCGGCTGCGTTCGGGTATGGGTACGTAGCTGAAGCGGCCGTCACCGTCGACGGATGGCACGGGGGAGACGTTCGTCGTGTCTGCGGCGACTCCGGAGAGGACCACCGTCATACTTGTTCTACCACGTCCACCCTGTGACCCCGGTCTCCCCGAAGTACTCCCGCGTCTGTGTCTTGCCCTGCCAGATGAACCGGAGGAAGTCGAGGAAGCCCTCGGTCGACATCTCGAAGGAGCTAGCGGGGTCGAACTCCAGGGTACGTCCCCCGGGGTTACTCGCTCTCCCTCGGACCATCCGCTGTCCGAGCGTCGTGAGGTCGGAGCTATGCCAGTGCAGAAGCAGGCAGCAGGGCTGTCCATCGCCTACGTCGGCGGAGGCCGCGAGCTCCAGCGCCGCATCGCCTCCCTCGACGTCGAACTCCGTGACCGGCAGCGACCGCGGTCCGTCGTCACCCACGTAGGTGTAGACCGCGCGAGAGTGCTTGTCGGCTTCTCCCGAGTCCATATCCACCGCCGGCCAGGCTTCGAACCCCGAGGTGCAGCCTTCGTCGAACCCCTCCACTTCCACGGGTTCTATCTCGACGAGAATCCGGAGGCCGTACCAGTCGAGCAGGAGGTTCCCGATGGGGTTCGCGAGCTTCCTCTCTGTGGCCTCGAACACCCCTCTCTTGTGGCCGTCGGGAAGGCTCTCTATCAGCCGTCGGACGTAGCGGGCGTTGTACTCTAGGTCGTCGTCGTACACCGTGGCCTCCCCCCGCACGAGCACGGGATCGTCCTCCACGTCGAACAGCAACGCCACCATGGGTTCCTCGCGCGCACGGTCGACCTTGCTGGAGAACGCGGGAGCCGAGGTGACGAACAACGTGCCGCGGTCGCTGTCGTAGAACGGGGTGAGCGGGTAGGTGACGGGCCTACCCCCTGTGTGTGCGGAGAACTCCGCGGACAGGGCTTCGTTCGCCAGGGCTTCGAGATCGGCGTCGTCTACCGCGTATTCAGTCATCCAATAGAGGTTGTTTCGGAGGGGGCAAATAGGTTGCTGGAGTCACTACTACATGGGGTATCCTCTATAGATCAGGTCTCCGCGCTCACCTATAGGTTAAGGAGGATGTTTCAACCGCCGCAGATGGCCTCTGGAGAAGTTACATGCCTTCGTCAGCTTGGTCCACGCCGGTGATCTCGAACCGGGCTCCCCCCTCCGATGATTCGTCTACGCTGACTTTCCAGCCGTGCGCTTCCGCTATCTCCTCCACCACCTTGAGGCCGAGGCCGGTTCCTTCTTCGGATGTGGTATATCCGGTTTCGAACACCTGGCTGCGGCGGTCCTTGGGTATGCCTGCTCCGTTGTCTTCGACGTAGAACCCTTTCTCGGAACCCATTAGGGAACCTACCCGAACCTCCAGATCTTCTACGCTTCCGCTACCGTGTTCGTATGCGTTGGCGTAGAGGTTCTCCAGTAGCCTGCTGAACCTGTCGGAGTCCGCGTCGAACCTGATGCTGTCGTCCACCTCTAGCTCCGCTTCCCCGGTGGCGACGTTCGCCCAAGACCTCCTCGCGAGACGCTCTAGGTCTACCTCCTCGAACTCCTGCACCCTTTCACCCTGCTTCGCCAGATCCAGCATGTCCTCTATCATCTCCTCCATCCGGTCGTGTGCATCTTCGACCTCCTCGAGGTGGCTGCTGCTGGATTCCTCCTTGGCCATCTCGAGGCGGCCGCTGGCGACCGTCAGCGGGTTCCTCAGGTCGTGGCTGACTATCTCGGCGAACTCTTCGAGGCGGTCACGTTGTTTCCGGAGCCTGCGCTGCGTCTCCTTGACCTCGGTGATGTCGCGTACCACGGCGACGAACTGGTCCTGTCCCTCTAGCTCGACCCGGGTGACGTTCACCTGCACCGGGTAGGTGGAGCCATCCTTACGGATGTGTTCGGTCTCGATCGTCTGTTCGGTGAACTCCGCATCACCGAACGTCTCTACGACCTCTTCGCGGTCGTGAGGGGATATATCCGAGATGCCGAGGTCGAGCAGCTCGTCGCGGCTGTACCCCAGCCGCCTGCACGCGGTGTCGTTGACGTCGATGAACCTGCCTTCCTCGTCGTGCAGGTAGATGGAGTCCGGGCTGCCGTCGAATATCGACCGTAGGCTTTTCTTCGTCTGCTCCAGCTCCTTCTGACGTTGCCTCCGCTGAGTAACGTCCCTTCCCTCGGCGACCACCAGCACGACGTCCCCCGACCGAGTGGATACAGGGCTGACGTAGCAGTCCACGAGTCTGCGGCCTTCCCTGCCGTTAACCTCGAACTCCGTGACCAGGCTTTCACCCTCCGACGCCGTCTCCAGTAACTCCTTCATCGCCTCTTCGGTCTCGGGTAACCCTGCCGCCCACGGAGTGTTCCAGATCTTCATCCCCTTCACCGTGTCCCTGTCGAGGCCGCCGAACGCCAGTGCGGTGTCGTTGACCTCGACCAGAGTGCCGTCTGGCTTCAGCAAGGTCTTGTACTCCAGGGTGTTGTTGAAGACGGCTTCGTAACGGCGCTCCCTACGTTTCCTCTGGCTTACGTCCTGGATCGTCCCTCGAAGGTACCTCTGGCCGTCCTCGATCTGTAGTTCGCCGCGGGTCCTCACCCACCGCATCTCGCCGTCCGGTCTCTTGATCCTGAGCTCGAGGTCGTAGGGTTCGTCCTCCTCCACCGCGGAGTCGATAGCTGACTCGAGGACCTCGCGGTCTTCAGAGTGGTACGTCTCCAATGCCTCCTCCACCGTGGGTTCCTCGTCGGGAGGGTAGCCCTTGATCCGTCTGACCTCCTTCGTCCACCTGAGCTCGTCTGTCTCGAGATCCAGCTCCCAGCCCCCCACGTTCGCTATCTCCTGCGTACGGTCCAGTAGATCGGTGCGTCGTCTCAGCTGCTGTTTCTGTCTCTTCTTCTCGGTTACGTCACGGGCGCTCGCCAGGACACGTCTTACACCGTTTATCTCCGCGGACCTCAGGTCGACCTCAAGCCAGAGCTCCTCGCCATCGGAGCCCTCGAGATGCCACTCCACTGTCCTCGCGCCGTCCTCGGCCGTCGCCGTCACGGCGTCAACCACCTCTTTCGCGGAGACGTCGTTCTCCTCCCGTAGGTGCTCCAGCGATAGCTTTACACCCTCGGGGTGGCCGAGCATCCGGTTGAACCGTTCGTTGGACGCCACCACCTCCCCCGTCTCGGGGTCGTGGACGGTGAGGCCGACGGCGGAGTTCTCGAAGACCTCCTGGTACGCTGTCTCCGCACGGTTCTGAGCTACGGCGTTCTTTATCCTCTTCGCCAGTATCTCGTATCCCTCGGGACCCCATCTTTTCTGGACGTAGTCGTCGACGCCCGACGCGATCGCTTCGCTCGCGACGTCTTCGGTGCCCTCCGCTGTGTTCAGGAGATACGGTAGCTCGGGACGTCGGTCCCGCACCTCCTCCAGAAGCTCGAGACCGTCTTTATCCGGCATCTGGAAGTCGCTGACGACGCAGTCGAAATCCTTTCGCTCCAGAAGCCTCAGACATGTATCTGGATCCTCCACTGGTGTGACCTCTATGCTGCGGCCGTCGCTCTCCAGATACGACTGCATCAGATCTAGGTAGTCCGGGTCGTCGTCGACGCATAGAACCTGGATAGTGGTAGCCATACTCCCCGTTTCCCGTGTGGTTGGCAGGCCGGAGTTTTAGCTGTTGCGCCTCCCGAGAACGGCTACGCCCTTCTGGTCGGCATACTTCAGGAGCCACCGTGTACCGGTTTACATTTACGTACAGACAGTCTAGGTCACAACATGACCGAGGACTCCGGAAGGAAGAACCTTCGTATGCCGGGGGAAGACGAGCTGTTCGGCGTGGTGACGCGTCACGACGGAGGCAACCACGTCCGCGTCGAGTGCGAGGACGGCGAGAACAGGATGGGACGTATCCCCGGCAGGATGAGGTACAGGAACTGGATCGAGGAAGGAGACGTCGTGGTCATCGAACCATGGGACTGGCAGGACGAGAAAGGCAACATCGAGTGGGTTTACGAGGACGACGACGCCGACCAATTGCGCGAGGAAGGACATCTTGGCTTCGCCGACTACTGAGACCACCACGACAGCCAACTGAACTTCAAACCGCGGTAACCCACTCCCTCGCCCTCAAACTCCCCACGTTCGAATACCTACATCGGCTTCCGCCAGACTAGCTGGCTCATGGAGAACGACTGAATGGCTATAGCATCGGAAACGACGACTTCTCTACATCTTCAGCGACTACACGGTATGGCTGTGAACGATTATAGCCTGCTCACCTGGGTCTAACTAACCACACGGCTTCCCCGGGGTTCACGGGTAGCCTTAATACATCCGAGTCCCTCGGTGACAGCCAAGAGAATGCGTCTCCTCGTCACCGCTGACGTCCACCTCAACCCCGATCACCCCGAACGCCTCGAAGCTCTCCGCGAGGTAGTCGGGAAGTCGCGGGAACACGACGTCGACCACCTGTTGGTCGCAGGAGACCTCTTCGACCGCGCAGCCGACGTCGAGGAGCTGAAGTCCGAGGTACGCGAGCTGTTCAGCGACAACAGCTTCCACACGTTCGTGATACCCGGGAACCACGACGCCGACAGCTACCGGGACGAGGACTACTTCGGAGACGACGTAGACGTCCTCCACGAACCCCCTGTCGAGGTTGTAGACGCCGAAGGACTACGTCTCGTCGCAGTACCCTACACCGACTCCGGCTTCGACGAGCTCGTACCCGAGATACGTGACTCCCTCCATCCCGAACACGTCAACGCCCTCCTGGTTCACGGAACCCTGTCGACGGAGATCGGTGGATACGGCGGCGAAAACAGGTACCTGCCGTTCACCCCGGAGGAGCTCCTAGAGACCGGAGTCGACGTGGTTTTCGCGGGACACGTCCACAGCGAACCCAGGAAACAGGAGTTCGGAGACAGAGAGCTGGAGTTCGTCTACCCTGGGTCGCCGGTGTCGATAACCAGGGGTGAGACAGGGCGACGTCGAGCCTGGCTGTACGACACGGAGACCGAGAGCTTCAGCAGCCTCTCCCTATCCACCCACCACTACCTGGTCGAGGACGTCTCCGTCGTTCCCGGCAGGGAGGATAGCGAGCTAGACGCTCTCGACCGGCGTCTGGAGGCGAGGGAGATAGAGGACGCGGAGGTCGTCGTCGACGCCACCGGCTACGTCGAAGGAGGTCCGGAGGAGTTCTACCGACGCGTCGAACGCCGGCTCGAGGAGGTCGGAGCCGAGCAGTTCCACGTCGACCGGGGAGGAGTGGAGAACGCGTCCGCCGCCGTCGAGTCCGACCTCTACAGGGAGTTCGAACGGAAGCTCGACGAGAGAGACGCCGACGGCGTCGACGCCGAGCAGGTGAGACGTATCGTGTTGAGGGCGATGTCCCGGATGGAGCGTGCGTAGCTTGCATCTAGAGAGAGTGAAGGTAGACAGCTACGGCCCCCTTCGCGACGTCGACCACGAACTGGACGAAGGCTTCACCCTTTTCCACGGGTACAACGAGAGCGGTAAGACCCTGTACGTGGAATCCCTGGTGAAGATGCTGCTGGACGCCGAAGCCGAGGGATTCAGGGGTATCGGAAGGGTGCAGGGTATGCCTGCGGGCTTCCTTGAGATAGAGGCCTCCGACGGAAGACTACAGCTACCCGACGCAGAGCTAGAGGAAATCTTCCCCGAACCCGTCACCGCTCGGGACGTCAGGAACACCTTCGTCATCCGCGACGTCGACCTACGCAGGCCGGAGAGAAAGCCGGACTTCGGACGAACCGACTATCTCCGCGACGTAACCGACCGGGTGCTCGGCGCGAGAACAGGTGAGATACAGCGGCTGCAGGACGAGATAGCGGAGATAGGCGACCTCACTCCGTCGTACGAGAGGCTGCGCGACCGGAAACCCGAGAAGCTCAAGAGCCGCGTCGAGGAAGCCAGGGAACTCGTCGACGACCTCGAGGGATACGTGGAACGAAGCCGTAGACGGGGCGTGATGGAAAAGGTCGACGGCCTCCGGAGGAAGCGAGAGCGAATCGAGGAGACCGAGGAAGAGATCCGGGTTCTCGAGGTAGCGCGTGAGAACCGGAAGCTGGAGACCGCCCGCGAACGCGTGCAGGAGCTCCAGAAGGTCGAGGACGACATAGAGGAACACGAGGACGAGTCCGACCGCGTAGAGGAGCTACGAGACCTCCGCAGGGAGATAGAGATGTATAGGGAGCGCAGGAGCCAGCGGGACTTCGACCCCGACCTGCTGTTGAACGCGCTTGCGGCGCTCGGACTCCTGTTCGCGCTGTCGTTGCTCGCTGCCGTCCTCAGCCCGGTCACGGGTATACTCGTCATATCCGGAGTCGTCCTAGCCGCCTTGCTGTACGTCGGCCAGCGCTACATGGAGTCACGGGAGCTCGTAGGGGAAGAGGACCGTCTGGTGCAGGAGGCCAACTACTCCGGTGTCTCCGGCTCCAGCCTTCCGGAGGTATACATCGAGGTCGAGGAAGAGATACGTGGTTTCGAGGAAGAACTTGAATGGCTGCGGGGGGAGAGGGAACGCCTTGTAGGCCGTCTGCAGGAGTCCTTCGACGCCGACCACTCCAGTTCCGACGGCTGGATGGAGGAGGTCGAATCACGTATGGAGGCGGTCGAGGACGTCGACCGCGACTACGAGGAGGGGATGCTGGAGGAGGCTCGGAACCGGCTTCAGGTGCTGGGTAGCGAGGTGGAGGAGATGGAACGTGAGCTAGAGGAACACGGGGAGCGTCTACGGGAGTTCGACCGACGGGTTAGAGACGTCGCACCCGAGAACTACCTCGACGACGTCGACGACGTCGGCGTCGACAGCGCAGCCGATCTCTCGGTGGCAAGGGACGTCGTCGAAAGCTTCGTGGACGAGGTCGAGGGTCGACGGGACGCCGCCCGGCAAGCGGTAGAGGTGCTGGAGGAGATAGAGCAGGAGGAGGAAGAGGAGATAGACGAGCTGTTCAGCGGTGACGGCTACCTCCGGAGCACGTTCCAGGAGGTCACCGACGACAGCTACGTCGACGTCTCGTACGACGAGGAAGCCGGTGAAGTCCTCGTGGAACGGGTTGACGGACGTCTTCTGTCGGTGGACGAGCTGAGCCAGGGGACCTACGACCTCCTGTACCTCCTGGTTCGGCTGAAGCTATCTCGGGAGCTATCCGGCGGTGAACCCGGCTTCCTCTTGCTCGACAGCCCGTTCGTACACAGCGACGTCGAGAGGGTAGGTCGGGAGATACAGCTGCTTCAGCGGCTCGTGGAAGACGGCTGGCAGGTGCTGTACTTCAGCTTCAGAGACGTGGTACGTGACGCCGTCGAACAGCACGCGGACGCTGAGGTAGTCGATCTCGACAGGCTGGATTTCACCGGCTGAATTTCGATACGCTGGAGTTCAACTGTTGAACCTCGAATGGCTGGAGGTCAACCGTTGAACCGTCAGGTTCCGTCGACGTCGCGCCTGACGGGGTAGATACATGCGAAGGATTCGCCGGCGACGAAGTCGGGTTTAACGCTGTACCAGATACCGTGGCCGCTGTCGTCCGCCCCCATGGAGACGGCTCCCTGGACGGGTTCACCTGTTTCTATCGCCGTCACCAGGTCGTCGAACGCCTCCGGTAGCACGTCGGACGCGTTCCTTCTGAGGAGATCTCGGGGTGGAGCTCCGAGGAGGTCGCCCAGGGATCTGTTGACGTAGAGCACAGTGCCGCTGGAGTCGACGACAACGACTCCGTGGTCCGCCTCCTCGTGGATGCCGCGGTATCTGTCGTAACGCTTCGGTGACTGGTGTGCTCTCCTGGGACTCCGGTGTTCGGCTCCGTCTTTCCGGCGGGGAACCGTGACGGTCACTCGTGTACCTTCGTCGCCGGCCTCGTGGCTGACGCTGCCGCCGTGGTCCTCAAGTATCCAGTGCGCGAGCCAGAGCCCTACTCCGCTCGTGTGATACAGAGGTGTCTCGAGACCTTGTTCCAGGACCTCGACCTCTCCCCGCGGTAGCCCTGGTCCATCGTCCTCTAGATGTAGCTTCACCTGGGATTCCGTGACCTCGGCTTCCACGGTTATCTCGGCGGCTTCGCCTGAGTGTTCGGCGGCGTTCTCCACGAGCTCCGTCAACGCGGTCTGTAGGCTTGGCTGCATCTCCATGGTGACGTCGGATGGACAGTTCAACGTGACGTTGGCGTCGGGATACCGACTCGACACCTCGTCCTTCACCCTCTCAAGCAGGAGGTCTACCTCCACCTCTATGTACATCTGAGGGGATGTCACCAGGTTCTCGAGCTTCCTCGCCTTGTCTCCGGTCTCGACGAGGTCGTCGATCTTCCTCTGGATCTCCTCCACGGTGTCTTCGTCGGTCGACAGCTCTTCTACGTGGCCGCGGACGACGGTCAGGCTGTTGCGTATGTCGTGCCGGAGGACGCGTCCGAGTATCGAGACTGCGGAGGCGTGTTTCTGGGTCTCGCGTCTGGTCTCGGCGAGGTTTTGGACGGCTCCGTGGCTGCCGACTACGGCGACGGCGTACAGTCCGACGACTACCGCCTGTAGCGAGGTGCTGAACTCGTCCATCAACGCCCCGCTGAACCCAAGCCATTCCAAGGTGACGAGGGCGAGCCAGAGGGCTCCGAGGCCGGAGGTGACGGAGAACGCCAGCCAGTACGGTCGTTCGACATCGGCTTCCCCGTAGCTGCGGACGCCGAGCCACGCGGCGACGGCGAAACCAAGGGCTCCGACGGCGTCGAACACGGGGATGATGGACTCACCCGGGACGGGTTCAGTCATCGTCGTCTCGGTTCACCTCTTTCTGTTCTCTATCGTCCATCTGATGCCGACGTCGACGGTGGAGGACGGCGAGCGCGGCGACTGCGAGACCCGCGCCCATGTTGCCGACGCCGTGTTCGACGAGGTTGACGGCGTCGTGCCACAGGAGGTTCTCGACGTTGGTGGCTACCGCGCCGAGGAGGAGGAAGCCGTATGCGGCTTCGTGGAGGGCGTGCAGGCGGCTGCGGTAGAGCAAGACCGGTATCAGTCCCGCAACCGCGACGGTTAGAACGACGACCTCCTGAGGGTTCAAGGAGCCGAGGTCGAGGGTCATGGTCGCCCCCTATATAGATGGCCTCGCTCCAAAAGCCTTCGCAAGCCACCGGAACATGTTCGGTGTTGCTCCGTCTCCGGTGGATGCGGTGGAGGCAGCCGCGACACAAACTCGATAATACTATGGGACTACCTGAAGACTATCCCAGTATGCCCAAGATAAGCGTCGAGGTTCCGGAGGAGCTGCTCACCGACCTCGACAGACACGTGGGAGACGACGCGAAGTTCGTGAACAGAAGCGAAGCCGTGCGCGCGTCGATAAGGAAGACCCTCGACGTCCTCGACGAGGTCGACGAACGACACGGGAGGCTTGAAGATGGACGAGAGCAAGGGCAGCGGTAACGCGTCGACGTCAGCGGACTGGCCGAAGATAGCTCTCGCCGCCGTCTTCGTGACCTCGCTCGTGACCGCGCAGATGATCGCCGTCAAGGTGATGGCTCTACCCGTCCCCGAAGCCAGCCCGCTACTGTCGCCGGAGATACTCGTACCCGCAGGCGTCCTCGCGTACGCCTTCACCTTCGTCGCCAGCGACTGCTACACCGAGCTGTACGGCCGACGGAGCGCCGTAGTCATGGTGAACATAGGTTTCCTGATGAACTTCGTCATGCTCGCTCTCGTCTGGCTCGCCATAGCCGCGCCCGCCAGCCCCGCCGGCGCCCCACAGGAGGAGTTCGCCTCCGTGCTCGGCCTCAGCACCAACATAGTCGTAGGCAGCCTCGCCGCCTACGTCGTCAGCCAGAACTGGGACGTCTTCGTCTTCCATGGAATCGGAGCACGCACTGAAGGCCGGTTCCTCTGGCTTCGGAACCTCGGTAGCACCGTGACGAGTCAGCTCCTAGACACCGTGATATTCGTCTCCCTCGCCTTCGCTCTCGTCCCCTTGGTCGGCGTCGGCGAAGCGCTGCCGGCCGCAGTCGTCTTACAGCTGATACTCGGTCAGTACCTCGTGAAGCTCGCGATAGCGGTGGCGGACACACCCGTGGTGTACGCCGTCGTCGGCTGGCTCCGCGGGAACGACTTCGCGCCACCGGAGCCGGTCTACGGCGGCTGAACGCGGACGCGGATTTCCCGCTGAGACGTAACACACACCCTCTGTTTTACAGCCGCCAACTACCCCTCAGGGATGCCCGGCGAACCAACGGAGTCCGAGCTAGAGCGCACCCTCGGCCTCCTAAAGGCGACGATGATCGGCGTCGTCACCACCTGGTTCAACGAGATAAACTGGAAGCACAAGACCCCCTATCGAGCGATACTCGTCACCGGCGCCCTCACCCTCGCGTTCGTCGTCACAGGCGACATAGCCGTTCTCGCGAAGTCCGCGAGCGTCCTGCATCTCGTCGTCTACGGCCTCCTCAACCTCTCGGTGATAGCGTTCCGCGAGAGCACGGTGACCTACGAACCCGCCTACCTGCTGCCGCTGTACCCGTACGTCCCGCTCGCTGGCGCGGCTTCGTCGTTCGCTCTCATCTACTGGATGAACCCCGCCGATGTAGCTCTCGCGCTCGTCTTCCTCTTCGGCGGTGTCGCCTGGTATCTCGTGTACGCACGGAAGAGGACGACGGACGACAGCGCGCTCGCAGACCTGCGACGAACCCTTGAAGCCGAAGGAGGGAAAGCGGAAGCCATCCATCAATGACTAGCTCCACGGATGTACGAGCACCGGACCCACATCTAAACATCTAGGCGCTCGTTCTATGGCTCTCCCGCGCTTACTTCGTCCGATGTCAGAGCACCACGTTCCAAAAGGAGCGAGCTTCGACACCCTGACGGAGATCATCGCGGGATGGCGGGAAGCCGGCGCAGACGAGGAGGCGAAGTACACCAGCGACGTAGAGGAGGCTACGGGTATAGCCGACGCCGTCGGAAGGCAGACGCGGTGGCTGGAGGAGCTGGGTGTCCTGGAGCGCGACGGCCAGAGACACCGGCTCACGAAGCGCGGAGCGGAGCTCGCGGAGGCTTTCATGGAGGAGGACGAGGAGGTCGCCCGTGAGACCATGGGAGAGCTCCTGGGAGGATGGAGGCTGACGGAGGACGTCCGAGGCCTCCTTCGAGCCAACCCACTGGACGAAGACGAAGCCGCCGACGCGGTCGCGGCTTTCGCAGGTGAAGACCCTGGTTCCGCGAGAGCCAGGAGCGGGGTTACGTCGCTTCTGGAGCTATACGAGTGGGCGAACATCCTGGAGCGAGACAGCGAAGGACGGCTGCGGATACCCGCGGAGGAGGAGACCGTGGGACCCGTGGAGGAGGCCGCTGCAGCGTCCCCTGGACAGGATGGGACCGACGCCGGGAAGGACGAACCACCTCAAGGGGTCGCTGGAGTCGAGGAAGACGTGGAGCTAGTTAGCGAGCGCGCTCGGGAGGCGCTGGAGACCACCGAAGCGGTGGCGCTTGCTGCGGAGGACGTCGAGGAGGCCTTGGAGAAGGCCGCCCAGGGTCTGCAACGGTTCGCCGAAGAAGGCCTGCCGCACCCGGAAAATAAGACTGAGGAGACTCTGGAGGAGTCCGACGCAGCCGGAGACGCGGCTTCACCAGGCTCCGCCAGCGCCGAGGAAGCCGTGGATCCATGGACAGGAGCCGCGGTGGACGCGGACTCTGGTGCCGGAGTCGACGAAGACGAATACGTCGGCGACCACCTGGTGGATACACCGGAAGCGGCTGAGACCGCGTCGGAGAACGAGGAGGACGACGCAGGTGTCGACAGCCAGCGGCTGCGGGACGCCGGCGACGGCGTCGAACAGATGGAGTCCAGAGCTACAAGCGGCGAAACAGCTGAGGAGGCGGCCAGCTCAGGCTCCGAGGATGGTTCGGATGGACGTGGAGGCGATACGGAGCCCGAGGTAGAGGTAGAGCTCGGTGAAGCCGCGGAGATACGGCTGAAGGTAGGCGGTGAAGACGGCGTCGAGGTAGCGGTGGACGGCGAGTTCGACGCCGACACGCTGAACCTAGAGGAAGCGGTCGACGAAGACACTTCCTCCGGCGAACCCAGGCCCGACGGAGGAGCCGAGCTCGGAGACGGCGACGACGTCGAAGTGTCAGCGGTCGACGGCGGGGTCGAACTAGAGGTTGGAGGAGACCCCGAGGTCCGGGTCTCGATAGGAACTGGCGTGGATGAAGCTGTAGGGGAAGCCGGGGAAGACGCGGAGGAAGACGCGGGGGAAGACGCCGAAGCCATGGAAGACCCAGAGGGAGCGGGGGAAGAGGTGGAAGCCGGTGAGGAAGCTGAGGCGGAGGGAACCGTGGAGGAGACCCTCGAGGAGGTGGCTGAAGAAGCCGAACCAGTGGGGAACGGGTCCGACGCGGACGAGGGTGAAGAAGGGATAGATGTGGCGGACGGCGGAGCTCCTGCAGACGACGAGGACGAAGCCGAACCCGTAGAGCACGAGGACGGGGAAGACGTGGCGGAAGACGTGGAAGCCGTGGGCGACGACGTAGCCGAAGCCGCGGATGCATCGGTCTCCGAAGCGGTGGAGGAGATGGAGTCGTTGGCGGAGGAGCTCGGTGACGAGGTGGACCGGCTGTCGGAGGCGGTCGACAGCCTCGAGACAGGTGTAGATGGTTCGAACGGTAACCCCGACGGTGGTCACGCGCTATCGCTCGACGTCGGCGTCGACGCCGACCCCGAGGACATCGGGGCTTTGCTTGAGGGTGTGCGCGGCGGCCTCATAGAGAGTGAAAAAGACAGCTGAACCGAACCAGTATTTTTGAGGGTCTCTGCTATACCATACGCTGCCTCCTGCTACTCCACACCAAAAGACGTTAGTCCACGCTGACGCTACCTCCTGTATGAAATCAGACCCCAACTTCCCCCCCACTTCTCGACGTAGCTTCCTCTCTGCGGCGATGGCGGCGTCGGCGGTCGGTGTCACCGGCTGCATCGGCCGTGGACCCGCCTCAGTAGACGTAACCGTTGTCGCAAGAGACGACGTCGACGAAGGAACGCTCGTAGAGGAGTCGGTGGTCGTCGAGGGCGGCGAGTACCATAGCTGGGAGCTGGAGCTCGAGTGGGAGCACGAGGTAGACATCGAATTAGATGTAACCGAAGGACCTGACCTGCAGGTTTACCTCGTGGAGGACGGCGAGATGGAGGCGTTCCGTGAAGGCGAGGAGTTCCAGGGGGTCGAAGGCGGGATATGGAGTGACGTCTCCGAGATGCACGAGACCTTGGAGCTAGGGGCCGGGGACTACTGGCTCGTCGTAGTCAACGACGACCGGCTTTCCGAGAACGTCCCGGAGGAGGACGATGAGGAGGAAGACGACGATGCAGAGGAAGCCGAAGAAGTGGAACAAGATGAGGAGGTGGAAGAGGCCGACGAAGATGGAGGGGATGGAGAAGACGGAGATGAAGAGGAAGACGGATTCCTCGACCTTTTCGGACGGTAGCATCGGAGGTCTCTCAGACCCTGGGGCTCTGAAGCTCGATCCACCCTATGTTTTTGGTACCGCACGTCGAAGACGGGTTAAGCAGTGGTTGAAATCCGCCGACTCCTCTCGCAGGTTCCCGATGTCGAGGAGGTGAAGTAACCTGTCTGCTTCCTTCTGGATCCTCGTCTCGTTCGCCACCGTTACCTGTGTCTTCATGGCTTGGTCGCTCGGCGCGAACTCGAACTCCCCTCCGTTCGCGCCCGCCATCGGAGCGAACGCCATCCCGACGATGCGCGCTGCTCTCTTGATCGGTGTCTTCGCCGCCGCCGGCGCGCTCACACAGGGCGGCGCCATCAGCGAGACAGTGGGCGCCGACCTCATCGACGGCGTCTCCATCACACCCCTTGCGGCGTCCTGCGGCCTGCTCGTCGCCGCCAGCTTCATGTACGTCGGAGTCAACACCGGATACCCCGTCCCCGCGGCGTTCGCCACCACGGGTGCGATGGTCGGCGTCGGGCTGTCGCTGGGCGGCGACCCCGCGTTCGACACCTACCAACGCATCGGCTCCTTCTGGATCCTCGTACCCCCGGTCTCCGGCGGCCTCGCGTACACGACGGCGAGGATACTCAGGCGCGACGACGTCAGCGACCGCGTCGCCATCCCCGCTCTCGCCGGCGTCACGGGAGCCATCCTCGCACACATCCGCCTCGGCGTCCTCCCGCACCCCGACCGTCCGCAGGGCTCCGTCGCAGAAGCCCTCGGCCAGTTGGTCAGCGGCCCCGAACTATGGGTCGTCGACGCAGGCAGCGTACTCGCCACGGCGGCCTTCGCCGCCCTGGGCTTCAGCTTCGTCCGTTACAGGATGCGGGACAGCGTCGACTCCGGCATCAGAACCTTCCTCGTGGTGCTCGGCAGCGTGGTCGCGTTCTCCAGCGGCGGAAGTCAGGTCGGACTGGCGACGGGGCCGCTCGAGAACCTCTACGGCGTCGAACTCGGACTACCTGCGATAGCATTGCTCGGGGTCGGCGCCGGCGGCATACTCGCGGGCGCCTGGATGGGGGCGCCGAGACTGCTTCAGGCAACGTCGAGGGAGTACGCCCGTCTCGGCGTCCGCCGCTCCATCGCCGCCCTCGTGCCGGGCTTCATAATCGCGCAGGTCGCTATCGCGCTCGGCATCCCCATCTCGTTCAACAACATCATACTCAGCGGCGTCATCGGCGGAGGGTTAGCGGCAGGCGCCGCCGGCGTCAGCCGCAGGAAGATAGCGGTCACCATCGCTTTCTGGCTTACGACCCTCGCGACGTCGATAGCCATCGGCTTCGGCCTCTACAGAGCGCTGTCCAGCTTACTCGGGATCAGCTAGATGCCCGTCATCCGATAGCAGTTGATGGTGGCGGCGACGTCATCTCACCACGGTGACTGATACGGGAGCCTCACCCACGACCACCATCGAGGTGGCGCCGAGCAACCTTTTCGTCAGCTGCCCTCTTTCGCCGCCGTGACCACCCATCACCACGTGGTCGACATCGTGCTCCTCCAGGTAACCGAGTATCGCTCCCGCGGGATCTCCGTGCTCGACCGCTACCTCTATCTCTACGTCTTCCTCCTCCGCCGGTACAGCTCCCCCGACGACAGACTCCACCCGCTCCCTCGCGTCCCTGACACGTCGTTCTTCTTCGTCGATGACGCCGCTCTCGCTCATAGACGCGTCCACCGGCAACACGACGTTCAACACCGTAACCCTGCAGCTGTAGACGTCGACGGCGTGCTTCAGAGCCCTCTCGGCGAGAGGGGAGCCGTCGAAGCCCACTAGGACGTGAGATGGCTTCATATCCCAGTTAGCTTCCGACACCGTAAATTAACAGGGGGCTCCACGGGGGCTCCAGTGTCCCATACCCCCCCCCCCCACCCCGTTTCGACAGTTGCCATCGAGGTGTACCTACCAACACGTCCGATGGATCTCCGCCACCCCGACACCCTCTACCTCGTGGCCAGCTACCTCGCCGTGCCACTGCCCCAGCGGCTGCGTGTACTTCGACGATACGACGCCGATGTCCACCGAGTGCCTGCGGACGCCTTCGACGTCGAGCGCGGCGTCGACGGTGCCGCAGTCGGTGGTAACCCGCCAGAGCCTGTCGCTGCAGTCCAGCTCCGCGGCCTCGACCGTTCGGATTTCGCCGTCCAGCCAGACGAGGTTCTCCAAGCCGTCGTTCCAGCCCTCGACGAGGTTGAAAGCCGCAGAGTCTCCGTCCTCGGTCTCGAGGCCCGCGAACGCCCACCGCCAGCTCGTCTCGCGACCGTGTAACCCGTGGCTGTAGTCGAGGAAGCCCTCGCCGTCGACGCTGTAGCTGTCTCCACCGCCGAAGAGACCGCCGGTGACGTCGACCGAGCCGGAAACACGGCATCCTGCTTCCTTCTCGGTGACGTTGACCCCGCCCTCGCGGCCGGCGACCGACGCCACCGCGGTGACGGCGGCTTCGTCGGTCACGGTGAACTCCAGCGACACGGTGCAGCCGGCGAACGCCGCTTCGACGAAGAGGACGTCGTCCGTTCGATTCATCGTCAGGCGGCGACGCGGCAGCCTGGATGCCGCGACCTCTCCGTCCGTCGGCTTCGAGGAGACCGACACCAGCTGCGGAGGTACGACGGCGGAGTCGTCGAAGACCAATTCCCCGCGGCGGCGGTCGAACACCCAGAGGAACGCGGTGGCGAAAAAGCCTGCGTCGACGACCGCGCCACCGACGGCGACGTCTTCGTCGAAGGCGGCGAACCACTGCCAGCTTTTCTCGCTGACGCAACCGCAGACGCGGCTGACGCCACGTTCCCTGAGTGCGAGATCGGTGTCAGGTATGCGGCCGCGGTAAGTTCCGTACCGGGGTTCACCTTCCTGCATCACGGATCCAGGGGCTGTTGGTAGCACTGTGTTCGAGGTTCCTGAAGGGGTGGAAAGGTTTAGCTCCAGCGGAAGGAACCCTGGTGATGCCTCGGCACTCATAGGGTTCGTCATCCGCTCTCGCGTCGGCTGGAGTGCTTCGTCATCGGCTTACTTTCTTCGAATGCCGGCTGTAGATCCGCTTCGAGTTTCCAGAGCGTCAGGTACATCGCAGCCGGCTACCAGGAGCCAGGACGGCTGCAATGAGAGCCCACGGTCCGACCGACCCAGGCCCATGCAAGTAATTAAGTGATTGGGCGGTATCTGGTACTCCATGTCATCACACGTCGACGAAGACGGAGAAAGAGTGGATGTAAGTGAGAACGAGGGCTCTGGCGTCTCCTCTTCCGGCTACGACTGGAAGCTGAACCGAAGGCAGACGCTCGCTGTTATCGGAGCAGCTGGCGCCAGCTCTCTGACCGGCTGCCTACACGACGGAGACGGTGAAGGACCGGGTAGAGGTGAGACCTCCGAAGATGCCGGAGCTCCTCCAGCCGCCTTCGACTACGACCCCGCCGACGTCATTGAGGTCGAGAACGCGGGCGCCGTCGACGAAGGCTACGAGTTCGAGAGACCCGACGAAGAGGTCGAACTAAACGACGATATAGACGAAGCCACAACTCTCTCGAACGACGTCGTGCACGTCGTCACGACAGACGTTACCGTCACCGACTCGCTCACGATAGACCCAGGTACTATAGTTGAGTTCCAGGACGGTACGGAGATGGAGATCGACTCGGGCGGAGAGATCATCGCTGACGGAACCGCCGACGACCCCATACTGCTGACGGGAACACAGGAATCCCCTGGCTGGTGGGACGGCCTTTACATCGAAGACTCCGACAGCCTGAACAACGTCCTCAACTACGCCGTCGTCGAGTACGGCGGAGGCGGCCACGAAGCGAACGTTCACGTCGGGAGAAGTCGACGTGAAGCTCGCGTGACGGTCACGAACTGCACGCTTCGACACAGCGACGGATACGGGCTGTTCGTCCATAGAGGCTCCTCGTTCCCGGATTCGGAGACCAACAACTACGTCGGCAACGACTCCGGACCAGTCTGGACGAGCGTACGAAACACCCACTACCTTGACGGAGGTTCGGACTATCTCGGCAACGGCGAAGACCACGTCCGTATCAGCGGCAGGAGTGTCAGCGGTGACGCTACCTGGGACGCACTCAACGTCGCCTATCGGATGGAAGGCAGCACCGAGTACTCCGACGGGGAACTCGAAATCGGAGCCGGAACTCTGTTTCTGTTCCACGACGACGCCGACTTCGAGTTCGACAGCGGAAGCAGTATAGTCGCTGAGGGAACGGACGAACGACCTATCGTATTTTCCGCAACGGACAACACACCGGGTTGGTGGAACGGAATATACGTCGAGGACTCCGCGAGCGCCAACAACCATCTCTCCAAGGCACTGGTCGAGTTCGGCGGCGGTGACAACGAGGCGGCTGTCACCGTAGGACGAAGCAGGCGGGATGCGTCGTTACGACTCACCAACTGCACGGTCCGCCACAGCGACAGCTACGGCCTGTTCGTGCATCGGGGTTCGGAACTACCCGATTCAGCCGGAAACGTTTACACCGGAAACGAGAGCGGTGCGGCGTCCGTCTCGGCTAGAACTGCGCACTTCCTCGACGACACGTCGGACTACACCGGCAACGAGGAGGACGTTGTCGACGTGGCGGGTCGGTCTGTCGAGAAAGACGCTAGCTGGGACGGTATCAACGTCCCCTATCGTATCGATGGAACAGTCGAGTTCTCGGACAACGAGGTCGTTATCGAACCCGGTGCGGAGATACTGTTCCGTGAAGGAGCCGGGATGGAGTTCGACTCCGGAAGCATCTTCCAGCTCGAAGGGACGGCGGACGACCCGATACTCTTCACGGGAACCCAGCATCAGCCCGGCTGGTGGGATGGCATCTACGTCAGCGACAGTTATAGCCGGAACAACTCGATCGGGAACGTCGTCGTAGAGTACGGTGGAGGCGAACGCAACGGAAACCTGCACGTGGGCAGGTCGCGCCGAGAGGCGTTCGTCTCGGTGGCTAACTCAACGTTCCGTCACAGCGGAGAGTGGGGTGTCTGGGTGCACGGGAGCTCCGAGACTAACGAGGACGTATGCGATATCAACGACTTCCACGACAACGCAGAAGGAGACTGCGAGATAGAAGACTGAGCGAAACCCGGTAACCACTTGCATCGGTGGAACCATGGAGTGGACGTGGAACGGATGGTGCAAGGTTCACCAGGACAGGTCTTCGGCGTTCTGAACGGGGTTAACGTAGAGATGGACTTCGGCGGATGCATCTGACTGCATCCAAGCCGACCGTAGCTGTCACACAGTAGCTGGCGGAAGACTGTGCTGCTTTCTAAGAGAGGTATGGAGGCTGGCCTCGGCACTCATAGGGTTCGTCATCCGCTCTCGCGTCGGATGGAGTGCTTCGTCATCGGCATCCGGTGTTTCGCGGGAGAACGGTAAATTCGCTTCGGCCGACGTACCGTCGGAGGCTACTCGTCGGAGGAGTCTTCCGCGTGGAAGTGGCGTGCGCTCTGTATCTGGCTGTCGACTACCTCGTTGACCTGTCTCCCCCAGTCCTCGTCGGGGTTGTCGCGGACGTACTCAGCCCATCGCTTCACCTGCTTAATCCGCTCTCGGCGGTTGGTCTCCAGCTTGCTGTCAAGATCTGAGTTCGTCATACTCCTCCTCGACTCCGAGTTCCCTGACGTACCTTTCGAGTTCGTGGATATTAAGATTTCCCTCGGTCACGCTGTAGAGGTGTAACGCGTCCTCGTGGTCCTTCCGCGCACCCATCGCCAGCTTGTAGGCTATCTGCAGCTCCAGCGAACCCACCTGTATCTCCCCCTCCCTGAGCTTGACCTCCACCGTCTCCTTCAGGGACCATCGGTCGATTCGATCGGAGGCGAACTTCATCTCGACGTTCGGGACTACGTCTCCTTCTCTGGCTACACGTATCGGGAGGTCGTCCGACAGGGTCTCGTATATATCGTCCAGCGGCATCGCGGGACCCCAGTAACCCCTCTTCTCGAGGTTGCAGGCTATGGCAGAGGCCGTCTCCCTGGTGAACCTCTCGGTTATCACGTCTATGTCCTCCGTGGACCTCGCTCTCCCGAACAGAACCGCTACGTAGCCGCTGACGACCGCGTACTTGACCCCGTGATTCTGCAGAACCCCGACGACGTCCAGCACCATCTCGTCCATTGTGTTCGCTGGCTTGTCTATCACGACGCCTTCATCGGTGAACTCCATCTACAGAACAATCAGGCGCTCCAGAGATAAAGTAGAGGGGGACGAAGGACGGAAGTCCAAGCGGTGTTCGCCAGGGATGCGCTGCGAACGGGATAGAGTGAGTCGAACTGACCTTTCTCGTACGTTCACAGCGTCAGGTACATCCCCGCCAGCCCCACCGGTGTCAGCAGGATGGCGATGGCGCCTCCCACCCAGACGGCACCGGTAAGCCACATCGAGACGTCGTGGGCGTCGCCGGCGGCGACCTTCACGGCTGCGTCGTCGGCGCCTACGACGCGTCTTTCGGGGTATCCGTGGCTGACCAGCCGAAGGTCTCCGGCGACGGTGACGGCGTCGCCGGGACGTAGCAGGCTCTCCTGGTACCGGCGGCTGCGCGGCAGCAGCGGCAGCACGCCGGTGTTCTCACGTCGCCAGCGTTCCACTCGTTCCGGAGGTTCCTCGTCCGCCGCGACCTCTATCTCGGTGTCGCACCGGTAGACGCGGCCGCTGGAGACGACGGCGTCCAGAGCGGCTGCATCTTCGCGCTCGGGACCCGCGTCGTCGTAGCCGTCTCCATCCGCCAGGGTTCCTTCTCCGTCGTCGGCGTTTTCCTCGATGGCGACGTCGCCTACGGGGCCGTGTGAGGTGACGTCGTTCAGGGTGAGGTAGCCGTCGTTGGGGTCGACGAGCAATCGGTCGCTGCCGTCGTCTACGTAGAACGGCGTCACCGTCTCTCCGGCGGCGACGGTGTGCCAGCTGCCGTCGTCGCTGAACAGGCGTTCGTTGTACCGTTCCTGGACGGCGTACCGGGTGCAGACGCAGTCTTCGCCCGAGAACGGTGCCTCCAGCAGGTCGTCGGCTGCCTCCACCTCTCCGGTGACGACGACCCTGCCTTCGTGGGCGTCTGCTGCGGAGGATTTCTCGCCGTCGGTGACGAGCCGGTAGGCGGGGAGGTAGCTCACGCTGATGGCTGCGGCTGCGACGCCGGCGGCGAACGCTGTCGTCGCCCAGAACTGGCCGGTGCGGCATCTGCGGTATGCGCGCCAGGCGCAGTCGTAGCTGTACTCCGGTGAACCGAGAGCGTGCATGGCGGCGACAGCCGTCAGGAATGCTGCGGCGGCGGCTATCCAGGCTTTCGGGCTCGTGCTAGTCGTCCACGTCAGACGCCGTAGCTCGTGAGGCAGGCTCCTGAGGGGTACGAAGACGGCGAACGCGACCGCTACCACGATGGCTGCGGCGTACTCTATCTCCAGCCCCGACATCAGGGCGACTGCGACGGAGGCTGCGACCGCTGCTAGAGCCCAGTTAGTCCGCGACAGCATCTACGTCCGTCTGAGAACCGGCTAAAGGTTAACTCCAGCGGATGCCGGAACCGTACCTCAGCGGAGGGGTCAGCCTACGGGTTCGAAGCCACGGACGTCTCGTTCCCCTGACGCGTGCGCCATGAGGTACTCCGTCACTCCAGGCTGGTGGGCGGCGCCTACGACGACGTGGACTACGGGTCGCTCGCTGTGGTAGACGATGTAGTCGGCGATGCGTTCGTTGCGCGCGTGTGTGAAGAGCTCGACCTCCGGTGCATGCAGCCGAAGCCAATGTCGTTCCAGGGTCTGTGGAAGGAAACGACGGTGGTAGTACCTCTGTAGTTCACCGAGCTTCGACGGGTCTTCGGCGGCTGCGCGGCTGAACCTGTATGCACGGTAGTCGTCGCCGCGGGCGAGCGCGGTGGGGTCGGACAGAAGACAGGAGAGCGAGTCACCGAGGACGTCCGCCGCTCGTTCGCCGTAGAGCTTCTTGCCGGCTCCGACGGCTGAGAACAGTCTTTCGCGAACGCTGTCGAGGACGTCTCCCGCTTCTTCGGCGACGGCGTCGAACCCTCGGGTGAGGACGTCGCCGACGTGTTCGCCGTCGATGCGTTCGCAGACCTCGTTGGCTCTACAGTGCTCGACCGCCCAGTCGTAGTCGTCGACCTCGTACACGTCCGAGCGGTCCTGGAAGTACAGTCGCCAGAGGCCTTGTTCGCAGTAGACTTCCTCGTCTTCCGCGAGGTATCTGTCGACGTGTTCGCGGACGTGTCGGCGTTCCTCGTCTCTGCCGGAGTGCGTGACTCCGTGGACGTGATACGTGGTTCCGCGGACCAACACCTTGGACGCCGGCAGACCTCCTTCTTCCGCCGGCGGTAGCTCGTGGTCGCGTAACCGGAACCATATCTCCTTCGCGGTGAAATACGCTTCGTCATCGTCGCCGACGTCCACCTCCCTCCGTAGCTCCTCCAGCGAAGTACAGCGCCGGACGGCTTCGAGCCAGTCCCTCTGTGACTCGGTGAGACCGGTGTCGCTGTCGCTGGACATAGGTGGTTTACGTGTCGGGAGTGGTTAACATCTCGGGCTCTGCAGAACCAGGACGAAGGGGTTCGAACCGAGTTCTCAGTAGACTGCGTCGACTATCTCGGGATGGAGGTCGTCGAACTCCTCGAGGTACTCTCTCCTGTCCTCCCGGAGGTCTTCTAGCTTCTGCTCGTGGCCGGAGACGTTCTCGCTCACGCTGTATCCGTCGAGGTCGACGCCTTCGGCTTCGTCGACGACGGTGAGTCCGCCTTCTCCCTCCCGCCAGGAGACGTTTCCGCGGGCTACGGCTTCGAGCACTCCGGTGGTCTCGGCGACTCCGATGTCGCGGCCGCCGACGCTGCCTGTGTTGATGACGTAGCATTCGACGTCGAGGCCGGCGACGAGGTCGCGGAACCTGTTGCCTTCCTTGCCTTCGCTGCCGACGATGAAGGGGTTGGTTCCCACGACGCGGACGGCTTCGCCGGCTCGTTCGGGGTCTCCTGCGCTGGTTTCGATGCTTTCGCCGAGGACGAACGCCGCTGCGGCTTCCTCTGGTGAGAGCTTCGCTATCGGCGGCATCAGTGGGTTCCGGGTGATGAAGAACACCTGGTCGACGCGATCCAGGTCTATCTCGGTGGCGGCGGACGCGAGGTTGTCGCGGAGGACGGCGGCGCGGCCGTTGCGGGTGTAGCTTTCGCCGTCGAAGTCGACGCCTCCGTCTTCGTCTACTTCGACGTTCTCGAGGACGCTGGAGCTGTCGGTGACGGCTTCGTAGACCTCGGGCTGTCGGTCGCTGTCGAGGCCGAGGGTCTTGAGGTATAGTCCGTTGGGTTCGCTGCCGACTACGGTGCCGTCGCTGCGGAGGCCGCAGACGTCGTCCTGGAGCATGACGGCGTCTTCAGGGGGTTCGAGGCCGAGGCCGTGGGCGGTCAGGGTGGACTTACCGGTGGCGGACAGCCCGAGGAAGATCTGACCGACCTCTCTTTCGCCTTCCTCGTCTTCGAGCCTGAGGCGTTTGCTGCCGGCGTGTAGTCCGAGTCCGCCGTCCTGTTTGACGTCGTACATGAACAGCCGGAGGAAGGACTTCTTGGCCTCTCCGGTGTAGTCGCTGCCGAGGACGGCGTTGAAGCCTTCGTCTACGTCGACTCTGATGGCGACGTCGGGGTGGCTGGGGATCTGGACGGTGGCGAAGTCGACGTCGTCGACGTCGACCTCTCCCTCGATGCGGGGGAACAGACGTGTGAGGGCGAGCGCTATACGCGCCTGGGGTTTCTCGACGTAGTACCGGCAGACGTAGCTGTGTGCTGGGTGGCCGCCCATCCTGACGTCGACGGAGACCATCTCCCTCTCGTTCGCGGCTTCGACGGCGGTCGAGATGACGTCGTGGTCCTCGCCGGTGAAGCTGCTGTCGACGTTGTTCCTGGTTCTGTCGGCGCAACGTGACCGGTGTTCGCTGACGTAGGAGGGGGAGCCGTACTCAGTGGTGGTCTCGAGGTGACTGGAGAGCTCGCGCAGGCGTTCGTCCGATGGCTGGTGTTCCACGTTAGAGGCGTGGTAGGGGTCAGGTAGTTCCTCGGTGGCTACGGCTGAAGGGGAAGCCGTGGGTTCGTTCATCCTTGTCTGAAGAACTGCCTGCCGGAAGTATAAACTGTGCTATCTCGTGGCGTCTGGGTTCCATCGGTCGGCGTCGCCTTTAACCGACCCCATCGTTCACGTATGGAGTCATCGTGTACCGTTTACCGGGCCGAGACTGTACCGTTTACCGCTGCTGGTTTCTTCCGCTCGTCGGTCTATCACGCCGTTTACCGGGTCCGAGACCGGGGTACATACAGCGGATGAAGGTCTGGTGCCTGTCATAGATGGTTTGCCCCATTTAACCACGTTAGCCGGTCTCCTCGACCGGTTCTCTTTTACGAGCGGGCATTTTAGGGGACTTCAATGTGTGGGGCTTTCAGAAGCGCAGGTAGAGTAGCAAAGGCAGTCTGGATTCTGACACCTATGGTTATCACGCACGCCCGTGACGCCCGCCGATACCTGTTGTTCGGGGCGCCGCGGGAGCTCGACAGGGAGCAGCGGCGGGAGAGAGCGCGTAGGCTCGCGGACGCGTTCGAACGCCTCGGCGTCACGTACATCAAGCTCGCGCAGTTCCTGACGACCCGCCCGGACTTCGTACCCCCCATCTACATAGAGGAGATGCAGAGGCTGCAGGACGAGGTCCCGCCCGAGGAGTTCAGCCGGGTCGAGGCGATGCTGGAGGAGGAGCTCGGCGACGTCGACGAGGTCTTCGAATACTTCGAGGAGGAACCTATCTCGTCGGCGTCGATAGCTCAGGTGCACAGGGCCAGCGTCGGTGGAGACGACGTCGCCGTAAAGGTACAGCGCCCCGGCTTGAGACAGGTCATCGAAGCCGACCTCACGGCGCTCCACCTCATCTCGGGGGCGCTCGTGCGGGTGCTGGTTGCGCTCGGCCAGTACTCCCACGCGGAGTCGCTGCAGGAGATAACGGAGGACCTCGACCAGCGGCTGCACGAGGAGATAGACTTCGGCCGCGAAGCCTCGGTGATGATGGAGATACGGGAGAACGTCGTCCGCGAGGGCTTCGACGACGAGGTCGTCGTCCCCGAGACCTACAAGGAGTACTGCACCTCGAAGGTGATAGTGATGAGCTACGAAGACGGCGTGAAGATAAAGGACGTGGAGGAGCTCCGGAACAGGGGACACGACCCTTCGAAGCTCGCGGAACGCCTCGTCGAGGTCTACCTCCGTATGGCTTTCGTCTACGGAGTCTACCAGACAGACCCCCACCACGGCAACCTCTCTGTCGACGACGAAGGCCGGATAATCGTCTACGACTACGGACTCAGCGAGAAACCCGAACCCGAGAACACCGAAGCCTTCGCCCGGTTCTTCGCCGGCATCGGACTCGGGGAACCCGACGTCGCCGTCGCCGCGCTGGAGGACGTCGGAGCCGTCGACATCACCACTCAGAAGGAACGCGACGCAATCGCCGACTGGGTGGAGGCGCTCGCGAAGGACGCCCGCGGAGACGTCGGAGAGGTAGACGTTTCGAAGCTCGCGGACAAGTTCGACGAGAGCTTCGAGGACTTCCCCCTCCGCATCCGACAGGACATCCTCCTCGGACTCCGAACCACCACGGGACTCCAGGGCATCGCAGGGGAGCTATCCCCCGACTACGACTTCACCAGCCACCTCACCCGGTTCTTCGTAGAACAGGACGCCTTCGACCTCGACTTCGAGGAGATACAGAGAGACGCACAGGAACGCCGTGACCGCGTCGACATCGACGGACTCCGCGAGGACGTAGTCGAGGAGATCAGAGCCGACAGCAAACGAACCGTGCTCTCGGCGCTGGCCTCCACCTTCGCGGTCGGCGGTGGACTGGTCTACCTCGCTGGATTCGGGGCGGCGCCAGCCGTCGCAGTCGTAGGCGTCGGCGCCATACTGTTCCTCAAGGTAGCTGCGTCTCTCCGGAGGAAGGACGAGGTCGTCGGTCCGATGTTCCTCATGAGGACGGAGATGGACAAATGGAGCGACGAACACCGGTCCCAGGAGAACGTCGAACACAGGAGGAAAATGGCGGAGGACGCCGAAGAAAGAGAAGGGGAAGACCCGGAAGGAGACGGCCAGGGTATACAGGTGGAGACCGATCGGAACACCGACTGAACCAGCCGGCGAAGCTGACGCGAACGCGGTAGATAGAGCGGCGTTTTATAAGGACGTTCTCCATACACACGTCAAGATGAACTCCGTATCGAGACGCAGGAGACTCCGCCGCGTCCTCGCCGCACTACGGACGTTCCTGCCGCTGCTCTTCACCTACTGGAGAGACACCAACAGGTATCTGTTCTTCGGCGGCAGCCGCATGCTCTCGGAGGAGGACCGCAGGCGTCGCGCCCGCCGTCTAGCCGACGCCTTCGAAAGCCTCGGCACCACGTACATCAAGGTAGCTCAGTTCCTGACGACCCGCCCGGACTTCGTACCCCCCATCTACATACAGGAGCTTCAGAGGCTGCAGGACGACGTCGCAGCCGCCGACCCAGACGGAGTGCGAGAGGTGCTGGAGAACGAGATAGGCGACCCCGACGAACTCTTCGAGGAGTTCGACGAAGAACCCCTCTCAGCTGCTTCCGTCAGCCAGGTACACCGCGCCGTCCTCAACGGCGAAGACGTAGCCGTCAAAGTCCAGCGCCCCGAGCTACGGGAGAGGGTGGAGGCGGATCTCGCCGCCCTGAAGACCATGGTCGGCTTCCTCACCCGCCTGATGCAGGTTATGGGTGAGGACACCCACGCCGGCACCCTCGTCTCCGTAACCCTCGACGTCGAGGAGTCGCTGAGGGAGGAGATAGACTTCCAGCGGGAGGCGGAGGTAATGGCGGAGATCCACGACGCCGTCGAGGACGACGGCTTCGACGACACAGTCGTCGTCCCCGAACTGTATCCCGACCTCTCGACCCCGCGCGTCGTCGTGATGAGCTTCGAGGACGGCGTGAAGGTCAAGCACCCCGACGAACTCCGGAACAGAGGACACGATCTCTCCGTCGTAGCGCGCCGGATAGTCGAAGCCTACCTCCGTATGGCGTTCAAGTACGGAGTCTACCAGACCGACCCCCACCACGGCAACCTCGCTGTCGCGGACGACGGCCGCGTAGTCATCTACGACTACGGAATGAGCGTCCGGCCTTCCCCCGAGATAACGGACGCATTCGCCCGGTTCCTCGTCGGCGTCGGAACCCACGACGAGGACGTCGCAGTAGCCGCTCTAGAGGACCTCGAAGCCACGGAGATCCGGTCGCAGCGACAGTGGAGGGCGATGTGCCGGTGGGCGGAGGCGGTGTCGAAGGACGTCGCCGGAGACACCGACGAGATAGATCTCGGCGAGGTCGCCGAAGCCTTCGACGAAGCCTTCACCGACTTCCCCATCCAGATGAACACCGACATCCTCTACAGCCTCCGCTCCATCACCGGCGTCCAGGGCCTCGCCACCAGCCTCGACCCAACATACGACTTCAGCAACCACCTCGCACAGTTCTTCGTCGAACAACGGAGCCTCGAGCTCGACCTCGAGGAGATCCGACGGGACGCACGCGAACGCGCCAAAAGGGTTCACGTCGATAGCATGCGAGACGACGTGGTCGACGAAGTACGGCGGGCGGGGAGACGCGTAGTAGCCTCGGTCGCCGCCGCAGCCATGGTGCTCGGCGGCGGCCTCCTCTACACAGCCGTGCCAGCAGTCGGGGCGGTGGCGTCGGCGGCCGTATCGCTGCTTGGATTGCTCCTCTTCGCCCGGGTGTATCGGTCGTTCCGGGAGAAGGACTCCGAAGTGACGGGGCCTATGTTCACGATGCGGTATCAGATGGAGAAGTGGGACGAAGTAGGTGTAGGCGACGACGAAGCCACGGAGGTCTACGTGGAAGAGACTCAGGAGGAGCAGGAAGAGGAGTCGCGCGCGGTGGCCGAGGACTGACGAAACCGAGGCACCTTACCCCACCCCCGTTCCGTCAGGACGCCGTCTTCAGATCTCCGTCGGTGCGTCCAACCACATCGTCTCCAAGGGGAACTCGTTTTCGACCCTCTGCTGCAGCGCCTGCACTCCGTAGACCTCGGTGTGGTAGTGGCCGCCGAAGGCCGCGTTCAACTCTAGGTCGCGTGCGAGATGGTGGGCCTTGTGCTTGGATTCCCCGCTTACGAAGACATCCGGGTCAACGTCCGCCGCATCCTCCATGAAGTCCGAACCGGAACCCGTCACAGAGGCGACACGTTGAACGGAGTCGCCGCCGAAATCCAGCGAGACCGCCTCCCTGTCGACGCAGCTCTCCAGCCGGTCGACGAACTCCTCGAAGCCTATGGCGTCCGGTAGCAGGCCGACGCGTCCGACGTCGCGGCCGCCGACGTCGCCGAACGACTCCACCGGCTCCGCACCCAGGTCTTCGAGCAGTAAGGCGTTGTTGCCGACGTCGGGGTGGGCGTCGAGCGGGAGGTGTGAGGCGTACAGCGCGACGTCGGCCTCCATCAACGCCTGTATGCGGTCGTAGGTGACGCCTGCGACGTGGTCGAGTCCGCCCCAGACTATGCCGTGGTGGACTACGAGAGCGTCGGCGTCCTCCGCCGCCGCCATCTCCACGGTCTCCAGCGCTGCGTCGACGGCGAACGCCACGCGTTCGACTTCGCCGGAGTTCTCCACCTGAAGGCCGTCGTACGCGGCGTCCAGAGGCTGCCAGTCGTCGTGCTCCAGCAGGCTGTCGAGGTATCCTGCGAGTTCAGCGGTGTCCATACCCTTTCCTGCGTCCGCGGTGTCCTTGAATCCCGTCGACCCGAAACAGGATCACACCTCGATTCCCCTCGACCCGAAACAGGATTATCCAACGGGGCCTGATGACAGGTTATGAAAGCGCTCGCACCCGTGACTCAGGGTTTCGACGACCTCCACGTAGTCTACCCCTTGCTTCGGTTGAACGAAGAAGGCGTCGACGTCGACGTAGTCGCCGGCTCCGCGGAAGCCGTCCGAGGCAGGGAGAAGACCTTCGACGTCCGCACCACGTACCACGAGGTCGTGCCTGAGGAGTACGACTTCGTCCTCGCCGGCTGCAGAGCACCGGAGGGGTACGACACTGTAGCGGAAGCCGTAGCCAGCGGCGCGTTCGTCTTCGCCGTCGGCGAAGGCGTCGCCGCGCTCGCGGAAGCCGGCGTCCTAACGGGTACGCAGGCCACGGCTCCCGAAAACCTCGTCCCCCAGGTGGAGGAGGTGGCGCGTTACGTCGACCGAGACGTCGTCGTCGACGGAAAGCTGGTCACCGGAAGAGGCGGCACTACCGCCCCGGAGTTCGTCGGAGAGTGCATCCGGAAGGTCAACAGAGCGAAGGTGAAAGACGACCTGTAACGAACCACCTGGAGAGAGCAACGGCAGTCGATGCAGCGGAGGCCGCCAGCCTCCCGAGGTCATCGGGCGACGACGGCGGTCCGACCGCGGACGTCGACGACCTCAGCGTCCGCCTGCTCGGCGAGGTCCTCCGCCGCCTCCTCGGGGTCGCCACCCGCCCTAAGCACCTTCACCTTCACGAGATCCCTGTCCTCCAGCTGGTTCCGTGCCTCATCAGCTGCCGCCTCTATCCCTTTCTTCCCCACCCAGACCGTGACGTCGACATCGTGCGCCCTCTCCTTGAGATCGTGGCGTCGGCTGCTGTCCATACAGCTTGGTCTCGCCGGACGGGGAAATCCCCATCGGAAACCCGTCATCCCAAACGATTTGACGTCTGGAGACTGATTCACCGTCGATGGAAAACGACAGGTGGGTCTCCGCCGGCGCCACCCTGCTCGCGATACTCGGCGTCGTACTCCTGGTCTACCTGCTGTTCGGAGCCGTCGGACTCGGCGGCTACGGAGCAGGGCTGGGGCCAGGGGAAGGCGTCGGCGACGAGGAGGAGGGACCTGGAGACGAAGGTGAGGGAGACGGCGAAGGCGGCGGGTTCGACGTAGACGACCTCGGAGGTGAGGGAGAAGGTGAACCAGGTTTCAGCAGCCTCTCCCCCACCAACCGCACCTACCTCCGGACCACGTCCTTCGACAGGTACGACGACGACCGATGGACGAAGACCACGGAACCCGTCGACACCACATCCGAAGCCACCGCGACTGAGTCGGCAGCCTCCGGACACGTTTTCCGCGCGGAGACCCCCGTCGTCGGTGCGCCCTACAGATGGCGTCCGCAAGCCCCTCCCGCCGACACGACGCCTTCCGCATCGAAATACGAGGACGGCGACGTCGTCCCCGACCGACCGCTGCTGGCGGGTGAAGGCTACGGAGTACCGTCGACGCCATCCAGCGTCCATCAAGTGGACCTCGACAGGCCGCCGGACCCGGGTTCGCTCGTCGAAGCCCGGTACACCAACCTGCCCGCCGACCTCGACCCCGCCGTCGAGGAGTTCGCCGGCGAGGTCACCGCCGACGACGCGTCGGCCCACGACATAGTGGAAGACGTAGTCGTCTACCTCAACCGGAACCGCGGTTACAGCCTCGACGCCGACCCCGAACCCTGTCCCGCCGAGGACACGCCGGAGATACCTGGAGGCGTCGAACCACCGTCAGAGGTGGAGGGGTTCGTCGGGGAGTTCCTGTTCTGCCTCGACAGAGGTCACGAGCTGCATTTCGCCTCCGCCTCCGCGGTCCTGCTCCGCAGTCAGGGTGTGCCGGTCCGGGTGGCAACGGGTTTCGAGGTCCGCGACGGAGAGATCACGAGACGGAACGCCAACCACTGGCTGGAGATCTACACCGACGGAGACTGGTGGACCGTATACCCCACCTCCTACGTCCACAGGGAAGAGAGGTTCCGCGGAGAGGAAGACGCGAGGGCGGACGCCTCCGCCGAGTACCAGCCCACCGATGCAGACGTAGAGCTACCTAACGACCTCCGTCCCGGTGAGACGGTAGAGGTCGTCGTCGAGGAAGATGGAGAACCCGTCGAGGACGCGTTGCTGAAGGTCGACGGCAGAACCGCGTTCCAAGGAGAAGACACCAAGATCTACAGCTCCGTACCATTCACGGACGAAGAGGGTCGCACCGAGGTCACGCTTCCATACAGCGAAGAGATAGAGCTCTCCACGGTTGAGATGGAGCAGCCGCCGACCACGCTGGCGGCGCGTTCCCTCGACCTCGAGCACTCCGTCGAGCTCACGGACACCCTATACTACTCTGTCGACGACGGCGTAGAACTCTCTTTCCAGCACCCTGTTGCGGAACACCGTTCGCTGCCCACGGAAGCCACACTGGACGTCGAACCAGACCCCGTGCCTGGAACCACCACAGAGGCGGCCGCGTACGTCGAAGACGTAGCCGTCGACGGCGGACTCTACAGCGTCGACGGCGAACCCGTGGACGTAGCCGACGCAAGCGGAGTCGGATGGTTCACCACCCCGTATCAGGAGTTCCACCTCGAGGTCGAACGAGGAGACGTCCACGGCGAAGCCAACGTGACACCGGTTCTCGACGGCGACCTCACGCTAGAGGAGGAGGCGAGACCGTTGACGGAGCTGCCGGTGGAGTTCACCATCGAGAGTCATCCGGTACCCAACGCGTCGGTGTACGTCGAAGACGACCTGGAAGCTGAAACGGGCGCGAGGGGTAACGCGTCGGTGGAGGTGCCGGACGCCGTCGAGTTCACGGTAGCCGCCGAACGAGGCGACGTCGAGGACGAGGTCACCGTGAACATGACGGGGTTCTACGAGGAGATGACGGTGACGTACTCCGGAGTCCGCGCGCCCGGGCTTCCGCTGACGCCGCGGGTGGAGAGCAGCGGACACCCCGTCAGAAACGCCGAACTACGGTGGGACGACGGCGGCTGGAGACCCGTGGACTCCGAGGGAGGAGTCACTTACTTCGGACCGCTGGATCCCCGAAGGAGCGAGGTCGACATCGAAGCCCGTGCACAGGGCTACACCGCGGAAGCCACGGTGGAGATACCCCTGTTGAACCGCGTCGTCGCCGTCTTGCTGCCGCTGGCGTTCGCCGTCGGCGCCGTCTACAGGCTCCACCCAGGAGAGACCCGGGTCCGCAGACGTCTGAGCTCCGCGGCCTCCACCGCCAGGGAGACTGCGGAAGTCGGCCCCCGAGGGCTTCTGGATCGGGTGTCCGACCTCGTCCGCCGGATGCTCGAGCGCCTGGTCGAGTCCATACGTTCGGCGGCAGCCGCCGCTGCTGCGGCGGCCTCAGCAGGAGTATACACGGCCGCCAGTGCTCTCACGTGGACGGCGAAGACAGCCGTCGAGGTGGCGTCCCGCGTCCCCGCTGCCGCGGCGTGGACTGCATCCGCCGCGGCGACAGTCGTGAGAGAGCTCGCTCTCCTGCCTCCCCGCCTCGCTGTCGCGGCTGTCACAGTCACCGTCAGCTTCCTCACGTCGTTGCTACGCCGTTCTCTAGATCTCCTGAAGGATGGCTGGACCACGGGGAGTCCTTCTGACGGGGACGGTGAAGCCACCGGTGGTAGAGCCGGAGTGGAGGACGTCGTGGCGTGGGCGTGGAAGCAGTTGACTGCGTTCGTCGACGCGGAGTCGACGATGACTCCGGCGGAGGTGGCTGACGCAGCGATGGAGCGGGGGCTCCCCGCCGACGCCGTCGACAGGTTGACAGCGTTGTTCCGACGCGTCCGATACGGAGGCGTCGAACAGACCAGGGAGATGAAGCGGGAGGCACGGCAGCAGGTCGAACGTATAGAGGAAGAAGCTTCTAGAGAGGAAGACGCTAGGGCGTCAGAGCAAGACGGCGACGGCCGACGGAGGGATGGAGATTGAGGTTCGGGAGGGAGGTGGGCGTCGTCGCCGTTGGCGTCGTCCTCGCCGCCGTCGCGGTGGTGATCTGGTTGACGGAGGACGCCGACCCCCAAGGCGACGTCGACGGAGTCGTCGCATTGCTGGCGTTCACGTTCCTCGTGCTCGCCGTCGCCGCGAACTACAGACGGACGGAGACCGTGACCGTGGAACCCGCGGCCGAAGACCCCGAGGAACCCGCGTACGTCGTCGGAGACGACATCCGGGCCATGCTGAAGGATCCGAGGGGGGGCGACCGCGAGGAACTGGTGGCGGTGTTACGGAGGGCGGCGGTCGACGAGCTATCTCGCCGGCACGGCCGCGAGGAAGCCCGGGAGATGGTGGAGGAGGGAAGCTGGACCGACGACCCAAGGGCTGCCGCCGCTTTAGCCGAAGGCGGATACAGCCATCTCCCACTGAGGATACGGCTGTACGACTGGCTGTTCGAGGACGACGCCCTCGAACGCCGCGCGGAAGCCGTGGTCGACGAGCTACATCGAGGAGGTGGAGGTTGAACACCAACAGGTTCAGGCCGCTGGTCCTCGCCTCATTGTTCCTGCTGGCGGCGGGGGTTGCGCAGGAGGAGGCCGCGGTCGCCGTATCCGCGGTGATTCCTCTCACCTACCTCCTGTACGCGGAGGCGACGGGTGGAACCACCGTCGAGGTGGATGTGGAACGCCGTGTGGAGGCGGAGGCGGCGAGTCCAGGCAGCACGGTGGAGGTGTCGTTAGAGGTGATGAACCCCTCTGAGTCAAGGGTGGCGGACGTACGCGTCGTCGACGACGTGCCGGCGGCGCTCCACGTATTCGACGGTGAACCAGGTGTCTCGGGTTCGCTGGACCCCGGAGAAACCATGGAGACGACGTACACGGTGATGCTCCGGAGAGGTGAACACGGCTTCGGCGAACCCAGGGTACACAGCCGCAACGTCAGCGGCAGCCGCGACACCACGGCGTCGGTGGACGAGACGTCGACGGTGGTCTGCAGGTACCCACTGGACACTGCACCGGAGCCCCGGGACGCCCTGTTAGCGGGCTCCGTGACCTCCGACGAACCAGGGGAGGGCGTGGAGTTCCACAGCCTCAGGGACTACCGCCGCGGCGACCCGTTGAGCCGCGTCGACTGGAGGAGGTTCGCAAAATCCGGCGACCTGTCGACGGTGGAGTTCCACGAGGAGATGTCTCTGGACGCCGTCGTCGTCCTCGACGGCCGTCAGCCCTGCTTCCAGGCAGCCACGGAGAGACACCCCGACGCCGTCGAGTACGGGGTGTACGCTGTCGAACGCCTGTACGCCGCGGTCACGGCGACCGGCGGGAAGTCCGCGGTGTCGGTGTACTCGCTAACGGGTAGCCTGCCGCCGACCACCGAACTCCCCGCCAGCCAGGTATCCAGCGTTCTGGAGAGCCGGGTCGCCGACCTCCGGGAGGACGCCCGCACCTGGGTCGGCGGCGACGTCGACTACGCCACCGACGAGTACGTCCGCGCCGTCGACGAGGAGGTCCACGACCGCATGAGGGTGTTCCTGGTGTCGCCGTTGCTCGACGAAGCATCCAGCGAGGTAGTACGGGGTTTCAGCGCCTGCGGTCGAGACGTCACCGTCGTCTCACCCGACGTAACATGGAGCGACGACCCGGCTTCGTACCTCGAGGGCTTCCACAGACGCCGCCGCATCCGTGGACTACGAACCGTAGCAGACGTCGTCAACTGGGACGTCCGACGCAGCCTCGACGAAGCCGTACAGGAGGGCGGTAGACCTTGATCTCTGCGGAGTCCGAGGGCGAAGCCACGTTCGGGTATCCATCGACTCCTGCGGGGGCATTGTACCTCTGGCTCGCCGTCGCAGCAACCTCCGTATCTGTGGGTGTTGCCGCGGGCAGCAGCCTGTCGGCGTCGCCCGCTGTCTTGACCGGGGTTCTAGTGGCGGCAGCACTGTACGTCGCAGACGTGTTCGACGGCGTCAGGGCGGTGCTCGGGACGGGAGCGTTGCTCGGTGGTGCCGCCGTGGCTTCCGCGGCCGCTTGGGGTGTAGGCGGTGGGTTCTCGACGCCGTCGACGGCTTCGATGGCAGCGCTCGTAGTTGCGGCGGTTGCGTTCGCACCGTACGCCGTCGAAGGCGTCGACGTCGACGACTTCCGGGGTGCGTCGAAGTCCGTGAACGCCGCCGCCGTCGCCGCCGCGGTGATCGCCGTCGTCGTCTACCTCTCGCTCGAGGGAGTGGGAGCGGTGGTGTTCGCTCTCGCGGTTCTGCCTTCCGCGCTCGCGTGGGGTGTCGGCGAGCTACATCCGGCTCTAGCAGTCGGGGTCGTAGCGTCTGCGCCAGCCGCGGCTTTGTACGTCTTCTACTGGAACTCTCGTTTCGCGGTCGGGGTCGGGTTGATATCGGACGGTGAGTTCCAGTGGGCGCGAGAGCTTTTCCGCGGGCTGAAGAAGCCGTTCGGATACGTCTTCGGAGGGGGGTTCCTGATCGCTGCTGTGCTTGGGTTCGCGGCAGTCGCACCCCCTGTGATGGCGCCTCTGGCGGCGGTCGCCTACCTGCCTGCCTCTCTGGGTCTCGCCTGGCTCGCCGTCGCGTGGACGCTGGACTCCCTGTTCTCCGGTGGGAAGCGGCGTTCCAGGCGGCTCGCCGTCGCGGCCGTAACGCTGGTGTCCGTGATCTCGTTCTCGACGGTGGCGGCGCTGCTGCATCCGGAGCTACCGACGCGTGAAGCGGCGTCTCTAGCCGGGGTGTTCTACGACGCCTTCGCCTACCTCCTCGTTCTCGCCGCCGCGATGCTCGTGCTCCGTGGTCTCGCAGCCTCCGGGGTGACGGCGGGCCCACGGAACTGGGCGGGTGTCGGCGTCGCAGCGCTGTTCGCCGCCGCGGCTTTCTCCGGCACCGGAGCCACGGCGTACTCGTCGGTCGCGGTCTTCGCCGCCGTCGCCTCCGCCGTAGTCTCCTGGGACGTCGTAGAGAACTCCGTGGGGCACGCGGAGGCGGGTGGCTGGAGCTGGCGGTCGGCTCGCTCCGAGAGCCTGCATCTGGTGGCGGGCGCCTTGGTAGCGGCTGCCGCGGTTCTGCTTGCTGCGGCCGGCTACGCTCTTCTGTCGTTCGCGCCGGAGTCGCCTGCGCGACCCGTCGCCGCGGTGGCGGCGGCGTTCGCCGTGGCTGCGTTCGTCTGGGTGACGGTGAAGTAGACTTGGGAGAGCTGCTGCCTCAGGTCACACCGTCGGCACCGGTACCTCCTCCAGCACATCGTCGACGACGTCCTCCGGCGCCACGTCCTGGAGTCGGGCGTCGCTCGTCAGGATCAACCTGTGCGCCAACGCGGGTTCCGCGACGTCCTTGACGTCCTGCGGCACGACGTAGCTTCGTCCCTGGACGACGGCGTAGGCGCGGGATACCTCGTAAAGCCGCTGGCTCGCCCTCGGGGAGCACCCGAGCTCGACGTCGGGGTGTTCGCGGGTCCGCCGGGTCACCTCGGTCATGTAGACGCCGACGTCGCGTTCGACTTCGACGGACTCTGCGGCGTCCATCAGCTCGTCTACATCGCCGTCGTCGACCACTGCTTCGACGGAGGGCGCCGTCGACCGGCGTTCACCGCGCCGCCGGAGGATGCCGTACTCGTCTTCGCCGTCGTCGGGGTATCCGATGGCTTCCTTCAGCCAGAACCGGTCCTTCTGCGCCTCCGGCAGAGGGAACGTGCCCTCCTGTTCGACGGGGTTCTGCGTCGCTAAGACGTAGAACGGCTCCGGCAGCGCGTGGGTGACGCCGTCGACGGTGACCTGCTTCTCCTCCATCGTCTCCAAGAGAGCGGCCTGCGTCTTCGGCGGCGCGCGGTTTATCTCGTCGGCTAGGACGACGTTCGCGAACACGGGGCCTTCGCGGAACTCGAACTCGCCTTCGTCCTCGTCGTAGACGTAGCTGCCGACGACCTCGTTCGGAAGAAGATCTGGGGTGAACTGGACGCGGCTGAACGACAGGCCGAGGGCGTCGGCGAAGCACCGCGCCGTCAGAGTCTTCCCCGTGCCTGGTACGTCCTCAATGAGGACGTGGCCGCCGGCTACGACCGCTGTCATCACGCTCTCGAAGAACTCGCGGTCGGCGACGACGGCGTCCGCTACCTCGTCGACGACGTCCTCCGCGAGAGACCCCGCCTGTTCGACGTCCATCTTGGCGTGTAGAAAGAGCGGCCGGTGTTTCAAGCTACCGGTGGACCAGGTAGTGTGTTCTAAGGTCCGGTGCCCGTGTGCGCTTGGCTTTCAGTCTTCGAACAGCTGCCTGGCTCGCGTGTATATCGGTGCTTCGATCCAGCCGCGGCGCTCGGCCATCGTCTCCAGCTTCCGTCTCGCCTCCTCTTCCTCCAGAACCTCTCTCTTCACCAGTGCCTTCAGCAGTATCGGTGAGATCGCGACCCTGCTGTCGGCCGCGTTCTGTAGCTCGGGGAGAGCGCGGAGGTCGTCGGTGACGAGGAACTCGATCTCCTCCTCGTGCGTCAGGGCGGCGCAGCTCGCCTCTCCCTCGTCTATCCGCGAGGACACGAGGCCGGCTGCATCCATCTCGTGCACGTGGACGCCGTCGAGGTGTTCCAGCACCTCCGCGGCCGCCACACCGTGTACGTCGTCGTGTTCCGCGGTCTCCCGTAGCTCGTCGACGACGGACGCCGTGGTGTGTACGTCGAACTCCTGAAGGAACAGCTCTAACGCGTCGGTGGTGGCGAGGGTGACGAGCGCGCTGGTGTCGGCGGCTAACATACCGCGGCGTCAGAGGTCGGCGATGTCTTCCGCTATCTCGTCACCGCGTTCGAGCATGGACTTCGACGCCCGGACGGCTTCCGCGTCCTGGACGCCGACGACCTGCTTCAGCACGTCGAAACCTATCTCGTCCTCGAGGTAGAGCTCGACGACCGCTTCGCGGAACCCCTCGTCCTCCTCGACGTCCTCGAGGTACTCGCGTAAGGCTTCGACGACTATCGCCGTCCGGTCCCGGTGGGTGACCTCGGCGGCGACGTCGGCTTTCTCCACGAGGTCGTCGGGCAGCCGGAAGTTCACCCGCGTCGTCATGTACATACGTTGTACACACGAAGGTATAAGAGTTGGGTCGCTACAAAAACCGCAGTCCGGCGACCAGAAGAGCAGTGGAAAGACACAAGGTTGTCAGCTTCTGACCTTCACTCCTCGTACCCGCTGGTGTACGGCAGTCGTTCGTAGACCTCCTCTACGAGGTCCATGTTGCTCCGCATCAACGCGGTGGTGTCCCAGATGCCCTGCAGGAGCATCTCCCGCTCCTGTGGGTCGACGTCCGCTTTGAAGGTGCGGTCGCCGACCCTGACCTCCTCGTCTTCGACGTCGACCTCGACCGCGACGTCGGGGTCCTCCTCCACCCTGTCCTGTATCCACTCGACGTCGTCGGCGGGGAGGGTGACGGTGGGGACGCCGAGGGACGTGCAGTTGTCGGCGAATATCTCGGCGAACGACTCGCCGACGACGGCCTCGATACCCCACCGCATCAACGCCTGCGGCGCGTGCTCCCGCGACGAGCCGCAACCGAAGTTCTCGTTGACGACCAACACGTTGGCGCCGGTGTAGTGGTTGAACGGGTGGTCGTTGAGGCTGCCGTCTTCGCTGCGGCGGGCGTCGTAGAACGCGTACTCGCCCATGTTGTCGAACGTCACCTCCTTCAGGAACCGCGCGGGCACTATGCGGTCGGTGTCGATGTCGTCGCCCCTGACGGGTACCGCTGTGCCGGCGATCCGTCTTATCGGCGTCACCTGTTCGCTCACGTCAGAGCACCTCCCTGACGTCGACTATCTCACCTTCTATCGCGGCGGCGGCGACCATCGCGGGACTCATCAGCACGGTGCGGCCGTCCTTGCTGCCCTGCCGGCCGATGAAGTTCCTGTTCGACGACGACGCACACAGCTCCCGGCCCTCCAGCTGATCGGGGTTCATGCCCAGGCACATCGAACAGCCCGCGCCCCGCCATCCGAAGCCCGCGCTCTCGAACACCCTGTCGAGGCCTTCTTCCTCGGCGCGGCGCTTCACACCCTGCGACCCGGGTACGACGAACGCGCGGACGCCGTCGGCGACCTCGCCGTCCATCCGTTCGATGACCCGTACGGCTTCCCGTAGGTCGCTGACGCGGCTGTTGGTGCAGCTCCCGAGGAACGCGACGTCGACGTCCACGCCCTTCATCATCTGCCCGGGCTCGAGGTCCATGTGTTCGAGCGCCTGCTCCGCCGTCGCACGGTCACCGCTCTCCATGTCGCGGGGGTCGGGCACCGTCTCGCTGATGCCGATGGATTGTCCGGGGTTGATGCCCCAGGTCACTATGGGCTCCAGGCTGTCGGCGTCGAACCTGACGACGTCGTCGTACACTGCGTCGGGGTCGCTCGTGATAGACCGCCAGTCCTCGACGGCGCGCTCCCACGCGTCACCCGTGGGCGCGTACTCCCGTCCCTCCAGCCAGTCATAGGTCTTCTCGTCTGGGTTGACGTACCCCGCTCGGGCGCCGCCCTCTATCGACATGTTGCAGATCGACATCCTGCCTTCCATGCCGAGCTCCTCGATGGTGTCGCCGGCGTACTCGTAGACGTAGCCGATGCCGCCTTCGACGCCTAACTCCTGGATTATCTTGAGGACTATGTCCTTGGCGTAGACTCCGGTGTCGAGGCTGCCGTTCCACTCTATCCTGCGGACGTCCTTCTTCGTCATCGCGATGCACTGGGTGGCGAGGACGTCGCGGATCTGACTGGTGCCGATTCCGATTCCGATGTTGCCGAAGGCGCCGTGCGTAGACGTGTGGCTGTCGCCGCAGGCGATGGTCATCCCCGGCTGCGTGAGGCCGAGCTCGGGTCCGATAACGTGGACGATGCCCTGCTTCCCGCTGTCGGGGTCGAAGAACTCGATGTCGTACTCCTTGACGTTCTGCTCTAGCTCCTGCATCATCTGCTCCGCCTGCCCGTCGCCGAACGGCCGCGACAGGTCGTGAGTCGGCACTATGTGGTCCGTGGTCGCGTACGTGCGGTCGGGGTACGCGACGTCGAGGTCCTTCTCCTCTATCATGCCGAAAGCCTGCGGGCTCGTGACCTCGTGGATGAGGTGGAGGCCGACGAACAGCTGCGTCTGTCCGTTAGGCAGCTCCTTGACGGCGTGCCGATCCCATACCTTGTCGTACAGCGTGCGTTCAGACATCCTGGTTAACCTGTCTCGTGGTTCTTACCGTTACGTAGGGGTTCGACGGGGTTAAGCGGTTGGCTTTCTCCGTCGAACGATGGGGTTTCCGGCGTCGACGACGGAGAGTGGTCGACGTCGGATGTTCGACGGTCGACGAAGGCCGGCATCGGATGCTCGATGGCCGACCTGCTGTATTACTCTTCGTCCGCCCACGTCATCAGGTCACGCAGCTCCTCGCCGACGTCCTCGATGAGGTGCTCCTCGTCCCGTTCCTTCAGCTGGTTGTAGCTCGGTCGGTTCGCCTGGTTCTCGTTTATCCACTCGCGCGCGAACTCCCCGCTCTGCACCTCCTCCAGCACCTCCTCGAGGTTCTCCTGCACGTGGTCGTCGATGACGCGGGGGCCACGGGTTAGGTCGCCGTACTCCGCGGTGTCGCTGACGTTGTCACGCATCCCAGTGAGCCCGCCCTCGTAGATGAGGTCGACGATGAGCTTCAGCTCGTTCGCGCACTCGAAGTACGCCATCTCCGGACTGTAGCCGGCGTCAACTAGAGTCTCGAAGGAAGCTTTGATCAACGCGCTGGTGCCGCCGCAGAGTATCGCCTGCTCGCCGAACAGATCGGTCTCCGTCTCCTCGCGGAACGAGGTCTCGATGACTCCGCTGCGGGTGCAGCCGATAGCCTGCGCGTACGCTAACCCGAGGTCGTGGGCTTCACCGGTGTAATCCTGCTCGACCGCCAGCAGGCCGGGGGTGCCTTCACCGCGCTCGTAGTTCCGGCGGACGAGGTCGCCTGGACTCTTGGGCGCGACCATGAGGACGTCGACGTATTCCGGCGGCCGGATCTGGTCGAAATGAATGTTGAAGCCGTGGCTGAACATCAGGGCGTCGCCATCGTCGAGACCCTGCTCTATCTCGCTTTCGTAGACGTCGGGCTGCAGGGTGTCGGGGATCAGCATCTGGACGACGTCAGCCTCCGCGGCGGCGTCAGCCGGAGTGGCTACGTCTAATCCGTGGCTCTCGGCGTCCTCCCGGCTGGAACTTCCTTCGCGGAGGCCGACGACGACGTCGACACCGCTGTCCGCGAGGTTCCGCGCCTGCGCGTGTCCCTGGCTGCCGTACCCGATGACCGCGACCTTCTTGCTATCTATGTAGCTGCTGTCGGCGTCTTCGTCGTACAGTGGCTCTATCTCGGTCATTAAGTCTCAAGAGTAATTCGGCGGTAAAAGGTTATCCGGTTCCGGTTCAGAGACGGAGAAAGGTTCCACTGGATTACAGTCAGAGTACGGGGACCGAACCACCTGACCGGCGAATACTCACCTCGGTTTTATACTCGTGAAGAACCTACTGTCATACCGATGGCCAGTATAGTATCGACGGAAGATACCTTAGGTGGTGCACCCAGAATAGAAGGCAGGCGTATCGGCGTCCATCATATCGTAAAGCGAGTGGTCGACGCCGGTGCATCCCCTGAACAGGTCGCCGCCGACTACGACCTCGAGATAGCGGACGTCCACCGCGCCCTCGTGTACTACTACGACAACTCCGAGGAGATGCGGCAGATACAGGCCGAAAGACGGTCTGTTCCTGAAGACGCATCCGTCGTTCGAACCCCTGAAGACCTAGTCTAGAACGAATCCACCTGCAAGCGGTGCCGGCGAATCCTTTCGACGTAACAGACTCCAGAGACGCTTTCAGTTGACAGTGACCGTCAGTCTTCCGTACTCTTCTCGCCTCTTACGAGGCTGATGCGGCCGGTGCGTACGGTCTCCTTGATTCCGTACTGTCGGAGCATGTCGAACAGGGCCTCCACTTTCTCGGTGTCGCCGCTGGCTTCGATGACGACGGTGTCGCGGCCCATGTCGACGATGTCGGCGCGGAAGGTCTCCGCTATCTGCATTATCTCGTTGCGGTCTTCGGGCGACGCCGCGACCTTCACCATCGCGAGCTCTCGGTCGACAGATTCGTCGTCGGTGAGGTTGCTGACCTTGATGACGGGTATCAGGGTGTTCAGCTGCTTCATCACCTGTTCGACGGTGGGGTCGTCGCCGGTGACGACGATGGTCATCCGGCTGTAGTCGGGGTTCTCGGTCTCTCCGACCGCCAGCGAGTCGATGTTGAAGCTGCGGCGTGTGAACAGACCGGCGACCCGTGACAGGACTCCGGGTTTGTTCTCGACGAGTACCGAGAGGGTGTGTTCGTTCTCGTCAACGGCGCGGGGGACCTCTTCCTCGCGGACTCCGGTGGGCAGACGTCTTGCGGGGGTGTCTGTGCTCATTCTAGGTCACCTTAGCTTATCCTGCTTCCCTGGCTGCCTTTACCCATGATGAACTCGTCGTTGCCGCTGCCGGCGGGCACCATCGGGAAGACGTTCTCGTAGGGGTCGATGATGGCGTCGATGACGCTGGGGCCGTCGTACTCCAGTGCTTCCTCGAGCACGTCTTCGACGTCTTCCTCGTCCTCTAGTCTCCATCCTCGAGCGCCGAACGCCTCCGCTATCTCGTCGAAACGCGGGAGATGCGGGAGGTCGCTTTCGGCGTATCTTTCGTCGTGGAACAGCTCCTGCCACTGCCGGACCATGCCCATGTAGTAGTTGTTGATGATGACGAGGGTGAAGTCCAGCTCCTCGCGGACTGCGGTCGTCAGCTCCTGCACGGTCATGAGGAACGAGCCGTCGCCGTCGATGCAGACGACCTCCTGATCGGGTGCACCTAGCTTCGCGCCGATGGTCATGGGGAGTCCGCATCCCATGGTGCCGAGGCCGCCGCTGGTGACCCAGGTGCGGGGTTCCGTGTACGTGTACCACTGGGCCGCCCACATCTGATGCTGGCCGACGCCGGTGCAGACGATGGTGTCGTCGGGTGTCAGCTCGTCGAGCTGTTCGATGACGTACTGGGGTTTGAGGTCGTCGCCGTCCTGTTCGTACTCATTGGGGTACTTTTGCTTCCAGTCGTCGATGGTGTCGAGCCAGCTCTCGGTATCGGGGCTGTCGCGGTCCCTCATCGCTTCGTTGATGTCGCCGACGACGTTCTTCGCGTCTCCGACGATGGGGACGTTGGCGTGGATGTTCTTGCTTATCTCGCTGGGGTCGATGTCTACGTGGATGACCTCGGCTTTCGGCGCGAAGGATTCTATCTTGCCGGTGGCGCGGTCGTCGAACCTGACTCCTATGCCGACCAGGAGGTCGCACTCGGTGACTGCGCGGTTGGCGTATCCGGTGCCGTGCATCCCCAGCATCTCCAGAGATAGCTCGTGGTCCTCGGGGAACACTCCGAGACCCATGAGGCTGGTGGTGACGGGGATGTCGTTCTCCATCGCTAGCTCCCTTACTTCGGGACTGGCTTCGCTGATGACGGCGCCTCCGCCGGCGAAGATAAGGGGTTTCTCCGCCTCTTCTATCTTCTCCGCGGCTTTCTCTATCTGACGGGGGTGGCCTTCGTAGTTGGGGCTGTAGCCTTCGACGTCGAGCTCACCGCGGACTGCGTCGGTGGTGTTCTTCGAGACGTCCTTGGGGACGTCTAAGACCACGGGTGACGGCCGCCCCGTCGAGGTGATGTAGAACGCCTCCTGAACGGTGTCGGGGACGTCGTCCTCGTCCTTGATGAGGTAGTTGTGTTTGGTGATGGGCATGGTGACGCCGCGTGTGTCGGTCTCCTGGAAGGCGTCGTTACCTATCATGTCCGTGGGCACCTGGCCGGCGATAGCTATGAGGGCGCGGCTGTCCATGTCAGCGTCGGCGAGGCCGGTGACTAGGTTGGTGGCGCCGGGGCCGCTGGTCGCCATGCAGACGCCCGGACGACCTGTTACGGTGTTGTAACCTTCGGCGGCGTGCGTCGCACCCTGCTCGTGCCCCATCATCACGTGGTCGACGTCTTCGTCGTCGTAGAGGACGTCGTAGACGGGCATGATGGCGCCGCCGGTGATGCCGAACATCGTGTCGACGCCCTCCTGCTTCAGGCCTTCGACGAGCGCCTCCGCGCCCTTCCGTTCGCGTCTGCCTTCTTCGGCGTCGGCGTCGCTGGTGCTCTTGCTCATGGTTCCTCCATCTCGAAGCTGTATCTGAGGTCTCGGCTGCCCCGCCAGGCGTCGTCGCCGCCGTCGGTCTCCGCAGTCGGTCGATCTGTTGTTTCTTCGGTCATCTCTTTCTGTTCTTTCATGGTCCTGTGGTCTCCTTGGTCTTAGGTCCGTCGTCTCCGCGTGCTTTCTTCCTGACGACGTGGTTGACGGCGTCGACGAGCGCCTCGACGGAGGCGACGGTGATGTCCTCGCTGGACGCGTTGGCGTTCGCCTCGTATCCGTCGCTTTCGACGCCTACGTAGACGTTGGCGACGGCGTCGCTTCCGCCGCTGATGGCGTCGATGTGGAAGTCCGTTATCTCGACGTCGTAGTCCTCACCCATGATGCTCCGGACCGCGGTCATCGCGGCGTCGACGGGTCCGACGCCGACTCCGGCGTCGACTTTCTCCTCGCCGTCGACGTCGACCTTCACCGACGCCATCGGCGTGCGGTCGTTGCCGGTGGAGACGTTCACCTCCTTCATGTCGACGGTCTTCTCCGACGCGGGGACGCTGGACATCACGCTTTCGGCGATGGCGTGGACGTCGTTGTCGCTGACGCGTTTGCCCTTCCCACCCATCGACTTCACGCGCTTCGTGATCTCGGCGACGTCGTCGTCAGTGGGGCTGTACCCTGCTTCCTCGAGGGTCTCCCTTACGCTGTGGCGACCGGTGTGCTTGCCCATCACGAGCCTGCGTTCGTGTCCCACCATCTCCGGCGTCATGATACCGGGTTCGAACGTCGAGCTGTCTTCGATGACTCCGGCGGCGTGGATGCCGCTCTCGTGGCTGAAGGCGTTCGAGCCGACGATGGGTTTGTTCTGCGGAAGCGGGATGCCGCTCAGTCTTTCCACGGTCTTCGAGAGGTCGTATATCTCCGTGGTGTCGATGCCTGTGTCGACGTCGTAGATGCTCTCCAGACTCATCACGACCTCTTCGAGCGCTGCGTTGCCGGCGCGTTCGCCGATGCCGTTGACGCTTACCTGACACTGGACGGCGCCGGCTTCCAGCCCCGCGAGGGCGTTGGCGGCGGCGAGCCCGAAGTCGTCGTGGGTGTGGACGTCGTAGGGGACGTCTACCTCGTCCTTCAGCGCGGATATCAGCCGGTGCATCGCGGTCGGACGGATGACGCCGACGGTGTCGGGTATGTTGACGATGTCGGCGCCGGCGTCGGCGGCCTCCTGTACGATGTCGGCGAGGTAGCTGAACTCCGTGCGTGTGGCGTCCATCGGACTGAACATGCAGTCGAATCCGTGGTCCTTCACGTGTTCGACGGCGTCCCGCGTGAGCTCGAGCACCTCTTCGCGGCTGCTGTCGAGGCTCTTCTCTATCTGTATCTCGCTCGACGACACGAAGGTGTGGACGAGGTCGACCTCGGCGTCCATCGCTGCGTCGAGGTCGGCTTCGTTGACCCTTGCGAGTCCGCATACGTCGGTGCTGCATCGGTCTGCGATCTCTTCGACCGCTTGGAACTCCTCGTCGCTGTTGATGGGGAACCCTGCTTCGATGACGTGGACGCCCATCTCGTCGAGCTTGTCGGCGATACGTATCTTGTCGTCGTGGCTGAAGGACGTGCCTGGCGACTGCTCTCCGTCACGCAGCGTCGTGTCGAATATCCGGGCGGAGCTTACGTCATGCTCCCAAAAAACGATCCCTTTCCCGGGATTCGAATACAAAGTCATCACCGTCGGCGGCGTCGTCGTTGTCTCGACTCATCGTAGTTTCAATCACTCATCTGGATGACTTAAGGGTGTCGGTGGGTCGTGGCTTCGTGAGACCTTGACAGGGACGCTACCGGAGGCTTTCACGTTGGCTCCACCCGGTTTCAGTCGTCGCGCACGGTTCCGCCGACGACGAGCGCGGCGCCGATTATCACGAGGTTCTTGACGATGTACTGGCCTTCCACGGTGAGCGCGTGGGGGAAGGTTTCGAAGGTGACCTCGGGAAGGATGACGAGCGGCAGGAAGGTGCCGGGCATCTGCAGGAACAGCAGGAGGATGCCGAGACGTAGGAGGGGTCGGTAGAGCAGGCAGAGCCCTATAGCGACCTCCCAGACGCCGAGAACCGGGACGAAGAGCTCGGGCGGCACCCAGTAGACGGTCTCGGCGACGAGTTCGCCGGCGGGGCTGACGCCGAGGAGCTTCAGCGCGCCGAACCAGACGAAAACCACGGCTATGGCGAGGCGGAGCACGGGCAACCCGAGCTCCTCCATCGTCGTGGCTATCTTCGAGTCTGCACGCTCGAATCCCTCACCCCAGCTATCCACCACTGTTGTGTTGTTTATCCTGTCCACGTGGTGGTGTCGTGGAACCCAGTATATAGAAGCTTCGATGGTCGCAACAGCTCATCCAGTCGAACGTCGAAGCCATCTGTAGCCTGCGTCAGCCCCGACGTCAAGTGCGAAAGCTGAAGCCCCTTCAGAATTAAACGAGGTTCCAAGAGACCAACATGACTTTCGACCTACTGTTCGGCGCAGAGGTACTGCTGGTCGGCCGCTTGCTGTTCGGCGGCGTCATCGCGTTCGCCGGAGTCAACCACTTCCTCAACACCGACCTGCTCGAGGCGGAGGCGCGTGAGAAAGGAGTTCCGGAGCCCCGCACCGCGATACTGCTGTCCGGCGCCCTCCTCATCATGGGGGGGCTGACCATCGTCACCGGCGCCTACCCCGACGTAGGGTCGCTGATGCTGATACTTTTCTTCGCGTTGGCCACCCCTGCGATGCACGGGTTCTGGAGGTACGAAGGTGAGAAGAGAGAGCAGGAGAAGGCGGAGTTCGTGGAGAACGCAGCCTTGCTCGGAGGCGCGGTCACCTTCCTCTACCTCTCCGGCGAAGCCTGGGGCTACGGACTCGGGCTCGGCATCCTACCGGCGCTCTAGAACCGAACCGACAGCGTAAACCATGGACGTCGAAACTACGACACAGCTGACCTACCTCGCTGCCGCTGTCCTCATGGTAGTCGGCGTAGGCGCGTACGTCGTCACCGGGTTCGCCAGCGTTACCGCGTTGATTCCAGCAGTCTTCGGCGTCCTGTACGCGTTGCTGGCGGCGACGGCGCAGCGGACCCCACGGGAGAGGGAGAGCCTGGGCGCCGTAGCCGTCCTCGCCGCGTTAGGCGTCCTCGGCAGCACCCGTGGGATGCCGGAGAAAGTCAGCTTCCTACGCGGGGAACCCGTCGACAGCGCGGTAGCGGTGGTATCGCAGTTCATCATGCTCGCCGTCAGCGCCGTCCTCCTGCTGACGGTCGCGTGGTACCTCTGGAGAAGCGGAGATGTAGACGCAGGAGGAAGCTGACCCGAGATTGACAGAGAATAAGACCCTGGCGGCGGAAGCTAACCCAAGATGGTAGAGGATACCCCGGCCGACGGTAACCTGAGGACCATCCTCGCCGCAGCGGCCACGATAGTCGGTGCCGTCATTTTCCTCTGGGGTGGAACGCTGGTGTACGCTGAAGCCACTGCCCAGCCCTACACCCACGTCGCGACACCTCTGGAGGACGACGTCGACGACGTCTCCGTCGTCGAGTTCGAAGAGCTCTCTGACGACGAACAGGCAGCGTTCCATGAGATGGTGGAGCGCGATGGACCAGGCGACGGACACCACTCGAACTCCGACGAACCACCCATAGAAGCAGACGCCGTCAGCTACGAAGGCGAGGTCTACGACGTCTACCTCGGAGAGACACGTGAGGTAGGCGGATTGATGCTGTACGTGTTCGCCGCGTTCACCCTGGCAGGAGCGGTCATCGCGGCGGCGGGAGCTTACGCGATACGTAGAGAGAAAACCCTGGAAGAGAAGCAGGTCTAACCTAGCTCGCGGACGCGCTCCGCCACCGTCGCGCCGAACTCCTCCGTGCCGGCGTCTCCACCCAGGTCCTTCGTCAGAGTGTCGCCGTCGGCGATTACGTCCTGAAGCGCTTCGAGCACGAGGTCGCTGGCGCGTTCCTCACCCAGGTGGTCGAGCAGCAGGCTGCCCGCCCAGATGGTCGCCGTCGGGTTCGCCCTGTCTTCGCCGGCGTACTTCGGCGCACTGCCGTGGAGGGGTTCGAACATGCTGGTTCCGTCGGGGTTGATGTTGCCGCCGGGCGCGAGACCGAGGCCGCCCTGCAGCATCGCGCCGAGGTCGGTGACGATGTCGCCGAAGGTGTTCGGCGTCACCACGGTGTCGTAGTGACCGGGGTCCTTCACGAACCACATGGTGGCGGCGTCGACGTAGTTGAACTCGTGCTCTATCGCGGGGTAGCCCGCGCTGACGTCTTCGAGCACCTCCCGCCAGAGGCCGTAGACGTCGGTGAGTACGTTGGCTTTGTCGACGCCTGTGACGCGTTCGTGACCCGACTCCGCGGCGTGATCGAAAGCGTACTCTATGACGCGTTCGCAGCCTTCGCGGCTGACTACACCCATCTGGTAGGCGAGCTCGTCGGCGTCGTGTTCGAGGTCGACGTCGAACTTCGCCTCGTAAAGCCGGCGTTCGAGCTCCAGCTCCTTCTCGGATTTCCCCGTGCTGTCGCGTCCACCGAGGCCGACGTAGAAGTCCTCGGTGTTCTCCCGGACGACGGTGAAGTCGATGTCAGTGGGGCCGCGGTCCTTCAACGGTGACTCCACGCCCTCTAAGAGCTTGATGGGTCGGAGGTTGACGTACTGGTCGAACTCGAACCTGAGCTTGAGGATGATGCCTTTCTCCAGCACGCCGGGTTCCACGCGGGGGTCGCCGATGCTGCCGAAGTAGATGGCGTCGTAGTCGGAGAGCTCGTCGACGGCGTGCTCCGGCAGGACCTCTTCGGTGTCGAGGTAGTGGTCGGCGCCGTACGGCTGCGGCAGCCACTCGACGCCGAAGTTCTCGGCGTCCGCCGCCGCTTCGAGGACCTGCTTCCCCGCGTCCACTATCTCGGGTCCTATTCCGTCGCCGGGGATGACGGGTACCTGGTACATAGTTCAGACCGGATGTCGGCGGTGAAAGCAGTTGTCCTTTCCCTGACCGGAGGCTCGATACAGGAGCTACCCAGCGCTGCAGACGGGAACTACTTCAGGCAGGCTGCCTTAGACCAGGGCGATGAAGGCGAACCCCATGGAGGAACTGTCGGACGCCGTCGTCTACGGCGTCGTCGGCGCCGTCCTCCTCCTCGTCTTCGCCGCCACCGCGCTCGCAGTCGCCGTCGCGTTCGGCGTCGACCTCACATCGCGTGCCTTCATCGGGTTCGCGTTCGGCTACCTCGTCAACCTCCTGGTGTACTTCCTCGCGCTCGCCCTCTACCTCGCCGTCGAAAGCCGGGAGGCGGAGGCGCAGACTCCGTGAGCCGAACTCGGTTGACCGAAGTCAGGACACAGGTGATCCCAGCTACCGGTAACCTCCCCACCGATACTTGACGCCGGAGCACGACCCGTCTCATATGAACTCGGACATCAGCGACGACCGCCTGTACGTCCTCGTCGGCCTGATCCTGCTGTCGATATTCATCGTGGTGCTCGGCTCTCTGCAGGCGTTGACCGAAGTAGACCTCCTGACCACGAGGTTGACCGCGGGCTTCGTCCTCGGCTACCTCGTCAACCTCGCAGTCTGGTTCCTCGTCTACGGCGTACTCAGGGACGTCGAGGAGGAGACCGGGGACGCGGAAGCAGAAGCCGTCTGAGATACCGGATCTCACTCTGGTTTCACGCCGGGGTTCGTCACCGCCCCGTGCTCCGCGCTCGCGAACAACGCCCCGTACTTCGCCATCACCCCGCCCTCGTACGGCGGCTCCGGCGGCGTCCAGTCGTCCAGGCGCGCCTGCAGCTCGTCGTCCGTGAGGTCGACAGATAGCTCGCGGCTCTCGATGTCGACGGTGACCTGGTCTCCGTCTCTGAGCACGGCGATGGCTCCGCCGGAGGCGGCCTCCGGCGCCACGTGTCCGATGCTGAGGCCTCGGGTGGCGCCCGAGAACCTGCCGTCGGTTATCAACGCGACGTCCTCGCTGTGGCCCTGACCCGCCACCGCCGACGTCACGCCGAGCATCTCACGCATCCCCGGGCCGCCGCGGGGGCCTTCGTTCCGGATGACGAGGACGTCACACGAGTCGACCTCGCCGGATTGGACGTACTCCATGGCGTCTTCCTCGTGTTCGAACACCTGCGCGGGCCCCTCGTGATGCAGGTCGTCGCTGTCGGTGACCTTCAGCACTGCGCCGCCGGGCGCGAGGTTGCCCTTCAGGATCCGTATCGCGCCCTGCGGGTTCTTGGGTTCGTCGACGGTGTACAGGAAATCCGCGTCGACGTCCTCTATCGCGGGCGGGTCGAGGTGCTCTATCTCCTCGCCGAGGGTGCGGCCGGTGACGGTTAAGGCGTCGCCGTGCAGGAGGTCGTTGTCGTGGAGCTCCTTCAGGACGACGGGGACGCCGCCGGCTCGGTGGAGGTCGTTCATCGTGCGTTCGCCGCCGGGCTGGAGGTCCGCTATCTTCGGGGTGCGCTGGCTGATCTCGTCGAACTCCTCTATCTCCAGCGGGACGTCGGCTTCCCTCGCCATCGCCAATAGGTGGAGGACGGCGTTGGTGCTGCCGCCGAGGGCGACCTGGAGCGCGATGGCGTTCTCGAAGGACTCCTTCGTGAGGAAGTCCGACGGCCGCAGACGTTCTTCGACGGCTTCGACGGCGAGCTCGCCGGCGCGTCTGGCTTCGTCGTAACGTTCTGGTTCCTCGGCGGGGGGCGACGCAGAGCCGAGGGGGGCGAAGCCGATGGCTTCGCTGATGCTGCTCATCGTGTTCGCGGTGAACATTCCGCCGCAGCTTCCGGCCCCGGGGCAGGCGCTGCGTTCGAGCTCGTCGAGCTCCTCCTCCGTCGCCTCCCCCGTCGCCACGCTGCCGACGCATTCGAAGACGTTCTGGATGGTGACCTCGTCACCCTGGAACGTACCGGGTTTTATCGAGCCTCCGTAGAGAAAGACGCTGGGGAGGTCGGTGCGGATGGACGCCATCATCATCCCCGGCATGTTCTTGTCGCAGCCGCCGATGGTGACGAGGCCGTCGACGCGTTCGCCGAACGCCACGAGCTCGACGCTGTCGGCGATGACCTCCCGCGACGTCAACGACGCCTTCATCCCCTCCGTCCCCATGCTGATGGCGTCGGATATCGTGATGGTGCCGAACTCTATGGGCATCCCTCCGGCTTCGTCGACGGCGTCCCAGGCTTCTTCCGCGAGGTCGTCTAGGTGGACGTTGCAGGGGGTGATGTCCGCCGCCGGGTTCGCGATAGCTATCATCGGGGATTCGAGGTCGTCGTCGGTGTACCCCATGGCTCGGAACATCGCCCGGTGGGGGGCGCGTTCCCTGCCTTCGGTGACCTCGTGGCTCTGGATCTTGACGTCGCCCCCATGCGACGGTTCATCGGCGGAGTCGTCGTCCCCGCGCTCTCTCGGCTTCTGGCTCATACCCCTCAGTTGGTGCGACGGCGCAAAAAGGGGTTCGGTGCGTCATCCACGGTTAACCCGGTGCAGGAACCACGGTCAACAACCCCCGGAGCCAGCGGCAGATTAAGCCTCATTGAACCGAAGTCAACATATCCTAACCTGTTATTCGGGATTTTGGTTGTATACAGTAGTCCAAGCCGTCTATCGACGATTGTCTCTCTTTAAGCCGTGTATATCCGCATCGTTTTTGTAGCCTACGACTGGCTGTTTCGTCCGGGGAGTGAAAAGGTGACCGACGACCAGACAGCTACACTGCGTGCATCGACTCTGCCGCGAAGTAAACAGGGCGCGGCATGTGACAGGAGATGGTTGCATGGTTGACGGCTGCAGCTACGCGGAAGCAGAGACTCCACCTGGACCTGGCCGCAATCCAGTCCGGCTGCTCGGACTCGGTCGACAGTGGATGGAGGGTGATCCGGTCGACGTGCTGGAGTACCTGCGAGAAAGATACGGCAGAACCGTCCGTTTCTACCACCCAGGGTTCGGCGGCGAAGGCTACGTCCTCAGCCGGCCGGAGGACGTCCAGCACGTGCTCAACGACAGCCACGACAGCTTCGCGAAGGCGGAGATCTACGAGGACGAGCTCGCGGACGTCTTCGGAAAGGGTCTCGTGACCAGCGAAGGCGACCTCTGGCGACGGCAACGCCGCCTGATAGCTCCGATGTTCACCCGCGACCAGATCACTGAGTTCGTCGAGGTGATGGTTGAGGAGACGGAGTCGATGATAGAACGCTGGCGCAGGAGACAGGAAGACGGTGAGACCATCGACCTGCTGGAGGAGACGGAACGCGTCACCCTGCAGGTCATCGGACGGACGATGTTCGGCGAGGACATGGAGGGCCGTGCCGACCGGATGCAGTGGTCGCTCGACCGCCTGCGTCGACGGTTCAAACGCCGAACCGAGTACCTCGTCAAGGTCCCCGACTGGATGCCGACGCCGTTGAACAGCCGCGACCAGCGGGCTTTCGAAGCGCTAGAGGAGGTAGTCTGGGACATCATCGAAGGCCGGTGCGTCGAGGAGGCGGAGGCCGCCGTCGAAGAGGGGGACGCGGACCTCCTCGACATGCTGCTCGCCGCGGAGACCGACGACGGCGAACGGATGACGGAGCAACAGGTACGCGACGAGGTCGTCACCTTCCTGCTCGCCGGCCACGAGACGACGGCGGCGTCGCTCGCCTGGACCTGGTACCTCCTCAGCCACAACCCCGAGAAGTACCGGTCACTGTACCACACCGTCGAAGACGCTGACGTCGACGACGATGCACCCGCGGTGGCGGAGGAGCTACGCAGCGTCCGCCCCTACGTCCAGGAAGGGATGAGGGTCTTTCCCCCGGTGCCGATGTTCGCCCGCCGCACCCTCGAGGACCAGCAGGTCGGCAGATACCACGTCCCCGAAGACTCCCTCGTCGTCCTGCCACAGGTGCTGACGCACCGCGACCCCGATATCTGGAGACAGCCCTGGCGATACGACCCCGACAGGTTCCGCGGAGCCGTCGACGACCGTCCGGACTACAGCTACTACCCCTTCGGAGGCGGCCCCCGGATGTGCATCGGCAGAACTCTGTCTCTGGTCGAGAGCCAGATAGTCCTCGGGCTCACGACGCGGGAGCTCCGGCTGGAGCTGGAGTCCCCGACGTGTCCACCGCACGAGATACCCGTTCGGTCCGCTGTAACGCTGACTCCGACGCCCACGATAGAGATGTCCGTCAGAGAGTGGGAGTGAGGATCTACTGACACCGTGGCATCGAGCTGAACGACGACGGGGCTCGGCGTTCAGATGAGTTCCCTGTAGTCTTCTGCAAGCTTCACCCCGTCCGGATCGTACACCACGCCCTCGACGTCTTCGACCTCGAGCCCGACGAGTCCGACCGAGTCCTCGGAAACCGGCTCCGCTCTACCGCCCCACGTGTTGATGCCAACGTGATGGTGGTAGTTGTTGCGCGCCAGGAACCTGGCCTTCTGCATGGTCGACATACGCTCGAACCCCTGACCTCGGTAGAACTCCTCACTAGCGTCGAGGTCGGTGACCTCCAGGTGGACGTGGCCGACGGAGGCGGCGTAGCCTTCGGTGTCGCCTGCTTCCTCCAGCAGACTCCTTAGATCAAGGGGTTTCGTGTCGATGGCCACGCCGCCGTCTCCAGTCCTTCGCCATTCGTCCCTCGGGCGGTCGCGGTAGAGCTCGACGCCGTTGCCTTCTGGGTCGTCGAGGTAGACGGCTTCGCTGACGACGTGGTCGGCGGCACCCGTTAGCTCGAACCCCTGGTCCCGTAACCTGGCTACCGCTTCGCCGAGGTGCAGTCGGCTGTCGAGGATGAAGGCAGTGTGGAACAGGCCGGCGGCTTCCAGCGGCCTCGGCGACGCGTCAGGTGCTTCGACGAAGACGAGGAGGATCTCGTCCTCCGATTCCACGAGGAAGCCGTCGTCGGTTTCGACGACGGTGAAGTCGAACGCTTCGCTGTAGAACTCGCGTTGCCGCCGTGGCTGCTTCGTCCGCATCACCACGGGGCCGACCGTCATCAGTAGGGCGGGGAATGCGAGCGGATGACGTCGCTGACGCTGCCTAGCTCGTCGGCGATGCTGTCGAACTCCACGCTCAACAGGACGACGATGTCGTCGAGGGTTATAATACCCGCTATCTTGCCGTCGTCTACGATAGGGATGCGGCGGACTCCGCCGTCTCCGAGCTGTTTGATGACGTCGGTTATCTCGTCGTCGGCGTCAACGGTGACGAGGTCGTCGGACATCACCTGGCTGACGTCGACGTCGCTGCTGCGTTCTCCTGCGATCACGCGCATCGCGAGGTCGCGGTCGGTGACGATGCCGACGGGTTCGCCGTCCTCGACGACTACCACGCTTCCGACGTTAGACTGCTCCATCGTACGAGCGACCCCTACGATGGACTCGTCGGGGCGGGCGGTCACTACCTCGTCCTGCTTCCGGGATATCTCACGTACCTTCGGCATGATGCAGGGGACGGTTACGCGGGACTTAACGTTAATCCCGTCGAGCGGTCGACAGGAATCCCTCTATCATCCGGTGCCCGTGCGCCGTCAGGACGCTCTCGGGGTGGAACTGCACGCCCTCCAGCGGCTTCGAACGGTGACGCATCCCCATCACTATGTCGCCGCCCTCCGCCGTGACCTCGAACCCGTCGGGTACGTCGGTGACGCATAAAGAGTGGTATCGGCCGACGGGGAAGCCCTGCGGCAGACCCTCGTACACGCCTTCGCCGTCGTGCTCTAGCTCCGTGGCTTTCCCGTGCACGGGTTCCGGCGCATGCCCCACCTCGCCGCCGTACTCCTCCGCCATCGCCTGATGACCCAGACAGACGCCGAGGATAGGTGTCTCCTCGAGCGCCCGTATCACGTCCGGTGTGTTGCCGATGTCGCCGCGGTCGCCGTGATGTCCTGGCCCCGGAGAGACGACGACTGCGTCGGGGTCTATCTCCCGGGCCTCGTCGACGGTGACGCGGTTGTTCCTTACGACGGTGTCGGCGCCCGTCACCGAGACGTAGTCCACGAGGTTCCAGGTGAAGCTGTCGAAGTTGTCGACCACCAGCACCGTGAGACCTTCACCGACCGTCGACGCCTCGTTCGGCGCCTTCATCCGTCCTCCCTCCGGAGGTTGTCGACCGCCGTAAGCAGGGCGTCCATCTTCTCCTCCGTCTCCTTGTACTCGCGTTTCGGCACGCTGTCCGCGACGATGCCTGCGCCGGCGCGGACACCGAGCGTGAGGTCTTCTCCGTCGCGCTGGAACTCCGCGGTCCGTATGTTGATGGCGAAGTCGCTGTCTCCGTTCCAGCTGAAGTAGCCGACGCCTCCGCCGTAGAAACCCCGCGGCGAGGATTCGAGGTCGTCGACTATCTCCATCGCACGTATCTTCGGCGCGCCCGACAGTGTGCCGGCGGGGTAGATCGCTCTTGCGGCGTCGAACGCGTCGAGCGCGCGGCTTTCGCCGTCCGAGCGGTCGCGGAGCTCGCCGGCGACGGTGCTCTCGATGTGCTGGACGTGGCTGTACTGGACGACGCTCATGAAGTCCTCGACCTCGACCGAGCCGCTGCGTGCGACGCGTCGTACGTCGTTGCGGCCGAGGTCGACGAGCATGACGTGTTCGCTCAATTCCTTCTCGTCCGACAGCATCTCGCCGGCGAGCCGGCGGTCCTCGACCGCCGTGGAGCCGCGGCCGCAGGTGCCCGCTATGGGGTTGGTGCTTACGCGGCGGTCGTGTACGCTGAACAATGTCTCGGGGCTGCTGCCCACTACTCCGACGTCGTCGAACTCCACGAGGTACATGTACGGCGACGGGTTCACCTCCCGTAGCTCGCTGTAGATGTCGCGTACGTCGCCCTCCACCTCCAGCCGGCGTTCCCGCGACAGCACCGCCTGGTAGACGTCGCCATCGTAGACGTGTTCGCTGGCGCGTTCAACAGCTTCCTCGTACTCCTCCCGTGGGTCGCTGTCTTCATCGACTACCTCGATGCCCTCGGGCTCACGTGGTTCGTGGCTCTGCAGCCGGTGTTCAGCGTCCTCCGCCGCCTCCACCGCTCTGTCGTAGAGCCCGTCGGCTTCGTCAGCGTCCTGGACCACTGGGGTGAAGACCAGCGACACCGTGTCTTCCTCGTGGTCGAAGACGAGGTTCCTGGTGGACAGCACGAACACTGTGTCCGGCGTCTCCGACCGCGACTCCGTCCCCTCCAGCCAGATGTCGTGGACGGCGTCGTACCCCAGAAGGCCGACGAGGCCGCCGGTGAAGGTCTGTCGGTCGCCTCCACTGAGGTTCACGGTGTCGACGTCGGGGAAGGCTGCGCGGAGGGCGTCGAGGGTGTCGTAGCCCTCCGATATCGAGCCGTCTTCGTCGGTTACTTCGTCGACGCCGCTGACGGCGGCGTCCTCACGGAGCCTGGTGACCTCTACCGTCCGGCGGTCGACGCTGACGACGGCTTCTGGTTCGAAGCCCACGAAGCTGTATCGCGCGCGATCGCCGGCGCCGTCTCCGCCGTTCACCTGGGTGAACGCGCTGACGTCGGTGTCCGCGCTCTCCAGCAGGAACGAGTAGCTGCCGCGGAGGGCGCTGTAGGCGTCGAGGGGTCGGACGTCTACGTCTACCTCGCGCTGGAGCGCGACCACGGAGCCGTCGTCGGCGTGCACCTGCATCTCGTCCCGGGTGATGTCGAAGTAGTCGTCCGTCAAGCTCGACCACCACGGTGTTCGACGGCTTTCATCCGTCCGTCCTCCTGACCTCGGTCACGAACTCCTCCATCAGCTCGCGGTCCTTCCGGTTCCCTCGCTCTACGCCGCTGCTTACGTCGACGCCGTATGGCTCCACCTCTTCGATGGCTTCGGCGACGTTGTCCGGCGTGAGTCCTCCGGCGAGCACCACGGGTCGGCTGCTGCGGTCGACGAACTCCGCAGCGGCGTTCCAGTCCGCCGTCTCTCCGGTGCCGCCTCGACCTCGTTCGCCTTCGCTGTCGACGATGTACGCGTCCGCTTCCTCCGGCGGCTCCCCCGTTAGAGGGGTTTTCTGGAGGAGGTTGACGCCGTGGCTCCGGAGCTCGCCGCCTCCAGTGAAGTCCGAGTCGTGGATCTGGAGGACGTCGGCGGCGACGTCTCTGTAGACGGCGCCGGCTTCCGCGGCGGACTTGTCCATGGTGACGGCGACGCTGGTGACGAACGGCGGCACCGTCTTCGCTAGCTCGTGTGCGCGTTCCACCGTGAGCTCGCGGTGGGTGTCGACGGGGACGTCGACGACGAAGCCGACTGCGTCGACGCCGGCGTCTACCGCCAGTTCTACCTCTTCCTCGGTGGTGAGGCCGCATACCTTCACCCTGGTTCTACGGTGGGTCATTGCGCCTGCTTCAGCTGCTCTAGCTTGCTCTCCGCGCGGCCTTCCTCTATAGCCTGACGCGCGGCTTCGACGCCGTCCTCTATCGAGTCGGCGACGCCTGCGACGTAGAGCGCCGCACCGGTGTTCGCGAGAACTATGTCCCGGCGCGCGCCGTCCTCCTCGCCGGAGAATATCCGCTGGAGGTGGCGGGCGTTGTCCTCGGGAGAGCCGCCTTCGACGGCGGACGCCGGCTGTTCCTCGAGCCCTATGTCTTCGGGGCCGAATCTGTACTCCTCGACGTCGCCTCCGGTGACCTCCGCGGCGGTGGTGTCGCCGTGGAGCGCTATCTCGTCCATGCCGGCGCCGTGGACGACGAGCGCGCGTTCGACGTCCATCTTCGCGAGAGCGTTCGCCAGCCGTGGAACCAGCTCCGGGTCGTAGACGCCGACGACCTGCGCGTCGGCGCCCGCCGGGTTGGTGAGCGGTCCGAGGACGTTGAACACCGTGCGCGCCTCTATCTCCTTACGGGGTCCGATGACGCGTTTCATCGCCGGGTGGAAGACGGGTGCAAGCATGAAGCCGACGCCGGCGTCTTCTATCGCCGACTCGACCGCGGGGGGTTCGGCGTCGATCTCGACGCCGAGCTCCTCTAAGACGTCGGCGCTGCCGCTGCTCGACGAGACGCTGGTGTTCCCGTGTTTCGCGACGGCTGCGCCTGCGGCGGACGCGACGACGGCGCTCGCCGTCGAGACGTTGATGGTGTCGTATCCGTCGCCTCCGGTGCCGCAGGTGTCGACGAGCGGCGCGGCGTCGGGCTCTATCGTGCGCGCGGCGGCCTTCATGCCTTCCGCGAGGCCGGCTATCTCCTCGTCGGTCTCGCCTTTGACGCGTAGGCTGGCGAGGAAAGCGCCTATCTGGCTGTCGGTGGCGTCCTCGAAGACGCGGTCGGCGGCTTCACGTGCTTCCTCCTGGGTGAGGTCTTCTCCGTCGAGGGTCTTCTGCAGGTAGTCCTTCATAGCTGTCCTGATGTACAGTTCTGTACTATGATGTACAGAGTAGTGCAGGGTACTAATGGCTTGCGGTGTCGGAGACAGACTGCACGCAGCAGGCCGTGGCCCCCGTTGCAGGAGGAGGGCCGCACGACGTAAGCCGTCACTCGCTGGCGTCCACTATCTCGTACCCTACGCCGTCCTCAGACAGCGCGTCCGTTATCTCGGAGACCTGGTCGTCCGCCGCCACCACGAGGACGGAGACGCCTTTCGCCGCCGCCTCCCGGACGGCTTCCGCGACGCCGAACCTGACGTCGGGCTCCACGTCGACCTGTCGAGCGACTGCGACGGCTTCCGTGCCGGTGACGGCGAACAGGTCGTACTCCTCGATCTCCTGTGCGACCTCGTCGACGTCGACGTCGTGATCGCGTCTGGAGGTCGCGGGCAAGGTGACCGCCTTGACGTCGCCGGGTTCGTACTCCAGTATGCCGTCGAACTCCGACACTGCGACGGCTTCGCCTTCGTCGGCTGACGACACCGCGACCGCTGTAGCTCTGCCTTCGCCGCCGGGTTCGGCGTGGATGACTCCGTCCTCCATACGCAGGGACACGCGTTCGCCCTCGTCGACGGAGGCGTCCGCGAGAACGGAGTCGGTGTCGACGCCGCCGACGACCTCCTCGCTGACGTACTCCGTGTAGTCTCGGAGCTCCTCCGTCCGGCTGATGAGCCAGTCGACGCCCTCCTTCGTCACCTGGTACCGGCCGCGGCCTTTTTTGTCGACGAAGCCGTCCTCCACGAGCTCCTGCAGGTAGTGGCTGACGGCCTGCGAGGTGACGCCGATGGCCTCCGCTATCTCGCTCTGGTTGACGGCGGGCTGCCTCTCGGCGACCTCGACGAGGATCCGGTACCGTGTGGCGTCTCGTTTGCTGTCGAGCACGCCTTCGGAGTCGTCTCCGGCGTCCGGCATCACCTGAACGAAGCACCTGCCGGACAAATAGTTTTTCTATAAAGCCAGCTGTATACAAACGAACCTGAATACCCTGTAACGGTGGCTGACCCCGCCTCGCGCTGCCGACGGTGTTTTCAGCCTTCTATCTCCCGCTCCAGCCGTTCCACGTACTCCTCCCTGACGTCTCCTTCCGCGTACATATCACGGAGGTCGAGTTCGCCGTCGACGAACCGGCTGGCGACTTCGACGACGTAGTCCAGTGTCTCGTCGTAGTCTACGAAGACGGATTCGAGGTTCCGCGCCGGCACGTCGGCTTCTACGTAGAACGTAACCCGCCATCCCTCCTGGCCGCCGACGGTGCCGACGTCCGCCTCCGACACCGTCAACGTCGGGAGACAGGCCCGGGGGTAGCTGTCGCCGTCGAAGACCTCCGGCCGGTAGCAGAGGACGACTCCGTCCTCCTCCGACCACACCACCCAGCCGTCCGGTAGCTCGCGGCCGTCGTACGTCGTCGGATGCTCGGTCACGGTGGACGAGCTATGGACCGTGTTTCCTCAAGTGCTTCGATGACCTGGTGGTTCGACGACCGTCGCGCTGGATTCGATGAACTCGGGGAAATCTGTAAGTACCCTCCGCGTTTACCCCTACGACGGAGAAAGATGGCTGACGAGGAGTTCAAGCTGATAAACGAACAGATAGGTGTAGGTAGCGCGGTAGCGTTGCTCGTCGGAACTGCGTTAGGTATGAGCATCTTCGTGGTTCCGACGCAGACGGCGGCGGAGGCGGGACCCAGCATCATCCTCGCGATACTCGCCTCCGTGGTGCCGATGGTGTTCGGCGTCCTGCTGCTGCTTCAGCTCGGCGGCGCCATCCCCGTCGCCGGCGGCATCTACGTCTACGGCAGCAGGTTAGTCGGCCCCGTCTGGGGGATGATAAGCGTCATCGTCCCCGTCATCGCCATATGGGCGTATCTGCTTTTCGCCGCGCTCGGCTTCGCCCAGTACCTCCCGATACTCGTCGAAGTCCTCGGCCTCGGAGTCGAGATACCGACGGTCGTCGGCGCCTGGATACTCCTCGTCAGCTTCCTCCTCCTGAACTACGTCGGCATCCAGATGGTCGCCCGGACTCAGATAGCGCTCGTCGCCCTCCTCCTCGTCGGTATGCTGACGTTCATCATCGGCGGCCTCATGCATTTCGACACGGACAACCTCTCGCCGATGTTCCCCGATGGCCCCGGAGAACCCTTCGAAGACAGTATCACCCCGTTCGTCCTCGCCGTCGTCCTCCTGTACATTCCGTTTCAGGGATTCAGCATGATAATCGAGATAGGTGAGGAGATACGGCGGCCGGTGAAGAACATCCCCCGAGTGCTCGCCATCGGGATGTCCATCGTCACCGTGCTCGCGGTCGCAGTCGTCGTCGCCCTCGTCGGCGCAGTGCCGTGGCAGGACACCATCGACCCGGCCACCGGTGAAGCCGTAGAAGGCGGGCTGGCGACGGTGATGGTAGATCTGCTTCCGACGTGGACGGTCGCCATCATCGCCGCCGGCGCCCTCATCGCAGCCGCCACAACCGTCAACACCCTTTTCACAAGCTACAGCCGCACCGTCATGCGGGCTGCACGTGACGAGGTGGTTCCGAGCTACTTCTCCGCAGTACATTACCGGTTCAACACCCCTCACCGCTGCGTGATACTGCTCGGCGTCCCACCGATACTCGCCGTCCCCCTCGTACCATACCTCGACAGCCTCGTAGCAGTCGACTTCCTCGACTGGCTCGTCGTGGTCGTCGTCACCGGAATCTTCATCGCCTTGATGGTCGGCGGCGTCGCGCTCTGGAACCTGCCGAAGGAGTTCCCGAAACGGTACGAGTACAGCTTCTACAAGCTACCTTTACCGGTGCTGAAGGTGGTCGCCGTCGGCAACGTCGTCGCGTCGGCTCTTTTCACCTTGCTCGTGGCATCCAGCGCTCCATCCGCGCTGGTTTTCGTAGCGCTCGCGGTGGCGTTCTCCGGCGCACTGTACTTCTACCGCATCCGACGATACCGACGTAAGGGCGTCGACCTCAAGGAACGGATGGCGTTGCTTCACAAACACGAACGTATCGGCGGCGGAGACAGCGACGGCGAGTAGCTATATTCGGCGGTCGAAGCCTTCCTCTAGCTCGCTTTCGAGAAGCCATCCCGGGACGTGTCGGCGGACGTCCGGCGACAGGGAGTCGAGAGCCCGGGATACGACGCGTGCCAGGGGTTTCCTCACGAGGGTGTAGGCGGCGGAGACAGCGACCGCCGCCGCTGCTGCGTACGCCGGCCAGCCGCTCGCTAGGTAGATGACGGGGAAGGCGGCGAACGCCGCGAGCGCGAGGTCCTCGGGCGAGCCGTCGTAACGGACGCCGCCTAACGGCGGGATCCACCTACGGCGGACGTGGAGGTAGACGGCGCGGTCCGCGTCGCTCCTCCAGGGCTGGAGGCCGAGCCCGCCGCCGAACGCGTCCATCACGCTGTGTAAGCCGGCGGCGGCGAGGAACACAGCCGACGCCGCGAGGTAGACCGAGGACAGGAGCGCGGCAGCTGCGGCGACGGGTGCCGCGGCAACGAGGTACAGCACGGGGTAGTGCAACGTCCTCCGGTGGCGGCCGAAGACGTCAGCGTCGGGGAGGACTCCGCCGAGGAAGCCGGCGGCGAGGACGTACGGCGCGGTAGAGGGGTGCAGCAGGGCTACGGGTAATGCCAGGAGGAGACCCACGACGGCGTGCGTGGTCAACATCATGGAGGGTACAGTAGGGTGTGCGCGGGTAAAAGCGGTTCGCGCGGCTTCGACGAATTTGTACGACCGTTCTCAGCCAGAGTTCAGTCCAGTATCCCGCGCTCCGTCATCCGGCGGACGTCCAGATAGTCGTCGACGTCGTCCTCGCTGACTCCGCGTTCGACGGCGACGTCTCGGATGGTCCTGTCCTCCTTCAGCGCCTGCTTCGCTATCTCCGCCGCCTCGTCGTAGCCGACGTGCGGCGCGAGCGCGGTGACGATGGAGAGGCTGTTCTCCGCCTGCTCCCTGCAGACGTCCTCGTTCGGCTCGATGCCCTCTACGCACTTCGTCCGGAAGACGTCGCTGACGTTCGCCAAGAGTTCGATGGACTCCAGTGTGTTATGCGCCATCACGGGTTTCATGACGTTGAGTTCGAAGTTACCCTGTCCGCCTGCATGTGCGACGGCGGCGTCGTTGCCGACTACGTGGCTGGAGACCTGGCAGACGCTCTCGGGGATGACGGGGTTGATCTTCCCCGGCATGATGCTGGAGCCAGGCTGGACGGCGGGGAGGTCTATCTCGCCGAAACCAGTCCGCGGCCCCGACGACAGCCACCTGAGGTCGTTCGCTATCTTCAACAGCGACGTCGCCACGGTGCGGAGGCTTCCGCTACATTCGACTAGGGCGTCGCGCGCCGCCTGCGCCTCGAAGTGGTCGTCGCATTCGCGGAACTCCGTCTCGGCAGTCGAGTGTTCGTTGATGCGTTCTATCGCCGTCTCGGGGAACTCGGGGTGGGTGTTGAGGCCGGTGCCGACGGCGGTGCCGCCGAGCGCGAGCTCCGCGAGCCGTGCACGTGTGTCACCCACCCGTCTGCGGCCTTTCTCGACCTGCGTCGCGTATCCGCCGAACTCCTGCCCCAGTCGAACGGGGGTGGCGTCCTGGAGATGCGTGCGGCCGGTCTTCACGACTTCATCGAACTTCTCCGCTTTGGCCTCGAGGGCGTCTGCGAGTGCGTCCAGCGCCGGCAATAGGTCATCGTCGACAGCTTCGACGACTGCAACGTGTATCGCGGTGGGGATGACGTCGTTGCTGCTCTGTCCCATGTTGACGTCGTCGTTCGGGTGGACGGCTTTCGACCCGACTTCTTCGCCCAGCAGCTGCGAGGCGCGGTTCGCTATGACCTCGTTCGCGTTCATGTTCGTCGACGTTCCGCTGCCGGTCTGGAAGATGTCGACGGGGAACTCGCCGTCGTGTTCACCCTCCATCACCTCGGTCGCCGCCTGCTGGATGGCTTCCGAGACTTCGTCGTCGAGCAAACCCAGCTCCTGGTTCGCCTCCGCGGCGCTGCGTTTCACGACGCCGATAGCTCGGATGAACCTTCGTCCGAACCTCAGGCTGCTGACGGGGAAGTTGTCTACGGCTCGCTGCGTCTGCGCACCGTACAATGCGTCCGCCGGTACCTCTACCTCACCCATCGAGTCCTCTTCGACTCTGTAGTCTTCGGTCATGACTCACGCTTGGGATGGATGGGTGAAAAGGAGCGCGGTACGCCGCCGGAGTTAAATACCCCGCCGGCATCCCTACGGGAAAAGTGGACCCCTGGGAAGACCCCTACGAGATACTGGAGGTCGACGACGACGCCGACGTCGACGAGATAAAGGAGGCCTACAGACGTAGGGCGGAGGAAACGAACCCCGACGCCCAAGGAGGTGACGAGGAGGCTTTCAGCCGGGTGCAGGAGGCATACGAACGCTTGATGGAGATGTCGACACCTGTAGAGGACGCGGAACGCCGGCACGAGCCGGGGATGCAGCAGGAGAAACACACCATCGTCGACGAGCTCCGCTTGGGGTGGGAGATGTACAGGACGCCGGACTGGGAGTTCTACATCGTACGTTATGCCAGAGAGCCGGAGGACGCCGCGGAGGAGGAAACCGGCAGCACGGATCCACGTATGAAGGACGAGATCGGTGAAATGGAGGAAAAGCCGGCGGAGCCGCCGACACCCGACGAAGACCCCGGGGACGATGGTGAGGAAGAGGACGACGTCGAGGTGGAGTACGTCGACGGACAAGGTAGCGCGGTACCGGAGCCCTACTACTTCGACGACAGCGACGAAGCCCGGAAGGCGTTCGCCCGACATCTCAAACACCGGAAGATAGAGAGGGAGAGCGAGGACGACGAGGAGATAGAGGCGGAGGACCGAGGCTGGGGTAGCTCTATCCTCGGCAGGAAGCTAGGACGCCGGTGGACGTTGACGCATCAGGAGCGTGAACCGCTTGGGGAACGCACACGTTGGGCGGTATACAGCGAAGGAAGCGACAGCTACATCGACGAGGAAGGCTTGGAGAGCGAGAGCGAGCAGTGGTTCGAGACGGAGAGCAAGGCCGTCGACGCACACGAGAGATACGTCGGCGAACGGGAGGTACCCGACACCCTCCCTGCTTACCTGGTTTTCCTGCTCGTCTACTTCGTCTTCCTGCTGCCTTACCACCTGGTGCTCGGCGGCGTCGGAGCCGTCTACAGGGTGAACGGCGGAGGACGCGACGACAGGTACGTCGCCGAAGCCGTCGTGGTGGTGGCGCTCGCATTGCTCTCGTTCCTGGTCTCACCCTGGATTGCCGGTTATCTGCTGGTTCAGGTCGCCGTCGTCGCGGTATACTGGGCGTCGCCGTACGACGTCGAGGCGCTCGGACCGGTACCCCCGCTCCGCCGTAGCTGACCGCCACCGTGTCTCGCTGCCGGTCGAACGACGAGGTAGCAACCTATTTCCACGGCGCAGGCCAACCTCGATGCATGTACTTCGCCGAGGAGAACGAACGCCTGCGTAAGATCGTGCAGCGTATAGCGGAAGCCAACCCCGGCAAGGTTACCTCTCGACCCGTCGACGCTCTCCTGTACTCCGTCGTCCGAGCGAGCGGAGCCGAACGCTGCCTCGAGCTCGGAGCGTACGAGGGCACGACGACGCTGTATCTCGCGCAAGGCGTCGCCGACAACGACGGCGGCAGGGTGACCGCGGTGGAGATAGACGAGTCGAACGCCCGAGGCGCACGCCAGCACCTCGAGGAAGCAGGTCTGGAGGAGTACGCAGACGTCGTCGTCGGCGACAGCCGCGACGTCGTCTCCGGACTCGACGAGGAGTTCGACCTGATCTTCGTCGACACCACACCCAGCCAGTACCTCGAGGACTACGACAACGCCCGCGGGGTTCTCGCCGAAGACGGAGTGCTGGCGTTCAACAAGGCGAACGACGAACCCGAGCTCGTCCAGCGTGCGCGGGAGGAGATGGAGGCCTTGGTCTTCGAGGAGTACGGGTCGTTCCTCTTGGCGCAGTGAAGAGCCGGTTACACCGACTTCAGAGCGTGAACTCCACACGCGCTCCTTCGGAGTTCGACGCCTCCACCCGCCATCCATGGCTGTCGGCGATGTCCTGAACTATCTGAAGGCCGAGGCCTTTCATCCCTTCGTCGGTGAAGACCTCACCGGGGTCGGTGAACCCTGACCCGGTGTCTTCGACTCTGAACCCTGACTCCGTGGGGGATACGGTGACCGTTACGTCGCCTCCGCCGTGTTCCACGGAGTTCCTGT
>JAQZDA010000011.1 GCA_028751075.1 Euryarchaeota archaeon Ods02 | reverse complement strand
CTGTCGGTCGATCCACTTCATCCCCGTCTCACGCCCTCTCTGGACGCGTTCTACCTCGTGTTCCTCGTGGCTGTCGCAGTGGGGGCAGTGGGTGTTGAACCTTCTCGGTATCTTCATGTACGCTTGAACTCGGTTTGCGGGTAATATACTTTCGGTCTAAAAGCACGTTTGCAGGGTGGGGTGAGGTCCATCCCTGTTCTCTACATACCTCTCTCGGAAGGTTAAAGCGAACCGCGGAGTTACTCCGGTGAAAGATGATTGGAGGTGCCTTGGTTTGAACGTGCGAACGTTGATCCAGCGGTATCTGGGGGAGGACTCCGCGTGGAGGGACGCGAGCAGCGCGGTCGCGGGAGGAATAGAGGTCGAGGCCGAGGCGGTGGCGCGGGAACCAGGGGTGGTGGCGGGTCTGGAGGAGGCTGCGGTCGTCTTCGACGAGCTGTCGCCCTCGCCCGAGTACTCGGCTGAGGTTGGGGACGGAGACAGGGTATCCGCTGGCGACGTACTGTTCACCGTGGAAGGCGATGGGGCGTCGGTGCTCCGCGGTGAACGTCTCGCGTTGAACGTCGTCGGACGGATGAGCGGCGTCGCGACCTCCACGAGGGAGGTCGTCGACCAGACGGATGGGGTGACGGTGGCGGCGACGCGGAAGACCACGCCGGGTTTCCGGTACTTCGAGAAACGAGCCGTCGAGGTCGGTGGCGGCGACCCACATAGGTATGACCTCGCGGACTCCGTTATGCTGAAGGAGAACCACATCGCCGCTCTCGGTCTCGAAGCCGCGGTGACACGGGCTCGCGAGGAGGCGAGCTTCACGTCGAAGATAGAGGTGGAAGCCGAGGACGTCGACACCGCGGTGGAGGCCGCTGACCACGGCGTCGACGTCGTGCTACTGGACAACATGTCGCCGGAGGAGCTGGAGGCCGCTGTAGAGGCGCTCGCGGAGTACGACGTACTCGTCGAGGCTTCCGGTGGTATCTCGCCCGAGAACGTCAGTGAGTACGCGTCCACCGGCGTCGACGTGGTTTCCATGGGTGGGTTGACGCGTTCGTCGGAGTGGATGGACGTGTCGATGACGGTCGTAGAGGTGAACGACTGACCTCCGACGTTCGTTGATGTACTATGGGGTTAACCGGAATTCTTATTGGGTGTAACCACCTGTGAAGGAATAAGTCGTGAGAAACGCGGCAATGAAGAAATAATCTCTTCAAAGATGTCGACTACAGATGAACCAGACCTCGGCCTCTGGAAGTACAGCGACAGCCTGGGGTCACTGCCCGACGAGTACAGCGACCTCGACGAAGACGAACGCGACCGCCGGATACAGGACGCGAAAGACGAGCTCGAGTACGAGGTCGTCATCCTCGGCCACAACTACCAGCGCGAAACCGTCACACGTCACGCGGACTTCCTCGGCGACAGCCTCGAGCTCAGCCGGCGCGCCGCCGACGCCGACGCCCCCTACGTCGTCTTCTGCGGCGTCACCTTCATGGCCGAGACCGCCGACGTCGTCACCGACGACAGCCAGAGCGTCATCCTCCCCAGCATGGAAGCAAGCTGCCCGATGGCGGGGATGGCGGAGGACATACAGGTCGACGGCGCCTGGAACGAACTCACCAGCGTCGTACCCCCCGAGGACGTCGTACCCGTGACCTACGTCAACAGCTACGCCAGCCTGAAAGCCACGACCGCGGAGAACGGCGGCGCGTGCTGCACCAGCAGCAACGCCACCGAGGTGTTCGAATGGGCGCTCGACAGAGGCGAGAAGATACTCTTCACACCAGATCGACACCTCGCCGACAACACCCTACACGACCTCGGATACACCGAGGACGACTACGTCATCTGGGACCCCTGGAAACCCGAACTCGGCGGCAACAAAGAGGAAGAGATCGAGGACGCAACCTTCCTCCTCTGGGAGGGCTTCTGCCAGGTCCACGAACGGTTCACCGTCGAAGACGTCGAAACCACCCGGGAACGCGACCCTGACGTCAACGTCATCGTCCACCCTGAATGCAGGCGCGAGGTAGTGGAAGCCGCCGACATCTCCGGCTCCACGTCAGAGATAATAGACGAGGTCGAGTCCGCGGAACCAGGCTCCAGCTGGGCGATAGGCACGGAGATACATCTCACGAAACGGCTCGCCCGCGAGAACCCCGACAAGGACGTCTACGGACTCTGCGCCGACGAATGCAGCGACTGCAACGCCATGCGACAGATTGACCCCGACTTCCTCCTGTACGCCCTCGAGAGCCTCGTCGACGGCGACGTCGTCAACGAGATAGAGGTCGACGAAGACGACGCCGAGAAAGCGGAGACAGCTATACAGCGGATGTTCGATGTCTAAAACCTTGGAGGAGTACGACGTCGTCGTAGTGGGATCGGGAGTAGCCGGATGCACGGCGGCGTTGAAAGCCACCGAAACAGCGGAGGTAGCCGTGGTGACGAAGGCGTCGAAGCCCGAGGACTCCACGACCCAGTGGGCGCAGGGCGGGGTCGCGACGGTAGCACCTGAGGAGGACCCCGGCGAGTTCGTCGAAGACGTCGTGGAAGCCAGCGCCGGAGAAGCCGACCGCGACAGAGTCGAATTGCTCGTCGAAGAAGGAAGCACCGCAGTAGAGGAGTTCCTCGTCGAAGAAGTAGGCGTCGAGTTCGACCGCGCAGACGACGGCTTTCACCGGACGCGAGAAGGAGGACACAGCCACGACCGTGTGATACACCGCGGCGACGCCACCGGAGAAGCCGTGCACCTCGCGCTCCTCGACAGCCTCGACCGCTCCACCGTAGACGTATACGAGGACCACACGGTGATAGATATACAGGAGGGTGGAGGCGTGGTCGCGGTAGATGAAAACGAGGAACCCATCTATCTCGCGTCCGCCGCCACCGTACTCGCCACCGGAGGCATCGGAGACGTCTACGGCCGAAGCACAAACCCCCCGGGCACCACTGGTGACGGCGTCGCGATGGCGGCGTTAGCGGGGGCGGAGGTCAAGGACATGGAGTACGTCCAGTTCCATCCAACCGTACACGCCGAACGGGGGTTCCTGCTGTCGGAGGCGTTGCGGGGAGAAGGAGCCCTCGTAGTGGACGAGGACGGCGACCGGTTCCTCCCTAGCTACCACGAGGACGCAGAGCTCGCGCCAAGGGACGTCGTCGCCAACGCCATCTACGAACGAAGCTTCGATGGAGACGTCTACCTCGACATCAACCCTGTTATGGAGGGCCTCGACTTCGTGGAGGCGTTCCCGACGGCGGCGGAGAACCTCACGGAGGAGGAGATGGAGTCCGGCCTCGTCCCGGTGTCGCCGGCGGAGCACTTCATCTGCGGCGGCGTGAAGGTGGACGACAGGGGACGCACCACTGTCGACGGACTGTACGCCGCCGGAGAGACCGCGTGCACCGGAGTACACGGAGCCAACCGACTGGCGTCGACGTCCCTCCTGGAAGGCCTCGTCTGGGGTTTACGTACAGGGGAGACCGCCGCTTCGGAGGCCGACGACCCACGCCGGCCGGCGGAGGTGGATGCGTTCAACGGCGAGATGCCCGAGGGCTTCGTCGATTCCAAGTTCACCAGGTTACAGGAGACGATGTGGCGGAACGTCGGCCTTCAGAGGTCGGAGGAAGGACTCGAGAAAGCCCGTCAACAGCTTCAGAGGCTGAGGGGTGAGGTACGGTCGTACGCACGTGGACGCGTCGACAGCGGCCTCTACGAGCTAAGGAACGCCGTCCTCGTGGGGTTGCTGGTGACGGAGGCTGCCTTGGAGAACGAGGAATCCCGGGGCTGCCACGTCCGCGTCGAAGCGTGAAGGGTTCCTCGACGAAGAGTTAACTGGATAGAAGACAACCTACCTTTGATGGACCGGTTCCGCGACGTCAGTCGCCGTGAACTTCTGGCGGCTGCAGCCACCGCAGCAGCCTCGTCTGGCGGGGGATACGCCGTATACCGCAGCGAGTTCGTCCCAGGCGTCGGCTACGGAACCAACCTCCGGAACCAGGATGTAGCGAGCAAGCTACAGCAGAGGCTCAGGCCACGGGACTTCACCGTGGACGGTGACGACGTGGAGGTCTCTAGCACCGCCACACGTGCGTCCGTCGAGGTCGACGGCGAACGCCGCACCGTCCGGCATCGGGACGTCGAAGAAGCGAGGGAGGTAGACGAGGACCTCGGGTTAGACGTCGTCCTCAAGGAGGTCGTGGAGGGTAGAACCGCGCTAGAAGATGGAGGTTACGAGCTCGAAGTCCACGCGCTTGAAGGGTTCTTCGAACGCGTAACTCAGGCGCCGGCCCTACCCTGGACAGTGGAGCAACTCCGGGGCGAGTTCGAGGACGTTCCTCCGTCGAAGCTGGAGGAGATCGCTGTCCATCCCTCTGACTCCGCCGAGCTCGTGTACTCGTTGATGCATCTGTTCCGCGAGAACACGTCGTACGACCTACGGAGGTACGCCGTCGGCGGCGTGGAGAACACCCTGCCGGGGGTCGACGGAGTCCGCGACAGACTGGCGGGTGACACGGATTTTGGTGCGATAGCATCGGGCGGCGCCGAGATGTTCTGCTGGGAGTACAGCTCCAGGGTGGGAGAAGCTCTGCACTCCGTCCCCGCTCACCGGCAGACGCCACCCGTCGCCGTCGTCGAGGTCGTCGACAGCCACCACGGACACGTCTACAACGGCTTAGTATCCGCGGTAGAAGCGGAGGACGGCGTCACCCTCCCCGTGGCCTTCGTCGACTACACGTTCTCCACCCTCTACCACGATCTCGGAAGGACGTCAGAGGACGACGAACGGCTGGACGCCTACGACAGACGTCACCGTGCCGACGACGTCTACTGGAACGCATACGATTGAACGGTTCCAATGTCGACGGACGTAGCGGCTTCATCGTCTACCGCGAGCCAACCCCGTAGAACGTAATTCTTATGCAGCCAGTTCGACTACGTAAAAATGATGGACGAAACTGGAGACGCCACCGACGTCGAGAGCCTGAAACGAGGCACCGACCTCGTGAAACGAGGTTTCGCGAAGATGCAGAAAGGCGGCGTCATCATGGACGTAGTGAACGCCGAACAGGCGGAGATAGCGGAGGACGCCGGCGCCGTCGCCGTCATGGCGCTGGAGAAAGTGCCCGCCGACATACGTAAAAGAGGAGGTGTCGCTCGTATGGCGCCCGTCGAGACCAACGAGGAGATCATCGACAGCGTCTCCATCCCCGTGATGGGCAAGGTACGGATCGGACACACCGCTGAAGCCCGGATACTGCAGTCGATAGGCGTCGACATGATAGACGAGAGCGAGGTCCTGACGCCCGCGGACCCCAGCAACCACATCGACAAACGCGAGTTCGAGACGCCGTTCGTCTGCGGCGCCCGCGACCTAGGGGAAGCCCTCCGCCGCATCGACGAAGGCGCGGCGATGATACGGACGAAAGGTGAAGCCGGCACCGGCGACGTCTCGGAAGCCGTGAAACACCAGAAACGCATCAAAGGCGCGATACGGGAGATAGAGGGGATGAACACGGAGGAACGCCGGAACTTCGCCCGCGAGATAGAGGCCCCTATCTCTCTCGTCGAGGAGACGGCGGAACGCGGTCGCCTTCCGGTCGTGAACTTCGCCGCAGGCGGTATCGCGACTCCCGCCGACGCCGCCTTGATGATGAACCTCGAATGCGACGGTATCTTCGTCGGCAGCGGCATCTTCGGCGCCGAGGATCCGGAAAGCATGGGTGAAGCGATAGTCGAGGCGGTCAACAGCTACGACGACCCCGAGGAGCTAGCTGAGATAAGCAGGAACGTAGGCGGAGGCATGACGGGAACTAGCTCCGCCGATCTTGAGGACGCCGACCGTATGCAGTACCGCGGGAACTAAGAAGTAGAACGAGGTAGGGACGGTAGGATGAAGTACGGAGTCGTGGGGGTGCAGGGTGACGTCGAAGAACACCGGGAAGCCGCGGAGCAAGCGGCCGGTAAACTGGAGCTGGACGTCGATACCCTGGACGTCACGACCGCGGGAGAGCTCCGTGAATGCGATGTCGTTGCGCTACCAGGTGGTGAATCAACGACCATCTCCCGTCACATCGAGGAAGACGGTTTAGCGGAGGCTCTCGAGGAACACGTGGAGGGAGGCGGGGGGTTCCTCGCGACCTGTGCGGGGTTGATAGTCGCCAGCCATTCCGCCGACGACGAACGCGTCGTCACCCTCGACGTCGTGGACGTAGACGTGGAGCGTAACGCATACGGCAGCCAGAGGGAGTCCTTCGAAGCACCCGTCGAAGTCGACGGCTTCGACGACCCGTATCCAGGTGTGTTCATACGTGCACCTGCGATCGACTCGGTAGGTGAAGCGGAGGCTTTCGCGTGGTTGAACGGTGACGTCGTCGGAGTCAGGGGTGGTCCCGACGACAACGTCTACGCCCTGAGCTTCCATCCCGAACTGACCGCTGACAGCCGTATACACGAACTGGTGTTCCAAGATGCAAGATGACGTTGACACCGAGGTACTGGCGGAGCTGTACGACGTAGTGACCGACAGACGAGACAACCCCAGAGAGGACAGCTACACCTCCAGCCTGCTGGAGAGCTCGAAGGGCGAGGACGCCGCGCTCGAGAAGCTGGGTGAGGAGACTACCGAGCTCATACTCGCGGTGAAGGACCAAGATGAAGACGAGGTAGCTCACGAGGCAGCCGACGTCGTCTACCATCTTCTCGTCGTGCTGGCGCAGCAGGAGATCGAGCTCGACCTGCTCCTCGACGAGCTACGGGAACGAAGAAGCTAGCTCCATTGTTTCAGGCTGTTTCAGAGGTAGCGAGTTCAGCGTAGACTTCGCTATGCATTAACTCCGTCAGTTATACGGGGAACGAAAGTTTCCGAGTAGAAGAAAGAGAATACAGCGACTTCAGGCCTACTCTATCTCGATCTCCTCTACTTCGTCTTCAGGGATCTCCTCTTCGGGAATCTCTTCCTCCGGCATCTCTCCACCCGGGAAGCCTTCCTCCTGCATCGCCATCTGCTCGGCTAGCTGGTTGTACTGCTGCTCGTCGAGCAATGCGTGAACTCCGGGTTGTTCGAGCAGTCCGATGAGCTCGTTCGCGTTACCCGAGAGCAGAACGAGCGTCTCTCCCTGTACGTCGAGCCGGTCTATCTCCTCGAGGGTATCCGAACCCTGGACTGCTGCGTCAAGATCGTCGAGGGCTTCCTGCTGAGCGTCCTCGGCTAGTGCTTCAGCGTCAGCGCCAGCCTCCTCCATCTGAGCCATCAGGTCGTCTACCAGCGCCTGATCCTCCTCAGCTACCTGTCCGAACTGAGCCTGCTGCAGAAGCTCCTGCTCGGTCTCGTTCAGATCCTCCATGAACTCCTGCTGCGCCTGCTGCTGTTCAGCCTGTATCTCCTGCTGCGCCTCCGCACTCATGCCCACCGCAACCGCCGCGGTGGCTTCTTCACCGTTCTCCAGTCCGTTCTCTGCTCCGTTGCCTCCGTGTAGACATCCGGTCAACAGAACCAGCGCTACGACACCTAGAATTACCGTTCTTTTCATCTTCCAGCTTCAGCTAGACCGCCTGCACTTAAATCAACTGTGGTAGCTCTCATTGAGGGTTTCAGTTACCGGTGACGTCGAGGTAGGCTTCTACGTCTTCGGTGAGCACCGTCCTCCTATCCGCGTGCCTCGCTAGCTTCCCTGCTCCCTCCGCGACGTCCCGTGCCCATCGCTCCAGATAAAGCGTCAATACGAGCCGAGCCTCGCGGCTCACGCGGAACTCCCCTGCGTCCAACCGCGCTATCCTGTCGACCGGTGCCACCGGTAGCGTGAGCTCATCCATAGATGGGACATCTACGTCGAAACCGTAGTCATGCGGCCGTATGGTCTTCCTGCCGTCGGACTTCGTCCGCCTACTCGCCTTCTTCGAAACGTTTGCTCCCTCTCTCTGTATCTCCAGCGCGAGCTTCTCCGCCGCCTCCCTACTGACTCTGAGGTCGGTGACGGAGTCACGTATCAACGAGTCTACAGGTGCGTAAGGTAGCTCCACCTTCGTCATCTGACCACCGTAACGGAAGTCGGAGAACGTGCTATAAGCTCGCGGGCCACGCTACCCATCGCCTGGTTGTACTGCTTCGAAAGTCCGCGGTGGCCTACGTAGAGGCAGGTGTAGTCCTCCGAGAAGCTCGATATGACCTCGACGGGGTCGCCGTACAGCGACTCCGTCCGTACCTCTCCTTCGAACCCATGCTCTCTCGCAAGAGACCTCGCGTCCTCCAGGACGTCCTCCGACCGGTCCTCGGCGTCCGACATGTCCTCGATTATCTTACGGTTGTCCTCCGTGTAGATGCGTGGCGTGACCGCGTGCACCACGTCGAGGCTCGCGTCGGCCGCTGAAGCCATCTCTACAGCGTACTCCAGCGCACGCTCGCTCTCGTCCGAACCGTCGACAGCCACGAGGAACTTCATCAACGTTTGTTTTCGACGGCCTCGAAGTTAACGTTTCCCATGGTTTTCAGGTAACGACGCTCCACCTCGTGTAGCTCCGCCGGCGCCACGAGGAGATGCAGGGGGTCACCGAAGTCGTGGTCTACGACGTCCTCCGGCCGACCGCCGAATATGTACGGGTCACCCGACCCCAGACGAGCGACGCCGACCAAGAACTCGACCTCTTCCTCGCTCTCGACGGCTTCCTCCATCTCCAGTAGCTTCTCCGCGCCCTCACCTGCCGACATGTAGCTCCCATCCCCCTCACGGCCTTCGTCCTCCCCGACCTCGATGTCGAGGTATATCAACGTATGGAGGTCCGTCTCGAGGTTCTCCAGAACGACCTTCAGGGGTGACGGAGGCGTCCAGCCCTCGCGGTCGACTATTGACGTCGACCTCCCGAATCTGTAGTTCTGTAGACCCGTCGCGCCAGCGGCCGCCGAGGACGCGCTGGGCGCGTGAACCAGAGACGTCGAGACACCCTGTTCCTCCGCCCTCACCCTTAGCTCGCCGTGCGTGGTGCTGACCATGGTGTCGCCGGCGGTGAGGAACACCACGTGGGAGTCCTCCGCGGCGTCGACGACCTCGTCGGAGTCCTCGACTTCATCGCGGTCGAGCACCCTGATGTCGACGTCGTGTTCGTCCTCTATCTCCTCCACCGTACACCCCGTCAACTTGCTTGTGTAGAACTCCGCGTACACCCTGTCGGCAGCCCTGATGGCGTCCCGTCCCTTCAGGGTGACGTCCCTCTCATCGTAGAGACCCAGGCCTACGAACTCTAGCATACCCTCTGCTACCTCGTCTCGATGGATAAAACGACGTGTTTCCTCCGAAGCGTCTCCGCCGCATCAACCAGTGCACGGCTCGTCTGAACCTCCGGTCAAGTTATGTTCCACGGACCACAGATGTAGAACATGACCATGGGCTACGACGTCGTACCGGAGGAAGACATCGACAGCGGACGTGCGACGGACGCGTACTTCCTACGGACGGAGGAGATACTCGAAGACGAAGGCGAGGATCCCTACGTCGTCGCGGAGGTAGGTGAAGCCGTCGACAGCCCGCATCTGTTCACGGGGCTCGAAGACGTCGCGAAGATGCTGGAGGGCAGGGACGTCGACCTGTACGCGCTGCCGGAGGGTTCCGCTTTCCAGAACTCACCGGTGATGCGGCTGGAGGGCCGGTACACGGAGTTCGGACGTTTCGAGACCTCCCTCCTCGGTTTCACCTGCAGATCTTCGGCCGTCGCCACCTCTACGGCGGAGGTCGTCGCCGCCTCGGGGGACTCCACCGTAGCGAGCTTCGGCACCCGACGGGAGCATCCATCGACGGCGGCGATGATCGAGCGGTCGGCGTACATCGGAGGCGCCGACATGGTGTCTCACGTCGCCGGCGCGGAGGAGGTGGGGCTCGAAGCAGGTGGGACGATGCCGCACGCCCTCGTGATAGCTCTCGGGAGCCAGAGACGCGCCTGGAGGGGCTTCGACCGCGTCGTCGACGAAGACGTCCCCAGGATAATGCTGTGTGACACCTACCTGGACGAGAAGAAGGAGTCCGTCGACGCCGCGGAAGCATTGGGGGACGCGCTCGACGGAGTCCGTCTCGACACCACCGGCAGCCGTCGCGGCAGCATGAGGGAGATAGCGGAGGAGGTCAGGTGGGAGCTCGACATAAGAGGTTACGACGACGTCGACGTCTTCGTCAGCGGAGGCATCGGCGTAGACGAGGTAAAGGAGCTAAACCACGTCGCAGACGGCTTCGGAGTCGGTGGCTCCATAGCCAGCGCTTCACCCGTCGACCTCTCGCTCGACATCGTAGAGGTGGAGGGGGAGCCCGCGGCGAAACGCGGGGAGAAGAGCGGGGCGAAGGACGTCGTCCGCGACGAAGACGGCGTCGACCACGCGGTGCCGGCGGGCGAGGACGTCGACACCGAGTACGTGCAGGTGTTAGACGACGGGGAAATGGTCTGGGAGTTCGATCTGGAGGAGGCGAGGGAGCGTGCGACGTCGTTCCAGCCGTTGTTCGAGGAGCACGTCTTAGAAGACAGGGTATAGGTGCTTCAGAGACTAGTCGGCGTAATCCATCGGGTGCTCGGGGGATGTTTTCGCGGGCGGGGTGGTATTGGGGAGTTCAGGCTCTCGCAGCTAGCTCGACCTCGTCTACTTCGCCGTCGGGTTCCTCTTCCTGGAATATCTGGGCTTCGAAGCTGTATACCTCGACTGAGCCGTTCCTCCAGGCTCCACGGTCTAACCGGGCTTTGCACGACGTCCTGTCGAGAGCTTCCTCCACGCTCCATCCGCGTTCGAGGGGCACCGTCGGCATCAGCCAGCTGGAGCTCTCCTTACCCTCCACGATGATGCCGTGTCTCCCGAGGTTCAGCTCCTCCGACGGTTGTTCAACGTGTTCGATGGAGTCGAGGACGCAGAGCGTCACCGATACGTTGTCGAGCTCGCACTTGCTGAGCTCGTCGGTGCCGGACTTCTCGCTCGACGCCTCTATCACCGCGTCCACGATAGCCTCCGACAGGTGTTTGTCTCGTTTGTAGGATACTCCGCTTCCACGGACTCTCTCCCTGCCGCGGGTGGAACGCAGCTTCACCGACGCGCCGAGCCGGTCGTAGAACACGTCCTTCATGCATCCCGGGCGTTCTCTTTTGCCGTTAGCTACGTAGGACTCCATCGAACACCGAGCTAGCTCGACTGCTTTGCTCCCCTTCTCTGCTGTCAGTTCGGACAAGCCGCACTCCCTCCTGCTGTCATCGTTACGTCATACGCGCCAGAGAGGTATATTTTTTCCCCACGTTTAGACGCCCGTCTACCAGAGCCACCATGTCTTCCTTCTCTGTTGGACAATCATTCATCGGAGTCTCGTAAAGATTCATCCGTGATGCACAAACCTGTTCATCCGGCTTCACCGAAGCCAACTTAACCGCGCGCGCTCAACTTAACGTTACGGCGGAGGGAGGGCGGCTCCCGTGGATCTCACGAGGAAAGTCCCCCCACCGCGGGACAGGTGGCTCGGCGACGTCGGGCGATCCGACGGTCCCGAAGCCCGGGACTGGAGCCGAGGCCTCGAGAGAGGCGGCTCTCGAACAGAGACGACACGTCCACTCCCGACCGACGACGCGCGCGGAACCCGTCGCGAGACCGGGTGCGTTAACCCGCAGAGGGAAGACGGAGTGGGAGCGCTGGAACGACGAACCCCCACCGGTGCAAGCCGACGCACACAAGGTAGTCCCGCTGCATGCGTCGGCGCTTCACCCTGCCGCAAGGAGGGCGAGACCCAGAACGGGTCCAGCCGAATGCCGCCGCGAACAGAAGGGGGCTTACTCCCCTCCGCCTACATCTTCATCCAGATCGTTGTACAGCTGCAGCTAAAGCCCGTCGAGGTGTACGAACTCATCAGTCGACCGCCTGTACTTCCTCTCTCGGTTCCATTCGTCGCCGTCGCGGTCGACGTACCCCAGCGTCACCATCAACACCGGCTTCCATGACTCAGGAACGTCGAACTCCTCCCGGATGGCGTCGCCGTCCCAGCCTCCCATGGGACACGAGGCGACGCCTTCGCTCCACGCCGCGTACATCAACGTCGTCGCCGCTATCATGCTGGACTGCATCGCCCACTCGTCGTTGCCCTGCCAGCCTTCATCCTGGAACTTCTGGATCATGTCGTCGACGGTGTCGGGGTCGCGGTAGCCTTTCTCGGCTTCATTTCTGAAGACCTCCTCCGCGTGGGCTCCGCGGTCCCTGTCGCCGAACACCACCACGACTGCGCCTGCGTCGGTGACGTGCTCCTGACCGTAGGCACAGTCCTTCAGGGTCTCCTTCCCTTCTTCGTCACGGACGACGAGGAACTCCCAGGGCTGGAGGTTGTAGCTCGACGGCGACCACCTCACGAGCTCGAAGATGGACTTCAGGGTGTCGTCGTCGACTTCCTCCGACGTGTACTCGTGCACAGACCTACGGCTTCGGATGGCTTCCTCGGTTTCCATACTACCGTCAACGGCTGCTACGAAGTTTAATCCCGCGAAGTAACCCAGCTGCAGCGCCGACGATACACTTGTCGACGAAGGTTTACCCTCCAAGTACATCCGGCGAACTTCTTATGCACATCTTCCGTCAAACACAGGTATGGCCGTCGACTACAGCGAACCCGAGGAAGGCAGACACGTCAACTACTGGAGCTACGACCCCGCACTCCGACGCGAGGTAGAACACCTCTTCCAAGATGAAGAGCTCGAGTACGCGAGAGAACGCCTCCATGACTTCGGCGAGATCATGGGCTACACGATCGCCGACAACAGCGACGCAGTCGACAGCCACCCACCAGAGCTAGATACCTACGGCCCCGTCGGCGACGTCGTGAACGACGTAGACTACCCCCGCGAGCACCTGGAGAACGAACGTCTGACGTTCGAACACGGAGCCGTAGCCGACAGCTTCCAGGCACCCCCCGCTCTGGAGGAACCCATGCCCTTGTCCTACAGCCTCTGCTACCACTACCTCACTTGCTACAGCGACGTAGGCCTCGCCTGCGGCGTCTCCATGACGGCGGGCGCCGCACTGGTGCTGGAGCTTTTCGCCGACGGCCACGAAGACAGGTTAGAAGCCCTGACGAGCCGCGACATCGACGACGTCAGCCAGGGCGCGATGTTCATCACCGAGGTGCAGGGAGGCAGCGACGTCGGAGCCAACGAGACCACTGCGGAATGGGACAGCGAAGAAGACTGCTACCGGTTGACGGGTGACAAGTGGTTCTGCAGCAACGTCGACGCCGACGTCCCCCTCGTGCTCGCCCGAACCCCCGATGCAGCCGAAGGAACCTCGGGGCTGTCGATGTTCGTCGTGCCGCCCGAACACGACGGTGAACCCAACAGCCTCAGGATGAAGCGGCTGAAGGACAAGCTCGGCACCAAGAGCGTCCCCACCGGCGAGGTAGAGCTGGAGGGCGCGCGCGGCTACCTCGTCGGCGACGAGGAACGCGGCTTCAAGTACATGACCGCGATGCTGAACTACGAACGCCTCACCAACGCCTTCGGAAGCTGCGGAGGTATCGCACGCTCCATCCTCGAAGCCAAGACCTACGCAGCCGACCGCGAGGCCTTCGGCGACCCCATCGACCAGCACCCTCTCATGCGGGCGGACCTCGTCGACATGACCGTCCGGCACGACGCCGCCACCGCTTTCACCTTCAGCGCTGCCGAAGCGTTCGACGGCCACTACCGCGGCGACGACCAGGAGAGCTACGAGCTGATGCGGATGCTCGTCCCCGTCGCGAAGTACCACACCGGCGAACTCGCTGTGGAGACCGCGTCTTACGCGATGGAGGTCCTCGGCGGCAACGGCTACGTCGAGACCCATCCTACGGAACGCCTGCTGCGTGACGCACAGGTGGCGCCGATATGGGAGGGAACGTCGAACATCCTGTCGCTCGACGTCCTCCGCGCCATGTACAAAGAGAGAGCGCACGAAACCCTCCTGGACCGCGTCGATAGCCTGCTCGCGGACGTCGAACACGGTTATCTCGAAGACGTCAGCGAGGAGGTTCACGGCTGGCGCGACAGCCTCGAAACCTCCGTCGACACCGTGGCGTCGTCGGGGAGGGATCACGCGGAGCTTTACGCGAAACGCCTAGCCGACGAGATATACAGGACGTACTCCGGCGCCCTGCTTCTGAATCGTGGGGAGGAAGCCATCGAGGAGGACGACGACGGGAGGCTCGCCGTCGTAGCCCGACGGTTCGTCGAGATGCAGGGCGCCGAGGGAGTCAGCGACTCCACGCTTCAGCTCGACTACTTCCCCGAGATTTCACGGTACAGGGAGCTACCTGTCGAAGAGCTAGAATGAACCACCTACTTTAGAAGACGTCTGCATCGGTGGCGTAGTTCACTTGTCCAGGACCTCCGACGCATTCGAGACGTAGTTCAGTTGTCCAGAACGTCCAACGCTATCGAGAGGTTACGGACGTAGTCGTCCGCCGTCGACCTCAGGGAACCCGGCGACGGCCGCTCTATCACCGTGACCACGCGTCCGTCGTCGACGAACGTATCCATCTCCTCGGTGTTGTCGGGCCGTAGACACGCCGCCAAGTCTTCGGCGTCCGGATGAAGGGTCTCTATCTCTATCCTGCAGTTCACGTCCATCGCTCCTCAAGAGATTCCACGAACTCGTCGGTGCCGTCGGCGGCGAAAGAGGCTCCGGCGCGGTCTCTGTGGCCGCCGCCTTCACCGTCGACGGCTTCCGCGGCTTCCTCTGCCACGGATGCGCAGTCGACGTCTTCCGATTGGATGCTTGCGCTGCCGCCTTCTTCATCTACTACGACGACGTCGTCGACTCCGTCGTCTATCCATCGGCTGTAGACGTCGGCGACCGCGGATGTATGCTGGCAGGAGGTTCGTACGAGAACGAAGCCCCCGCGGTGCTCCATCTCCGAGTTCTCGACGGCGGAGGCGACGCCTGACTCGTACGCCCTGCGGACGCGTTCCGCGCGGTCGAACTCCCCCGAGTACAGTACTGCGAACGCGAGACCTGTCTTACCTGTACGGGCGCAGGCTTCCACCGTCGCTGCGACAGTGGACGCCGAACGCCCACCGTAACGCCGGAGCTCGAGCGCGCCGGTGAGCTCTTCGACTGCGTCGACCCTGCCTTCCTCGGCAGCCAGCAGGGTGACGGCGGTAGCGAGACGGTCGTCGTCGGACGCCGGCTCTCCATCTACGCTGTCGACGAACTCTCGGGCTGCGGCGTACTCTCCGGACAGCCGGGTGTAGGGTTCGATGGAGTGCGCGAGCGCCTCCGCCGGCTCATCGAGATAGAGCTTCAGCTCGCTGGATATGCGAGCCAGGCTCTGGTCTACCGCTGCCTCGGCGAGCCAGTCGGGTATACTGCTGTCGCCTGCTGCACCCACCGCTGCTACGTCCGGCCTGTCTACATCTAGCTCTTGAGCTACCTCGTACGCAATCTCGGAGGTCGAACCAGCCGTGGAGTCCACCGCCGACACCCCTGTGCTTCCTTCACCTGTTCCCTCGTGGTGGTCCAAGACGACGGAGCCATCCAGTCGGTCGAGGTAGCTGGCGCCTACGTCGCAGAAGACGTCGGCGTCCACGGAGAGACAGCGGTCAGGTTCGTCGACTGCGGTGAAGGTGTAGCTGACGTCGTTAGACTCTAACGCCATGCAGAGGAGCGCGCTCGAGGTGACTCCGTCGGCGTCGGCTTGTCCTGCGACCTTGACGTGGTCTCGGGAGGAGAGTTCGTCGGCGACGGCTTCGACGTCGAGCTGTCTTTCGCTCCTTTCGAGCTCCATCCGGCTACTGGTTCTGACGTTCCACGACGCGGCTGGCCTGTTCGGGTTCGTACTTGAAGTCCTCGGGTAGCTCGTCGCCGCGGTAGTAGTCGACGAGCCTGCGTATCTTGCTCTCGACGTTCTGGAGAGCGCGTTTGTTGCTGGCGTCCGTCTGGTTCTCGTCCATGTGTCTGTTGAGGCGGACGGCTTTCTCCATGAGGTTGACGAGGTCCTCGGGGTAACGTGGTTCGAGGTCGTTGTCCTCGAGTATCTCGGTTATCTTCTTGCCGGTCACGAGCTTGACGTCGGGGACGGGTTCGCCGTCGACGCCGTTGTCCCTTAGCTCGATGCCTATCTCGCTGGAGGAGAGTCCCTTTTCCGCGAGCTCGACGACTCTTTCTTCGACTGCGTCGGCGTCATCGTGGCTCCACTCCGGTTGTTCCTCGTTTGCGGGTCTGTCGGAGGAGCTGGAGCCCCGACGTCGGGTATGCATACGTGCCATGGTCTCCGTTGACGGGCTTCGAGTTTAAGGCTAACTAATTTCAGGGCGGCTTCGAGCTCGGGAGCAAGCTGTAGCTTGGTTCTTCAGCCTACTGCTTCAGCGAGCTGTTCGAACGCCTTCCTCCGGTGCGACACCTCGTTCTTCTGCTCCGACGTCATCTCCGCGAACGTCTCACCGGAGCTGTGCCTGAAGACGGGGTCGTATCCGAAACCTCCTTCGCCACGAGGCTCCCGGGTTATCCGGCCTTCCGCGACGCCGACGTACGTCTCCACCCTGTCGCCGGTGTGGTAGGCGACGACGCATCGGAACTCCGCGTCTCTCTCCTCTTCGTCCTCCATAAGCTGGAGGAGGCCTTCGTTGCCGAGGGTGCTGTAGACGTAGCTGCTGTAGGGTCCGGGGAAGCCGCTGAAGCAGTTGACGAACAGGCCGCTGTCGTCGACGAAACACGGCTTCTCCAGTTCCTCGTAGCACTCCTCCACACCTCTCCGCGCTATCTCTTCGAGGCTGTCTGACTGTACCTCGGTGTAGTCGAGCTCCACGCGTTCGACGTCCCCGAGTATGCTGCGGGCTTCGTCTGCTTTGCCGGGGTTTCCGGTGACGAAAGCTAGGGTCATCTGATTTTGGACGGGTTCCGGCGGAGGTTAAACCTTGATACTACGTCGACGGCAGACCTTGCATGCAAGGCATAACCCGTTAGCGTGTGTTACACGTACACACGTCTGATGTCAGTCGAACACCGGTTAGGTGACGCTTTCTCGGCCGACGACTACCCCGCGATAAACGCTCTTCTACCGGATGGTGCGTCCGCCGCACGTGCATCGGTGTCGGAGGAGCCGGAGTTAGTGAACGGTTTGATGGACGAGGTCGACCGCGCAGACGTCGCCGAAGCCGCAGAGGAAGCACCGGAGGTTGTCGAAGAGGTCCAGCGGCTCCTCTGGGCAGTGCACAGCGAGAAGGTGGAGCGTTTCGACGTGCTTGCTTCGGCGGTGACGGCGTCCGTCGAGGTGAACTACCGAGCCATGGACTCACCGTTAGAAGGCCACATGCAGACGGACGCCAGCAGCAGAACCCTCACCGGTGGACCATCCACAGTCGAAGGCGGAGACCTCCTGTTGACGGGTTCCTCCGACGTCCTGGCTGGACTGCTGACGGGTTCCACGGACCCCCTGAAGGCGTACGAACGCTCGGAGATACAGGTCGAGGGTTCGTTGGCGGACGCACGGTCTGTCGCTGGTTCCCTGAGGAAGGTCACCCGGCGACTGTGATGAGAACGTAGGCTCCGGCTTCTTCCTACTGCAGTCGCAGTCAGTTGCCGCGGTTCTCCTGCATCTTCTCCACCGTCGTACGGATGATGTCCTCGACGACCTCCTCCGCCTGATCCTCACGTATCTCGTCGACGATTGCCCGCCCGCTGGCTTTCACCACTGTTTCGGGTTCCCTGTCGAAGAAGGGATGCACGAACAGACCCACACTCTCCTGAAGCAGACGTGAGTGCTTGAGCAACGGAAGGTTGGCCATTATCGACTCCTCCATACTGTCGATGGTTCCTCGGGGGTCGTTCTCCGTCAACCTGTAGACTACGCGGTCACCGACCTCGTCTATTATCTCTTCCGCCTGTTCATCGTCTAACCCGTCGAGTATCGAGTCCGCGGGTCCGTAGTTCTCTGGCTCGGTCATGACCTGTCTTCCCTCTGTGGTATCTGCCTGGTGCTCATTCAGTCTTCGACTATCTTGAACGCACCGTTACCTACGGCGACGAGGTCGCCGCCGGCTTCTACGTCGACGCGGCTGAACGCCATGCTGCCGCCGCGTCGAAGCATCTCTCCACGCGCATTTAGCTCTCCCTGCGCCGCATCCAGGTAGTTCAGGTCTAGGCTCACGGTCACCACGGTGTCCGCGACGGGGTCGTCGAGATGCGGGCGTACGGCGAGGCCTCCGGCGCTGTCCACCAACGTCGCCACGGCTCCACCGTGTGCCGCGATGTCGTCGGTGGTGTTCGCGCTCGCGACGAATCCAGCGTCGACAGCGACCTCGCAGCAGGTGCTGTCCAACCGCGTTATCTCACCACCTATCTTCGACAGGAAGCCATCGTGGCTTTCGATGTAAGCCTGCACCGCCGCCGCAGCGTCTCCGCTAGCCTCCGACATCAGATCCTCTGCCTCAACCTGTATAGTTCTATAGCCTCCAACCGTGGGTCGTCTTCGCCGACCTCGTCGTGTTCGAACGACTCCCCTGTGACGCTCTCGTTGAACCCGGTGGAGGGGTCGTCGTCCCGCCCCAGCATCGACTCGACGTTCTCCCTGACCTTCTCCACCGGCTGCCCGAGGTCCTCGGCCGCCTCCTCCAGCGCTTCCTCGACCTCTTCCTCCGAAGCCGTGAACTCCGCGCCACGGTCTAGCTCGTCCATCTTCAGGCACCTCGTTTGACCTGGTACTCCTCACGTAGTTTCTCGAGATCCGCCTGTATCTCGCTGTCGTCGATGTCCTGGTACCGGTGGCGGATGCGTTCGACGTACTCCATGCTGTCGTAGTCGAGATCCAAGCTTTCGTTGTACATGCCGTCGACGAACTCGCCACCCCGCATCAGGAGGTTGCTGAACCCGACGTCGAGGGGGTCGTCGACGCTGTCTGTTATCATGTACGCGAACTCCGCCATCGGCGGCGTGTCCTCGTTCAGTACCTCGACGATGGCGTCGCCGACGCCCTGGTACTCGGGTTCCCCGTTGCGTTCCTTCTCCAGCAGCTCCTGTAGCAGGCGGACGCCGTGGGTGAGATGTCGACCTTCGTCCGTGCTGATGAACTTGAAACCCCTGTTGAGCAATGGCAGCGGTGCGTTGGCGCTCATCTTGTTGATGGCGAAGAAACCCGTGCGCGCGAGTATGCCTTCGACGTCGAGGTGGTAGCAGGCTGCCGCACGCGCTATGTCGACGGGGTCGTGTGTCTCCGACGCCTTCGCCGTCAACCTTCCCTGGTGTTCGTAGACCTCTCCGACGCCGGTGGCTTCGACGATAGGGACCCTTGCTTCGCCGCGTGGGTTGAGGTCGGTGTAGTCGTCGAATCCGTCCATGACGTTCTCGATGTAGATGTCGAGGAACTGCGTGTGCTTGTGCTCGGTCAGCGCGAACGACGTCATGTACATCTGCTTCATCTCGTTGTCCTCGAGACAGGGGGCGTCCATGATTGTCTGGAGATGGTGGACTGCGTCGTCTCCGACCTCGAACTCGCCGTCGAGGAACGCCACCAGGATGCGGCGCACCTGTTCCTTCTCCTTGTCGTCGAGGTTCTGCCATATCTCTTTGTCTTCCTCGAACCCTATCTCGTCCATCAGCGCCTCGGGGTTCCACATCCCGAGCTCTATGCTCTTGTTGTAGAGTCCGTACCACAGGGACTCCGTGTTCAGTCGGTTGCCTCTGTATCGTGTCATGGTTTGATGGTTGGGTTCGTCTGTGGTTCGACGGAGGACGACGGCGCTCTCTCCTGACTGTTCAGGCGTACGCGCTCATGTCGAGCATCTCGCTGCCGACGATGAGCTTCTGTATCTCCGTGGTTCCGTCGGGGATGGTCATCACGCGTGCGTCGCGGTGGTACCGTTCGAGCGGGTACTCCTCGCTCAGTCCCATGGCGCCGTGTATCTGCATGGCGTCGTAGGTGACTTCGTTGCATTTCTCGCAGGCCCAGCCTTTCGCCAGCGACGACATCAACCTTGCGTCGGTGTCCGCTTCGCTCAGGAGGTCGATGGCGTGGTACGCCATCTGTCGGCTGGCGACGGTCTGCGCTTTCATGCTGTATAGCTTCTCCTGTATCAGCTGGTGCTGGCCGATAGGTTTGCCGAAGCTCTCGCGTTCTTTCGCGTACTCCACTGAGTCGTCTAGCGCGGCCTGCATGATGCCGACGGCCATCAACGCCATGCCGGTGCGCATGAACGCGAAGATGGCGTTCAGGGGTTTGAGCTCGAAGAACAGCTCCATCACGCTGTCGGGGTACGGCAGCATCTCTTCGAGGGTGTTGCCTTCCGCCATCGCGTTCGATATCATGTTCCCGAGGTTGTTGTCCTTCGGCACCCTGACGTCGTCGAGGTATATCTCGCCGGTGGGCGAAGCCTTCCACCCTATCTTGTGCAGCTCGCTGGTGTCGAACGGGCTGTTCTCCTGGTCGACGAGGAACATCTCCCGGCTGCCTGTCTCCTCGTTCTCGGCTGCGACGAGCATGACGTCGGCGATGGGTGCATTGGACACCCAGGTCTTCTGTCCGTTGAGGACGTATTGGTCGCCGTCGGGCTCCGCCGTGGTGCGGAGGTTGACTGTGTCGGTTCCGCTGTGTGGTTCGCTGACCGCTAAGCCGCCGATTATCTCCCCGGATTCGAGCTTCCCGAGCATGGCGTCCTGGGTTTCGTCGCTGGCGAACTCTACGAACATCGCGGGGAACGACATGTTCAGGGTGACGTTGAGGCTGGGCCAGACGCGGCTTATCTCTTCGCTGCCGATGCCGTAGAACGCGAGGTCTCCCCAGTAGTCGTCGGCGACGTCGGGGCTGAAGCCGATTCCGAGGTCCTCCTTGAACCGGACCTGGTAGTCTATGACCTCGTCCTTCGACAGCGCTTCTCCGGCTTTCTCCTCTACGTCCGGCTGTATCTCCTCCTCGAGGTACTCCCGCAGGCTGTCGCGGAAGAACTCCTGTTCGTCGTCGAGCTTCATCAGATGTTACTCCTCGTCGAGGCTGGCGAGCTTCTGGTTGATGGGCGTCATCACCTGCGCGAGCTCCATGCCTTTGTCGACCTCGCCGTCCATCTCGAACTCGCCTGCCATGAATCCCTGGACGGGGTCGGTGCTGCCGGTCAACATGCCGGCGAGGACGTTGGAGGGGCCGGTGACCTGGAGGTCGGCGTCGTTGATGGTGCCGCTGCCGCCGGTGATGCTCTGGCTGTCGGCGTCGACCTCGAGGTGTCCTTGCATGGGGCTGTCGTCGGCTTCGAAGTTCACGGTGGCGTCGACGGTGATGTTCTCCGCGAGGTCGTCGTTCCGTGCGATCAAAGCGCTGGTGGCTTCCCAGAGGAAGTCCTGGAAACGCTCTGCGACCTCGGGTGCGTCGTTCGCGAACTCCTCGACGTCGGTGCTGTCGAGCCGTCGGAGCAGTCTGGGTACGTCGTCCTCCCGTTCTTCGACGAGCGAGTCGACGTTGCCTTCGACCGTGTCTAACAGGTCGGGCAGGTTCTCTTTGAGTTCGTCGTCGCTCATCTCGAAGTACTCGGACACCATTTCTGTTACGTCCATGGGGACACATTGTGAAGGTATGTCAAAGTGAGTTTCTCCATGCATGAGAGGCGGCTTAAGTACCCCTTCTGTCTGTATCCTAGTGACAACACTCCATGCGAGGTATCCTATCCGATGTTGCGTAGATAGCCCCGTTTCAGAGGTTTATAACGGAAGTTCCAGAGAGCTAAAGCTACCTGCCTGAGGTCCGCGGCATAACCTTCGACTCCGCCTTCCTCAGGTGCTCACCCGCCGTGCTCGCCGTACAGCCGAGCTCGTCGGCGACGTCCTCGTGTGTCGCCTGACGCGGGATGTCGTAGTAACCTACCTCGACCGCCGTCTCCACCACCTCCTGCTGCCTGTCCGTCAACCCCCGTCCTACCTCGCTGTCCTCCGGCGAGTACTCTCCGACGTTCTTCAGCATCACCTCGCTGTCCTCCGTGACCTTCAGGAACTCCGACATCGACTCCTGAACGTTCTCGTTCTTCCCTATCACCGTCATCTCCAGTCCACCGTCGCGGTAAGGGAACGGTGTCTCGATGACCAGGCCGTGTTCGTCCGCTATCTCCAGCAGCTCCGTCGCGGGGCTGCCTGGCTGGAACCTCACGTACAGGTAGAAGCTGTCGTCGTCGTCCTCGAACACCTCGTGGTTCACCACGAGCTCGTGTTCCTCTAGGAGTTCGTCTACTCCGTCACGTGGTCCCTCGCAGCCGTATATCACGATCCCTTCGTCGTCGGACAGCAGGGATATATGTCTGATGGACGTTCGATCTGCCTCGACTGCTGGCAGTAAGTCTCTCTCGATGGGGTGTATGTAGCCATCGGGGGGTTTCAGGGTGTACTGGTAGTACCTCATATACGGGGTGACGCACCAGGGGTAGTAAAAACCTGCTATGAACGGCGGCTTTCCGTCGGCCTTACGGACAACACCTACCTCAGTTGACCGGCGCAAGATACAACATCGGAAACCACCAGCCTTCAAACGATGAACGAGAACCGCCCGTGGCAGCAGGTCTACGACGACTACGGAATCGAGGAACCCGACCTGGAGCCCAAGCCCGTGCATTCGATGCTGGAGGACACCGCCGACAACCACCCCGAAGCCGGAGTCCATCAGGAGGGACGGACAACAGAGTACCCGGACCTTCTCGAGCGAGCGGGGTCCCTCGCTCACTGGCTCCACGAACACGGAGTAGGTAAGGGAGACCACGTAGCCGTACTCCTCCCAACCTCCGTCGAGTTCCTCGTCACATCCTACGGAGTCTCCCTCTCCGGAGCAACGTTCGTACCAGTACCCGTGCTCGAGTCGACGGAAGACGTAGTCACTAACCTCGAGAAGGTCGACCCCAGCGCGGTCGTCGGAGGCGGACCACACGGGAAGATGGCGGAGGAGGTCGAGAACAACCTCGAAACCGGTCTGCTAGCCACCACGGACGAAGCAGGTGAAGACCTTGGTGAGGTATCTCACCCCTCGGGGGAGAGCTACCGTGCCGACGTCGATCCCAAGGAGGACGTCTACGCGGTGATGTTCACCGGCGGCACCAGCGGAGTCCCCAAAGGCTGCATGCTCACGCACGCGAACGTCACCGCGAACGCCGGCCAGATCCAGGCGTCGATGTCCCGCGCCGCCGACCTCATGAGCGGCTCCGGCTCCGTCGTCAACGCCCTACCTCTCTACCACGCGTACGGCCACACGACGTCACACGCATTCGTCAGGATAGGAACCAACCAGCTACTCGTACCAGACCCCCGGGACTACAGCGAGATAGAACGACTGACCGAGGAACACAGTCCCATGGCGATGGTCGGCGTCCCCACCCAGTTCCACGAGTCCGCCGACAGAGAGCTCGACGTAATGGGTATCTCCGGAAGCGCCCCCCTGAAGGACGAGACCCGAAAGCGGTTCAGCGAAAGCGGCAGCGGAGTCACACAGGGATACGGACTCAGCGAGATGTCACCGGTCACGCATTTCGACGTCGAAGGCATCGTAGAAGGCGTAGCAGGCACCAGCAACCGCTCGCTCGCCTACGACGTCAGCACCATCGGCGTCCCAGTCCCCGCCACCGAGATAAAGCTCCTCGACACCGAAACCGAGGACGAGATACCTCTCGATGAAGCCGCGGAGTCCGACGTGACCGCGGAGATGCTGGTCGACGGCCCACAGAGGATGAAGGGCTACGTCGAAGGAGGAGAAGGGTTCCACGACGGCTTCGTCCGCACCGGCGACGTCGTACGCGTCGACGGACGCGGACGGTTCTACGTCGTCGACCGCGTCAAGGACATGATAAACGTCAGCGGCCTCAAGGTCTACAGCGAAGAGGTGGAGAGCGAGCTCCAGCGCCACCCCGACGTAGAACGTGCCGCAGTCGTTGGACTACCGGACCCCAGCCGCCCCGGCAGCGAGCTCGTAGGCGCCTACCTAGAAGCAGATGACACGGTCACCGAAGACGACGTCGTCGAACATCTCGATGGAAAAGTCAGTCGACAGGCGGTCCCCGACCACGTAGAAATCCTGGACGACCTACCTCTCACACATATCGGGAAGATAGACAAGGAACAGCTGAAGCAGCGGTACCGGGAGAGCTGATGGAACATCCTCCATCAGTGATACAACATCACTAAATCCCCTCTCCACGTACTACCCTCCAGTGCCGACGTCCATGGAAGGAACCGCGGAGGAGAGAGTCGAGAAGCTGTTCCACCTCGCCGAAGACGCCGACTCCGTCGAGGAAGCCACACGTTACGTCGAACGCGCGAAAGAGGTAGCGGAAAGCAACCGCGTCCAGATTCCCGTGGAAGACAAGAGCAAGGTCTGTAACGGCTGCGGCCGATACCTCCGAGCGGGAGACAACGCCCGCGTCCGACTCCGAAGCGATAGAGACCACGTCTCCATCAGATGCCTCGACTGCGGCGACACCAACAGACATCCCTACAGCGGAGGAGATAACTGATGGATCGAACACATCTGAAACGACTGTTGAGCAGCGTCGGACTGATGTTAGTCGGCAGCCTCCTGATAGTCTACGGAGCCAACCTGGGTTACGACGCAGCTGGCGGGCTCTCGGTCGTGTTCTACCTCGCAGCGGTGTTCGGCGTCGCAGTCGCAGGCGCCGGAGTGCTCGGATTCAGGAAGCTGAAGGACGAAGGAAGATAGCGGCATCACCTTCCACCGTCGGCCGCAGAGGTTAACCAGCAGGCGGTTCTCAGTAGAACTCATGACCAACCGTCTCGCCGAAGAGGAGAGCCCCTACCTCCTGCAGCACAGCGACAACCCCGTCGACTGGTATCCCTGGTGCGAGGAAGCGTTCGAGGAAGCCCGTGAACGCGACGTACCCGTCTTCCTCAGCGTCGGCTACAGCGCCTGCCACTGGTGCCACGTCATGGAAGACGAGTCCTTCGAAGACCCCGAGACCGCGGAACAGCTGAACGAAGGCTTCGTCTCCATAAAGGTCGACCGCGAAGAAAGACCCGACGTCGACCGACTCTACCAGACGGTGTGTCAGATGACGACGGGTCAGGGCGGCTGGCCCCTGAGCGCGTGGCTTACCCCGGAGGGGAAACCCTTCCACGTCGGCACCTACTACCCCGACGAACCCAAACACCGGAGACCTAGCTTCCAGCAGGTTCTCGAGAGCATAGAGGAGAGCTGGAGCAACGAACGCCGGAAGATAGAGCAGCAGGCGGAGGAACTCACGATGAAAGCGCAGCAGCAGATGGACGGCTCTAGGTCGGCGTCAGCGGAAGGACGGCGCTCCGTCGACAGCCTGCTGGAGTCAGCCTCCGAAGACGCAGTCGCGGATGCAGACCGACAGCAGGGGGGCTGGGGGAAGGGACAGAAGTTCCCGCACCCCGTCCGACTGGAAGCCCTGCAGCAAGCGGACAGTAGGTTCGACACCGAGGACGCCGCAGACGTCGCCGGTGAGACCCTCGATGCGATGGCTTCCGGAGGCATGTACGACCACCTCGGCGGTGGCTTCCACAGGTACTGCGTCGACCGCGGATGGACGGTGCCGCATTTCGAGAAGATGCTTTACGACAACGCCCTGCTGCCGCGGATCTACCTCCAGATGTACCGCGACACCGACTGCGAACGGTACCGAGAGGTCGCAGTGGAGACCCTGGATTTCCTGGAGCGAGAGATGCAGGACGCCTCCGGAGGCTTCTACTCCGCTTTCGACGCGGTCAGCCTCGACGAGGACGGCGAAGACGTCGAAGGCCTGTACTACACCTGGACGCCATCGGAGGTAGAGAAAGCGCTATCGGAGGACGAAGCCCGCGCCTTCCAGCTCCGGTACGGCGTCAGCGAGGCCGGCGACGTCGAAAGCGGCAGCGTCCTCACCGTCGAACGCGGCGCCGCCGACGTCGCAGCCGAGCTCGACGTCGACCTCGAGACCGCGGAAAACCTTCTAGAGTCAGCCGACAGGGAGGCCTTGGAAGCCCGCGGTGGCCGTGAACCCCCGAGGCTGGACGACAAGGTGCTGTCGTCGTGGAACGGCCTCGCGGTGTCCGCGTACGCGGAAGCCGCATCGACGCTGGAGGACGACGGCTACGCCGAAACCGCGGAGGAAGCGCTGGAGTTCATACGCGACAGGATGTGGGACGACGGAGTGCTCTACCGCCGGTACAGGGACGGCGACGTCGACGTCGAAGGCTACCTCGAGGACTACGCCTACGTCGCAAGAGGCGCCTTCCACCTCTACGAAGCCACGACGGACCTCCGGCACCTGGAGTTCGCGCTGTCGCTCGCGCGGAGGATAGTGGAGGAGTTCCAGGCGGACGACGGAGGATTCTACTTCACCCGCGGCGACAGCCTTGTCGCCCGTCCGAGGGAGCAGACCGACGGCTCCACGCCGTCGAGCGCCGGCACCGCAGCGCGGCTGCTGGCTGCACTGTCGGCGTTCGACCAGGACTTAGGAGAAGCCGCAGCGGAAGCCATCGAGGCTTCTGGAGCAGCCGATCAACCTCTCGCGCACGCGTCGTTCGCCGTAGCGGACGACCGACTACGTAACGGTTCCACCGAGGTAGCGGTCTCCGACCTCGGGAGATGGAGGGGGTTTCTCGCCGACTGCTACCTTCCGGCTCGACTGGTGACGGAGGTACCCGACGACGTCGAAGCCGCCGCCGAACGGTTAGATGTCGACGACGTTCCCGGGGTTTGGAAAGGCAGGGAGGACGTGGAAGGCGGTTTCTTATGCAGCGGCCGCACCTGTTCACCGCCTCTGGATTCACCGGAGGAAGCCGTGGACTGGATGCGGAACAACCTCTGAAGGAATAGGTGAACTATCCAGAGTCGCCGTACCTTCCGTACTGCTCAGTTCGCCTCCGGTATCAGTCACCTCCGGTAACGTGACCTTTTTAGAGTTCCGGCGTCAACCCCGTGTATGGACGAGCTTATCGATATAACGCCCAAGGCCGCGAGGAAGGTCGAGGACCTCCTCGACGAACGCGGCCTCGAAGGACACGGCGTCAGCGTCGGCGTCGACTACGAGGGCGGACGCGCGGAGTACACCCTCGAGTTCGAGGAGGAACCAGGAGACGACGACGTCGTCGTGGAGTCCAACGGCGTCGAGATATACGTCGACGAGGACTCCGCCGCTGCAGTGGAAGGCAGCAAGGTAGACTACGTCGTCGAGAACGGAAGAGCGGGTTTCAAGGTCATCAACGAGGTAGCCGGCGGCAGCTCACAGGAGTTCGAGGACTCCCTGCAGGGACGCATCAGGGAGTTCCTCGCCTTGAACTTCCCGCAGATCGAAGGTCACGGCGGTGAAGCCGTCATCGAGGAGGTTCGGGAGGACGAAGGCTACGTAAAGTTAAGCCTTGAGGGCGCGTGCAGCGGCTGCGGAATCAGCGACGCCACCTCTGAAGCCATCAAGAACAACCTGCCGGCGAACGTCGAAGGAGTTACGAAGGTCGACATCAGCGCAGGCGACGGCGCCACCCAGATAGACCCACCCGTCTGAACAGCTACGGCGCGGACGGTTCCACCTACAAATCCCTCGACTCCGGCCAACACCCCTCCTGCCGACCACGTTACTCCTCGGCTGCTGAAGTCGACCATCAATCTATTTCAACCGCTGGCGTGAACAACAAGGTATGACAGACGGTGACGAATCCTCCGACGGCGACGAAGACGTCGAGACCGGTGACGAAGCCGAATCCAGGGAGGAGGAAGTCAGTGAGGAAGCCGAATCAGCGGAAGCCGACGCCGGCGTGGAGGACGAAGACGTCCAGGCAGATGCCGAGGAACCAGAGGAAGCAGAAGCCGAGGCCGAAGCCGAGTCGAAGGAGGGAGCCGAGGACGAAGCTGACTCGGATGACCGGGACGAAGACCCTGAGAGCGAGGCAGCCGATGCAGAATCTGATTCTGATGAGGAAGAAGAACAAGCTGAGGGAGAGGAAGCCGGGGATGAAGTTGCAGGTGAGGAGGACGAGGGTGAAGGGGCTGAAGCCGAGGAAGAAGGAGACGACGACGAAGACGAAGAGACCTCCACCCGCGACGACCTCGAGGACCTGGGTTTCTACGACAACGAGTTCACGGAGTTCCCTCCAGAATTATCGGGTGTCAAAAGGTTCAAAGCCAACGGTGAACCGGAGCCGCTCGTCGAGGCGCTTCAGCTGCCGGGGTACGACGTCACCTTCATGCGGAAGGAGATGATCGAGGCGCTGGGCCGCATCGGCGACCCCGTAGCCGTCGAGGTGCTGGAGGGTGAGCTCCGCGACGGCGACACACAGATAGAGGCGATGGAGGCGTTGGGGCGTATCGGAAGCTCCAGAGCCGTCGACAGCCTCACCGATCTGCTGGACCCCGAGAAACGCGTGAAACCACATGTACGCGCGAAAGCCGCGGAGACCCTCGGAGAGATAGCGTCCGCCGACGGCGTCGAAGCGCTCGCCGATGTCCTCGAGGTCGAGTCACCACGTGTGCGCGGCGCCGCCGCACGAGCGCTCGGCAGAGTCGGAGAACCCTCGGAGGACGCCGTCGAAGCGCTCGCAAACCTCCTGGAGGACGACCCCGAGGAACACGTCAGGGTGGCGGCCGCGAAAGCCCTCGACGCGCTAGACACCGACGCCGCTGAGGAGGCGCTCTCAGACTACCGCGACGACCGCAACGAGCTCGTCGCTGAAGCCGCGGAGTAACGGATAGAAGGGTTCAGCTGCTCTTACGCGAAGCTATCGAGTTCGTCGAACACCATCTCCACTGGTACACCGCCGTAGGACAGCAAGCCACGGTTGAACTCCCTCAGCTCGAGATCCGAGCCGCTCCATCTATCCCGTATCAACCGGCTTCCTACGACGCGTCCCACATGTCCACCGGGGTCTGAGGCGAAACCCCTTACCTCCTGCAGCGCGGCTTCCTCCGTCATCCCCGCCTCGTTCACGAGGAACTCCACGGCTTCACGCACCGACATCCCACCTCGATGTAGCTCCACGTCGACCTTCGCCCGACAGGCGGCGGCGACACGGTTCCGGGCGTGCACGAGCGCGAGATCGGGGTGATACCCGGCGTCGACCATCATCTGTTCCGCGTGATCCCGCCAGCCTTCGACGAGGCTGTCGCCGAACGAGTTGAACCAACCGAGGAGGGAGACCGCGCGGCTGCTCTCCCTCATCGCGTACACCTCCTGGACGTGGTGGCCTGGATACAGGTCGCTGACCACGCGTCCCGCTATCTCCGCCCTGCTGTGCTCCCGTAACGCTTCGTTGGACTTCGGACGCGACACCATGTACTTCGCGACACCGTCGCCGTAAGGCTTCGGCCCCTGGTAGCTAACCAGTGGAACCAGGGGAGCTAAGTACTCCGGTGTCTCCACGACCTCAACGCCGGCGTCACCCGGCAGCTCGACGACCTTCTTCGCCGTCGACCGCGCCTCCGCCGCGTCCTCAGCGTACTCCGCGACGACGTCGTTAGGCGACGGCAGATCCTCCTGTATCTCACGCGCGACAGACTCCGCGTCTCCACCGTCTCCTTCGACAGCTTCCGCCAACGCCATCTCCGCCTCCCCCAGCTCTTTCTCCGCGATCTCCACCACCTCTTCAGGGGTGGGTAGCCGTCTACGCGTGAACAGGTCCCCGAGCGCGTCTTCCCCCACTCGCCATCCTTCATCGCTGTCGACGTCCTTCAGCCACTCTCGGTAGCCGTCGAACGCGTCGACGACGTCCTCGGCCGCGCTGTTGACGCGGTATGCGACGTCCTGTCTCTCGAGGTCGCCGGCCGCGTCCGCCACCACCTGGAGCAACGGAGCAACCTCTGTACACGCCTCTATCTCGCGTTCGACGTAGATCTCCCGTGGATCCGTGACCCGGCTCTCGACCTCGTCGAGGTAGCTCGGAGTCTTCTCCAGCCTCTCGGCGATAGCCTCCAACCGCTCCTCCAGGGGTGCGTCGTCGCCGGCGAACAACGGATACACGAAGGAGTAGACCGCGTCGACTGCCATCGGATCCCGCTGCCAGAGCCGTAGCTCCTCCATCTCGTAGACGTCGTACTTTAGCGCCGCCTCCGCTGCCCTCGCGGTGAAACCCTCCTGCTGCCGGACATCTTCGAGGAGATCTTTCGCCGCCTCTATCTCCTCCTCCACGGCCTCCGCGGAACCATCCGGGAGGTCGTCGTCGTAGCGGTGGACGCCGACGACGGAGGCGACGTGCGGGTTCCGCTTCAGGGTGTCTTCGACGTAGTCCTCCAGGAGACGTTCTACCTCGGTCATACGGTGGGTTTGCATCGCCCGTGGTTTAACTCGAACGGAGGAGATAGCGGATGAGAGCAGGTGGCTACTCCTGCTCTATGGCTGTCCGACCGAGGGTCACCTGGCGGAACCCACGGTTTCGACCATGCATTCCCGCGTCCGGGGTCCATCGCATTCAACTAGGAGGACGCTCTGCCAGGTTCCGAGCGCGAGCTCGCCGTCGAGGACGGGGATCGAGACGTCGGGGCCGAGCAACGTCGCCCTGAGGTGGCTGTCGGCGTTGCCGTCGAGCTCGTTGTGACGGTGACCCTCGTCCGGCGCTAAACCCTCGACGTATCTCTCCAGATCCTCCATCAGCCGGCTCTCAGCCTCCTGAACCACGACAGCCGCGGTGGTGTGCCGCGTATACACCGTTGTTACTCCGGATGCATCCGACGGAACTCGTTCCCGCACCTCGTCGGTGACGTCGACGACCTCGGTGCGTCGCCCGGTGTCCACCGAGAACGACTCCATTAACCCTCCGCCTCCTCCGCCAGCTCCACCGCGGCTTCCTCGGCCTCCGCCTTCACGGCTTCCGCGTCCAAGGTCTCCACCCTGCCGTCCTCCATCACTACCTCGCCGTCTACCACGGTGTGCCGGACGTCGCCTGCGTTAGCGGAGTACACTAGGTTGCTGACGACGCTATGGCATGGCGTCAGGTGCGCTGACTCGAGGTCCACGACGGCGAGATCCGCAGGCCGGCCTTCCTCGACTCTGCCGGCGTCGAAACCCAGCGCTCGGCTGCCGTTCTCCGTCGCCATCTCAACCGCCGTCTCCGCGGGAACTGCGGCGGCGTCGAACTCCCTGGCTTTCGCCAGCAGTGCCGCCAGCCTTGCTTCCTCCCAGAGGTCGAGGTCGTTGTTCGACGCCGGACCGTCGGTTCCCAGGCAGACGTCGACATCTGCGTCTAACGCATCGGCGACGGGTGCGATGCCGGACGCGAGCTTGGCGTTCGCGGACGGACAGTGCGCCACCGCGACGTCGTTCTCCGCCAGCAGCTCTAGCTCGTCTTCGTCGAGATGTACTCCGTGGGCTACGTAGCCTTCAGGCCGCCAGAAACCCAGGTCGTCGAGACGACGCGCCGGCGTCTCACCGTGCTCCTCCACGCTGTCTTCGACCTCTTCCCTGGTCTCGCTGAGATGCGTGTGGAGGACGAAGCCCTCGTCCTGCGCTACCTTCGCGGCTTCTTCGAGCACCTCTGTGCTGCAGGTGTACGGTGCGTGCGGCGTGACCATAGCTCGCACGCGTCCATCTGCGTTGCCGTGGTGTTCTCGCGCGAACTCCACACCCTGCATGAACTCCTCCCTGGCTTCGTCTTCGTCCTTACCCACGGTTATGGCGCCGTACCCCAGCAACGCCTTCATGCCGCTGTCTTCGACGACGTCGGCTACGCGGTCCATCTCGAAGTACATGTCCGCGAAACACGTGGTGCCGCCTTCGATCATCTCCAATGCCGCCAGCCTCGTGCCTTTCTCGACGTCGTCTCCGTCTAACCCTGACTCTATCGGCCATATATGCTCCTCGAGCCAGGTGTCTAACGGCATGTCGTCGGCGTATCCGCGGAACAAAGTCATCGCGGCGTGGGTGTGGCTGTTGACGAGGCCTGGAGTGACGACGCAACCCGACGCGTCCAGCCTCTGGTCGGCGTCCTCGACGTCGCCGACGACGCGCACCACGCCGTCGTCGACTCCGACGTCGGCTTCGACGACTCCCTCCGGCGTCAACACGACCCCGTCTTCCACTGCTAGATCCATGTAGTCGAGGAGGGACGGGGAAACCTAAAGTACGTCGGTGACCGACGGGTATCCGTGACGTACAGAGCGAGGGTGGAGTCTCCGGCGCGCCTGCATTTCGGCTTCGTCTGGCCGGTCAAGGGGTTCGGACGCAGGTTCGGCGGCGTCGGAGCAGCCGTCGACCACCCGGGTTTCGTCGTGGAAGGCGCTCCCTCCACCGATGTAGACGTAGAGGTCTCCGTCGAAGACGACGGGGGCTACCACCGGAGCCGCGTGGAGGGGTTCGCCCATAGGGCGGTCGACCTCCTCGACGTCGACGGTGTCTCGCTCGACGTCGAACGCGTGGTGCCCGCGCACGTGGGTCTGGGGAGCGGGACGCAGACCGCTCTCGCCGTCGCCGAAGCCGTCGCGCTCGCCCATGGCGTCGAGCTAGAGCCCACCGACGCCGCCGAGCATCTCGGTCGGGGACGCCGCAGCGGAGTCGGCGTCGCCGCCTACAGAGACGGGGGTTTCGTCGTCGACGGCGGTCTGCCGGTTGAGGAAGGTGGAGGCGATGCTAGTGAGGGTGATGGAGGTAAACCTGAGATTCAGGGTCACGGGGTGCCGGACCCCCTGGTGCAGGTCGATCTCCCCGATTGCTGGAGGTTCGTGGTCGTTCAGGGGGAGGAACGCGGCAACCACGGTGACGAGGAAGACCGGTTGATGCAGCGGCTGTCCTCGGTGGAGGTCGACGAAAGCTATGGTTCGAGGGCGTTGGACGCCGTCTACCGTCAGATGGTTCCCGGGGCCGTCGAGGGAGATATAGAGGAGTTCGGACTGGGGCTCGGGGCCCTTGGGGAGCTGAACGGAGACGTCTACTTCGAAGCAGGGGTGCAGAGCGAGAGGTACGTACGCACCGGGGTCGTCGAGAGCCTCGTGGAGATGGATGAGGTGTACGCCGCCGGTCAGTCCTCGTGGGGTCCATCCGTGTACGGCTTGGCGACGGAGGACGTCGCGGACGATGTCGCGGGGTGCTTTACCGACGTAGAGGTGCTGGCGCCGGAGTCTGAGGGCGCGGTGTCGAAGGTTCAGCCGCTGTGAAACCCGTGTGTGGTTGGTCGAATAGCCACCGGCTCAAGTCCGTCAGTCCTCGTTCTTCAGCACTCCCGAGAGCTTGTTGCGGAGGCTGGGTTCCGTCCTCTTGACGAGGAAGTACGCGGTCTCGCCGTTCCTGTAGTAGGACTCCACCTCTCTTTCTCTCTTGAAACCCAGGTGGCGGTAGAACTCGAGGGCGTTCTCGTTCGACTCCCGGGTGTGGCAGCTCACCTTCGAATGGTTCGACAGCGCTCTCTCCACGAGCTCTCTACCGAGTCCTTCTCCACGGTGTTCGGGGTCTACGCCGAGGAACAGCAGGTAGCCGTCGTTGCGGACGACGGAGAACGCGGCTACGGAGCCGTCGTCGAGGTGGAGGTGGGCTGTGTTGTTCTCGTAGCTGTCGTGGAAGAACTCGTACGTCTGCTGCAGATACCCCTCTCGCTCCCGTATCGCTTCCTTCACCCTCCATGCTTCGTCGACGTAGGAGGATTCGTGGGGTGGGGCTTTCGTGTACTCCACGCTACTTCACTGGTGTAACTGAGGACGGCGTTCACATAACTCCAACGCCCAACAGTTCTGTTACGCGTACCGAATGCGTTATGCTTAAGCGGTGGGTACGTCAACCCGTAGATACGGAGAAACCAGGTAGAAGCCAGAACCACACATGGTCCAGCTAACCCTCATACAGATCGACAACTACGGACCCTGGACGGTCACACCCGAGCCCCGACGTGAATCCGATCTGCAGAGCCTGCAGGCGGACATCTACAGCGACGTCAACCAGGGTTTCGGCGCACACGGATGCCTCGCCTTCTACAACCGGTTCGACAACATGGTCGCCGTCAGCGACGGAACCACGGAGGAGCACCACCGGAGGCTTCAGGAGTACCTGGACAACCACTACCCCGTCACCGTGTCGATGGCTAGTGCCTCCGCACCGACGCCCCGGGAAGCGATAACTGAGGCGACAGAGCTGATGCAGAGGGAGGGCAGCGCTCAGGACTCCGCAAGGGAGAGCAAGCTAGTGCACGAAGGTACGGGGCACGGCGGCGTCGAGATCGCGCACTTCGACGTAGAGGACGCCACCCGCAGGTACACCGACGAGGTAGACGCCTTCGAAGCAAACCTCAGGATACAGCGAACCTACAGCGAGCTAGCTGCGGAGATGTGGGAGGAACACGATAGCACGACGTACTTCGTCGGCGGAGACAACTACATCAGCGTGACACCGGGGCTGGACGAACGTGACTACCGCTCGGTCGTCGACCGCGTCGAGGGCTCCACTGGAACGGAGCTACGTGTAGGTGTCGGTGAAGCTTCGGAGCCCTGTGAAGCGGGTATGAAAGCTAAGGAAGGTCTCGAGGAGTCACGGGACACGGGAACCTCGGTCGAGTTCGTACGAGGGACCGCCTGATAGAACAGTAGACAGGGACTGCGCAGTTTGTTAGATCTCCTCGACTCGATGGATCTCAACCTCTTGCTTCGGTAGCTCGACGCCGTCGAGGTTGCCGTCGCGGAACCCGTAGACTCCGTCCGCACGGAGTTTCTCCCTTAACTCTACGCTGAAGTCGTCCTCTCCACCCACCCGGCTCGGGGAATCGAGCACCACGACGTCTTCGTCCTCATACTCCACAGGACCCGCCAGCAGCGAGGAAGACACCTTGCGTCCGTGGCTGTCGGCTTCCTCCGAGTACACTCCCCCGAGCTCATCTAGTAGCTCAGGAGGTAGTTCGACTACCACCGCCTCGGATGCATCGTTCTCCACGGCGTGAGACAGTAGACTGGAGACGACCTCTTCTTCATCCATGGAACCCGGGTTGTCTCCCTAGGGGCTTGAGTTCTTGGGACATCCGTCGACGTGGTTTCACGCGAAAGCTATACGTAGAGGGGGCTATACTGGTAGATTGATGCGCTCGGTTCGCGAGGTGAGGACGAAGGAATGGATCGCGGGGTTCGTCGCCGCAGTCGGTGCTGCGATAAACGCCGGCGCCCTGATGATGCTGACGGGAAGCCCGCTTCTCGACGCGATCGGCTGGCCCGTGTACGCAGCCTACACGATAGGCGCGGGGCTGCTCTTCCCTGTAGTGGTCGCGAAGACCGGTAACCCCGCCGCCTATGGAGTGATATTCCTGACGAGCATCTCGGGGTTCTTCCACAGCTTGATATCCGACCTCGTCGAGATATTCGGGCTCGTCAGCCTGACGACGTACATTTCGTTCGTCTACACCTTCGTGCTCTGGCTGGTGTTCGCAGTGATTGTAGCTCCGTTCGTCTTCACCACAGGAGAACCCGCCCTGGCTTTCCCGAACTGGGGTGGGTCCGGAATAATCGGACACGCGGTGTACGCCCTGTTCCTCGGTAGCTTCTACGGCTTCGCGCTTCAGGACTACCTGTGAACCCCCGGTTTGAAGCCCGAGGCATTCGCCTTGTTCTATCTGTAGATGGGGACTTCATGGTCTGCTAGCACCTCCCTGAATACTTATCACGGAGGGGTTCGTAGACGGCTCTCATGGTCGAGGCATACGTGTTGATCGACTGCGACGTAGACTCCGTGTTATCCGTGGTGGACGAAGTCGAAGCAGTAGAGGACGTAGTCGACGTAGACCCCGTTACCGGGAAACATGACGTCATCGCCCGGATGGAGGTGAACGAGGTCGAACGCCTCCGAGACCTCGTGGCGACGGAGATACACGGCAGCGAGGGAGTCAAGGGAACACAGACCTGTATCTCAACCTGAAAGGTGAACCTCCTCGGGTTAAAGCCCCGAGACATTCGCCTTGTTCTATCTGAAGAGAGGCGTCGACGGAGCAGCTACCTCAGCTTCGTCTCAAGGCGTTGCTTCCTCGCCGTCGCCTGCGACTTCGTCTTCGTCCGGTGGAGCGACAGGATCGACAGGATCGACGGGTTCGACGTCTTCGGCATCCTCGACGTCCTCGACCTCTTCCTCCCAGTCCTCTATCTCCCTACCTATCTCCTCCACCTTCTCGGCGTAGGTACCGAGATCACCCTGCTGCAGCGCTGTCTCGGCTTCACGGTAGAGGTCCCTGAGACGGTGGATGCGCTCCGTGCTGACCTCGTCTATAGGGGCAGCCGCCGGCTGCTCAACGACGGGGTCGCCGAACAACGCCGCCAGCGACATGTCCAGCGTCGGCTGCATGGTTACGCGGTCGTCGTGGCTGACGATGACGCGCTGAAGCTGCGGCAACGTGCCTTCGCCCTGCGCTTCGAGGAACAGGGGTTCGACGTAGAGTATGGTGTCGTCGATGGGTACCGCGAGGAGGTTGCCGCGGTTGACGCTGCTGCCTGCGCGGCTCCACAAGGTTATGCTCTCGCTTATCTCGGGGTTCTGATCGATGCGGGCCTCCACCTGCTGCGGTCCGAAGACGAGGTCCTGCTGGCTGAGGAGGAACGAAGTTATCTCTCCGTAGTTGGGTTCGTCGCTCCTCGCCGCCATCCACCCTATCATGTTCTCCCGCGCCTCCGGGATGAACGGCATTATCTGAACGAACTCCGGCTCCTCCTCCCCTGGTAGCTGCATTATGATGTAGTAGGGTTCCATCGGCACCGTGCTTCCGCCGACGTGTTCGTTGGGTATCCGCCACTCGTCCTCACGGTTGTAGAACACCTGCTCGTCCTGCATGTGGTAGACTAAGTTGACCTCCGCCTGAGTCTGGAACGCATCCTGCGGGTACCGGACGTGTTCACGCACCGAGGATGGCATCTCGTTCATGTCGGCGAAGAGCTCGGGGAAGACGTTACGGTAGGCTTCCACTATAGGTTCCTCCTCCGCGACGTAGAACGTCATGTCGCCTGTGTAGGCGTCGACGACGACCTTCACGCTGTTGCGGAGGTAGTTGATGTCGTCATCCTTGAACTCCGTGTGACGACTGTACGGATACTGGTCGGTGGTCGTGTAGGCGTCGTAGATCCACTTGAGCTCGCCGTCCGCCACGATTGGGTATGGGTCTTCGTCGTATTCGAGGAACGGCGCCACCTCGTTCACCCGTGTTTCGAGGTCGCGGTTGTACTGGATGCGGCTGTCGGGTCGGACGCTTCCGCTGAAGAAGATCTGATGGTCGCCGAACCGCATCGCGTACGCTATCTGACGCCAGCTGCTGCTGAGGGGTACGCCGCCGTCGCCTGTGTAGCTGTAGTAGACGTTGCCTTCACGCGTCGGGTAGTCTAGCTCTCGGGTGTCGCTGGCTACGATGTTGTAACTATGCGTGGTTTCGCCGTAGTACAGACGTGGTTCGTCGATGTCGAGTCCTACGCTGCTGCGCGGCGGGATGCGGTCTACGTAGTAGTCGGGGAAGCCCTCCGTCCCTATCTCGCTGACTGGGCTCATGACGACGCCCATGCCGTGGGTGTAGACGAGGTGGCGGTTCACCCACGTCTGGCTGCCGGGGTCGAGCGCCTCGAACTCTATCTCCCGGGCGCTTATGTACACCTGCCTGAGGCCTTCGTCTTCGAAGTCGTATCGATCGGTCTTGATGTCGTTGAAGTGGTAGTAGGTTCGGAGGTTGTTCTGTTCGTTGTACGTCCGCATCAGCGGGCGTTTGTCCCAGAGCTTGAGGTTGTCGATGGTGTCGGGGTTGTCGTCCACCTGCTGCCGCGACAGGTTGTCGCTGACGTCGAACTCCTCCTCGTTGACGCGGTCGAGCGCGAACCCGCTGCGGGTGAACTCTATCTCGTTCGAGAGGTAGTCCTCTTCCTTGTTGAACTCGTCGGGTTCCACGACGTATCCCTGGTAGACTGCGCCGGCGGCGACTCCGACGACGCCTACGACTATCAGGATACCTAACGCACCGGCTACGACCTCCGGACGCTCGAACCTCAGGTTCGCCAGGACTGCGACGCCGCCGAGTACGGCGAACACCGCGAGCGCGAGCAACATCGGGCTGGTGACCGCGGCTTCGACGCTTCCTACGCCGAACACCGCGCCACGGGTGCTGTAGACGAGACCGTAACGCGCGAGATAGAAGTTAGCGCCGAGCAGGATTAGGAACAGTCCGAGGTAGACGCTCATGTGGTCGAACGCGTATCTCTTGAGTCTCTGGAGCAGGAGGCCGACGTCGTACTCGACGCGCGTCTGCTCTATCTCACCGAACTCCCCGGTTGCCTCGTACTCCTGCACACCGAACTTGAAGGCGTAGATGGAGAAAGCGACGGCGAACGACACGAAAACCGCGAACAGGAGGAATCCCACCGTGAGATCCAGCATCGGCAGGGTGAAGACGTAGAACGACACCGGTGCCTCGAAGTACGGGTCCGTGGCTCCGAAGCTCTCGGCGTTGAGGTAGAGGAGGTAGGGTTCCCATGCGGTGGAGAAACCCAGGCCGACGAAGACGCCGAACAGGATGGAGAGCGGTAGTCCGTACCTCGGTGGACTGAACTCCTCGAACTTCTGCACGTTGTTTACCGCGGCTCGGTATCCGAGGTAGACGGCGGCCGTGGTTACTCCGCCGAAGAAAAGGAACGCAACCGATCTGTAGAGCAGTACCTTCACGAACACTGAGTCGAAGTCGAGCGAAGCATACCAGAGGTAGTCCGCGTACAGCGTCGGCACCCGGGTCAACAGCAGTAAAGCTAGCACTGCAGCGGCGGCGGCTACCCCTAGCCTAGTCCTCGGTTTCATCACGCTGAGTTAGGCTATGGACTGGGTTAAGGGCTTCCGTTGCCGATGAAGGGTCTATAGTGGAGGAAGCGAGAGGGAGAACGTTCCGGACATTCTATCTGTTCTCCAGGTATCCGGTGATGCTGTTCACGGATATCTCCTCCGTGGCCGCGCTCTCGATAGCTTCCACCGCGGCTTCAGCCGCCCTCAACGTCGTGATGTAGGGGACGTCGCGGTCTACGGCTTCTCGTCGGATGTCGACGCCGTCCTCGCGTGCGCGTTTCTCGTCCGGCGTGTTGACGATGAGGTCGACTTCGTCGCGTTTCATGAGGTCGACGACGTTCGGTGACGCCTCGTGAACCTTCTCGATGAAGTCGGCTTCGACATCGTGTTCCTTCAGGTGCTTCTGCGTGCCCTCCGTGGCGACGAGGCTGAAGCCGAGGTCGCTGAACTTCCTTGCGACGTCGACTATGTCGTCTTTGTCCTTGTCGCGGACGCTGACGAAGACGGTGCCGCTGTCGGGTAAGGGGTTGCCGGCGGCGAGCTCCGCCTTGTAGAACGCGCGTCCGAATCCGTAGTCGACGCCCATGACCTCGCCCGTCGACTTCATCTCCGGCGACAGCGTCGGCGACACCCCGGGGAGGCGGTCGAACGGCAGCACCACCTCTTTCACTGCGACGTGGTCGCCGTATGGTTCGTCTTCGTAAGGCATCTCGTCGAGCGAAGTCCCCATCATCGCTCGGGCGGCGGCTTTCGCCAAGGGGACGCCGACGGCCTTGCTCACGAACGGTATCGTCCGGCTGCTTCGGGGGTTGGCCTCCAGTATGTAGACCTCGCCGTCCTGCACCGCCATCTGCGCGTTCAACAGACCCTCTACCTCTAGCTCCTTCGCTATCTTCCTGACTGCGTCCCGGGCTTCGTCGAGGCGTTCTTCGTCTACGTTCTGCGGCGGAAGCACGCAGGCGCTGTCTCCGCTGTGGACGCCGGCGGCTTCGATGTGCTCCATTATTCCGCCTATCAAGACGTCTTCTCCGTCGCTGACGGCGTCGATGTCGAGCTCTACGGCGTCGGCGAGGAACTCGTCGACGAGTATGGGGTGGTCGGGTGACACGCGGACGGCTTCCTCCATGTACTCCCGTAGCTCGAACTCGTCCCACACCACCTGCATCGCTCTGCCGCCGAGGACGTAGCTCGGGCGGACCAAGACGGGGTAGCCGATGTCGTCGGCGATAGCGAGCGCTTCCTCCTCGCTGTGTCCGGTGCCGCCTTCAGGCTGCTTGACGCCGATGTCGTCCATGAGCTCGTTGAACCTGTCGCGGTCCTCCGCGAGATCCATGCTGTCGGGGCTGGTGCCGACGACTGCGGCGTCGAGGCTGCGGCGTTCGAGCTCTTCGGCGATGGGGACGGCGAGGTTGACGCTGGTCTGTCCGCCGAACTGCGTCATAACCCAGTCGACGTCCTCGTTCTCCACGATGTTGACGACGTCTTCGAGGGTGAGGGGGTCGAAGAACAGCTTGTCGCTGGTGTCGTAGTCCGTGGACACAGTCTCGGGGTTGTTGTTCACTATCTGCGCTTCCACGCCTTCGTTCTCCAATGCCTGGACAGCGTGGACGGTGCAGTAGTCGAACTCCACGCCCTGCCCTATACGTATGGGGCCCGCGCCGACGATGAGGACCTTGTCGCCCTTGGTGTCCTTCACCTCGTCGACGCTCTCCCAGCTGCTGTAGTAGTACGGGGTCTCGGCTTCGAACTCCGCGGCGCAGGTGTCCACCATCTTGTAGGTGGCTTCGCCGCGGCTGTCTTCGACGTCTCCGAGGCTCTCTCCCGTGTGTTCCGCTATCTCGCGGTCGGTGAAACCGAGGCGTTTCGCCTCCCTGACCGCGTCTTCCGTGGCTCCCTCGTCCGCTAGACGTTCCTCCATATCCGCTATCTTCTTCAGTCGGGCGACGTACCAGCGGTCGAAGTCCGTGGCTTCGACGACGTCGTCGACGGTGAACTCCCTGCGGAAGGCTTCGATGCAGGCGAACATCCGGATGTCCGTCGGAGTCTCCAGGTACCGCTGCACCTCTTCGTCGGTGTCGAACTCCGGCTCCACGATGTCCAGCGACCTCAGGGCTTTCTTCATCGACTCCTCGAACGTGCGGCCGATAGACATGACCTCGCCGGTGGATTTCATCGCGCTGCCGATAGTGCGGTCGACACCCTCGAACTTGTCGAACGGCCACCGGGGTATCTTTGTTACGACGTAGTCGATAGTTGGTTCGAAGCTCGCGGGAGTTTCCTTCGTGATGTCGTTCCGTATCTCGTCCATCGTCTTCCCCACCGCTATCTTCGCGGTGACGCGGGCTATGGGGTAGCCCGTCGCCTTCGACGCCAACGCAGACGACCGCGAGACCCGTGGGTTGACCTCGACGACCTTGATCTCGTCGGTGGCGTCGTTGTAAGCGAGCTGGATGTTGCATCCGCCGATGATGCCGAGATCGCGGATGACGCGTATACCCGTCGAACGCATCCGCTGGTGGACGTCGTCAGATATCGTCTGGCTCGGGGTGACGACGGTGGATTCACCGGTGTGGATGCCCATCTTGTCGATGTTCTCCATGTTGCAGATGGTGATCGTGGTGTCGTTCTTGTCGCGGATGACCTCGTACTCGAACTCCTTCCACCCCTCTATGCTTTCGTCGACGGTGACCTCGTCCGTCATCGACAGCTCGATGCCTTTCTCAACCTTCTGTTCGAGCTCCTCGCGGCTGCGGACGACGCCGCTGCCGCTGCCTCCGAGGGTGTAAGTGGTGCGCATTATCACGGGTAAGCCGAACTTCTTTATGACCTCATCTACTTGGTCGACGGATTCGACGGTCATGCTCCTGGCGGTGTCTTCGTCGATGTCGTCGAGGAACTCCGCGAACTGCTGGCGGTCCTCGCTCATGTGGATGGTCTCCAGGCTCGTACCCAGGAGCTCGACGTCGTACTCCTCGAGCACACCTTGTTCCGCGAGCTGCGCGCTGACGTTGAGTCCGGTCTGTCCCCCGAGGCTGCTGATCAATGCGTCGGGTTGTTCTTTCTCGATGATGCGTTCCACGTACTCCGGCTCCAATGGTTCGAGGTAGACCTCGTCCGCTATCTCGGGGTCCGTCATTATCGTCGCGGGGTTGCTGTTGACGAGCACCACCTCTATCCCCTCCTCACGGATGGCGCGGCAGGCCTGCGAACCGGAGTAGTCGAACTCCGCCGCCTGACCGATGACGATGGGGCCGGAACCGATGAGAAGAACCTTGTCCAAGTCCTCGCGAGTAGGCATTAGCGCGTAATTGCCTGTCGGGGGATAATAGGTTCACGGTTTCCAACCCACTGAAGCCAGGGGAACCCCTGCAGAAGGCATCGGCGGCGGAGGACAGTAGCTCGTCTACTCGTCCGGCAACCTTTCGACAGCCTCCGGCTGCAATCGGCTACGTATCTCCTTCTCCAGCCGGCTGACGTCTTCTTCGTCCTCAGCGGATATCTCGACGTCGAAGTCGACGTCCCTCTGGAACTCCAGGTCAGCTTTGTTCGCTACCTCCAACACTGGTAGCTCGGGGGGTACGACGTCGCTGCGGAGCCGTCGCTGGGTCTCCATCGTGTATCCGCAGCTTTCGCTGGCGTCGTAGATCCAGAAGACGACGTCGGCGACCTGTTCCAGCGCTATCAGGCTCTGTCGCTCCATCCGGTTGCGTTCCTCGGTGTCGCGGTCGAGCAACCCCGGCGTCTCCACGATCTGCAGCCGCTCGCCAGGTGTGTCGACGTCGAGGTGGCCGACCACGAGGTTCTGAGTGGTGAACGAGTAGGTGTCTACGTCTGGGTCGGCGGCGGTCATCTCCCGCAGTATCGTGGACTTCCCTACGTTTGGTGCGCCGGCGAGGGCGACGGTGGGGTCGTCGGATACTTCGGGGATGGCTATGAGGGCTTCCCTCGCTTCCGCGAGCAGCTGGAGGTCGGTTTCGAGCTCGCTGACGATGGAGTCGAAACGCGCGAACGCACGTTTGCGGCTGTCGACGGCTTCCTGCGATGAGTCGGCGTCCGCGAGCTCTCTCTGGGTCTCGGCGGCGACGCTCTGTATCTGGCTGCTGACGCCGTCGACGCGGCCGAGGACGCGTCGTACTTCGTCGACGTCTACGACGGCGTCCGCGAGCTCGTCGTACGGTGGGTCGAGATGGGTGAAAGACGGGAAGCCGCTGACGAGGTTTTCGAGGCTTCCGCTCAAGCTGTTCGCGGCGCGCTGCGTCTGCGCGCGCTGGCTGTCGACTCCGCTGTTGCTTTCGGCGGCGCGAGCCGCCGACGAGAACGCGGTGTCCAGGAGGTCCTCCGCGGAGTCGACGAAAGGCAGGTCTTCGAACGGCGTCGCCATACCGCTGGTAGCGGGTGGGCCGGTAAAAACACGGCGTTAACCGAGGCGGGCGCCGTAACTCACATCACCCGCGACAACGAATCCCCGTACATGACCCGTAAGCAAGCGCACGTCTACGTCTCGGGTAAGGTACAGGGCGTATACTTCCGCGCCACCACACGCGACGAAGCTCGTGACCGCGGGGTCGAAGGCTGGGTGCGGAACCTCGACGACGGCCGCGTGGAAGCCGTGTTCGAGGGGAGCGAGGACGCAGTCGAGGAGATGGTGGAGTTCTGCCACAGTGGTAGCCCCAGGGCGGAGGTGGATGACATGGAGGTCGAGTGGCGGGAGCCGGAGGACGGGTTCGAGGGGTTCGAGGTCAGGTACTGAGTTCCTGGCGGAAAAGGAAGGGGGGGGTTCGATGTTCCGGTTTTAAGAGGTTCAAAGGCGAAATACCAGGTGATGACCGAGATCGTCCGGGATGAAGAACACAGCCTTGGTTCCCCTACCGTGGAGGACACGGGGATCCGTGTGATCAACGTGGCCTGTGCCTACGAACACAACGGTTACTCTCCTGACGAGATCGCTGACTTCTACCCGGCGCTCTCCCTCGAAGACGTACATACCGCGCTCGCATACTACTACGCGAACATCGACGAGTTCCGAGGATGCCGCGATACAGCGGAAGAAGTCGAAGCTTGAGCAGGCCAGAAGAATGGCGACCATCTACTGCGACGAGAACGTCTGGATGCCGGTCGCCGAGGGATTGAGACGGTATAGGCTGGAACGTGACCACTGCGGTGGAAGAAGGTACGCTGGGGTACACCGACAGAGAGCACGTCGAACTCGCATACGAGAGCGAGTGGCTGTTGCTGACGTTCGACGACGACTTCCTATCGCTCGTGGAGTCCGAGTTCGAGGACGAGCATCCCACCGTCGTATACGCTTCACAGCACGGTAGAGACGTGGGCACGCTGGTGAGGGAGCTGGATTCAGCTCTCGAACACAGGGGTTCCATCGACGTATCCGGCGAGATAATCTACGTCTAAAGACGTCCAGAACGAGGAGGTGTGGGGGAAGACAGAGCTTCGAATACCTCTTATATCACATAGCCGAGGTAAAGTTGTCAATTAGCTGGGTCTCTCCCTACGTTCATAGTAGCACGACGTCCTTCACGTCACCCGCGCCCGCCCGCCGGACGACGCCTGCGACGACGTCGTCGACGTACTTCAGGCTGCGGTCACCACTGAGCACCACCAGACGGGCGCGAGCGCCTTCCTCGATGACTCCGGTGTCTTCGAGACCAAGGGTTTCCGCGCCGTTCACCGTCGCCATCCGCAGCACCTCGCTGTCGTCGAGGTTCCAGTGCTTGGACACGAACTCCATCTCCCGCCACAGGGACGGCGCGTTCAACATCACGTTGTCCGTCCCCAACGCCACCGTCGTCGCGTCCACCAGCTCCTTCACCGGCGGCTTCCCGACGCCGATGACGAGGTTGCAGCGGGGACACGCCACCACCGGCGTCTCCGTCTCCCTCAGGCGTTCGAGGTCCTGGCTGCGGGCGTGCACCATGTGCACCATGAGGTCGGGGTCGTAGCTGAACGCGCCGTCGACGTCGTCGCTGTCCCGTTCGCCGGCGTGGATGGCGAACGGCTTCCCGCACTCCCTCGCGGCCGCTCTCTCTCTGTGGAAGTCGTCGTCGCGTGCGCCGCTGGCTCCGTATCCGTCGGCGACGTCGAGAACCTCCGGCGGCCCGCTCCCGAAGACGACGTCGTCGACCGGCGAGTCCTCTGCCGCCGCTCGGAGGTCCTTTGCGCCTTCCACGCCTTCCTCGCGGAAGTCCCCGAAGGCACCGATACCCACGCCCTCCATGAGGTCGACGGTGTGCTTCATCGCCCGGCGTTTCTCCTCCCGAGACGTAGACCGGAGCATCCGGTGCTTGTGGCTGTCGGGCGGCGCCACCACCTCGTCGAGCGGAAGCCCCCGCCCGGTCTCCTTCGCCACCGTGTCGCCGACGTGGGTGTGCGCGTTCACAAGCGCCGGCACCACGACGTCGTCGGAGTCCACGCTCTCACGTCGAACCTCCTGTATCCGTCCGTCTTCGACCTCGACGGTGCCCTCCACCACCTCCATCTCGCGGCCGACGACCAGTCTTCCGGATATCTCCATGTCCCTCGTTGACGACGACGGAGGTAATGGATTACGGTACCTGTCAAAGAAGGCTTGCGCCGTCGAAAGGTTTAGTTACGGTGCGTGGGATATCCCGTCAAGATGCTGGAGTTGCTGGCGGCTGTCGCCGTCGTGCTGCTCGCTCTCGTGCTCTTAGACCTTCTATACAAGAGAAATTATAAGCCTGAGCAGTCGGCGGATGAACACCACCTAGTGGAGACGGACACCGGACACGAGGTATCTCTCTGGCGACACCGCGCGACGTCTCTGACGGACCCGACACCGGTGCTCATGGTTCACGGCCTCGGCACCACCCACAGGAGCTTGAGTCTCGACGACGAGGTGGGGCTGGCGCAGTATCTCGCGAACGAACGCGGCCGAGACGTCTGGCTGCTGGAGCTCCGCGGCCGCGGCGAAAGCGACGTCCCAGGCGAACCCTGGAGCTTCGACGACTACTACCGACACGACGTCCCCACAGCAGTCGAATACGTCCTACAGGAAACAGGTTCCCAGGAGCTCGACTGGGTGGGGCACAGCATGGGGGGTATGCTTTACTACGCCTGCGCCGGCACCGGTGGGCTGGACGGCAGGTTCCGGCGAGCGGTCACCGTCGGCAGCCCCCTCGTCATCGAACACCACACCGTGCTGTCGGCGCTGTCCCATCTCGGACGGTACTTCACGTGGCTGCTCACCAGCATCCGACGGAGCTACCTCCTCCCGTTCTTCGCCCGACTCAACGCCGCCATCTTCCCCCTGATCCCGAGGAGGATCTCGCTGTTCCTGTTCGACAAGGAGAACGTCGAAACCGAGAACGTCCGGAAAGCCTCCACCGTCGCCGTCTCGATGATGTGTCTCGTCTTGCTCGACGACTTCAGCCGATGGATTACGACGGGTGAATGGAGGAGCCGTGACGGCACCGTCGACTACGCAGCCGGCGTAGACGACATAAAGACACCTACGCTTGTTATAGCGGGTGAGAACGACGTCCTAGTCCCCCGCCCAGACGTCGAGACCGCGTACTACCAGCTCGGCACCCCTGAAGACGACAAGCAGCTCTTGATAGCGGGTGAGGAAGACGGCTTCGACCGTGACTACGCGCACGCCGACATGATGCTGTCAAAGCCCGCGGCGGAGGAGCTGTATCCCGTCATCGCTGACTGGTTGGAGGATTCGGAGAGCCAGCAGGAGGAAGAGAGAACGGCGGAGGGCCGTCACGGCTAAGGCTCTGCGTCCACTTCGGTGAGCACGACGCCGGAACTCTCGTCGACGACCTCGACCTTCACGGTCTCTCCGCGGTAGCTGCCGGGGTCGTCTAACGCGGGTACCTCGCCGTCGTCGAACCGCAGCACGATGTCGTCGCCTTGACTCCAGATATCGTCCGTCGACTCGACGAGCACGCCGCCCCACTGACACCCCGCCTGAAAGATGGAATCGCCTTCCGTGTGCACGGTGTCGAGGTCGGCGGTCGTCGGGCAGTCGTCCACGGGTAGATCTGTGAGCGTCGCCTGTCGATCTGGGGTGTTGACGTCCACCTCGACTTCGGCGACGTTGACGGGCTCACCGGTGACCTGCGTCAGGGTGACGACGGACTCGTAGCTGTGGCCGGCGTCGGGTTCTAACGAACCCACGGCCTCTGTCTGCGAGATCACGCCGTCTAACCCCTGCTGTTCTTCGACGTCGGAGAAACCACCGAATGCTACGTAGACGCCGGCAGCCAGTCCGACGGTGACGAACACCATCGCCACCACTCCTACGACGTAGCCTTGACCACTAGCCAAACATCCTACCTCCCGACATGCTGATGTATGGGAGAATCGACTTCTGGTGACCTGCGGTGGCGTACCCTTCGTCGAACGGACTGTCGGGGTCGAAGGGGTCGTCGGGCTGCGACAGCGTGATGGCTCCGTAGAACGCGGCGGCGATCAGAGCGGTCAACGCTACCATGAACACTGCTGCCAGTACCTGTGTCTGTCCACTCCCCATCTGTTGAGACCCTGGTTTAGACGTAGAACAGACGCTGGCTTATCACGGCTTCGGTGTGCGAAACCCTTTAAAATTAAGGAAACTAAAGGGGATACTTATATTTCTATCTTCCGTCGAGGTCGGTGAGATTTAATTCTCCCCCCTCTGGTGCTGGTGGTCTCTGGGAACAACGGTTAAGTATTCCAGGCTCTTTATCTAACACAGGTTTACATGAACCGGGACTCGACGAAGGCTCAGATGAGCGTGGACTTCTTGCTCGGCATGGTGATATTCGCGGGAGTGTTCTTTTTCATCTTCCAGTTCTCCGCGGCCGCCGTCTCCCCCTTCGTCTTCACCTCGGAGGAGGTGCCGACGAAGACGCAGTCGGTGGCCGATAACCTGTACTTCGACAAGCTGTCTGACGGAGAGAAAGGGATGTTGAACCTGACGTATCTCGAGGAGAACAACGAAAGCATCCACCAGCTGGAGACGGATCTCGGCGTGGAGAGTCCAAGGCATGGCGTGAACGTGACGGTGAGCGAGATAGATTCCGACGATCCACCGGACTTCGCGGTCAGAGACGACGGCAGCACTAACAGCCCGCCCGAAGTTGGGGCGTCGGTGTCACGCACCGTGAGGTACGGACAGGTAGCTGACGACGGCGGGCTCACGGAGTTCGACGAGGGAGATAAGGTCTTCGTCCGGGTGAGAGTATGGTGAGCCGCGGCAAGCTCACGGTTGACGCAGACAGCGGCCGCGGAAGCCGTGGACAGGTTCATACTATCGAGGGGTTCACCGCGGGTTTCATCATATTGGTTGCGGCGCTGTACGGCGTTCAGGCCGTCGCTATCACTCCGACGTCTTCGAGTACGGCGAGCCAGGAGGTCGAGCTCAACCAGTACAAGCTCGCCGACGACGTGATCTCGACATCTAACTCTAATGGAGAGCTGAAGGAGGCGCTGTTGAACTGGAGCGCTAGCGACAACCACACCGTCGAGGACGGCGAGTTCCGTGGAAGTCTCGCGGAGACTAACTACTACGGTGGAACGGCGGAGGGACCCTTCATGTTCGGCGCGCCGATTCCTGGTGACTTCGGTGAGACGTTGAACCAGACCTTCACTCAACGGGGTCTCGTCTACAACGTCGAGATAGAGTGCGCGAGAGACAGCGGCGGGAGTCAGACGTACATAGACAACGGCGACCCGAGCCTGCACTCGGTGACGGCTTCGACCAGGGTGGCGTTGCACGAGCACGATACGGTGTACGACAACGAGAGCGACAACGTGACTCTTGCCGAGGTAGAAACTGCTGACGACACGGAGATGGAGTTCTACTGCGATCGCATGGGTTCGAACGGAGATGACACGAGCTTGTACAACGTCGTGGAGGTGAGGTTGACGATATGGCGTATGTGAACAGGTCCTCCGTAGGATGCCGTGGCTCCAGTGGCGAACGGTCGGCGCAGGCTATCATCTTGACGGGTTTCCTGATAGCTATAGCTGTCGTCGTCATCGCTGTCCTGCTGAACAGCTTGATCTTCGCGCAGGACCTGTCGACGCGTGACGACGGCGTCGACGACAGAGGGATACTTGGGTTTGCAGGAGACGTCGATAGAATGTCCTACGATATAGCGAACACGCTCGGACACAACAGCTCGGGAGAGGTGAACCAGAGCTACCTGTTCACTCCAGATGAAGCCGAGGATAACTTCAGGAACTCCCTCTACTCGTTCCAGGGGAACGCAACATATCATTCTGAAAGCCGGCAAGCGGTGACCGAGGTTGAGATGAACTCCGTAGAGTCGGTGTGGAGCGTCGGCCAGATGCCGGATGGAGACGACTACGGTAGGATAGAGAACGGGACCGGTGAAGACCGATTCGAGGTGTTTGGTTCAGCGACAGAAGAAGAAGATGACCCCGTCGAAAGCATCGAGTTATATGTAGAGGTAGATTTTTCAGTTCTGGGAGGGGGTGATTCAGGTTTCCGTACCGGGGTCTACGAGAGCGAACTCCCACCTACAGCTCAGCCCGACAGAGAGGGCTCTCTCTGGGAGCTAGATATAGTGGGTGATGACGTCGTGAACATCACGCGCAACGAAAGCGGAACGTTCGACTATAGAGATATTTCTGTGCCCAGTGGTACGGATAACATAACCGTAGAGATAGATGTACAAGATGAAGAAGCTTGCCTTAGGTTTGATAGAGACGACGACTGTCACACTGACTCTGATGACCTCATGCCGGAGTGGATTAACGACGAGGATGTGACCTCTGTAGCGATAGAGAACATCGAGGGATGGGATGGAGGATACGAGTACAGGTTATCCAGTGACGTGGACGCAGCTGACCTGGGTGTCTGTGAGGAACAGGCTCCCTGCGTCGACGACCTGGGTGATTATCCCATCCATGAGGTGGGTGTCGTCCACGATGCCTCGTACTCCTTCAGCTACGTCAGCGGTGACGTCGAACACGTCCGGGAAGTCGAGGGTGTGAGCGCTAGACAGGAGGACTTCAAATTAGACAAGGTGGTTATACCATGATGCGTAACCACGAACCCAGCGACCCCGGCAGAAGGCAGCAGGCGGTTTCGATAACCACGGGTTTCATACTGAACTTCGGCATCGCCACTATCGCGGTGTCCATCGTCTTGTTCACGATGCAGGGTTTCTACACGGATCTCGCCGACGACGCACGGGAGACCGAGCTGCACGTCGCAGGTGAACGAGTGGTGTGGGAGCTGGAGAAGACCGACAGACTCGCACGCAGCAACCCCGACGACGACAGCATGATGTACTTCTCCAGCGACGACATCGACCAGGCGTACACCTTAACCGTGAACGACGACAACATAACCCTGAACTCGGGAAGGACCATCATCACGGTAGAACACAGAGCGGAGATAAACAGCGATAACACCCCCATAGAGCTGACGGGTGGACAGAACCACTTCGTCGACTACCGAGACGGGGAGATACACGATATATCATGATACAGAGGAACCAGGGAGACGAGCTAGGTGTCTCCGAGGTCGTCGGCTTCATCATAGTGCTCGGAATAGTCTTCATGGCGATAGGCATGGTGTACGCGAACGCCATACCTGTGTTGGAGGACAACCGCGAACACCAGCACATCACCAACACCGAGAAGATATTCAGCACCCTCGACGGCAACGTCGACGAGATAACGGAGAGGGACGTGTCGCGGAGAGCGACGCATATCAGGTTGTTCGACTCCGAGGTGTCGCTCGGCAATCCGACGTACCAGATTAACGTCTCGGGTGAAACAGGGCTTTCCCCCGACTGGGACATCGTCAGAGGAGCGTCTACGCTGACCTACGAACACGGGGAGGAGCAGATAATCTACGAGAACGGTGCAGTTATCCGGACGTCGACTGCACGCAATGATTCCGCGATGCTGGTAGAACCCGGCTGGACGGTACGGGAGAACGAGGCTGCTTCAGCTACCTACACGGCGATCCTGCAGAACGTACGTTTCCAGGGGTTCCAGGAGCTATCCGGAGACGGCCCGATACTGGTCAGAAAACAGGCATCTCTCAGATCAGATGTCATGAAGAGGATAGACTCCGACGATGTCACCATAAGAGTGACGTCTGAACACGCGGACGCCTGGCAGGCATACTTCGAGTCGATAGAGGATGCCTCGACCAGGATAAACACGAGAGATGTCGGGGACGACGCGGCGCAGATAGAGTTCGAACAAGGTGCAGGCGACAGGGTTATGTACAAAGATTACCTAATAGAAGCAAGGATTACTGCCTGATCAACGCTTTAGAGCTAAACATGAGCTATAAGAAACGAACCTCGGGTGAACGGATTCCGGAAATCGCTCAGTCGGAGGTCCTCGGTATAATCCTTCTCCTCGGGCTGACCATGGTAGCGATAGGCGGTATACTGTACTTCGCGGAACCCGCTATCAGCGGCGGAATGGAGCTGTCGGAGTCCTCTCAGATAGAGAACGAGTTCTCGCTGCTGGACTCCAAGCTAGCTACCTCAGCGCTCGGAGCGTCGGAGGCGCAGAACGTCGAGATGAACCTCCACGGCGGAGAGCTCAGAGCAGATCCCGAAGGGGCGACACTGAGAATGTACCACAACTTCACGGATGAAGAGGTCAAGCTCACGGCTAACTCCCTGGGTAGAGAACAGCTCACTGAAGGGATAGACAATCTCGATGGACCTGATAGTTCGAACTGTGTCGACCCTCTCTGTGACCCCGTAAACCAGAGCGGCGACGTACAAGTAGCTCAAGACAACTTCAACAGAACACTAGTCGAAGTTGACATCGGCAAGATAGAGTACACGGACACCGACAACGAAGAGAAGATAGCGTACGAAGGTGGAGCAGTCTGGAAGAAGTCGTTCTTCAGCAACGACTCGGTCATGATATCTCCACCGGAGTTCCACTACTCCACCCGTGGACAGACTTTGACCGTGCCATTGTTCAACGTAACAACTAACTTCACAGCCTCTTCCACAGCCGGCAGGAATATACGCGTAGGTACTACTCCTGAAGCCGTGCAGCTATTCGACGAAAACCCGATAGTCGGAGGAACAGTCACTGCAGAGATACAGAGCGAGTACTACCGTGCATGGGCGAAGTACTTCGAATCCCGGACAGCGGGCACTGTCGGTGAGGACAACATCGACGACGACGAACAGACCGCGATCGTGGAGCTCGCTGTACCCCACGACGACGACATTGACGGAGGTCACTCATTCCAGGGCAGCGCCGACGGCGACTGGTTCGACGGAGATCCAGGTGAGAACGAGTACTTCCTCAGCGCATCAGGTTACATAGAGGACACGCTGTCAGACGCCAGAAACGACAACGACAACGACGAAGTAGATGACTGTACCGTTGACGAAGGAGGGATACCCGACGATTGCGAAATCGCTCCAGACTCCGGCGAAGATTACCTGCTGTACTTCAGTGACGACCCAGATTTTGGGGACGCTGACTTCGACCTATCGGAAGGAAACGTGACCATAGCGGTGGATGGGGCCTACAGCCATGGTACTGACACATGGAGTATAACTGACAACGACACCGGCAATACGAGGTTAGAAGTAATGCTTCGAGATGAACCTCAGCAGACCTTTATGCCGGGACAGCTTGATTTGAATCCACCACCGAACTCCGGTAACACTTCGGAGATGATAGTCTTCGTTCACTCCAGCGTGGACTCTATTGACATCGCAGGAGCCGGCGGCAGCGAGAAGTACGTGACACTGTACGCTCCGAACACCGTGATATCACCGTCCGGCTTCGGCAACGCGGAATGGGAGGGGGCTATCGTCGGGCAATCCCTCGATGCATCCAATAACGAACCACAAAACCCCATGCGCCAAGGTTCACCAGTAGACCTCAACCTCGGTGCGCAGACCGACACCATAACCTACCTCCAGGTCACCGAGAACGAAGTCCGGGTAGAGTAAAACCCCTCCACCTAACGCAGTTCAACCACGGGAATTAATACCGCAGTCCACGCAACAGGGAACCGTGAAAGGACGCGAGTGGTATCAGGAGGACGGCACCGCGGAGGAGTACGACGAATGGCGGTTCTCGAAAGGCGGTGAGCTCGTCGATACCGGCGAGAAGGACGCGCTGTTCGACCTCGTCGGCGACATCGAAGGCAAGGAGGTGTTCGAGCTCGCGTGCGGAACCGGCAGGTTCAGCGTCGAGCTCGCTGGACAGGGCGCGGACGTCGTCGCCGGCGACATCAGCCGCGAGATGCTAGAGCAGGGCGTCGACAAAGCCGCAGCTATCTCCATCGACGAGGGCCGGCCGGAGTTCCTCCGCGTAGACGGCAGCCGGCTGCCGTTCCCCGACGACTCGTTCGACATCGCAGTCGCGATGCGTTTCTTCCACCTCGTTCCCGAACCCACGCCCTACCTCCAGGAGCTCGTGCGCGTCAGCCGCGGACCCGTCGTCTTCGACGTCTTCCGCAGCCCCAGCGCCCGCTTGCTCTACAACCGGTTCCTCCCGATGGGCAGCCACCTCTACAGCGACACCGACGTAAGGGAGTTCGTCACCGACGCAGGCGCCGACGTCGTCGACCACGACACAGATTTCCTCGTGCCGTTCGGCCTCTACCGCAGCATCCCGAAGTCCATCGCGAAAGGCTTCCGCGCCGCCGACAGCGCGCTCCAGCCCGCCGGCGACAACCTGGGTAGCGTCGGATACTGGATGGTGGAGTAAAACTAAAACGTAAGGTAAAACTATCCGGGTCATTAACACGAGCGTTTTTGTGTTACTGACTCCTAATTTAGCGTAGGATGTCTACAGAAGCGGACGAGTCCGGCCGCGTCATCCGAGTCAGCGAGAAAGGACAGGCTACCATCCCGAAGGAGCTACGGGAGCGGTTCGGGATCGACGCACCCGGCAAGGTCTACGTTCACGAGGAAGACGGCAAGATCGTCGTGGAACCCATGCCATCCGTCGACGACTTGAAGGGAGTCCACGCGGGGGAACACGGAGAAGGAGAAGTCCTCGACCGGCTTCAGCAGATGAAGGACGAAGACCTCTCGCTGGAGGAAGACGGCTGAAACCATGGAAGGATGACTGAGGCTGACTACGTCTTCGACACCGAACCGTTGATCGCGTACCTCTACGGCGAGAGAGGTGCTGACCAGGTAGCCGACGTCCTCCACGAAGTAGACGCAGGCAGCTCCTCCGCCGCCATCTCACACGCCACAGCAGTCGAACTCGTGTACAAGGTTGCTCGTCTGGAAACCGGTGACCTCGATAACTCGCCACCAGAGAATGCTCTCGAAGCCGGTGAACGCGACCTCCGTGTGCTACGTGGCTTCGGAGTCGACCTCCTGACGCCGTCGTGGAACCAGGTCGCCGAGATCAAGGCCGCCGGTGGTATATCGCTCGGGGACTCCTACGCCGCCGCCCTCGCGGCGGAATCAGACGCCACGCTCGTAGTGGGAGACGACCCCGAGTTCGACGATCTGAATCTGGACCTCGAGATCGAGAGGGTGACTGAGCAGGAGTAGAAGCTCCGCGGCTATCGAGCTAACGCACTCTGCTTAAGCTAACCTACTCTGCTTCTGCATTATCTCCAGCCGCCAGCCGCCTCTCGAAGAACCCGCTGTACTGCATCAGAGTGGTGCCGAGAATGCTCATGAACAGCACGTAGGCGACGGCGAACGCGGGGATGGTCTCCGTAACCGCCTCTGTCGCGAACGCACCCGTCGCCGACGCCGCTATCGCGGCGATGATCAAGCTGAACTCGCCGCGCGTCACCATGCCGAGGCCGACGCGCGTCGACCGCCTCTGGTCGAGGCCGTAGATGCGTCCGCCCTTGTACGCCGTCAGGTACTTCGACGGCGCGGTGAAGACGACGGCGACGGCGAGCAGACCCAATACCATGGGGAACACGGTGGGGTCGGTGACGAGTCCGATCCAGAAGAAGAAGAACGCGGCGAAGACGTCGCGCACCGGCGACAGCAGCTCCTCTATGTCGTGGACGTGGCTGGTGCTGCTGAACGCCATACCGATGAAGAACGCCGCGACGGCTTCGCTGACGCCGAGAGCGAGCGCCGCCCCCGCTACGAGGACTGTGACGCCGAGAGCCCGCAACACCGTCATCTCGTTGCTGTCGACCTCGAGCATCTCCTGGAACAACCTGGTGCCGTAGTAGACGAGTATCAGGAGTCCGAGGATGAACGCTACGGCGACTCCGATGGCGCCGGCGGCGTCCACGACTCCTTCGCCGCCGAGCAGGACGGCGCTTATGACGGCGAGGTAGATGGCGATGAACAGGTCCTCGTAGACGAGGATGCCGAGCATGGGTTCGCTCTCGGGGTTCGCTATCCATCCGAGATCCATCAGGCTCTTCGTGATGATGGCGCTCGACGAGATGTAGACGATGCCGCCGACGAGGACGGCAGCCACGAGGTCGCCGAAGAACACGAACCCGATGACGAGGCCGACACCGAGGTTGAGGAGGTCGATGGTTCCGGCCTTCATGATGCGGTCCTTGTTCTTAGCGAGCTTGGTGATGCTGAACTCGAGCCCGAGGAAGAACAGCAGCAGCACTATACCGAGTTCGGCGGCTATCTCGATGAAGTAGAACGCGTGGTCGCTCTCTCCGACGTAGGGATAGCCGAGCGCGCCTAAGACGTGTTCGCCGGCGAGCATGCCGGCGACTATGTAGAACGGGATCACCGACTGCCGCACCATCATCGCGAGCCCGCCGGCCACCGCTATCACGGCGAGAGCGACACCGACCTCGAACAGCTCTACGCCAGCCATGGTCTAGCCTTCGAAGTTCTCTATGAACTCCCTGCAGTCCTCACGTGTGCCGACGACGACTAAGGTGTCGCCGGCCTGTATCTCCTCCACCGGTGGTTCACCAGTGAACGTCTCGCCTTCCCGGGATATCGCGACTATCGCCGCACCTCCTTCTTCGACGAAACCTGCTTCCTCCGCGGTCCGTCCGACGAACCCGCTGTCGTCGTCCACCGTCACCCATTCGATGAGGTTGCCGTCACCCAGCGAGGTCTCCGCTTCCTCGCTGGCGACGGGCTGGAAGTACGCGCCCTCCAGGACGCTGCCGACGACGCGGGCGAGTCTGTCGTCGACGCTGAACAGCTTCCGATTGTCTTCGTCGGGGTCGTCGTCCAGGAAAACCTCTCGTTTACCGGTGTTGTGGACGACTATCACCAGGCTCTCGCCGTCCCCTATATCGATGGTGAACTTCTTGCCGACTCCCGGTAGATCAGATTCCTCGACATCCATCTCTTATCTCCCTGTATACCGCGTCTCAGTTAAAGACACCTCCTTAACCTCAGGTAGCTACATCAGGGAGATGGCTACACCAGGAGCTCGCTTATCAACAGGCTGGCGAGCCCGAAGTAGATGAGCAGGCCGCTTACGTCCTTTATCGTCGTCACGATGGGGTTCGACGCCGCCGCAGGATCCTGACCCCCCATGTAGACCAACCAGGGTATGACGAAGCCGACTAATGCAGCGACGGTGGAGGTGCCGACCATGGCACCGAACACCACTAAGGCGACCTCGATGGCGGCGGGGTCGGCGCGCAGCATCGTCAGCCAGAGGTAGGCGACCCCTGCGGCGACCGCTCCGACGATGACCCCGATTATCAGTCCGACGATGGACTCCTTCATGATGCGTTTCACGACGTTGGCTCTGTCGATGTGGCCGAGCACTACGCCGCGGATGAATATCGTCGACGACTGCGTGCCGACGTTGCCTCCCATGTCCATCACCACGGGGATGAAGAACGCGAGGATGACGACGGCTTCCAGGGTCTCCTCGTAGACTCCGATGACGCCGCCGGCGAGGAAGCCGCCGGCTAACGCGACGATCAACCAGGGGACCCTGATCCCGAGTATATCGCGGATGCTGGCGTCGAGCATCAGCCGGCTGCGTTGCTCCTCCTCCTTCTGCAGGTCCTCGCCTTCGAGGTCGGGGACGCGCATCCCCTGCATCCGGAGCATGTCCTCGCTGGACTCCTGTTCGACGACGTCGACCAAGACGTCGCTGCGTACGATGCCGACGAGGACGCCGTCTTCGTCGACGACGGGGACGGCGGGGTAGTGTAGGTCGGCGACCTCCGTCGCCACGCGTTCGGCGTCGGAGGAGTCGTGGAAGGCTACGGGGTCGGTGGCCATGACCTCGGAGATAGACTGGCTGTCGTCCGCCTTCAGGAGCTCCCTGAGCGACGCTACACCCTTGAGTACGCCGTCGTCGTCGACTACGTAGACGTAGTACACGGACGTCGTCTCGGGGTCTTCGGGGCTGTATCTCTGGAACTCGTCGACGGCGTCCGCGACGGAGGTGTCGATGTCTACGGAGACGTACTCGTCCGTCATCACCTCGTCCAACGACATCTCGTAGTCCAGTGCGTCGTCCTCCTCGACTTCACCTGGATTTACGGCCTCTGAAGTCATCTCGGAAGTGCATTCAAGCTGACAGCTGATTAAGCTTTATCAGCTGAATCTCCCTCTCCGGAACCCGTACAGTGCAGCGGTCGTTCAACGTGGAGGAGGGTCGTCGACGCTGAAGGGCATACGGTGGTCTTCGTCGGCTTCGTCGTCCATGTAGACCTCGCGTCTACCGGTGTCCTGGACGGCTTTCATCAGGCTCTCACCGTCGCCGATATCCACGGTGTACTTCTAAACGGAAGAAGGGTTGCTGGCGCCAGTTTGTATCCATCTGGACGCCGCGACCGTCATCCATCCCCATGGTTCAGCATCAACGTAGAGCTGGCTCTACCTTTCGCGGGTGTCCCAGCTACCCTGTCTTCCTTCAGCTGCCTCGACCTCTCTCGCCTCGGCCTCCATCCTCTTCCTCCTTCCGTCACGTCGCCCCAGCTCACCCGTGGATAGATCCGTGACCTGGTCGCTCGCGTACTCGCCGATGCTCAGGAGCTTCTGCACCTGAGGCATCGTCGCTATGGTGACGATGAGGCTGCCGGCACCCATCAACCCCATCACAGCGAGTGCGGCCGCGATGTACAGGTCGCCTTCGAGGTAGCGGGTGAGGGCGAAGAAGAAGAAACCGATGCTGAACGCCGCCTCTATCTTCGCCTCTATCAACCGCATGGTCTCGTCGAACTTCTGGAGGCGGCTGTCCACCTGGTTCAACGCGACGTTGGCTTCGCGCACCGCCTGTTCGGCGTCACCCTCTATCTTCTCCACCCTTTCGAGCGTCGCCTCCGCGTCCCTCACTAGCTCTTCGGCGTTGGATATCGCGTCCACGAACCCCGTGTCACCGAGGAGGTTGACGAGCTTCCGGACGTTGTCGGCTTCCTCTCTCATACAGATGAAGAAACAGCTGAGACGTATCCATCTTGTGGTGGACTCGACCAAGTGAGAAACCCCTGGCAGCATGGGTGACAGAGGGCTGGAAGGGTTTTTACCCTTCGTCACCCTAACGAACTCCATGGCTAACGTCTACTACTGGCTGAAGCAGATACGGCAGACGAGGGAGGAGGAAGGCCTGCTTCGGGAGCGGTTCGAACGGTGGGAACCCGCGTACCTCGAAGCGCTGGAGGAGGTGGAGGACGAAGCCGGTGAGGAAGCCGTCGACACCGTCGCCGAATGGCTCATCAGCTACGCCCGCGAACACGGTGAGCTGCCGAAGCCATCTCTTCTTCGGGAGAAAGCGGTGGAGGTCTGCAGGAGACACGGTGTAGAGCCTTCGAAGGACTCCGGCCTCCACGGATAGCTCGGTCTCTACGGCTTGTTCAGTCTTCCTCTGCCCCGTCAGTCTTCTTCCTCTGTATCTCTCTTCGACAGCATCCCCTCTATCATCTCGTTGACGTCGGTTCCCCTGCTTTCACCGGGGAGTATGTCGCCGAGCGCGCCGCCGAACGCCGCCGCCGCCCATATCACGGTTATACGGGCGAACACCTCCAACCGTGACGGGTCGTCTATCGTGTGTCTTCCCCAGAGGAAGACGAGGAACGACGCCGTCAACAACGAGATAGTGAGCACCGCCATCAACCTCCGGGGGAACACGCCGAGTATCTTCTTGAGCTTCACCTGCCGGAAGTCCGACCAGTATATCAAGCCGTAGCTGAGGACGACTACGAACGCGACGTTCCCGATGAGGAAGACGGGTACGCCTGCGACGGTGAAGTCGACGAACCATTCGGCGATGTCGAAGACTCCGTCCTCCACCAGCAAGGGGAGCGACAGCAGGATTCCTCCTACGAACGTCTGCGCCATATCACGTGTAGTGTACTTCTCTATCGCCCTACGCGGCGACAGCTTCTCCACCATCTTTATCGCCTGACGCACCTCCTGTACCTCGTGACGGCCGTCGACGGTGTCCTCGAGCTCCTGAAGCTGGTCGAGGCCGTTGTCGATGGAGGTGACGTCGGCGGGGGAGTCCGGGGGGTCGTCCTCCGTCATACGCGGTAGATGAAGCCGTGGAGTAAAAAGATAAGTGACGTCACCCGTCCAGATACTCGTCGTACCTCACCACGAGCACCGGCCCCACCGACGCCTCCGCGAGCTTCTCCGCCTCGTCACCGAACACCAGCTCCTTCAACGACGGCGCCTTCTCCCCGACGACGACGGCGTCGTGACCCTTCACCGCATCCACCAACGCCTGGAAAGGCGACCCCGACACCGAGAACCGGGTGTCGACGTCTACACCGGACCCCTCTAACTTCTCCTCCGCCCACTCTAGCTTCCTCTCCGCCGCCTCCGCATCCTCTCCCGCGACGAACAACGTCACCGCTATACTGCGGTCGCCGACGACCTCTTTCACGAAGCCGACGACGCGGTCGACGGCGACGTCACCCGACAGTGCGACGAGCAAGCTGTCGACGTCGCCGGTGACGCCGGATATCGCGTAAGCGCGAGCGTCGACGTCGTCGGCGACACGTTCGATGGTCTGCCGGCTGTCATGGGTGAACACCAGCCGATGGTCGGCTTCCCCGCCCGCGCTCCGGAACTCCTGCTCGAGGTCCTCGAGCGCCGACACCGCCTGCTCCTCGTACTGGCTGCGAGCTTGATCCGGCGGCGTCTGCTCCGGCAATTCGTGGTAGCCGAGCACGGTGACGTCGACGGTGCCTAACAAAGTCATCAACCCTGGTGACACGCCACCGCCTTCGAGTATCTTCACGGGAACGAGCACGTTGGATGTCATAGCGCCCCCTTGAGGTTTACGTCGCCAGCGTAATAGAAGTACCACCCTGCCGTCACCGCTATCAACACCGCTCCCACCGCTATCGACAATGGATCCATGAACGCTATCAACCCGAAGCTCGCGAACGCTCCCACGGCCGGTATGACGTCGCCGCCGGGTACGCGGAACTCGGGGTCGTACCACTCTGGTTCGTCGCGACGTATCGCTATCAACGCCACGCAGATGAGGCCGTACATCACGAGATGTAGGAACGACGCCACCTCCGCCAGCAGCTGCACCTGACGAGTCGCCGCCAGTACCACGACGGGGCCGCCCGCCATCGCTAACGCGACATGTGGGGTGCCGTACCTGAGGTTTATCCGCGCCGCCCACTTCGGAAGCAAGGCATCCTTCGACACCCCGTATATCGCGCGGCTTGTGCTGAGGATGGAGGCGTTCGCCGACGACATCGTCGCCAACAAGCCGCCGACGATTATGACGAGCGCACCTGGTACGCCGAGAAGCTCTCTACCTATCTCCACCATCGCGGTCTCTCCGGCGTCGGCGAGGGAGTCCTTGTCGAAGACGCTGGTGGCGACGAATATCGTCAAGACATACAATACGGTGACGATGACGACGCTGCCTATCATCGCGAGCGGAAGATTCTTCCCTGGGTTCTTCATCTCGCCGGCGACTGTGGCGACCTGAGCGAACCCGAGGTAGCTGGTGAAGACGAGCGCCGCGACGGACAGGATGGGGACGGCGCTCCAGACGTCCGTTGCTTCCTCCGCAGGGGTTCCGGCGTCGACGAAGCCGAGGCTGTCGAGCAAGCCGAACGCGAGGACCGCCACCAGCATCGACAATAGGAGGGCGACGATGGCGTTCTGGAGCTTCGCCGCGTTCTCCGTCCCCGTGACGTTCAGGACGGTGAAGCCGACGCCGAACACCACTGCCAACGCGCTGACGAGGAGTCCCGGGCTTCCGCCGATGGATATCCCTACTTCGGCGAAGGCGTCGAGCGCGTAGAACCCGAGTCCCACTAGGTAGAACGCGGTCGCGAACACGAGTCCTATCCAGAGGCAGAGCCCGACGACCGTTCCGGCGAGGGTCCCGAGTCCGCGGCTGATGAAGTAGTATCCGCCGCCGCTTTTCGGCATCGCGGTCGCGAGCTCCGACGTCGGCAACGCCACCAGCAAGGCGATGACGCCACCGACGGCGAACGACGCCGTCGCAGCCGTCCCGACCTCTGCGCCGGCGAGTCCGGGGAAGACGAAGATCCCGGCGCCAATCATCGTCCCTATGCCTATGGCGAGTCCGCCGGCGAGTCCGAGCGTGCGCTCGAGCTCCGAGTCGTCGGTGACCGTCGCCTCCTCCGTCTCCACCGTGGGTTCGGCGTCAGGTGCCTCGCCTTCGACGTTGGTGCCCGTGGGCTCCAGAGGCTCCTCCGACATCTCTATGGCGTGACAGAAGGCATCGAGTTCCTTAAATCGAATGCCTGGATACTGGTTCTCGGATGGTCTGGTTTCAGCCAGTTCAGGCTTGAATCCGGTAAGTCTGAGCTAGAGAACTAGGTCACGGTGCCTGCGCCCTCCTTTGACGTGGGAAGCGCAAGACGTAAAGCCGGAGTCCGACTGCTTCTACCATGAAGCTCGCGCGAACCCGAAGCAGGCCGCAGCGTCATCAGGTAGATCCCGACGAGGTAGACCACGACGAACTCCTGGCGCCGTGTGAACCAGGGACCCTGTTCTGCGTCGGCAGGAACTACGCGGAGAAGATAGATCAGATGGAGTACGACGTCCCCGAAGTACCGGATTTCTTCATCAAGCCCGCGGTCGCCGCGCATCCGCCGGAGACCGAGATAACCATCCCCAGCTGGACGGAAGACCTGACGTACGCAGGCGAGCTCGCCGCCGTCGTCGAACGCGAGTGCCGTGACATAGAGCCGGAAGACGTGGACGACTACGTCCTAGGTTACACCATAATGAACGACCTCGACTGCCTGGATCAGGAGCGTCGGACGGCGCGGAAGGCGTTCGACGGCAGCGCACCCCTTGGGCCGTGGATAGAGACCGACCCCGACCTCGAGTCGGCGGACATCGAGACCACCATCAACGGAGAGGTCCGTCAGGACGCCAACACCGACATGATGCTGTTCAGACCGGAGGAGCTGGTGTCGTTCATGAGCAAACGGTTCACGCTGAAGCCCGACGACGTCGTCGCGTTCGGCAGCCCCGCCAACCCCGGCGGCCTCGAAGCAGGTGACGATGTCGAGATAACCTACGAAGGCATCGGGACGCTTCGGAACACCGTCGTCGAAAGATAGAGTAGGACGCATCTCTCTCACCTGAATCCCATCATACGACGTTCTCTCCGCCACCGTCGAAGGGGAAATCTCCGTCGTGGAATACCACGTCGCCGCGGCGCAAGACCATCTCGGGATACACTGCGGGATAGCCCTCGAAGGGCGTCCACGTGCATCGGGAATGTAGGCCGCTTGCGTCGACGTCCTCGGGCTCGGCTTCGAGGTCGACGAACACGAGGTCTGCGTGGTAGCCCGCTCGGAGCCGGCCCTTGTCCTCGAAGCCGAACACCGCCGCCGGATTCCGCGAAGTCGACCTGACGACACGTTCCAGCGACACCTCACCTTCGAGGTGCTTCGCCAGCAGCAGCGGCAGCATAGTCTCCACTCCGGGGACGCCGGACGGCGCCTCAGCCACTGGAGCGTCCTTCTCCTCCCGGGTGTGGGGTGCGTGGTCGGTGGCGACGCAGTCGACGTCTCCGTCGACGTACCGCCGCCACAGCTCCTCCCGTGCTTCCTCGCTCCTCAAGGGCGGGTTCATCTTCCCATACGTCCCGAGCTCCGGCAGGTCGTCGCGCGACAGCAAGAGGTGATGCGGCGTCACCTCGCAGGTGTGGTCCGTCGGCGCTATGACGTCGACGGCGTCGGGGTGGCTGACGTGCGCGAAATGCAGGGGTTCCCGCGCGGCCTCCATCGCCTTCTCCACCGCCGCAACCTCGGCCTCCGGCGGCCGCATCCGGCTCCAGTCGTCGGTCGACCGGAGCTCGACGTCCCTGAACAGCGAGCTGTCCTCCGCGTGCACGGTGACGAGATAGCCACGGCTCTGTATCTCACTGACTGCGTCCTCGAAGACGTCGGCGTCGACGCCCATCTCACCGGTGGAGTCCGCCATGAACACTTCGCCATACGCCGCCACAGGCCGCTGGAACAGCTCTTCGGGTTGCCAGCTTTCGCTGACTCCGGCGTTGACTCCGTAGTCGACGATGGACTTCTCCGCCGCAGCCTCAGCTTTCAAGTCGAACGCTTCACCGGTAACGGTCTCGGGGTCGGTGTTCGGCTGGTCGACGACGGTGGTGACGCCGCCCGCCGCCGCGCTTCTCGAACCAGTACGCCAGTCCTCCTTGTGAGTGTAGCCAGGCGCCCGGAAGTGGACGTGAACGTCTATCGCTCCCGGCAGTACCGCGCGGCCGTCTGCGTCCACGACCTCGTCTACGTCGTCGACGTCGACTTCGTCGCAGACCTCGGCTATCCTGCCGTCGTAGACGAGGACGTCCTTCCGCTCCAGCTCTCCGTCGCGGTAGACCATGCCTCCGACGACCGCCTTCGAGGTCATGCCGTGCGTTCCCCGTCTACGGTCCGCGTCTCCAGCACTCCGCTGAGGTCTCGCTGCGGGAACGGTATCTCGATGCCCTCGCGGTCGAACGCGTTCTTCACGGCTTCCACGTACTCCGACCTGACCTTCGTGTAGTCTCCCCGGGTGGGGTTGGCGAGCCAGACGCGGCTCTGGAGGCCGACGTAGCTGTCGGCGAGCTCGTGCACTCGGACGGAGGGCGCGGGGTCCTCCATTATATCTGGGTGTTCCTCGGCTTCCTCCAGTATGATCTCGTTCGCGCGCTCGATGTCGTCGCCGTATCCGATGCCGAAGACGAACTTCATACGCAGCTGGTCGTTGTGCTGGGGGTTCTTCACGACGTTCTCCGTGAGATGGCTGTTGGGCACCGTGAGGAGCTCGTGGTCGAAGGTCTCGACGCGGGTGACGCGTAAGCTGATGTCCTTGACGACGCCGCTGTTGCCCTCCCACTCTATCCAGTCACCTATCTTGAACGGTTTGTCGAGGTAGATGAAGACGCCTGCGACGAAGTTACGGATGACGTTCTGCAACGCGAAGCCGACGGCGAGCGTCGCCGCCGCCGCGATGGTGGCGAGCGACGTCAGGACGTTGCCGAAGCCCGCGAGCGCGACGGCGACGGCGAGCGCCCCGAATATCACTCCGTACCGCGTCACCTTCATCAGGGGTTTGCGGACGTGGCGTTCGACGTCTCTGCGGTCTAAGAACCGCTCCACGAGGTTCCTGAAGACGTACTTACCCACGAGGTACAGCAAGACGAACGACACTAGGAAGATGGCGGCGGACAGCAACGCGTCCGCGACCTGTTGACCGAGCACGTTAGCCATGATCTCAGGAGCCTCTACCACGTTACGCATCCTCCGTTCGACATCTTTGAGTTCAGATTGGGCTCTCGGATGAAAGTACTTGCGTATACGACCTGACCGCTCGGTCTTCAGAGGCTTTTCGCGAAGCCGTAGTTAGCGCGCACCTCGGTGACCTCAACCGTCACCTCGTCTCCGACGTCGACGTCTTCGACGAACAGCACGAACTCCTCTATCTTCGCGACACCGTCGCCTTCGTCGCCTTCGGTCTCTATCTCGACGTCGACGACGTCTCCTCTGCGCACCGGCGCCGTCAACCGGTTCTTGCCGACTAGGTAGATCTCGCTGGACTCGTCACGGCTAGCCTCCGGTACAACGGTCTGCACGTACTCGAACTCCCGTTCGACCTCTTCGCGGAACTCGTCGATGTCACGTCCCTGGAAAACCTTGACGACGAAGTCACCGCCGGATTCCAGCAGCTTCTCAGCGGCGTCGAGGGCGTTGCGCGCGAGATGCACGCTTCGTGCGTGGTCGACGGTCCACTCACCTGTGACGTCGGGCGCCATGTCCGACACCACGACGTCGACGTCTCCAACGACCTCCATGATGGCTTCGATGGTGTCGTCTTCGGTGACGTCTCCCTGCAAGGTCTCCACGCCTTCCAGAGGTTCGATATGCTGGAGGTCGACGCCGACGACCTCACCTGCGCGTTCGTCCGCGACCTGAAGCCAGCCACCGGGTGCAGCACCCAGGTCCACCACCGTGTCGCGTTCCCCGAATACGTCGAGCTCGTCGTCTATCTCACGTAGCTTGTACGCGGAACGCGCACGCAACCCCTCTTCCTTCGCCTTCCGGTAGTACTCGTCACCCTGACGTGTCACGTTCCATCTAACGGGTTCGACTGCAAAGCCTTTTCTTTTAGGCTGCCCTAACTGCGGACGATGGAACCCTCGGACGGACCGGAACCGGAAGACGCAATCGGACAGAACCCTCTAGATGTCGAGGAGCTATCCGACGGATGCAGGCACGCCCTCCAACGTATCTGCATCTACACGACCCGACCGGGACGGAAGGTCTTCGTCGAACACGGCAACTGCGACGGCTGGATCTCCACGGACGAAGCCGTCGACGTGGTCGAATAAACGCTGGAAACCGACGGCACAACTTCTAACACCATCGTTCGCGTAAACAACGTTATGTTCGACTGCTTCACGTCCGCACACGAGATTGCGGACGCTGTCCGAGCCAGAGACCTCGAATCGGACGAACTCCTTAACCTCTATCTAGAGAGGATAGATGAGCGAGGAGATGTAACGAACTCCTTCGTCACCGTCACGAGGGAGGACGCGAGGGAGGACGCACGCAACGTCCGAAGCAGGCTCGACGACGAAGAACAGCTTCCTCTCGCCGGCGTCCCCGTCGCCATCAAGGATCTCGCAGACACCAGAGAGGGGGTGCGTAACACATTGGGGTTGAAGGCGTTCGAGGAGAACGTCGCCAGCGAGTCCTCCGTCATCGTCCAGCGGCTTCTGGACGCGGGCGCGGTCGTCGTCGGAACCACGAACACGCCGGAGCTCGGTCACCGTGTCCGCACCATCAACGACGTCGTTGGCGCGACTTCGACGCCGTGGGACCCCGAAGGAGAGGTGAACTCCGGCGGCTCGTCCGGCGGAAGCGCGGCCGCGCTAGCTGACGGCCTCTGCGCGCTCGCCACCGGAAGCGACGTCGGCGGCAGCCTCAGGAACCCCGCATCCTGCTGCGGAGTCTTCTCACTGAAACCCAGTCACGCTGTCGTCCCACGCGGCAACCACGTCAACGGTTATCGTGGCCACACCCCGTTCGGCGTCCACGGACCCATGGCGCGCTCCGTAGAAGACCTCAGGCTATTGTTCGACGTGTTAAGGGGACGTGACACCGTCGACCCCTTCAGCCTACCGCGGAAGACGACGAACAGCTCGAAAACATACGACTCGGACATCTCGGAGCATTCGTTCGCGTACTCCCCTGACCTCGACCTGTTCTCGGTGGCATCAGAGGTTCGTGAGACCATGGAAGCCATGGTGTCGGAGCTCGAGGACGCGGGAGCGGACGTCGAACGCGTGAGCCTGGAGCCGCCGGAGTTCGGCGGCCTCACCTACAGCTACAGCGTGATGGTGACGACGTTCTTCGCCACCGCAGTCAGCGAGCTCGAGATGGAGCACGGCTTCGACCTCCTGGACCTACACGGCGACAGCTTGCCGCAGAGTCTCGTCACCCTCGTCCGACAGGGTAGGTCGAACGACGTCATGAGCTACACGGAGGCTGACTTCGTGCGGACCGAAATGTACCGCGAGATAGAGGAAGTCGTCACCGGATACGATGCCCTGTTGACCCCGACGCTCGCGACCCCGCCGTTGACTCACGATGAACCGATGCCTACGGAGATAGATGGTGAGTCCACGAACGGACTGCCGACGAGCTGGATGCTCTCCTGGATATTCAACATGACCGGCCATCCCGTGGTCAACGCTCCCGCAGGCACCGTCGACGGACTCCCTGTAGGTGTGCAGATAGTGGGTGAGATATACACCGACCACAGACTTCTGAAGGTGGCGTCAGCGTACGAGGAAGCGGTTCTTCATGACTGGAGCTACCCCGACGAAAGCTGAACGTTCGAGCTGTGTTCCGCCTCGAACCCACTGGCATGTACGGTTCCAAGCGAGGGGGAATGGTTATTTCAGGTGCGTCGTCATACCTCTGATTAGATGGACAGACGCGCGCTCGTCACCGGCGGCTGCGGCTTCATCGGTTCACGTCTCTGCAGACGCCTCGACGACGAAGGCTACACCGTGAAGGCCACCGACCTCGCGACCGCCGACACCTCCGTCCTCGAAGACGTCGACGTCGAGTTCGTAGCCGCCAACCTGACGGAACCCGATGACCTCGCGGAAGCTGTGGAAGACGTCGACGTCGTCTTCCACACCGCAGCCTTGTTCAGCTACTCCTCGCTCCTGGACTGGGAGGTCTTCGAGGAGGTGAACGTCCAGGGCACCAGGAACCTATGTGACGCGGCGGTCGAAGCCGACGTCGACTCCATGGTGGTCTGGAGCACCGGCGGCGTCTACGGCACGCCGAAAGAGGAGCTGCTACCTGTTACGGAGGACCATCCGAAGAACCCGGAGAGCAACTACGACCTCTCGAAATGGCTTCAGGAGCAGGCTGCGATGGAGTACCACGGCGTCTCGGGTTTCGAGGTTAAAGCTATCCGTCCTGGTTCGGTCTACGGCCCCGGCTGCATCTACGCTCTCGGTGAAGTCATGTTGAACGTCTCACGCGGCAACCTGAAGTTCTACCCTCTTCACTGTCGGGAGAAGTTCTCCGTAGCTCACGTCGACGACGTCGTAGGCGCTGCTATCCATCTCGACGAACACGGTGAAGGCGGTGAACCGTACAACGTCGTCGACGACGGTGACTACACTCCAGGTCGGTTCATGAGGCAGATTGCGGCACATTCCGGCGTACACGTCTACGGTCTACCGGTGGGATGCAGGATGTTCCGCAGCCTCGCGAAACTCCATCCCCTTGTTCCACCGGTTGAGAAGGCGTTCGACGCCTGCGGTATGGAGCCACCTGTCGAGGCGGACACGCTGTACTACCTCAAAGGCAACTACGATATCTCGAACGACAAGCTCATGTCCACCGGTTACCAGCTGAAGCATCCGACCATCCGTTCGGGACTTCCTGAGACGATACAGTGGTACAGAGACGAGAACCTGATCTGACGTGGAACGGTCGTTGAAGTCGTTCGGCGGCCGCTAACTCATCTGACGAGGGTGTCGTCTTCGAGGTAGTGTTCGATGTGGTGGGCGTCGTTTTCGACCTGCACGAGGTTCTCTCGAAGTATCTCGGCGGTAGCGTGGTCTCCGAGGTCGGTGGCGAGTCCGACGTGTTCGCGCAGGCTTTCTATGATGTCTCCATACATCTCCAGGTCGTTCTCCAGCGACGTCCGTATAGGGTAAACCCGTTCGTCCTCCGGTTCCACGGGTGACTCCTGCTCCAGCGTGCTCATCGACGCATGGGGGACGCCGCCGAGAGCCTGCAGCCGTTCCGCGAGCACGTCCGCGAACCGTTCTGCGTGTTCGCTAGCCTCCCCGAGGAATATATGGAGGTCGCGGAACTCCGCGCCTTCGACGTTCCAGTGGTGTTTCTGAAGCTGGTGATAGAGGACGTAGGTTGCTGCAAGATCCGTGTTCAATGCGTCGATTATCTGTTCGGACTTATCTTTCGGTAGCCGCAGCTCGTTCTCCTCGACGGTGCCGGGCTGACGTGCTTCCTTCTGGTGACTCATACCCCCGAACGTAGGCGCCCGCCACCCTTATAAGTTGGCACGGGGGAAAGATATCTGCTGAAACGAACAAACAACGTTCTTCATTCCGGGGTGGTGTCGTCGGCTCTGGCCCAGTCCACCATCCTCGAGTACAGACCACGTGAACGGAGCGCCGACACGTCACCGACGAGCACGAGCTTCCGTTTCGCACGAGTCAACGCCACGTTCAACCTTCGGTCGTCCTCGAACACCGGACTCTCCATCTCACCCGATGCAGCCAAGGACACCACGATAGCTTCCTTGCTCGAACCCTGGAACCTGTCGACCGTGTCGACAGCGACGTCGTCCGGCACACGTTCTGATATCTCTGCCGCCTGAACGCGGAACGGAGTTATGACGCCTACGTCGTCTCCTTCGACGCCAGCATCCAACAACGTCTCGACGACTTCAGCGGTCTTCTCCACCTCCTCCATGTGGACGTTACCCTGGGGGGACGACTCTACGTCCACGAAACAGACGGTGTCCCGTAAGGGGTCTTCTAGCTTGTCGACGTCTACGTTCGACAGGTCGTCGAGGGTTTTCGCAGCGACCTCGTGGTTCGCAGGATAGACGGTGCCGTCGTAGAACTCGCCGGCGGAGAACGCCTGTATCCTCTGCGCCATCCGGTACTGCTTGTCGAGAGACACCGCTGAGTCCGGATGGAGCTCCAGCAACCGTTCGAACACCGACTCCTCCGGCGCCACCGGCGGGAGCTGCATCTGGTCGCCGACGAACACCCAGCGGGGTGCGCGGTTCATCGCGGCGAACGCCGCCGTCGACGTCAGCTGACTCGCCTCGTCCAGTACTACGCGGTCGAACTCTAGCTCCCGCATCAACCTGCCGCTGCACGACGACGTAGTAGCTGCGACGACGTCGGCGTCACGTAGGGCGTCGGCTCCGTCGTCTCCGTCCAGCATGAGATGAGATACCGAGTCACCGACTCCACCCTCCGTACCCACCCTTACGAGGTTGGCGTCCGATATCTTTAGGAGGTTCTCGACGGCGTTGTCGACGGCGCGGTTCGTGTACGACGACAGGAGGACGCGTTCACCTCGGTCGACGGACGCAGCAACCAGGCGCGCGATGGTGTAGGTCTTACCCGTCCCCGGCGGCCCCTGAATCAGGCAGAGGTCGTCCGCCGCCAACCCCCGACGCACCGCATCCGTCTGCGATGGATTACCATCTATGGAGCCGACGTCGACGTCGCGGAACTCCGGCTCCCGCTCTCCGAAGAACACGTCCTTCCGCCGGCGCTCCCCCGTCAGGACGAAGTCGTGTAACGCGGATAGCTCGCGGCTGAACCCGAACTCCGAGGGATAGACGTCGAACCTGGACACACGGATGTCTTCGGATATGGATACCACGATCTCCTCCGGCGTCAACTGCTTCACCCGCGCCATTTCACCCCTGAGGGGGTCGCCGTCGCTCGCGAGAACGACGTCGCCCTCCCGTATCTTCGACGCGTCCGGAGGCTTCCGGCAGTGGAGCACGAAGCCTTCGCCGTCCTCCTCCACCCGCTCCACCTCGACGTCGGTTATCGAGTACTCGCTGGACCGGCCGCCGTCCGCTAGCTCCGCGAACTCCCCGTAGACCTCCCTCCGGCGTTCCTCAATCGACCTGTAGCTCTCGTTGAAGAACTCGAGCTCGTGGTTCTCTACGGCTTCCCCTATCTCGCCGGCCTTCGACTCCTGCTGGAGTCGGCCGGCGACCACCATGCAGGGGTCGCGTTCGAAGCACCGGCTGCAGTCCGCCTCCGCCTCGTACCCCGTCGGCACCTCGATCCGGCGTTCGTACGCCGCGACCTCGTTGCGTTTCCGGAGCGCGAAATCCAGGAGGCCGTCGCCGACGGTGAAGTCCTTCGCCGGCGAGACGTCGCCTTCGCTGCGGTCGAGAGAAGCGTTCTTCGTGTAGATCACCGTCCCCGTCTCGGGGTATACGCCGCGCTCCCGCAGCAGGAGCGCGTACAGCGCCACCTGTATCTTGTCCTGGAAGTACGGGTCGCTTCCGACGCTCTTCCCCGTCTTCAGCTCGACGGGGCGGCCGCGCCGGAGGGCGTCACACCGCCCCTTCAGGCCGAGGTCGGTGCTCACCAACGTGACCTCGCTCCGCCAGCCGTCTTCCCCGAGGGAGTCCTGGTTCAGCCACCCAGAGATGGCGTCGGCGTGCTGTCGCACGTCCTTTAGGGCGTCCTCTATGGATTCACCCGAGAGCTCGACCTCCGCCCCCGACTCCCGAACCCGTCGCTCGACGGATGCGTCGACGTCGGCCCCCCGCAGGAGGTCCTCGAACACCTGATGCACAAGAGTGCCCTTCACCACGGGGTACTCCATCGGAGTCGGCCGTATCTTCCCGAGGTACTGGATCCTGGGGCACTGCACCCAGCTTCGGACGGCGGTGACGTCGACCATGTAGCTGGGTTCCACCACCACCTGACTGTCAGCCGTCGTCGACCGGTCGCCGTCGAGGTCGTAGAAGGCGACGTCGAAGCCTTCGTCGACGAGCTCCGCGGTCTCCGCCCAGTCTCCCCAGAGCGTGACCTCGTCTCCGTCGACGTATACCTCCGCGACCTCGCGGTCACCGTACCGCGTGCCCACGGTTCTGACCGAGCCTACAGACGTGACGGTTCCACGTAGATCCACTTGGACGTTCCTTCGAAGCGGCTGGGAAAATACGTTTCCATGGACGCCTCATCTCCGGTTTCCGGTTGCGGGGTCGACGTATGCAGACGGAGGAAGCTTGTGTGCGTAACTTCATCGCTCTCTACAGCCGAGAACCCTGAACTGGTTTTAAGTGCTGTACCCACGTATCCACGGATATGAAACAGGGTGTCGTCCAGGAGACTTTGCTCAACATGCACTGGATGGAAGGATCGATGGGTGTGTGGGGGTGGCTGATGATGCTGTTGATGATGGTGTTCTGGCTGGCGCTGCTTGCCGCAGTGGTCGCGGCGGCGTACTGGGCGGTCAAGAAAGCCACCGACAGCGGTGAAGACGACGCCGAAGCCATCCTCAGGGAGCGGTACGCACGCGGAGAGATAGACGAAGACGAGTACCACGAACGTAAGAACAACCTATAGCTTCAGGTCGCTACAGATACCGATCCGGTGACTCTCTGAACTCGGCTCGTGAGTCCTCGCTCTCGAAGTAGTAGATTGATTCGTCGTGTACGGTGCAGTAGGGTGCGTCCTTCACCGTGAGCTCCGCGCCCGTCACGGGGTCGTCGACGACGCGGTCGCCGGGCGCTCCCTTCCGCCCTCTAACGAGGAGTCCTGTGAAAGCTAACGCGACGGCTAGGAAGACGACGTTGAGGATGGTGACGGGCTGGTATCCGAGCAAGGTGAAGCCTTCCCCGACCTCCACGACCTCGGGGTCGGGTACGAGGCCGGAGACCGCGAAGATGTAGTAGACGATGACGCCGGTGGACGCCATCGAGACGAACAGGATGACGGTGAGGCGGTTGCCGATCTTTTTCCCCCATATCTTCCGATAGATCCTGATCAACTGTGGGACGATGAGGTCGGCGTAGATGAACGCGATGACGCCTGCGAAAGCGAAACCCGAACCCCAGAGCACCGCCGCCAACGGCACGTTACCCATCGACCCCACGAACGTCGCCATCGAGATGAGCGGGCCGAGGACGCTGTTGTACGCCACCTGACTGAACCCCGTACCCCCGCCTTCGAACAGCAACGTCTACACCTGCTGAGGGACGGCGGCGGCTATCAACCCTGCGAGCAGGAACCCTACTGCGAGCTCCTTCCACAGCATCTTCAGGTCCTTCTTCGTCTGGTTCGCCGCCTCCACCCATCCGTTCAACGACGTCACCTTCTCCCGCCACGAGGTCGTGTGGACGTCGGGCTCCTGCCTGAACAACCTCCTGCAGCCCTCGGAGCAGAAGTACACGGTCTCCTTCTTGTGTTCCACGGATATACCGTTCTCCCGTTCGAACCGCATCTTGCAGACGGGGTCCGTCACCACTGGTTGCTCCTCCCGTAGAAGGCGTTCCCGGGCTGCCTCGGCTTCATCGTAGGGTATCCAGAGGTGGACGAACGTGATCGCGATCAGGATGAAGATCGGTGCCCCGACCGCCTGCGCGACAGCGAACTCCCAGCCGAGCAAAGCCCAGATTACGAACGTGAGTCCGATGACGAAGTTCGTCGACGCTATCTTGAACGCGACCGCGGGGATGATGTGCGCGCCTTTCTTGAACAGGGTCTTCGTCGCCGCGATGTCGCCGAAGGAACACGACGTAGAAGCGGTCCCGAACCCCATCGCGTACAGCACCGACCGCGCGTCCGGCTCCCCCATGTAGTTCACCATCCCCTCCTTAGACACGAAAGCCTGGATAGCTCCCGAGATCATGAAACCCAGCATCAACGCCCAGAAAGCCTGCCAGAAGAAATCCCCCGCCGTAGCCAGGCCTTCGACGAAGGTCTCCGCCAGAGCAGATATCACGTCATCGTCCTCCTGAGACAGCCCGTTGCCGTCGGTCCTGTGCGAGCAACGGTGAAGGACCACGGTACATGCATACTCCGGTGTTTCTTCCCAGTAGCCCAAGGAGTTTGTGGTTAAGATACTGAAGAGAACCTGGGTTGCTATCTATGGATAAAAAGTCCCCTTGCGATGGAGCTG
>JAQZDA010000036.1 GCA_028751075.1 Euryarchaeota archaeon Ods02 | reverse complement strand
TCCAGCAGCCGGTCGAGCTGGCGGTCGCGGTCGAAGCGGCGCATGCGTACCGCGTATTCCAGTACTTAGCCGTTACCGTTGATCACCGGTTGTTCGGGGTCGCAGTTGATGCTGGCGACCTCGTGGTAGCACCGGCCGGCGTCGACATCCCTCAGTCTGGGGCAGTCTTCACCGGAGAACCGGCTATCTACATCCACGTCGGGTTCTTCGTGTATGCAGCCGGATACACCGAGAGAGCCGGCGCTCGCCAAGAGCTTCATCGTCCCACGCCGACCTAAATCCATAGACCCATCTACAGGTCTGCCGCTGAAGTGTTCTCTGGTGACACCGATACACCTGAATCCGATGGAGCCGGAGTGAAAGTACGGTCTGGAGTTAGAAAACCAGGTAGTCGCGTTGCTCGCTCTGTTCGCTTATCCACTTGGCTTCCGTCATCTCGTCGATTATCCATTCGCCGTTGAACCGGCCGACGCCGCTGTCTTTGACGCCGCCGAACGGCATATGGGGTTCGTCGTGCATCGGCTGGTCGTTGATATGCACCATACCCGCCTCGATGCGGTCGGCGAGGCTGCGGGCGCGGTCGATGTCCTGACAGTGGACTGCGCTCGACAATCCGTACTCGGTGTCGTTCGCGACCTCTATGGCTTCCTCGTCGTCTTCGACCTCGATGATGGGTGCGACGGGTCCGAAGTGCTCGTTGCACGCCGCCGCCATCTCGTTCGTCGCGTCCGACAGAACCGTCGGCTGAACGTACAGGCCGTCGGCTTCACCGCCTGCTTCGAGGGTGGCGCCTGCTTCCACGCTGCTTTCGATGAACTCCAGTATCTCGTCGCGCTGGCTTTCGTTGATGACGGGTCCGATGATGTTGGAGGCGTCCTGCGGGTCGCCGACACCTAGCTCTTCGACCCTGCCGACGAACTCCTCGACGTAGTCGTCGTAGACGTCGGTGTGGACGACGTGTCGGTTGATGGAGACGCAGATCTGTCCCTGATGCATGTAGGTGCCGAACATCCCCGCCGTCACCGCCCAGTCGAGGTCGACGTCGTCGGTGACGACGTACGGGCAGTTGCCGCCGAGCTCCAATGCGACCTCGCTGAGGTTGTCGCCCGCCAGCCGGCCGACCCTGCGGCCGACGCCGGTGGAGCCGGTGAAGTTCACGCTGTCGGCGCGGCTGTCGGCTACGACTGCGTCGCCGATGTCGCTGCCGCGGCCGGTGACGACGTTCAAGACGCCGTCGGGCAAGCCGGCTTCCTCGAAGATCCTTGCTATCGCGAGCCCGCCGCTGATAGGTGTCTCCGTCGAGGGCTTCAGGACGACGCTGTTCCCGGTTATCAGGGCGGGTGCGATGGCGCGCATCGCCATGTAGAAAGGGAAGTTCCACGGCGTCACCGTGGAGACGACGCCGACGGGTTCCCGGACGACGCGGTTGCTTTTGCCTTCGAAGCTGGAGTCGTAGCTGCGTTCGAACTCCGTGAAGTCGCTCATCCAGTCCATGATGTTCCGGCTGAAGTTGAACTCCCCCATCTGCTTCGCCACCGAGCTACCGGCTTCGACTGCGAGAAGCTCCTTCACCTCGCTCATCCGGCTCATCATAGTGCTCTGCGCCTCGCTCAAGAGCTCGCTGCGTTCCTCCACGCTCCAGCTCGCCCACTCGGTCTGCGCTTCCTCGGCGGCGTCGAACGCCTCCTCCACGGTGTCCTCCGTGCACGCCGGCACTTCGGCGAACACCTCCTGCGTGTGGGGGTTCATGACGTCGATGGTGTCCGCGCCTTCGGGCGTCCTCCACTCTCCGTCCACGTACACCTGGTTCCAGTCTGCTTCCGGCGAGAACTGTTCCTGTTGCTGGGACATAACCGAGGTTAAGGCAGGGTGCCTGTATAACGTTTCTGCAGGTCAGGTGAGGCACCGTGGCAGCTGACGTAGACCGCCGTCACCCCCAACCTCCTGCTACCTGCTTCGCTGCGCGATATACACGGCTCCGGCGGCGTGTCTTCCGACGTCGTCGGAGACGTCCCCGAGGAACGCGCGTTCGACGACGTTCTTCTCCGTCGACCCGAGGAAGGTGGCGTCGTGTCTCGTCGACCTGTCGGTGACCTCGCCGGCGACGTGGTCGCTCTCCACGAGCGAGGTCTCGACGTCGGCTACGTCTCCGAGCGCTTCCGCGGCGTCGTCCAGTAGATCCCGCCCGCGGTCTCGTTCGTCGTCGTCCGCATCAGGGGACACCACCCTCAGCAGCTCGACGGCGGCGTCGTGCCTTCGCGCAAGCGACCCCGCGGTGTCGGTGGCGAGGTAGGTGTGCGGGCCTTCTCCGACGGAGACGAGCAGGCTGTCGAGGTCGCTGGTCGGCTCCCTTATGCGTTTCACGACGACGTCGCAGGATGCGTCGCGGAGCACCCTGTCTAGATGGCTTCCGAGCACGACCTTCTTCCGCGGCGGCCGGCCACGCCACCCCATCAGGATGAGGTCGACGTCCCTCTCCTCTGCGGCGCCGACGACGCCGTCCGCGACGTCGCGGGCGAACTGCACCGTGCCCTCGGTGTCGACGCCCGCGTCCTCCCCCAGGTTCTCGGCGTACTCCACGACATCGTGTTCGTCACCCTCCATCACTTTCTCACCCTCGGAAAGAGGTACCTGAGGCGGTACCTCGACGACATGCCATACGAGCAAGCTGAGTCCGCGGTCTCTTGCGATGTCGACGGCGGAGTCCATCTGCCGGTCTGCGGTCTCCCGGTTAGCCACGGGAACCATGAGAGTACCCGTGGAGTCGGCGGCTGTCATATCCCATCCTACGTGGACGGGGTAGTTAATTAGAACGGAGGAGAGCTCCACCGGAAAGTCCGAGGTCGGAGCTCCGGCTCCAGAGGTTTATTTAGCTACGGCGTTCCACCAAGGTGGTATGGGTGCAGACATAGGAGACGTCGTCGACGGCGAAGAGGTCGCGTTAGACAGCCTCGACGGAGCCGTCGCCTTAGACGCCTACAACGCCATCTACGGCTTCCTCGCGAACATACGACAGCGGGACGGCACCCCGCTGAAGGACTCGAAAGGACGGGTGACGTCGCATCTCAGCGGATTGCTCTACCGCACCGCGAACCTGTACGAAGCCGGACTGAAACCCTGCTACGTCTTCGACGGACCGCCGCCGGAGCTGAAATCCGCGACGGTGGAGGAGCGCCGCGAACGCAAGCAGGAGGCGGAGGAGCGGTACGAGGAGGCGGCGCGGCGCGGCGACGAAGCGGAGATGCTGAAGCACGCGCAGCGGGCGACGTCGCTCGACCAGCCGCAGGTCGAGACCTCCGTCGCCCTCCTCGAAGCGCTCAACGTACCGTGGATGGAGGCTCCGAGCGAGGGCGAAGCTCAGGCCGCCTACATGTGCCGCGAGGGCGACGTCGCACAGGTGGGGTCGCAGGACTACGACGCCTTGCTTTTCGGCGCACCCGTGCTCGTCCGTAACCTCACCATCAGAGGCCGCGGAGGCAGCGACCTCACGCCGGTGCGCTACGTCCTCGACGACGTGCTCGCCGACCTCGACCTCACCCGGGAAGAGCTCATCGAGATCGGCGTGCTCGTGGGGACGGACTACAACGACGGAGTCCACGGTGTCGGCCCAAAGACCGCTTTAGACGTCGTCCGCGACGGCGAGACCCGTGAGCGACTCGAGGACGGCGACCCAGACGCAGACCTCGACGAGATCATGGAGCTGTATCTCGACCCCGACGTCACCGACGACTACACCCTGGAGTGGCGGGAACCCGACCGCGACGCCGTCGTCGACCTGCTCTGCGGCGAACACGACTTCGGCGAGAGCCGCGTGGAGAAGGCCGTCGAACGGATCGAGGAGGCGACGACGCAGAGCAGCCTCGACCGGTGGGGGTAGACGCGTTACGGGTAGCCGACGAGGGTTTTCCCGCTAAAGCGAAAACGGTTAAACCGTCTACGGCCTCTCTCCTGTAGATTCTGGACGGTGGACACGCATGTCAGGTGAACAGGAGCCAGAGGACGCGGAACTGAGGACACCGATAGTCAGCGTGCTCGGCCACGTAGACCACGGAAAGACCACCTTGCTCGACCGCATAAGAGGGAGCGCCGTCGCCGAAGACGAAGCCGGTTCGATAACCCAGCACATCGGCTCCACCGTCGTACCCATCGACGTCATCGAACGCATCTGCAGCCCCGATCAGTCGTTCGACGTACCAGGTTTGCTTTTCATCGACACCCCCGGCCATCACGCGTTCACCACCCTGAGGAGCCGCGGCGGCGCCCTCAGCGACATCGCCGTCCTCGTCGTCGACGTCAACGACGGCTTCCAGCCGCAGACGATGGAGGCTATAAAGATACTCGACCAGTACGAGACGCCGTTCGTCGTCGCCGCCAACAAGATAGACACCATACCCGGCTGGAACCCCCGGGAGGACATGGGTTTCATGGAGAGCTTCGACAGCCAGAGCGAACGCGCGCAGCAGGAGCTCGAGGAGAACGTCTACGAACTCATCGGCGACCTCCACAGCGAGGGGTTCAACGCAGACAGGTTCGACCGCGTGAAGGACTTCCGGAAGAACGTCGGAGTCGTACCCATCAGCGCGGAGACCGGTGAAGGCGTCAGCGACCTCCTGATGGTGCTGGTGGGGCTCGCCCAGAGGTTCCTGAAGGACAACCTCGAGCTTCACGCGGAAGGCCCCGGGGTGGGAACCGTCGTCGAGGTGAAGGAGGAACGGGGGTTCGGCGCAACCGTCGACGTCCTATTGTACGACGGCGTGGTCGAGGTAGACGACACCGTCGTCGTCGCCGGTCAGCTCGACCCCATCGTCACCGAGGTCCGGGCGCTGCTGAAGCCCCCCGAACTGGGAGAGATACGGGCGGAGAAGGACTTCGAGAAGGTCGACCGGGTGACGGCGGCGCACGGCATCAAGGTCGCGGCGCCCGACCTCGACGACGCGATGGCGGGTGGACCGTTCCGCGTCGTCGGCGACGACGAAGACGTAACGGAGGTCGTCGCCGAGGTCCGGCGGGAGATGGAGGAGATCGAGGTGGAGACGGAGGACGAAGGCGTCGTCATCAAAGCCGACACGGTGGGGTCATTGGAGGCGATGGGTAAGACCCTGAAGGAGGCGGAGATACCGGTGATGTCGGCGAGCGAGGGCGCGGTCAGCCGACGCGACATCGTGGAGGCGGAGACGGCGGAGGAACGCGAGCACCGCGCCGTACTGGCTTTCAACGTCGACGTCCTCGACGACGCCCGCGAGTACGCGGAGGAAGCATTGGTGGAGATATACGAAGCCGACGTCATCTACCGCTTGGTGGAGGAGTACGAGAATTGGCGGGACGAACTCGAGCACGAGCAGACGGAGAAGATCATGGAGGCGGTCTCCCTCCCCAGCAGGTTCCGGATACTCCACGACCACGTCTTCCGCCAGAGCGACCCCGCCGTCGTCGGCGTCGAGGTCGAAGCCGGAGTTCTGGAGAACAACGTCGCCGTAGAGCTCGACGGCGAACGCGTCGGCGTCGTCAAAGGCATACAGCGGCAGGGCGAGGACGTCGAAAAAGCGAGCCAGGGCGAGCAAGTATCGGTCGCAATCGATGGCCCCACCGTCGGCCGCGACATCGACGAAGACGACGTCCTGTACACCGAGCTACCGGAGAAACACGCTACAGTGCTGGAGCAAGAGGTCTACGAGGAAGTCGACGAAGACGTCCGGGAGGCGCTCGACGAGTACCTCGACATCAAACGCGACAGGGACCCCTTCTGGGGTAAGTAAGACAAGTCAAGCCCACTTCATACACTATATGGGGATTTATCTATATTTTGGGAACAGAGTTAACTTGCTCCCACAGTTACTACTAGGTGGATATGACCGAGATAGAGACGGACTCCCGCGGACGCGCGACCATACCCAAAAGAGTCAGGGAGCGGTACGGCACCCGATACCGGCTCGTCGAGCTCCAGAGCTGCGTGAAGCTAGTCCCTATCCCGGAGGACCCCGTCGAATCTCTACGTGAAGCAGCCGACGACGACCTCCGCGACGCTTCTATGGAAGAGCTCCTTGACACCGCAGAAGGGGAAGCCCGGCGGCAGGCCGAGGAAGATGTACGCTGACACCGACCTCTGGCTGGCGTTGCTGAAGGAAGACGACTGGCTGGGTGACCGCGCGGAACAGCTGCTCGAGAGATATGAGGGTGAGCTGGAGGTGTCGCTGGCCACCTTCCTGGAACTGTTCCTCGTGGAGGAGAGGTACTCCTTCGACCGCGAGCGCGCTGTCACCAGCGTGCTTGAGCTCGCGGAGTACGAGGGAGACCCCGACGTCGTCTACCAGGCGTCAGAGTACCGCGACGACGGCCTGAACACCTTCGACGCGTTCCACGCCGCCCTATCCCGCGGAACCATACTGTCGAGCGACAACGCCTTCAACGAGGTCGGCGTAGACCGCGTACCCCTCGAACCTCCGGAAGACACCGATGGCTCTTCATCCTGAGGTGAAACCCCGCGGTTTATGTGGTTCAGACGTCTCTCGGGTAGTATGACGACCAGCGACAACCGATCTCCGGTGCCTAAACGGGCTTCCGACGTCCCCGTCTGGATCTGGGGCTGCGTGGGAGGCGCGGTGTACGTAGCGTTGATGCAGGTGCTCCTGATCTACTCGGGTTTCACCACCGAGGTCATGTGGCTGTGGCCGCTGGGTCTCGCGGAAGCCTGGGAGGCCGGCCGCGTGACAGGGTTCCTCGGCAGCGCGGAGTGGTGGCTGGCTTTCATGTTCCCCGTCTCAGTCGCCGCCCTCGGATTCCTCGCCACCTACTCCTACCTCAGGAGCCGTAGCTTTCTATCCGCCGCCGTAGCAGCCGTCTACATCGCTGCGTTCGCATTCACGGAGTTCGCGCTAGATCTCGAATGGGGTATCCTGTTCGTGCTCGCGGCACCCATAGCCGCCGCCGTCGCGTTGCTCGTCCATCTCGCCGGTGAAGGCTGGCTGCTGTCCACCGAAGACCGCTCCTGAGGAGTTAAGCCGCCGGGCGGTTCAGTCGAGGTACAGCAGGACGCCTTCCGCGTCCATCCGGACGGTCTCCCTGACGTCGACCTCAGTCCAGTCCGCGGGATACCGGCTGAAGTCCGCGTCTTCGACGAGGGCCTCTACGGCGGCGTCGCGGTCGTCCTCCTCGGCGACCGCCTGCTTCACCTGCTTCACCCAGTTCTGCAGCGTGTTCTCGTACTCGTCGAGCGCGGCGTCGACGTCGTCTCTGGCTCCGTAATGGGTGTAGATTAGCTTCGACGGCTCGAGCTCGCGTATGCTTCGGAGGGTTTCGACGCTGTCCTCGAGGTCGAAGTTCGGCGGCGGAGTCGTCCTGTGAAGCGTCTCCTGCAGGTACATGCCTGCGGCGTCCGCCGCGAACACCGCGTCCGTCCGGCTGTCCTGCAGGACGAACTGATGGGGTGCGTGACCTGGCGCGTCGACGACCGCGAGACCACGGCTGCCGAGGTCGACTGTGTCGCCGTCTTCCACTGCTTGCGCACGTTCGGGGTCGACGGCGCGGGCGCCGCCGTACTCGTCCGCGAGCTCGCCGACGGCGCGGCGGACGCTCTCCACGAGCTTCTCCGTCTTCTTCGGCTCCGTCAGGTACGGATGACCGTTCTCGTGGACGACGAGCGACGCGTTCGGTAGCTCCTGCATGAGGTAGCCTGCGCCGCCGGCGTGGTCGAGATGCACGTGCGTCGGAACGACGTACTCCACCGCATCGCGGCCGACGACGTCCTCCACCGCCTCCAGCACGCGGTCCACCGTCGTCGACAGCCCCGTCTCCACCACCGCCGGCCGCTCCGCGTCGACCACGAACGCTGCCGTATGCCGCTTGTGGCCGTAAGACAGCGTGTCGACCATGTATACGTCTTCGGCGACCTCCTCCGTATCTACCATAGCTGGCTGTCGGGGCGCGCGCCATATCAAGACTTGGGGCGGAGACCAATGGAGAAAGCTCGGCATAAGAAGATGTAACAACCTGTAATAAGCCGAAAACCGCTGCATCAGACGTGTAAGATATCCGAACTCGGATGGAGGGTCTGGACTGTATTTGGGGATAGAGGCTGAAGCCTCATGCGGAGACTTCGACCGATACCATGGATTCGAAACCCAGAGTTAATCGCGGGTTCGTGGCCGGAGTGGCGGCGTTCGTCTCCGGATGCATCCTCAGCTACTTCGTGCTTAACCCTGGCCGCGCCTTCGGCCACACGAGGCTCGAAACAAGAGTGGTCGACGCGGTCACGGGGTACATCGCCAGCCACCTCGTCTACGTGCCGTCGGAGGGTCTGTTCCCGATAGCCGCCGACGCCGTCGTCCCGTTTCCACTCGTCGCCGTCGCATACAGTCTGCCCGTCGCGTTGCTCGTCTCCTCGGGGTACTACGTCTCTCGCGGTGTCGAAGCGGAGTCTGCGGTCGAGAACTCGTTACACGGTTCGCTGGCGTCGACGGGTTACCTGGCGGTGTTCGTCGTCAGTCTGTTCGCGCTGCCAGGGGACTCCCCGATAGTTTCGACCTTCACACCGCTCGAGGGTGTCGTCTACCTGGTTCTCCCCGTTGCAGGTTACGCGGTGGCGTTCGGCGCCGCCGGCGATTACGTGGAACACCTGACGCGGGGGAGTGGACCTGTGTCCGAGGGCTGGGGGTACGAGGACGTGCGGAGCCTCGCGCTCACGGTCCTGCTTCTGGGCGTGGTTCTTTCCGCGGGAATCGCTTTAGCGCCGACCGACAGCCGGTCGACCGCGGGACCGACCACCGACGTGGAGTTCGAGGTCGATGACGGGATGCAGACGGTTTCGGTGTCCGTCGAAGAGATGGGCAACGCCGACTACGTATTGCTTGATGGAGACCACACCCTGGAATACGACCCTGTTCTGAACGACACCGGCGAGTCGATTACGTTAGAACCGCCCCATCTGGAGGAGAACGGCTCGTTGACCGTCGTCAGCGTCGTAGGCGACGTGGATATAGAGGAAGAAGAGGGATACAGGGTGGCGCTTGACGTCGGAGACATGGCGTTAAAGACAGCTTTGGAATCCGAGAGCTGGGACTTCGCTGGTCCTAGCTGACGTCAGTCACCGCAGAGCCTAAGCCCCGCCCGCGCGTGTCATCGTCTATGATTGATGTCGACGACGTCCGCGACGCGGAATCTGTCGTCGGTGAGATGGCGGAGCGGACGCCTATCCGCCGGAGCCGGCGGTTCAGCGAGCTCACGGGTTCAGAGCTCTATCTGAAGATGGAGAACTTCCAGCGTACGGGTTCGTTCAAGGTCCGGGGTGCGTTCAACAAGATAGCGCGGTTGACCGACGACGAGCTCGAACGGGGTGTGGTGGCGGCGAGCGCCGGCAACCACGCGCAGGGGGTGGCGTTGGCGGCGAGGGAGGCGGGTTCTCAGGCGAAGATCGTGATGCCGAAGGGCGCGGCGATATCGAAGGTCGACGCCACGCAGGGGTACGGCGGCGACGTCGTCTTGGAGGGCGAGGACTACGACGAAGCCTACACTCGGGCGCGGGAGATCGAGGAAGAGGAAGACAGGGTGTTCGTGCATCCGTTCGACGACCCCTTGGTGCAGGCGGGTCAGGGCACCCTGGGGTTGGAGCTCGTGGATCAGCTGCCGGACGTCGACGTCGTGCTGGCGGCGGTGGGCGGCGGCGGCCTGATCTCCGGCGTCGCGACCGCGGTGAAGGCGCACGACAGCGACGTCCGCGTCGTAGGTGTGCAGGCGGAGGGCGCGGACCACGCCCGCAGGAGCCTGGATTCCGGTACCGTCCACGAGCTCGACGAGGTGTCGACCATCAGCGACGGCATCGCGACGCGGTCTCTGGCGGATTCGACGTTCGAGGTGATGCGGGACCGCGTCGACGACGTCACAGTGGTGTCGGACGACGAGACCGCTGACGCCATCCTGAAGCTCGTGGAGAGACACAAGACGGTGACGGAGGGAGCCGGCGCGGTGACCCTGGCGGCGGCTTTGAACCGGAAGCTCGATCTCGAGGATGAGACAGTCGCCTGCTTGCTCTGCGGCGGAAACATCGACTCCAACGTGCTCTCTCAGGTCATCAACCGCGGCCTCATTAACGCAGGCAGATACCTGAAGTTCACGACGGTGCTGAAGGACAAGCCCGGCGCGCTCGTGGAGATCGCGACTCTGATCTCGAGGCACGACGCCAACATCTACGCCATCCACCACGACCGGATGGCTAAGGACGTGACGTTGAACGCGGCGGAGGTGGAGTTCGACGTCGAGACCCGCGGCCGAGAGCACAGCAACCGTATCGTCCGCGCGCTGGAGAAAGCGGGTTACGACATCGACGTCGTCAGCTGAAGCAGAACGAGACAGGTAGCGAGGGTCGTCGACTGCGGTGACTCGTCAGGTATCCAGCGACACCAGGTCCTCGAGGTCGGGGATGTCTTCGTCGTCGTCGAGTATCTGGCTCATCCTCTGCTGGTGCTTCTGCATCGTGTACTCGGCGGCGTCGCCGGGGCCGATGGGGAAGACGTCGGGGTCGTCGAGGTCCTCGTAGGCGTAGTTCGTTATCTCGATGGTCAACGGCAGGAGTTCGCCTACGGTGTCCTTCACCAGCTGGGGTTCGACGTCGCCGTTCTGGATATGGCGTTTGACCTCGCTCATGCCGAAGCCGATGTGTCGGCCTTCGTCGCTTCTGATGTTCTCGATGCCTTCGACGAGCCCGGGTAGATGCGGTATCTCGATGGTTGAGCCGTCGATCTCCGCTGTCTCTCCGGCGTGGTCGCGGAAGTTCTTCGTGATACCCCAGTATCCCGTCTGGGCGATGATGCCCTCCGCCGTCAGCTGGTAGGTGCTGTAGGCTTTCACGCGGTTCTCCGGGGTGTCGTTCTCCAGCAGCCTCTGGGTGGCCTCGTGTTCGGCGTCGAAAAGCTGCTCGTACTCGTCGCAGAACCAGCGGTCGTCGTTAGGCGACGTCACCTCGAGGCCGTGGGCTTCCTCGGCGGCGTTGATGACCTCGTTCCAGTACCGGTCGAACAGGATGGCGTGTTTGCCTTCCTCGTACATATGCGACGAGATGAACATCTGCCGGCTCATGTCGTCGAACGCGATGGCGAACGGAGCGATGTCCTCGGTTACGCTGGTTTCGCCGGCGCCGAACATCGCCAGAAGCTTCTTCATCGTGCCGCCGACCTGTTCGCTAGCTTCCCTGTCTACTCCTTCGAACGCCTCTATGAGGTTCTCACGGTCCTCGCTGAAGTCGATGTCGTTGGGGTTCCAGAACCGGTCGACGGAGTTCTCGAAGTACCTGAAAGGCCGGTGATCCTCGTCGAAACGCAGTAGTCCGCCGCGGTATCCCTTACCCTGTGACTCTCCTTTAGCCATAACGTTATGTAGGTATGTTTCGGCGAAAGCAGGTTCCCCGCACCCATCTGGGTCTTTATACACGTCGTCCGCCAAAAAACGGAGCCGTAGAGCGTTTCCACCACCGGTAGAGAGCTGTTATCCTCATCCGAAGACTGTTTGTCAGGGGAATCCGAGAGATAGTGTATGTCGAAAGAGATAGTTTCGACGGACGACGCCCCCGCCGCAGTCGGTGCGTACTCTCAGGCGACGGTGGCGAATGGCTTCGTCTACACCGCTGGACAGGTGCCGCTGGAGGCCGACGGCACACAGGTGATGGGGTCCGTCGAGGAGCAGACCCGGCAGGCGCTCGACAACGTAGAAGCCGTGCTCGCGGAAGCGGGTGCTGGGCTCGAGGACGTCGTCAAGGTGACGGTCTACCTCGACAGCATAGACGACTTCGACGAGATGAACTCAGCGTACGGCGACTACTTCGAGGAGGAACCGCCGGCGCGGAGCGCAGTCGCCGTCGAGGACGTCCCGCTCGGCGCCGCCGTGGAGATAGAGGCCATCGCAGCGGTGGACTGACCCGTAACGGCGGAGCTGCTTTCTGAAGAACTAGTCCTCGGTGGAGCAGAAGCCCTGGGTGAGGTAGACACCGCCATCTTCCGCTACCGTGGCTCCGACCCCTGTGGAGCTCCAGCCTTCTCGGAACAGGCTTTCACGGTGGCCGGTGCTGTCGAGCCACCGGTCGACCACGTGTTCGGCGACCTCCCTTTCGTCGTCCAGTCTGACTATCTCGTCGACTTCCTCGTGGAGCAGGGATCTGCCTTGCCATGTGGAGGCGACGTTCTCGCCGGTGTATCCACGACATAGGTCTCCATACCTGTGGTAGTGGCTTCCTCCGTCGACTCCGTCGTGCGTCGCCTCCCCCCGCTCCATCATATGGTTCGAGTGCGCCCGCGCTCTCTCCGTCAGCTCCGGTCGCGGAGCGAGGGTCTCCAGACCCTGACTGGTTCGTTGTTCGTTCACCGCTTCGACGACGTACTCCTCCAGGGCTTCCTCGTCGAATCCGTCGTCGCCGGCCAAGCCTTCGCCGCCCATGTAGAAGCCATAGATGGCGAGGGAGATGGCGAGAACTGCGAAGGCGGCTGCGGCGACGTTGGAGTTCACTGCGTCTCGTAGTTACGCGGTGGACGAGTAAAAACAGAACGGCTCAATCCACAGGACCCTCTCTTGCGGATGCTTCCGTACACGGATACCCCATCCCACTCAGAACCTACAGATCTTCAGGCTGAAGCTACATAGTCAGGCTGCATCGCCGGCCTTTCGGCACCTGGCTCCGGAGTTCGCCAGGGAAGTACAGCCCGCAGCCGAGGACGTGGCCGTCGAACCGTACGACGACGTAGCCGAGGTCGACCTCACGTGTCTCCAGTTCTACGGTGTCGCCTTCGACGAAAGTCCGCGCCTGACCCTCGGTGACGTCGAGGGTGTTCTCTGTGGCGTGGCTGCCGAACCTCTGTAATGCGTCGCCGGTCGGTTTCGGGTGTTCGTCGCCGACGCGGAGGAACGGCAGGCCGACGGTCTCGAACTCTGCTTCGTCACCGAAATCCGCCGTGGAGTCCGTTATCCATACCTTGCTCTCGCCTTTCATATAGAAGTCGTAGCCGTCGAAGACCTCGGGGGGTACGCCGAACTTCTCCCGCCAGAACTCCACGGCTTCCCAGCCATTCACTCGTTCGAACACACGTGTAGTTCCTCTCGGCTATCTGTAAACTCTTCGGCTGCCAAGCCGTCTGTCGTTCGTCTGACGAGGTTTTATCTTCCGACTACCCGTACTTTCCATCTACCGTGAACCAGGATACAGAGCTCCATAGGTTCCTGAAGCTCAGGCTCGGACTGGTGGCGGTTCTGTCCGCGTTGATAGCCGTCGGCATCCTCGGCCTCATCAGCGTGCTGAAGACGGCGTCGATACACACGGTGCCCTTGTACGTCCACCTCACCGTCGGCGCCGTTGTCTTCCCTCTAGTGGTGTTCGCCGCCGAGTACCAGGGCAGCCGCGGCGTAGACGCCCTCAAGTACGGCTTCGTCGCAGCTTTCGGCGCGTTCTTCTTCGTCGTCCTTCTGTCGGAGGGCTGGGGCGAGCTCGCCGGCGGACTGATGGAGCTGGAGGCTTCCACGATATTCTACGTCTTCAGCGTCAGCCTCGTGGCTGCGACGTTGATAGTATACCGCGTCCAGCGCTCCACCGTGACGAGGGCGCCGCGCACCGGCAGCGTCGGCGGCACCCGAACCGATAGATAGCCTGGGTGAGTTGGCCGCCGTCGCCGGCCACTCGACCGGAGCTGTATACTGAAGCTGTTTTGTGAGCGCGCTCCAGACTGAAGACCATGGACGACGAAACCGTCAGGGACCACGTAGACGACGTCTGGAACGAGGAGACGGAGCGGTGGATGAAGGAGGAGCTCGACGAAGCCGAACGAAGGGTTGTGGAGGAGCTGGAGCTGCTGGAGGGGTTCGAGTACTTCTGGGACGGCGACGTGGACCGCGTTGGGTACGAAGCACCTTCGATTCCGCGGGACTGGAAGAACACTCACGGCGACGTCATCGACGGCTGGAGCCAGGTGTCGAAGATAAACATGTCTCTGGGGGAGCTGGGGGAGGACGTCCGTGCCGAGGTCGAGGACCGGCTGGGTGTCGGTGAGGACAGCTGACCGGCGGCGCCTCTTACCCTGGTTTAACCCGCGTTAACTTAATGGGGTGCGTGCGTCAAACTGAGGTGATGTCTGTGGAGGAAAGGGTCAACGAGGCGGAGGAACGGCTCGAGGACTGGATACGTAACGCGGTAGAGGAGACGCAGCAGGAGCTTTTCGAAGGCAGCGACGCCATCCTCGACGACGAGGAGCTAAAGGAGCTATCGCGTATCGACCAGAAGATGAAGGAGAGCGGAGAAGGAAGCCTGTGGGCGGACGTCGAGTACCAGATATACCGTTCCACCGACGAGGGAGACGGTGACTCCGTCGCGCTCGACACCTTCGGCGTACCACGCTTGCCGGACGACGTCGACGTCGATGACGACCTCAGGGAGACGTTGAACGAGGCGCTGTCGGAGTACGGCGTCGAGCTCAGCAACCGCGTGGAACGACAGTTCGAGAGCTGGCTCGAGAGCTAGCTATGTAGATGGTTCACGACTCCGACCCCGCCCTCCCGCTGGTTCTTCTCCAGGGCTAACGTTCCCGCTGCATCGTCCCTGGTTCAGAGCGCGTCTATCTCGTCCGCGAGACTCCAGTCCCTGTCGGTTATCCCGTCGACGTCGTGCGACTTCAGCGTCACCTCGACCTCCTTGTATCCGACGTGGAGGTCGGGGTGGTGGTTGGCTTCCTCCGACAGCTCGGCGACGTCCTCCACGAACTCTATGCCGTCCATGTAGCTGTCGAACCCGTAGCTCTTCCTGATGCGGTCTCCGTCGTAGCTCCATCCCTCGAGCCCCGTCAGACGTTCCTCTACCTCGTTGTCGCTGTACGTCATAAGGTCGTCTTGGGGGCGCGGGCACCCTGAAACCTTCGGCTAGTGTAAGGAATCTGACATTTGCGAGGGGTCTCGAACGTCATACGTCGTCCTCCACCCCCCCCCCCCCCTCGAGGACGGGGTCACAAGCGTAACCCTTATTCTCGACCCCCGGATACTTTACGTCGGTAAATGTCCGCAGAGGAAGAAAACGAAAGCTCGGACGACGCCACACCCGCAGAGGTCGTGGAGGTCGTTGGAAAGACAGGTATGCATGGAGAGGCCATGCAGGTAAAGGCACGCGTGTTAGAAGGCAGCGACAAAGGCAGAGTCCTCACCAGGAACGCCGTCGGCCCCGTGAGAGAGGGCGACGTGATCATGCTCAAGGAAACGGCTAGAGAGGCGAAATCCCTCTCCTCGCCGATATAATGAGAAGGCCCGCATCCAACGACAGACCGACGACAGGGACTACGGAGGCCAGAGTTGGCTGAAGTCTGCCCAACCTGCGGACTCCCCGACGACCTCTGCATCTGCGAGGACGTCGCGAAAGAGAGCCAGAGGATCAACATCCGCGTAGAGGAGCGAAGGTACGGGAAAGAGGTCACCATCGTGGAAGGGTTCGACCCCACCGACATAGACGTTGGAGAGATAGCTACGAAGCTCAAGAAGAAGCTCGCGTGCGGAGGAACCGCGGAGGACGGAACCGTGGAGCTACAGGGCAACCACGAGGACCGAGTCGAAGACTTCCTCAAAGACGAAGGATTCAACGTAGAGTAACTGTAGAGCAGCCGGTGGAACCGACGCCAGGAAGACCCCGTTCCACGGTGCTCCACGGCGTCCGGCCGTCGAAGATACAACAGGTAACCCGACGATGCAACCCAGGTCCCTCGACAACCTAGATCCAGCGGGGAAACACGTCCTCGTACGCGTCGACTTCAACAGCCCGTTAGACCCCGTCAGCGGCCGCATCCTCGACGACGAACGCATCAGACGACACCTCGACACCATCGAACACCTCGAAGACGCAGCCGTGGTGCTTCTCGCGCATCAGAGCCGCCCCGGCAAGAACGACTTCACCACGCTGGAGAGCCACTCGGAAAGGCTGCAGCGGCTGAGCGGCCGCGAAGTCAGGTACGTCGACGGCCTGTTCGGCACCGGCGTCCGCGAAAGAGTGCTCGACACGGAACCCGGCGACATCGTCCTCCTCGACAACGCACGGTTCTACAGCGAGGAGTACATCGAGATGCCGCCCGAACAGGCGGCGGAAACCCATCTCGTCGAAGGCCTCGGCCCCCTGTTCGACGCCTACGTCAACGACGCCTTCAGCGCCGCGCACCGCAGCCAGCCGTCGCTCGTGGGTTTCCCGCAGAAGCTGCCGTCGTACGCCGGCCTCGTGATGGAGCGCGAGCTAGAGGTGCTGGGCGGGCTCGACAGCTCGCCGGAACCCCGTGTGTACGCGCTCGGCGGCGCTAAGGTCGAAGACGCGCTCGACGTCGTGGAGAACGTCTTCGACGACGACGTCGCCGACGCAGTCGTAACCAGCGGGGTCCTCGGAAACCTCCTGCTGAAGGCGGAAGGAGTCGACCTGGGGGAGTCGACGGAGGAGTTCATGAGGGAGGAAGGCTACCTCGACCTCCTCAGCGACGCCCGAGACCTCGTCGAGAGCTACCCCGAGATAGAGACGCCGGTCGACGTCGCCGGCGAGGTCGGCGGCGAACGCGTCGAGGTCGCGGTCGACGACCTACCGTTCGAGGGTGCGGCGTTCGACGTCGGCATCGAGACCATGGTGAAGTACGGAGGGCTGCTGGAGGACGCCGGCACCGCCGTCGTCAACGGACCCCCGGGGGTGTACGAGGAGCCGCCGTTCCAGCGCGGCACCCGGGAGATCTTCACGGGGGCGGCGCAGGCGGAGCTGTCGGTCGCCGGAGGCGGCGACACGTCTGCGGCTATCTCCGCGCTCGACGTCCACGGATTCGACCACGTCAGCAGCGGCGGCGGCGCGTCGACTGCTATGTTGAGCGGCGAGACACTGCCCGCCGTCGAAGCCCTCGTCAAAGACGGCGAAGACCACTAACTTGAGATGGCTTCCTCCGAAACCTCGAAACCCTTATGCAGAGCTCCGGACTACAGTTCGACTGCGCCGTCGTAGCTCAGTTGGGAGAGCGAGTCCCTTGTAAGGACTAGGCCGTGGGTTCAAATCCCACCGACGGCTGAAATTTCCTCGAAATTTCAGGTAGGGAAATCCCTGATTTCCCGTGGCTAAGCGACCGAAGGGAGCGCAGCCAGAGGTGGGATTTGGACCGCACGAACGAAGCGAGCGAACGCGAGCGGAGTGAGGAAAGTTCAAATCCCACCGACGGCTGAAATTTCCTCGAAATTTCAGGTAGGGAAATCCCTGATT
>JAQZDA010000015.1 GCA_028751075.1 Euryarchaeota archaeon Ods02 | reverse complement strand
CCTGGCGCGCCCACCCGCTCCGAAGCGACTCCGACGTCCACCAGCCGCAGCACGCCACCCTGGAGGCGCACGCGACCCCAGTCGACGAACACTCCCAAGGCGCGGGCGCCGGCCACCTCGACACGATGTTCGTCAACATCGGCCCCCACCATCCCGCCACCCACGGCGTCCTCCACCTCAAGACCGTGTTGGACGGCGAGATAGTCGTCGACCTCGACCCCGACCTAGGTTACCTCCACCGCTGCGAGGAGTACCTCTGCGAGCGGTTGAACTACAAGTACCAGATAATGCCGTACCCCGACCGCTGGGACTACGTCTCCGCGGGCATCCTCAACGAGATGAGCTACGCCCGCTGCATCGAAGAGCTAGCGGAGATCGAGGTGCCGGAGTACGCGCAGGTCATACGGACGCTGTCGATGGAGCTCAGTCGGATGTGCGCGCACATGCTCGCGGTCGGAACCTTCGCGCTCGACATCTACGGCGAGCTCAACGTCACCTTCATGTACGCGTTCAAGGACCGCGAGATCATCCAGGAGATCCTCGAGGATCTCACCGGTCAACGTCTGATGTTCAACTACCTCCGGCTCGGAGGCGTCAGCTACGACCTCCCGGAGCCCCGGGAGGAGTGGTTCCAGAAGATACATAGCTACCTCGACGACGTCCCCGAGAAGATAGACGAGTACAACACGCTGTTAACGAACAACGAACTCATGAGGATGCGGACCGAGGGAGTCGGCATACTGGAACCCGAAGTCGCGAAGGACTACGGCTGCACGGGCCCGGTGTTACGCGGAAGCGGCGTCGGCTACGACGTCCGCGACGTCGACCCCTACAGCTACTACCCCGAGGTCGACTGGAGCGTCGTCACCGAGGACGGCTGCGACAACCTCTCTCGGTTGAAGGTCCGTCTGGGGGAGGTCGAAGAAAGCGCGCGCATCGTCCGGCAGTGCGTCGACATACTGGAGAACTGGGACGAAAGCCGTGGCGAGGACGCCGCACAGGAGTTACAGAGCAAGGTACCCAGGAGCGTGACGCCGCCGGCGGACACGCAGAACTACACCTGCGTCGAGGGAGCGAAAGGCGAGCTCGGCATCTACATAGTCAGCGACGGCAGCGAACAACCCCACAGGTTCCACATCAGGAGCCCGTGCTTCAGCAACCTGTCTGCGTTCCACGAGATGGCGGAGGGCGAGTACCTCGCCGACATGGTGGCGACTCTCGGCAGCCTCGACCTCGTGTTCGGGGAGGTGGACCGCTGACATGAACGCTGGCTCCGGCGTAGACGTCGACCTCATGGAGGCTGCGATATGGACGGAGACGATGAGCGAGTTCCTCGGCGTCGACCCTGGACCCGTCGGCACGTTCCTGCTCGCCGTCGTCGGCGCGGTGTTCTGGGGCAGCGTCGTCCTCACGGTCGTCGGAGTCAGCGGCATCTGGTTCAAACGGAAGTTCAACGCCCGATTAGGCGACCGCGTCGCCATCAACCGCGTCGGCCCCGCCGGCCTCCTGATAATGCCCGCCGACAGCCTGAAGCTCATATCGAAGGAGGTCGTCGTCCCCGAAGGCGCCGACCCCTTGCTCTACCGCCTCGCACCCATGCTCGCCGCCGTCGGCGTCATCGCGGGGTTCGCGATAATACCCTGGGGCGCCGGCCTCCAGCTCGCCGACCCCGAGGTCGGCATGATACTCGCGTTCGCGTTCGCCAGCTTGCTCGCCATCCCCATCGTGATGGCGGGATACGGCTCCAACAACAAGTACAGCTTCATGGGGTTCGAACGCGAGGTCGCTCAGGCTATAGCGTACGAGATACCGCTCGTGGTCAGCGCGCTCGCCATCGTACCCCTCGTCGCGTATTTCGGCGACACCACGAGCCCGTTGAAGATGAGCGAGATAGTGGCGGCGCAGCAGGGCTCGCTGTGGGGTATAGATGGATTGCCGATTCCGAACTGGTTCGTGTTCGCGCAGCCGCTCGCCGCCGCCCTGTTCTTCGTCGCCGTGTTAGCGGAGTTCAGCAGGAACCCCTTCGACCTCCCTGAAGCCGGCAGCGAGCTCGTCGCCGGCTACCTCACGGAGTACGGCGGCGTCAACTTCGTCCTATTGTTCCTCGCGGAGTTCGCCGCTATCTTCTTCGGCGGCGCACTGTTCACGGCGTTCTTCCTCGGCGGCGGCGCCGGCCCTCTGCTGCCGGAGCCCGTCTGGTTCCTTGGGAAGACGTTCGCTTTCTTCGTCGTCGTCCAGTGGCTGCGCGCCACGGTTCCACGTATCCGCATCGACCAGCTGCTGGACCTCGGGTGGAAGTACCTCATCGAACTGACGTTCCTCAACCTCCTCCTGACGGGGGCGATAATATGGGTGATGTAGAGATGAACGAGCTGACGATGCACGCGGCGACAGAGCACGTAATGAATGGACACGCGTCCGACGCACCTGACGGGGGTGACAGAGCATGATGGGGGTCATCCGCGCTATGGGTGTGACGGCGAAGCACGCGGTGAAGGGCGACACCTTCACAGTCGAGTACCCCGACGAGACCCCGAGCGTGTCGCCGAGGTTCCGCGGCACCCACAAGTTCAGCCTCAGCAGATGCATCTGGTGCCGCCTGTGTGAGGAGGTGTGTCCGAACGGAACCATCGAGATAAAGACCGACGAACAGCGGAACGGCGAGGAGTACAACCTCAACCTCGGGCAGTGCATCTACTGCCGGCTCTGCGAGGAGGTCTGCCCCGTCGACGCCATCATCCTGACGCAGCACTTCGAGATCAACGCGGGGACGAAGGCGGAGCTAGAGTACAGCAAGGAGGACCTCATGGACGTCCCCTGGTACAAGGGCATCGACCCCTTAGAGGCGCGGGAGCCCGACCGCGGCGCCTGGATAGACACCGACGAGGAGGAGGACGTCTGGACCGAAGCCGACTGATCACGTTTCTCTGGAACGGCTAGTGAGGTACAGCAGCGAAAGCCCGTATACGGCATACACTATGATTAAAGCCGTGAGGAGGGAGCCAAGGGCCACGCTGGACGCATCTATCAGACTGGGTTCCGGTGTCTCTGTCGCATGGAGTCTGTAGACGGTCAAGGCAGCGGTAACCAGCGCTATCGCGGTGAAGAGCTTTGGCTCGGATACCGGTTTCAGCAGCTCTCTATCGTACCCACCCATACCGTGGTTTAACGGCTGGATCGTGAAAACCACAGGTGGTGGAGGAGGGGGTGTTGTTCCTGATTCGCCGTCCCCCAGTTGTTATTCATCCAACCGGACGAAACCGCCAGTGCAGCTAAAACCAAGCACCACATCCTGCATGTAGATGGAGTCCACGGCGATACAGCTGCGTAACCAGGAGTTCGAGGGCGACAACACCGTCTACCTCCTCGAGAGCGCTGGCGAGGTCGCGCTCGTCGACACAGGTGTCGCGACGGACGGCGTCCGCCGGCAGCTCGAAGGAGGGCTGGCGGCCGAGGACGTCGAGGTCGCGGACGTCGACAAGGTGCTGGTGACGCACTGGCACGCTGACCACTCGGGGCTCACAGGCTGGATGCAGCGTCGGAGCGGCTGTGACGTCCTCGTGCACAGGGACGACGCCGCGCTCGTCAGACAGATAGAGGGCGCGTGGGAGGCGATGCGGGACACTCGCGACAGCTTGCTGGAGAGCTGGGGGATGCCGCCGACACCGAAGGAGGAGCTGGTGGCGTTCTTAGAGGGCTGGGCAGCGATACTCGACGAACCACCCGATGTCACCGGGGTAGCTGACGGAGAACGCGTCGACGTCGGCGACAGCGAGGTCGAGGTCCTTCACACTCCAGGTCACACCCTCGGTCACTCTGGCTTCTGCGTCGACGACGTTCTCTACAGCGGCGACGCCCTACTGCCGGTGTACACGCCGAACGTCGGCGGCGCCGACGTCCGCGTCAAGGAGCCGCTGGACCGGTACGTAGACAGCTTGATGCGGATAGATCGGCGGGGATTCGACGTCGCGTACCCCGGGCATCGGGACGCCATCGCCGACCCGTCTACACGGGCGCGGGAGATAATCGGACATCATCGGGAGCGTGCGCAACGCGTGGTCGAAGTGCTCGACCGACTGGGTGCGTCTACGGCGTGGGAGGTGGGGGCGGAGCTGTTCGGCGAGCTCTCGGGGATACACATAATGCACGGTCCCGGGGAGTCCTACGCCCACCTCGACCATCTCGAACGCAGGGAGCTGGTCGAAGAGCTGGACGGTTTCCCCGTGAGGTACCGGCTGTCGGTGGAGGTCGAGGACGCGATAAAGGCGGTTGAGGCTTCGCTGTCGCCCTGAAGCCCGGAGGCCATCTGTAGTTCACGGTGTACTTTTCCTGGCGGCCGCCGGCGTCGATGTAGACGTACGTGGCGTCTGCCGGCCGTCGTACCCAACCCCCCATAGGTTTATTGTCGTTTAATGCTTAGTGTTAACATGGCTTCAGCCGAGAGGCCGGACAGTAGTTCGAAGGACACGACGGAGCGGATACTCGAGGGGTTGACGGAGGAGGAGAAGTCCGCGGTCGTCCGCGACATCGGGGAGGGCGTGGTGACGGAGCTTCGGGAGAACGGCTCCGACCGTCTCGCGAAACGCATCGGACGCACCGTCATCGATCAGACGCCTGTGCTCGGCAGCACAGTGCTCGCGAAAGCAGGAGCGAACCGCGCCGTCGACAGCTGGCTGGAGGAGAATTCGGAGGAGCTCGTGGACGAGATAGGCGCTATCGTGGTGGAGGAGCTCGTGCGCGGGCACGCGGAGGGAACCGTCGACGCCAGCGTCTGCGCCGTCGTCGAGAAGATGCAGGAGAAGAAGCGCTAGAGCGTCCGAGCCACCACCCGAACGTACCCGGTCTACCTCCGGGCCTCCGGAGCGGTTCTCCAGCTGTTCTCCACCGTGCAAGACGTACGTAAGACCGACGTCGGATGGTGATGTCGCATGTTTTATGGTCACATGGATAGTTCTTCGTACGTGACGAAGAGGTTCGAATGGCTGCTATAGAGACGGATGAACTGACGAAGAGGTTCGACGGAGACACCGCCGTCGACGACCTGTCTTTAACTGTCGAAGAGGGGGAGGTGTTCGGCTTGCTGGGGCCGGACGGCTCGGGCAAGTCCACGTTGATAGAGCTCCTTCTGGACATCGTACGTCCGACCACCGGTTCGGCGTCCGTCTTCGGCTTCGACTGCCAGCGTGAGGCGAAGGAGGTGCACCGTCGCGTGGGCTACGTCCCGGACGAGTACGAGCTATGGGGGAACAAGTCCGGCATGAACCACCTGAACTTCGTGCAGGCGACCCGTGGCTCCGACGAGGACCTCGAGGAGGTCTGGGAGCGAGTTGGGCTCGACATCGAGGACGCCGACCACGCGGTCCGGGGGTACAGCGAGGGCCTGAGGCAGAGGTTGGTGATCGCGATGGCACTGGTCGGTGAACCCGATCTTCTCCTGCTTGACGAACCTACCTCGCGGCTGGACTCAGACGGCAAACGCCGGCTGCAGCGTATAGTGAGCCGTGAGACGGAGAGCGGGACAACCGTAGTGTTCGCGTCGTCGGTTTTGAGCGAGATAGAGGAAGCCTGCAGCCGTGTGGCGCTGCTGGACAGCGGGCAGGCTGTCGCGGTCGACAGGATAGACGCGTTACGGAAGAACGTGGGAGTCGTCTCGGTTATGCGGCTGGTTCTCGACGAGCTGCCGGAGGGCGCACCCGACGAGCTGATGCGGTTAGGTGACGTAGTCGGGTTCGAGAAGCTCGACGACGGCGTCGAGATAAGGTGCGGCCACCCCAGCGGCAAGGCAGAGGCTATCAACGTCCTCGAGGACATGGGGGCGACGGTGCTCGACATACGGATCCGCGAGCCCTCCCTCGACAACGTCGCCGACAAGCTCGTGTCAGGTGGTTCACCTTGAACGCTCTTCAGATGGCGCGGAAGGAGTTCGAGGAGACCTTGTTCTCACGCGTCTATCAGGGGTTCCTCGCCGTCTTCCTCCTCGCGGTCGTCGGGGTTCACGTCGCCGGTACTATGGAGGGATGGACGGTCGACGACCTGTTCGTGCCTCTGGCTTTGATGGCTCAGGTGGTTCTTCCGCTTGGTGCGTTCGCCGTCGCTCACTCCGCGGTGTCGGAGGAACGCCGCACCGGCAGCGTGAAGCTCCTGATGGGGTTGCCTTTGACACGTGTCGAGGTGTACTTCGGCAAGCTCCTTGGCGTCGCCCTCGCTGTATCGTTGATCGTGGTCCTGGGTTTCGTCGTCGCCGCGGTGTTGATGCTGGCTCTCGCGGGCGTCGTACCCGTGGGGCTGCCCGGGTTCGCGATGGCGTCTCTCGCGCTCGCGCTCGCCTCCACCGGGCTGGCGCTCGGGCTGTCGACGCTGTGGACCTCGCGTAAACACGTGCTCGCGGCGCTCGCGGGAATCTACGGCTTCATGTTGGTCTGGCGGGGTTTGATCGGGCTCGCGTACCTCGGTATGGCGGGCTGGGAGGCCTGGCCGGAGGAGGAGGGTGTGAACGCTTGGTTCGTCCTTCTGGAGCGTCTGAACCCGCTGGAGGCCTACACGGTCGTCGCTGACGCGTTCGTGACTGTGAACCTCGCTCCCTTGCCACAGGACTTCGGCTACATAGCCCACGAGTCCAGGACGGTGACTGCGGACCGCGTTCTGTCGGAGGTAGTACCCTTCTACGTGACGCCGGAGTTCACGACGGTGCTTCTGCTCATGTGGCTGATCGTACCTGTTCTCGGCGGTTACGTGATCTTCTCCCGAGTAGACCTGTGAGTCGCGGACCGTTCCTGACAGCCCTAGGGCTCCGTAGTCGGCTCTGACGCCGCCGACCGCGGTACGTGTTCCGGTTTCTCGACGTCAGACTACCAGTCTCCCAAGCTGTCGTGCAGAAGACTTTTATGTCCCGAGGGGGTTATGTGTCCTTACGGAGGCAACAGAACCCCCTGTTGGGGGGAGCTCCACGATGGTCGAAAACAGAACACCAGAGCGACGAACCCGTGACAACGAGGTGATACAGCACCTGCGTAGACGTGGACCCTCGACGTCGAACGACCTACCGCGGACGCCGGACACCGGCGAACGCAGGTACGTCGGGAACCTGAACGTCACCAGGTCGAACACAGGCAGCGGCAAGAGCCGCGGGAAGACGAAGGCCGTGTACTACCTCTACGGCGACGAACGCCGCGCAGTCCGCACCTACATCGAGGAGAACACGGAGTTCGTGAGAAGCTGCATGCAGGACAACGCCAACCCCATCAACATGAGCCTCGAGGACTACTGGTGGCGTATGTTCTGCGAGGAATGGACCTGGGGCGGCTACGAAGAGACGGTCGAGACAAGCAACGCGACGGCGTAGAGGACCCTGCGCCCGCACCACTCTCCCCCCTCCGTATAGTTCGAGACTACTTATCCACTCCGGCCGATCTTCTATCTTGGAACCTGATCCCGGAACCAGGGCCTATGTCAGCTCCACCTGTATCAAGTATCCGGTATCTCCCCCGGTGACCGACTCAGTGAACCACCTCACTCCCGAAGTACCGGTGTGGCTAAACCACCTCTCAGTCACCCAACATCCACTACATATGGTGCCTACATGGTTTGAGGTTCTACAGGTTGGGGGTCTACCCGAAGCTATTTGCCGTGCGCGTGCTAACCCAGACACCGTCACCGCGGCTCCTCGTCGCGTGACCCGAAAACAGCCAGAGGACCACTATTCAACCTTCCAGGAACCCAAGGAGAGAAAGCGCCTAGAATCAACGACCCCTAAACCGAAACAAAAAACAACGAGTCCACCAATTTCCCTCTAGACCGATGCCACTAGAGCTAGCGGTGTTCGCAGCCCTCGCAGCGATCACCGTCGGAGCGAGCCTCGGAGTCGTGCTCGTCAAAGACGTGTTCTACGACGCCCTGCTCCTCGGAGTCGCCCTCATAAGCGTCGCAGGACACTTCGTGCTTCTGCACGCGGAGCTCCTCGCCGCCCTACAGGTGCTCGTCTACGTCGGCGGCGTCCTCATACTCATCGTATTCGCAGTCATGTTCATGCGCAGCACCGTCGAAGGCACCGACGAGGAGGTGGGGCCGTGAAGGACGTCCTCTCCCGATATCTAGCCTCTCCGAAACCCATACCCTTCGTCATCGCCGCCGCTTTCTTCACCGTAGTAGCCACAGTCACCCTCGGCGCAGAAACTCTCTGGAGAGAGCCCGCCGGGCTCGAACCACCCGTGATACCCGTGATCGCGGAGTCCCTGTTCTCCACCTACCTCGGAGCCTTCGAGGTCATGGCCGTCCTCCTCGTCGCCGCACTCGTCGCAGGAGTCTACCTCGCGAAACCCGACGTACCACGAGAAGAACGGCTCGAAGACACAGTCGAGACCAAGATACGCACGGACGCAGTCGAAGCACAGGAGAGCCTCGAACGACGGAGAACCCAGAGGGAGGACGAAGATGGTTCCACCTAGCTACTACGTCCTCCTCAGCGCGCTGATATTCGCCATAGGACTCTACGGCGTCCTCACCCGACGGAACGCAGTAGTCATCCTCATGTGCGTCGAACTCATGCTCAACGCCGCCAACCTCAACATCGTCGCGTTCGCCGCGTACCTCGGAGACGTCACCGGACAGATACTCGTGCTGTTCGCGCTCGCCATCGCAGCTGCCGAAGTCGCAGTAGGCCTCGGCATCTTCATACTCGTCTACAGAGAGTACGGCACCGTAGACGTCACCTTACCGAGGGGGATGAGGTGGTAACGTGACCCTGGAACCAGGACTCCTGGAGAACGTCGCAGTCCTGATACCTCTGCTCCCGTTCGCTGCCTTCGCAGTGATACTCGCAGGAAGCACGTACGGCGACAGGTTCGACCTGCCGGCGACGGCGTTCGCCATCGCCAGCGTCACAGCGTCGCTCCTCCTCAGCCTCGTCTTGCTCGCCGAGCTCTACACTCATCCGGAGATACCGACGCCGTTCACCGCCGCAGAAGCAACCTGGACCGCAGGCGGAGCCGCACCCGAACTCACCTTCGGCCTCATGGTAGACCCCTTGAGCGCAGTCATGGCGGTAATCGTCACCCTCGTCGCAACCCTCGTCCTCGTCTTCAGCCTCTACTACATGAACGGCGAAGATGAAAGCGGGCTGCCGCGGTACTACGCCTCGATGACGCTGTTCACCGGCAGCATGCTCGCGTTCGTCTTCAGCGACAACCTCCTGATGGCGTTCTTCTTCTTCGAACTCATCGGACTCTGCAGCTACATCCTCATCGGATTCTGGTACCAGACACCCAGCGCCGCAAGCGCAGCGAAGAAAGCTTTCCTCGTCACACGGTTCGGTGACTACTTCTTCCTCGTCGGCGTAGCGTTCGCGTTCGCCGCGTTCGGCACCCTGAGCTTCCACGGCGACACCAGCCTGTTCACCGCCGCAGAAGCCGCCATCGACGCCGGCGACACCGTCTTAGGAGTCGACGCATCCACGGCAGTAACCCTTGTCGCGTTGCTCGTGCTCGGCGGGGTCATCGGCAAATCAGCGCAGTTCCCCCTCCATACATGGCTACCCGACGCCATGGAAGGCCCCACCCCCGTCAGCGCACTCATCCACGCCGCAACCATGGTCGCCGCCGGCGTCTACCTCGTCGCCCGAACCTTCGAGCTCTACGCCCTCTCACCCACCGCGATGCTCGTCGTCGCCTACGTCGGCGGCTTCACAGCGTTGTTCGCCGCCACGATGGCGCTCGTCATGGACGACATCAAACAGGTGCTCGCGTACAGCACCATCAGCCAGTACGGCTACATGATGCTCGCGCTCGGCGCAGGCGGCTACACCGCCGCAGTCTTCCACCTCGCAAACCACGCGTTCTTCAAAGCACTGCTGTTCCTCGGCGCAGGCAGCGTAATCATCGCACTCCACCACAAACAGGACATGTGGGAGATGGGCGGCCTCCGCAGCCGGATGCCCGTCACCTACTGGACGTTCCTCGCCGGAGCCCTCGCACTCGCAGGAATCGCACCCTTCAGCGGATTCTGGAGCAAAGACGAGGCGCTGCTCGCCGCCCTCACCAACGCCGCAAACGAACCACTGCTGCTCGCGCCGCTCGCCCTCGGCGTCCTCGCCGTCCCCGTCACCGCGTTCTACACCATGAGGATGCACGCGTTGACGTTCCACGGCGAAGCACGCAGCGAAGCAGCGGAGGAAGCCGAAGAAGGTGGCTGGCCCGTCTACCTGCCGCTCGGAGTCCTTGGCGCGCTCGCAGTCGTCAGCGGCTTCGCTAACGCCGCACCCCTCGGAGTGAAGGAGCTCAGCGGCTTCCTCGGAGCCAGCGACCTCTACGGCTACGCCGCCACACACCTCGGCTACGCCGACGCCTTCACCGTGAACTACGCCCTCCTCGTCGTCGCGCTCGCGCTCGCCTTCGCAGGCGCCATCGCCGGCTACCTCCTGTACCGCGACGCCGACGAACCCCTCAAACGAAGGTTCGACCCCGTCACCGAAGCCCTGGAACGCAGGTACTACCTCGACGGCGCCCAGACCCGGTTCGCGGAGGACGGCGTCCTCGAAGGCAGCCGATGGGTGAACAGGTTCGACGTCGACGTCGTCGACGGACTAGTCGACGCCGTCTCCACCACAGCGCTCCAGAGCGGCGACGCCCTCCGTCGAGTGCAGACCGGCGTCGTACGTGACTACGCCGCAGTCATCGCGTTCAGCGTCGTCGTGCTCGCACTCCTCGTCGGACTACTAGGGGGGTGGATCTAGGTTGGAGGTACCCTGGCTCACCCTGTTGCTCACAGTCACCTTCGCCGCAGCGGTAGCCACGCTCGCCGTCGGAAGATACGTCAGCGACGAGAGAACCGGCCACGTCGCCTTCGCCCTCTCACTCGCCCCGCTCCTCCTCAGCATCTACATCTGGCTGATGGAGTTCACCGCCGACGGCAACGCCCTACTGGGTGCGGACAACGCCGCACTTCAGGAGAGCTACAGCTGGTTCACCTTCGCAGGCTACGAGGTCCAGTACTACGTCGGCGTCGACGGCATCAGCATGCCCCTCGTAGTCCTCACCACCTTGCTGGCGTCCGCCGCTATTATGAGCGCGTGGCCGTCGATCACCAGCCACCGGAAGGAGTTCTACAGCCTCGTCCTGTTCCTCGAAGCAGCACTGATAGGGGTGTTCGTGGCGCTCGACCTCTTCCTGTTCTTCGTGTTCTGGGAAGCCGTCCTCATCCCGATGTACTTCCTCATCGCGGTCTGGGGCGGAAGCGACAGACGGTACGCCGCGATGAAGTTCCTCATCTACACCAACCCCGCGTTCCTAGTCGTCTTCGTCTCCGCCACCGCGTTGATCTTCAGCGCAGACGTCAACACGCTGTCGATAGTCGACCTCACCGCCGCCGTCCACGACGACGCCTTGACCGGGTACTTCGGCCTCACCCCCGAACAGCTGAAGCTCGCGGCGTTCGCCGGCCTGTTCATCGGCTTCGCCGTCAAGGTACCCGTGGTTCCGTTCCACACCTGGCTTCCCGACGCCCACGTCGAAGCACCGTCACCCGTCAGCGTCCTCCTCGCCGGCGTCCTTCTGAAGATGGGTACCTACGGGCTCCTCCGGTTCAACTTCACCGTGCTACCCGAAGCCGCCGCAGCAGTCGCCGGACTCGTCGCAGCCGTCGGCGTCGTCAGCGTCATCTACGGGGCACTGCTAGCGATGGCGCAGACCGATCTCAAACGCATCGTCGCCTACAGCTCGATAAGCAGCATGGGATACGTCCTACTGGGTCTCGCCGCGTACACCTACTACAGCGTCGGCGGCGCCACATTCCAGATGATAAGCCACGGCCTCATCAGCGGCCTCATGTTCATGGTAGTCGGCGTCGTCTACCACGAGACCCACCACCGCGACGTCCGAGAGCTATCCGGACTCTGGCGACAGACCCCCGTCGCCGCCTTCATCTTCCTCGCCGCTGCCTTCGCCTACATGGGACTCCCCGGCATGAGCGGGTTCGCCGCTGAAGCCTTCGTCTTCATCGGCAGCGCCGCCAGCACCACCATCCCCTACGCACCCCTGGTGACGATGACGGCGATGTTCGGCATCGTCTTAGTCGCCGGCTACCTCCTTTTCGCCCTCCAGAAGACCCTGTTCGGCGAACTCAGGATCGGCGAACACCAGACGGCAGCCGACGGAGGCAGCCTCGACGTCAGCGACGTCTCGCTGGCGCAGGCGGTGCCGCTGTTCGCGCTTCTCGCCGCCATCGTCTTGCTGGGCGTCCAGCCCGACGTCGTCTACGACGTCATCGCGGACGGCACCGCCGGAGTCGTCGACCTCGTCACAGGAGGTGACGGCTGATGGTTGAGCTGGGGTTCCAGCAGGCGGATCTCCTGCCGCTCGCCCCCGAGATAGCGATTCTGGGTAGCGCCCTCCTCATCCTGCTGATAGACAGCTTCAGCAGAGGGAAACACGGGAAGGCAGCGGTCGCTATCGCCGCCGCCTCCGTCGCCGCCGCGTTCGCCGCATCCCTCGCGCTGTATGGAACCACGGCTGAGGCGTTCGGCGGCACCTTCGTCGTCGACGGCTTCAGCCTGTTCTTCAACGTCGCCATCCTGCTCGTCACCGCGCTCGTGGTCGTCAGCAGCCTCGACTACCTCGAGGAGTTCTACCCCGAAGGCGCCGACGAGCTGACGGAGTACGTCGTCCTCTTGCTGTTCGCCACCGCGGGCATGATGCTGATGGCGTCGAGCCGCAGCCTCGTCACAGCGTTCATCGCCCTGGAGCTCGCCGCCCTGCCCTCGTACGCCCTCGTCGCGTTCGCCAAACGCAACCGCGCGTCGATAGAAGGTGGGATGAAGTACTTCGTCCTCGGCGCACTGTCGAGCGCGTTCCTCCTCTACGGCATCAGCCTCGTCTACGGAGCCACCGGTGCGTTCGACTTCGTCGCGATAGCGGACGCCATAGCGGCCGGCGACGTCGAACCAGGGGTGCTGTCGCTCGGCAGCCTCCTCGTACTGTTCGGGCTCGCGTTCAAGGTGGCGGCGGTACCGTTCCACGTCTGGGCGCCCGACGCATACACCGGCGCACCCACCACCATCGCAGCCTTCGTGTCGAGCGCGTCGAAGATAGCGGGCTTCGTCCTCCTGTTCCGGCTGTTCACCACCGCGTTCCCAGCGGAGGTCGACTGGGTGTATGCCGCGATAGTGCTCAGCGTCGTCACGATGACGTACGGCAACTTCGCCGCCGCCGTCCAGGACAGCGTCAAAAGGATGCTCGCCTACAGCTCTATCGCCCACGCCGGCTACGCCCTCATCGCAGTCGCGGTCTTTAGCGCGGAAGCCACCGGCGACAGCGCCTTCGCCCTCGGAGCCGGTATGAGCCACCTCCTGGTGTACGGCCTCATGAACACCGGCGCGTTCCTCGTCGTCGCGCTCGTCGACGACTACTACGGCGCCGGATACACGTTCGAGGACTACGCCGGCCTCGGACGTAAGATGCCTGCCGTAGGCCTGGCGATGGCGGTGTTCATGCTGTCTCTCGCAGGACTCCCCACCGGCGGCGGCTTCGTGTCGAAGCTCGTGCTTTTCGCCGGCGCCGTCAACAGCGGGTTCTGGTGGCTCGCCCTGCTCGGCGGCGTCAACAGCGCGCTGTCGCTGTACTACTACACCCGTGTGCTCAAGTGGATGTGGGTGGAGGAGGCGCCGGAGGACCAGGTCGAGCTCGACCGGAAACCCCTCGCCTTGTACGCCTCGATACTGTTCGCCGCCGTCGCCACCGTCGCGTTATTGTTCGCGTTCGCACCCGTGATAGAGACGGCGACGGCGGCGGCCGAGGCACTGCTCGAATGACTATGGAGGTCTCCGGGGTCTCGTCCTCCGCTTACAGCTGCAACGTCTGGAGCTTTGCAGACACACTGGTGGACGTCGGAGACAGCTTCGACACCCTCCCCACACGCGATCACGTCCTCCTCACGCACAGCCACGTAGACCACGTAGCTTGCCTGAAAGAGTACGTGGAAGCCACCGACGCGGAGGTCTACGTCCACCCCGAGGAGTGGGGGTACGTCGAGGAACGGGAGGACGAGCTCCGTCGGTCGGCGGACGCTCTCGACCTATCTGAGGATTTCCTCGACGTCGAGGTGGAGTTCGTCAGAGACGGCGACGTCGTCGACGTCGGCGTAGAGGTCGAGGTACTGCATACGCCGGGGCACACGCCCGGCAGCGTATGCTACTACGTACCCGGGACGGGGTGGCTGTTCACCGGCGACACCTTGTTCGGGAACGGCGCACCCGGTGACGCCGGGGACGCGGAGGCGCTGGAGGACAGCATCCGACGGCTGTCGGAGCTAGACGTCTCCGCGATATATCCCGGTCACATGGAGCCGGCGCATGAAGACATCGAAAGACGGTTCCAGCTCGCTCTCGCGATGGTGTAGTAGGTGATCTTGTCTACATGGACTCCGGCACCTACAGCCTGGTCGTCTCGGTCATCCAGCCGATAGTGTTCAGCTGCGGCGGTCTTGGAGACGTCTCGCTGGAGGACGGGCTGTACGCTTACACTGGCAGCGCACGTGGTACAGGTGGCTTCAGCCGCGTGAACCGCCATCTCCGGGTGCTGCGGGGTGAACACGACGTCCGGAAGTGGCACGTCGACTACCTCGATGGACACCCCGAGGTCGAAGCCTACGCCGTCGTGAAGTCCAAAGCAGGGGAGTGCGAGGTGGCGGAGGCGCTGGACGGCGACCACGAAGGGGTGGAGGGCTTCGGGTGTTCGGACTGCGGCTGCAGCAGCCATCTACACCAGGTGGACTCAGTGGAAACGGTTGCGGCGGCGCACTCCCGGGGGTCGCCGGTGGTCTCTGTGAAGAGTTATACATCTCCACGTCTCTAAACCAATTACAAAGATGGAGTCGTCGTCTTCGAAACCCCGGGTGAATGAGTATATGACGGAGGACGTAGTCACCGTACGGTCGGACGCAACCGTCGGCGAGGTCATCCAGACGGTGATGGAGAACAGGGGACACAGCGGCTTCCCCGTCGAAGACGACGGGAAGCTGAAGGGGTTCATCAGCGCGAACGACCTCCTGGGAAAGGACGACGGGGACTCTATAGAGGAGATAATGTCGACGAACCTCGTGGTCGCGGAGCCGGAGATGCGGGTGTCGGACGCCGCCCGCGTCATCCTCCGGAGCGGTATACAGAAGCTCCCCGTCGTCGACGAAGACGGCGAGATAGTCGGCATCATATCCAACAGCGACGTCATCCGGAGCCAGATAGAGCGTGTGACGCCGAGCAAGGTCTGGAAGCTGATGAAGACTCTGGAGACCATCCACGAGATAGAGGTAGAGGAGGAACGCCGCGAGGTACCGGTCGACCGGTTGACGCCGACGCAGGATAAGATATACGCGGACGAGCTCGACGGCAGGATATACGAGCTCGAACGCGGGCTCGCGGAACCCCTCATCGTCATCGAGTGCGGTGACGACCTATTGCTCGTGGACGGACACCACAGGACGATGGCTGCCGAACGCTTGGGTATCGAGGATATGGACGCCTACGTCATCGTTGTCGACGCCGACGTCGAGCTAGGTATCGCGAAGACCGCGGAACGCTCCGGCCTCGAATCCCTCGACGACGTCGAGGTCATCGACTACGCACCCCATCCGTTGATCGAGGCGACGCAGTACAGACGCGACGAGGTCGAAGCCAGGGAGCTCGGTGACGAAGGCGAGGTCAGCTGAGGCGGGAGCCGGGAAGCTGCCGCGTCCCGCCGTGTAGGGTGCAGCGGTCCGGCTTCGAAGGAACCTTGTCTTCCCGGTGACTCCCTCTGTCCATGGATCTAGGTCTACAGGGAGACACGGCAGTGGTATCGGCTTCCTCGAGCGGGCTCGGCTACGGTTCCGCGGAGGTGCTCGCGAGCGAGGGCTGCGACGTAGTCGTGAACGGACGTGACGAGACTCGTCTGGAGGAAGCGGTGGAGGGGCTTCGCGAGGTCGCTGACGGCGAGGTGGTCGGTGTGCAGTCGGATATCTCGACGGAGGAGGGCGCCGTCCGGCCGGTGGAGCGCGCGGTCGAGGAGTTCGGCGGAGTCGACCATCTGGTGACGTCGGCGGGTGGTCCACCCAGCGGGTCGTTCCTGGAGACCTCGGACGACGACTGGTACGAGGCGTTCGACCTCCTCGTGATGAGCGTCGTGAGGATGGTCAGGGAGGCGGAGCCTCATCTGCGGGAGGACGGCGGTGGCACGGTGGTGAACATCACCTCTCGGAGCGTGAAGGAAGCTCTCGACAGCCTCGTGCTCTCGAACAGCGTCCGTATGTCGGTCATAGGGCTGGAGAAGACCTTGTCGAAGGAGCTCGCACCTGACGTCCGCTGCAACGCCGTCCTTCCTGGTGCGCACGAGACCTCGCGTATCCGGGAGCTTGTGGAGGACGCCGTCGAACGCGGTGAACACGGGAGCTACGAGGAGGCTCTGGAGGAGTGGTCCTCCGACGTGCCTCTGGATCGCGTCGGTCGGCCGCGGGAGCTCGGTGACGTCGTCGCGTATCTGTCGTCGGAGCGGTCGAGCTACGTCAACGGCGTCGCGGTGCCTGTGGACGGCGGAAGCGGGTGTTCGAACCTGTAGCGGCGTATTCGCGGACTCTGAAGCTACCTCGACGTCGACTTCGACGGTCGAACATGTTCTCCAGGAGACTCCACCCCCCACGTCTCACGTAAGATTAGGGGGTCCTAAAGAAACGTAGTTTGGCTGAGCCGGAATAATTGTTCTGGCTACCTAAGTTAAATCTCTGTTAAATGGGAACTACTGTTTCGAGCCAACAACGTTAAGATGCTGCCACCACCATCTGTACCCAGAGCCATGAGCACAGAGACAAAAGAGTGGAAGGAAGCCCAGAAGGAGCGGTTCGACCACCGCAACCCCGAACGGGCCGTCTTCAAGACACCGGAAGGCCTCAGCGAAGAGGTCATCCGGAACATCAGCGAGGAGAAGGACGAACCCGACTGGATGCTCGAACGACGTCTCAAGAGCTTCCAGCACTTCAAACGCCTGCCGATGCCCGACTGGGGACCCGACCTCAGCGAGCTCGACATCGAAAGCATAGTCCCCTACCTCAAGGCCGACGACGACACCAGCCAGGACGACTGGGATGAGGTCCCCGACGACATCAAGGACACCTTCGACAAGCTCGGCATCCCCGAGGCGGAGCAGGAGGCGCTCGGCGGAGTCGGCGCCCAGTACGAGAGCGAGGTCGTCTACCAGAACATGAAGGACCAGTGGGAGGAGAAAGGCGTGGTCTTCACCGACATCGACACCGCCATCGAGGAGCACGAGGACCTCGTCGAGGAGTACTTCATGACGAAGAACGTCCCGCCGTCGGACAACAAGTTCGCCGCGTTACACGGAGCCATCCACAGCGGCGGCTCGTTCGTCTACATCCCCGAAGGCGTCACCGTCGAGATGCCGATACAGGCGTACTTCCGGATGAACACCGAGGGCATGGGTCAGTTCGAACACACCCTCATCATCGCGGAGGACGACAGCGACGTCCACTATATCGAAGGCTGCAGCGCCCCCATGTACAGCCGCCACAACCTCCACGCGGGCTGCGTCGAGGTCTTCGTCGGCGAAGACGCATCGGTGCAGTACAGCACCGTGCAGAACTGGAGCAAGAACACCTACAACCTCAACACCAAGCGCGCCCTCGTCGAACAGGGCGGCGCCATGGACTGGATCAGCGGCAGCATGGGCAGCAAGAAGACGATGCTCTACCCCATGACCGTGCTGAAGGGCGAGGGAGCCAGCGACCGACACATCACCATCGGGTTCGCCGGCGAAGGACAGGACATAGACACCGGCGCCAAGGTCTCGCACCTCGCCCCGAACACGTCGTCGACCATAGAGAGCAAGTCGATAGCGATGGACGGCGGCCGAACGAACTACCGCGGACTCGTCCGCGTCAGCAAGGGCGCGAAAGGCGTGAAGTCCAGCGTCGACTGCGACGCGCTGATGCTCGACGCCGACAGCGTCAGCGACACGATGCCGTACGAGGAGATAAAGGAAAGTGACGTCGACATGGCGCACGAAGCCACCGTCGGCTCTATCGGAGACGAGGACATCTTCTACCTCCAGAGCCGCGGCATCGAGGAGGACGAGGCGATGCAGATGATCGTCAGCGGGTTCATAGAGCCGTTGACGGAGGAGCTGCCGCTGGAGTACGCCGTCGAGCTGAACCGGCTCGTCGAGCTCGAGATGGAGGGCTCGCTCGGATAGAGCAACCCTTACCAGTGCACCCCGAGAACCAAGACCAATGACCGCGCAAACGCTCGACGAGGAGTTCGTCGAAGAGCTGAGCGAAAGCCGAAGCGAACCAGACTGGCTCCGGAGCCGGCGACTCGAGGCATGGAGGTCGTACGACGACCTGCCGTCACCCCGGGTGATACAGACGCCGGGTAAACAGTGGACGGATCTCTCGGAGCTCGACCTCCGCGCACTGAGCCGCGGCACCACCGAGAGCGAGACCCGGGACGAGGTAGACGCCGACGTACCCGACGACGTCGTGGTCACCGACCTCGAAGACGCCGTCGAAAGCCATCCCGAGATAGTCGAACGCTACCTCCTCGACAGCGTCGTACGGTGGGACGAGAACCGGTTCACCGCTATACACGCCGCCGCCTGGAGGAACGGCGTCTTCGTCTACGTCCCTCAGGGCGTCGAGGTCGACGACGTCATCCGGACCCGCACCAGACTGAACGACGAGGACGCACGGTTCACCCACACCCTCGTCGTCGCCGAGGACAACGCGAAGGTAGCGGTCGCCGAGAGCGCGACAGGCGGAGGGGAGAGCTACCTCTCCAACGTCGTCGAGGTCGTAGCAGGCGACGGCGCGCAGGTCGACTACGCATCCCTGCAGGACCTCGACAAGGACTGCTACCAGTACACGACGAAACGCGGCGTCGCCGGACGGGACGCCGACGTGAACTGGATCGACGGCTGCTTCGGAACCGCGTTGACGAAATCCACCGTCTCCACTGTGATAGAGGGTGAGGGCGCGTCGACGCAGAACCTCGGCCTGTTCTACGCCGACGGCAGCCAGCACCTCGACCTCGAAACCTGGACGAACCACGACGCCGGCAACTCGACCTGCGACATGTTCACCCGGGGAGTCGCCGACGACCAGGCGGTAGCGGCGTACGAAGGCACCATCCGCGTCGCCGAAGCCGCCGCCAACGTCGACGCATACCAGACCGAGAACGTCTTGATGGTGTCCGACGAGGCGGAAGCGGATGCTTCGCCGCGTCTGGAGATAGACAACAACGACGTGAAATGCAGCCACGCCGCCACCGTCGGAAAGATAGACGCGGAGGAGATGTTCTACATGAACAGCCGCGGACTCGACGACGAAACCGCGAAACGCCGCATCGTCGAAGGCTACTTCGAACCCGTGTTAGACGAACTCAGCTTCGGCGAGATCGAGGACGAGTACCGCGAGATAATCAAACGCAAGATGGAGTAGAGCATCCGGATGAGTCTCGAAGCATCCCCTTTGAACGTCGAAGAAGTCAGGGAGGACTTCCCCGTCCTCCAACGCGAGGTACAGGACGAGAGCCTGGTCTACCTCGACAACGCCGCCACCTCGTTGACGCCGGAGCCCGTCGTCGACGCAGTGACGAGCTACTACCGCGAGATGAACGCGAACGTCCACAGGGGGATGCACTCGATGAGCCAGGAAGCCAGCGAGGAGTACGAGCGCGCGCACGACGTCGTCGCGGAGTTCATCGGCGCAGACGGCCGCGAGGAGATAGCTTTCACGTCGAACACGACGGAGGGCGTGAACACCGTTGCGTTCGGCTGGGGCCTGGAGAACGTCGAGGAGGGTGACAACATCGTGTTGACGCAGATGGAGCATCATTCGTCGCTGGTGCCGTGGCAGCAGGTGGCGCAGCGCACCGGTGCCGAGCTACGGTTCATAGGGGTCGACGACGGCGTCGTCACCGAGAGAGCCGTTGACGAAGCCATAGACGAGGACACCGCCGCCGTCAGCGTGGTACACGTATCTAACGTCTTCGGCACCGTGACGCCGGTGGAGTACGTCGCGGAGAAAGCGCACGACGTCGGCGCGCGGGTGCTCGTCGACGGCGCGCAGAGCGCGCCCAACGTCCCCGTCGACTTAGACGACATCGGATGCGATTTCTTCGTCTTCAGCGGGCACAAGGCGCTCGGCCCCACGGGCACCGGTGTCCTGTACGGCCGCCGCGAGCTGCTGGAGGAGATGCAGCCGTACGAGTTCGGCGGCGAGATGATCAGCAGGGTCGAGTACGAGTCCGCGGACTGGGCGGATCTTCCGTGGAAGTTCGAGGCGGGTACGCCGAACGTAGCCGGCGGCATAGGACTCGCACGTGCGCTGGAGTACCTCGACGACCTGGGGCTGGAGAACGTCCACGAACACGAGTGCCGGCTAACCCGGTACGCGCTCGAAAGGCTGGAAGACGACCCCGAGGTAGAGGTCTACGGCCCACCATCGGGCCACGGAGACCGCTGCGGAGTCATATCGTTCAACGTCGCCGATGCACATAGCCACGACACCAGCGACCTCCTGAACTCTGAGGGTGTGGCGACACGTAGCGGCCACCACTGCGCTCAGCCGCTGATGGATCTCATGGGGGTTCCGTCGACGTCGAGGGCGTCTTTCTACCTGTACAACACCCGGGAGGAGGCGGACAGGTTCGTGGAAGCACTGGACGTCGTGAAGGAGGTATTCGCATGACATATACACAGGGAACGAGTAGGAGGTGTATCTGAAAGATGAGCCGCGACATGTACAGGCAGCGGATACTCGACCACTACCGCAACCCGCAGAACTACGGCGAGCTCGAGGACGCCGACGTATACTACATGGACGACAACCCTTCGTGCGGTGACGAGATCGAGATGTACGCGGTCGTCGAGGACGAGGAGGTAGTCGACGTGAAGTTCGACGGGAAAGGCTGCGCCATCAGCATGGCGTCGGCGTCGCTGCTGACGGACAAGGTCGTCGGTATGTCGCTCGACGAGGTTCGGGAGATGGAGACGGAGGACGTACAGGAGATGCTCGGAATAGATCTGAGTCCCGCCCGCGTGAAGTGTGCGGTGCTCGGGTTGAAGGTGCTGGAGGGCGGTATCGTCGAGTACGAGGCAGAGGGAGCATGATGGAACTGTCTGCTGGAGGTAGTGCTACGGAGATAACGAGGGGGTTAAACCCCGCGAACACCAACGGAAGCTAAACATATGTCAGAGAACACGCTTGAGATCGAGAACCTGCACGTGGAGGTAGAGGGAGAGAAGATACTGAACGGAGTCGACCTCGAGATATCGAAGGGGGAGGTCGTCGCGATGATGGGTCCCAACGGCAGCGGGAAGTCCACGCTGGCGAAGGTACTGATGGGTCATCCCGCGTACGACGTCATCGAAGGTGAGGTCCGGTTCAAGGGCGAGGACGTGCTAGAGCTGGAACCGGATGAACGTGCTCATCTGGGGTTGTTCCTCGCGTTCCAGTACCCCAAGGAGATCACCGGGGTGTCGGTGTCGAACTTCCTCCGCACGGCTTTGAACGCCGGTAAACCCGAGGATGAGGAGGTCGACCCCGTGGAGTTCGGTGAGCTACTGACGGAGAAGATGGAGATGCTGGACATCGACCCCGAGTTCGCGAACCGGTACGTCAACGAGGGCTTCAGCGGCGGTGAGAAGAAACGTATGGAGGTGCTTCAGATGGCGGTGCTGCAGCCCGAGATAGCGTTGGTGGACGAGGTCGACTCTGGGCTCGACATAGACGCATTGAAGGTCGTGGCGAAGGGCATCAACGAGCTGACAGACGACGAGATGGGCACCCTGCTGATAACTCACTACCAGCGCATACTCGACTACGTGGAGCCCGACACCGTCTGCGTAGTCATCGACGGAGAGATCGAGCAGAAAGGCGGACCCGAGCTGGCGGAGCGGCTGGAGGAAGAGGGCTACGACTGGGTGCGCGAGGCAGCGGCGTAGACTCCTTCGATGCCCCGGAGCGCGTTCGACGAAGCAGGCACCATCGGCGTCGAGGAGGAGTACTACGTCGTCGACGCCGACAGCTACGAACCGGTGGCTGCGTCGAGCGCACTGCTAGAGGACCCACCTGATGACCTCGAAGGCCACCTCGATGTAGAGCTGTTCGAGTTCGTCTTGGAGACGACGACGGAGAAAGCAAGCTCTGTCGACGAAGCCCGCCGCCTGGTGGAGCGGAAACGCAGCGCTCTCGTGGAGTACGCCGGGGAGTACGGCTGGACTGTACAGGCCGCCGGCCTCCCGCCCTCGGTCCGGTGGACGGAGTACACCGACCTACACGTCGACAAACCCCGATACACGGAGCAGCTGAACCGTATCGCTTACCCCCAGCACCGGAACCTAACGGCGGGCCTGCACGTCCACGTGGGAGTCGATGACGCCGACGTTGCGGCGAGGGTGGCTGACGACCTCAGGTTCTACGTACCGCTGCTGCTTGCGGCGTCCGCCAACAGCCCGTACTGGTATCGGCGGGACACCGGGCTGGAGAGCGCGCGCAGCGTGGTGTTCGAGAACCTGCCGAACACGGGACTGCCGACGGAGTGGGGGTCGTACGAGGAGTTCGAACGCGTGGAACAGAGGATGGTGGAGTCGGACTCCGTCCGCGACCGTGGTGAGCTATGGTGGGACGTCCGCCCTCACACGGAGTACGGCACCGTCGAGGTCCGGACGCCGGACGCGCAGGTCGACGTAGAACGCACCCACGCCTTCGTCGCGTTGATACATGGGCTCGTGGAGGCGCTGGTCGAAAGCCCACTGGAACAGGATCTCCGGAGGGAGTTCCTGGTGGAGAACAAGTGGCGGGCGGCACGGTGGGGTCGTGACGCGGAGTTCCTGACCCCCGATGGCGGGGAGAGAGCCTTCGAGGTGGTCTTCGACGAAGCCCTGGAGTTCGTGGACGTCGCCTCCGGCGACGTCGCCGCGTTGGATGGTGGGTCGGCGGCGGAGGTTCAGCGTGATGCCTACGAAGCAGGGGGTTTCGACGCAGTCGACGAGGCTATCGAGCTAGACTGAAGGCGATGGCTTCGGAATCACGTCGTCGGCTGTTGGTCGTGTCGCCATAACAAGAACTATAAATGCTAGATGGATAGAGTTAAGGGATGACTGTTGAGGACAGGGACAGGGAGGACGAATACGGCGACGAAGATGGAGATCGTCCTAGGGTCAGGATAGTCAGGAACGAAGACGCCGAAAGGGAGCCGCCGGAACGTGTGGAGGAGGCACGGCAGCAGGCGAAGGAAGCGGTGGACAACGTCCGGGAGGACGTCGAGGAACGAGTCGACGAGGCCACTGAGCCGGCGCGTGAGGCTATCGACGATACCCTGAAGAAGAGCGTCGACAGCGTCGACAGCAGCCTCGTCGACCTCCTGGCGGGCTTTCTCGACACCGAGACACGGGCGAAGGTCTACCTCTACCTCAGGAAACGCGGTGAAGCCACCAGCGAGGAGATAGCGGAGGACACCGGTCTGTATCCGTCGACGGTGAGGGAGTGTCTGTCGGAGCTATACCGTGAAGGCGTCGTGGAACGCCGGAAGAAGCAGACGGAGGGCGCCGGCAACAACCCCTACGTCTACACTGCTGTGCCGCCGACGGATCTCGCGAAAAGGTTCAGCGAACGCGTTGAAGAACGCCTGAACCGGCTGTTGAACCTCGACAGCTACCTCGATGGCGGCCGCCGACGGGAGCTCAAAACCGACTGGAGCCCCTACAAGATCGTGATCGACAGCGGCGACGAAGACGAAGAAGCCGACGGCAGATAGACAGATGCGCGTCGCCCTCGGAGGGACCTTCGACCCCGTCCACGACGGCCACCGCGAGCTACTCAGGGAAGCCATAGAGAGAGCCGACGGCGGCGAGGTCATGGTGGGGTTGACGAGCGACGACCTCGCGCCGAAGACTCGTCCGGAACCCCGTGAGGTCAACCCCTTCGCCGAGAGGAAGACGAACCTACGGAACGAGATAGATCGACTCCTCGAACAGCGGGACGGGAACCCCGGAGGTGAAGCCGACGTAGACGTCGAGATACGGAAGCTAGAGGACCCCTTCGGCATCGCGAGCGAGGAAGCAAGCTTCGACGTGCTCGTGGTGTCGCCGGAGACACGCGCCGGCGGAGAGAAGATAAACGAACTCAGGGGGGAACGCGGTATGGAGCCATTGGAGATAGTGGAGGTGCCTCACGTGATGGCGGACGACGACGAACCCATCAGCTCGACGCGGATCGTCCGCGGCGAGATAGACCGCCACGGCAACGTCCAAGACGCGGATGCCTGAAATTCAGGGACCCAGCACCTCTGGCGACCAAGGCTATATCTCACGGAGTCCAAGGCTGTACTCGAGCGCGTGGTCCACCTCTTCCATCCTTTCGTCTGAAACGCCTCCGATGTTCCTGGTGATATGGTGTTCGATGGAGACGGTGCGTATCTGGCTGCAGACGGCGACGGAGTCCTCCTTCAACGGAGATGCCTCGGCCTGGACCTCCACCTCGAACGGATACGGGTCGTCGTACGAGGTCGTGAACGGGACGACGATCGTGGTGGGTGCGTTCCGGTTGCCGACGTCGTTCTGAACCACGAGGCAGGGTCGGATGCCGCGTTGCTCCAAACCCTCGGTGGGGTCGAGGTCGACGACGACTACGTCGCCGCGCTCAACCTCCATACGTCACCACTCGGGGGCGTCGCCGAGGGCTTCGTCAGCCTCCTCCGACACGCTGTCCATCTCCTCAGCGAGCTCCTTCATCTCGGTTCCGCGCCGTCGGTAGCCCTCCGCTATCTCCTCCCGGGTGACCGGTCTCTCGATGAAGACGCGGCCGCTCTCCTCGTGCACGACCACCTCGTCGCCGCCGGTGATGCCGAGCCGTTCGCGGAACTCTTTCGGCAGCGTCACCTGTCCGCGTTCACCGACGACCCGCCGTTCGCCACCACTCATACTAGTTCATATCTCGTTCATATACTTGGTTGTTGGGGTGGAACCGGTAAGCCGCTCAGGCGACATGGGGTTTCGAACTGCTCTCAAACTACAACCCTTTTTACTCCAGCGTCTCGAAGCCCCCGCATGGACAAGCTACACAGGGATCTCGTGGACCTGCTGTCGAAGGACGCCAGGCAGTCCACGGAGGATCTCGCGCGGATGACGGACTCCACTGCGGAGGAGGTCGAGGAAGCTATCGACGAACTGGAGGAGGACGGCGTCCTGCTGGGGTATCAGGCGGTCGTCGACTGGACTGAGGTCACGGACGACCACGTGGAGGCGTACGTCGAGGTCAACGTCGCGCTCGACAGGGAGACGGACTACACCGACGTCAGCGAACGCATCCAGAGCTATCCCGAGGTCCAGCGGCTGACGCTGGTGAGCGGGAACTACGACTTCGGGCTCGTGATCCAGGGGGACTCGATGAACGAGGTCTCGAGGTTCGTCAGCGACAAGATAGCGGTGATTCCGGAGATAACGCAGACGGTGACGCATTTCGTGATGGAGACGTACAAGGACCGCGGCGTAGAGTTCGGGGACGGAGACGACGACGAACGTCTGTCCGTGTCGCCATGAAGCCGTCGGACCGCGTAGACCGCGTCCCACCCAGCGGTATCCGGAGGTTCTTCGAGCTCGCGGAGGAAGCCGACGACGTCATCTCCCTGGGGGTGGGTGAACCCGACTTCAGCGCTCCGTGGGCGGCGCGGGAGGCGGGTATCACTTCGTTGGAGCAGGGGAGGACGAGCTACACCGCGAACCGCGGCCGCCGCGAACTGAGGGAGCGGATACAGCGGAAGCTCAGGGAGTACGACCTCGAGTACTCCGCCGACGACGAGATAATCGTGACGACGGGGGTGAGCGAGGCGCTCGACGTCGGCATCAGGGCGCTCGTGAACCCCGGCGACACCGTCGCAGTACCAGATCCGTCGTACGTGAGCTACAGGCCCACGGTGGAGTTCGCCGACGCGGAACCGCTGGCGGTGCCGACCTCGATGGACGATGAGTTCCGGTTGAGCTACGAGACACTGCAGGAGGCGGGTGCGGAGGACGCGGACGCTCTAGTGATGTGCTACCCCAACAACCCGACAGGTGCGATTATGCCGGAGGACGACCTCAGGGAGGTGGCGGAGTTCGCCCGCGACCACGACGTCACCGTGCTGTCGGACGAGGTCTACGCCGACCTGACCTACGACGGAGACCACACCTCCATCGCGTCATTGGAGGGGATGCGGGAGCGCACGGTGGTGTTCAACGGGTTCTCGAAGGCTTACGCGATGACGGGGATGCGGCTGGGGTACGCGGCGGCACCCCCTGAGGTGGTGTCGGCGATGAACCGCGTGCATCAGTACACGATGCTGTCGGCTCCTACGACGGCGCAGTACATGGCTATCGAGGCGCTCGACAGCTGCAACGCGGACGTCGAGGAGATGCGGCGGGAGTTCGACCGCCGCCGTAACTTCGTTCTCGCCCGACTGGAGGAGATCGGACTGGACTGCTTCACGGCGAAGGGGGCGTTCTACGTCTTCCCTGAGAGTCCGTGGGAGGACGACGGCGAGTTCGCGGAGGCTCTGCTGGAGGAGGAGGGCGTCGCCGTCGTACCCGGCAACGTCTTCGGCGAGTCGGGGGAAGGCCATCTCCGTATGTCCTATGCGACGGGTATGGAGGATCTGAAGGAGGCTATGGATCGCCTGGACTCGTTCGTCTAGCTCCCGCTCTCCGTTTCTTCCCTGGTCTCTGTCTCTCTTTCTAGGTCTTCCTCGCCTTCTCCGGCTGTCTTTCCCTCTTGGTCTTCGTCGTCCTGCATCTCGACGCGGACGAGGCGTAGGAAGAGGTAGAGTGGTCCGACGACGGCGGGGAACAGTAATGCGGGGGCTGCGTAGATGACGGGGCTCGGTTGCCAGGGTTCGTCGTCACGCTCCAGCGCTTTCGCGTCCATGTAGGTGGAAGCCGCAACGATGGGGTGGAGCGCCAGCAACGCCGGCAGGAAGACGTCGTCGGTGTAGGTGACCAGCAGCAGCCACGCCGCGGTTCCAAGGAGTACACCAATCCACCACTGGCTGTCGGTCATGGCTGTCGTTGTAGCGCCTGTGTATTACAGGCTTCGGAGCCGGGTTTAATTACCACGGAATCCCTCTACAGTCTATGGGACGAAGAGAGCTCATAGAGGAACTGGGTATAAGACGGGATGAGAACGTCTGCACCGGGTGTTACACGGTGCCTCCGGACTGGTACCGGGGGGACGATGGAGCCGAGCGATGCAGCGAATGCGACGAACCCCGCAGTCAGAGCAAACCCGCGTTGACGCTTCAGGAGGAGAAGCTAGAGGAGATGGTGCAGTAGGTTGCTGCCCGTGGAAAGGATACTACGAGGTTCAGTCGTACTTAGCTTTGGACTCCGGTGCTCCACCGCTATTTTCTTCCACGGAAGGTAGACGACGGCCTCTGTCTCGGCTGATCGAACGGTGTGATGGTTCTTGCTCTTTTCGGTCCTCTGTCTGTCTGCGTCGCAGAGTTCCTTCGACTGCGGCGAACGCAGCCAGGTAGAAGACCCCTGCGAACGCTACGTATCCGGCTCCGTCCGCCAGCTGGGGGTGTAGACCTCCGAGGACGCCGACGTTGTAGGTTGCGTGGAGCACGGTTGCGGTGGCTGCGGCCGCTGATGCAGCGACGGCGCAGTGGTGTTTCATGCTGGTCCTGTAGTATATCGCGGCGGCTGCGGCGGAGACCAGCACGTGGACGGGTGCTACGGCTGACCGCGTCGCTGCGCTGGCGAGCGCTTCCGTGGAGTTCACGACGTACAGGAGGTTCTCGACCCCCGCGAACCCGAGGCCCACGAGCGCACCTACCGCCGCCGCCTCTCTAACACCTCGGGCTCTGGAGAGGTAGACCAGGGCTACGATCGCGGCTAGCTTCACGGCTTCCTCGTAAGCGGCAGCCACCGCGGTGGCAGCAACGGCTTCTGCTCCCGGCATACCGGTGAGGCTCAGCAATTGGCTGCCGATGAAGTGGGCTGCGAGAACCGTCGCCGCACCCGCCGACACCGCTAACGGCCAGTAAGGTAGTTCGGTCTGGTGTTTAACGTATACCGCAACTGCTGCAGCGGGCGCCATGGAGGCGATTGCGAGGTAAGCTACGACTCCTGTAAGCTCTGAGCTGGGGGTCGTCAGGTGCGTGAGTGCAAGGTAGAGGGTTGCTGCGCCGAGGCCGACGGCGGCGATGATGGATGACACGCTTCTGTCGTGGTTCAGCCTGTGCTTCAGCCGTATAAGCGACGACGGAGACATAAGCGACGACGGAGACCCCGGTGTTATCACGTATGATAGAGTTATCCAGGCCATTATAGGGGTTCTCCTTAGATTTGATAATTAGTCTGCTGGTACATAACTCCATTCCCGAACGGTTATATGTAACCCACGTTCTCGGATTGGCATTACCACGACCGATAATTAGGGCTTCGTGTTACCATGGACCGCCTCTTCACATGTACGAGTCGTCCGTTCGGAAACCTCAAGATAGCTCCAGCAGCCGAAACACAAGCGGAGTACGCGCATAACCCTCGTAGCTCGCTACAGGAAACGTCTTAGAAAAGTTATATCCTCGTCATCTTCGGCATCCAGCAACTCACGCCGCAAACCCTCCGGTTTCCCCTCAGGGCTGGTACGACGAACCTCCCTAGGCGTTACCACGATCTCCATCGGAACGTCGTGGCCTTCGACCTCCGGCCGCTCATCCTCGACCTGGATGGGATGCACGGTGGTCGCAGTGGAGGTGTCCTCGTCTACCAATCCCGCCTCCCGTAGCACCGCCCACTCGAGGTCGCTGAACCCCTCGCCCTTCCCCACACGGCCGCCGTCGAGGCCCACGGCGACGCAGCCCGACACCACTAGGTCGACCCTCTGCATCTCCTCCGGCTCCACCCGTCTACCGTGGCTGTCGTAGCCGGATACCGTCGTCGCGGAGTCATACTCCTCCTCGTAGAGGACGTCGGGATCGAGCTCCACGAACGGCTTCTCCCCCCTGAGACGCGGCACCGCCATGTATACGACCTTGCCGTCCTCGAGAGCGTTCCGTCGGACCGGTAGCTGCGGCGCATCGGGGTTCGCCTTCACCACCTCCGCCCGCCGCCACTCCTCAGTCCCCCTCAAAAGTTCCGCGGCTTCCTCCGCGCCGTCGAAGTTGGGGATGCGGCCGTGCGGTGGATACGGGAACCGGGCCTCGCCCTCGCGCTCTAGCTCGTTCCATACCTTCTCACGGACCTCGTCCTTCTCCATCTCGTTCGAGGTAACGTGGCCAGCGGGTAAAAACTCAAAGACCCGAGCGGTCGAACTCCTACCTTCACCGGTGGATTCAATCTATCTTCAGCGGGCGGAACCGTGCTTTACCGTGTCAGCCACCCTCGTCAGAGAGGCTTCTCACCTTGGTTTCGTCGAACAGGGCCTCGAGGATATGGTGCTGAGCGGCGCGAATCTGTGTGGAGAAAGTCGGCTGCGACACCCCGAGCGACTCAGCTACCTCCGCACCGGTGACCTTCCGGACGCGGTCGAAGTAACCCTTGAGGTACGCCGTACGCAGGACGTCGCGCTGCCTGTCCGTCAAGCTCTCCAGAAGATGTCGGTCACGGACGCCGTTTCTCTCGACATCGCCCCGCTTCCTTATGACATCCGCTCCGCCGAACTCGTCGTCGAGGACGTCGACTAGCTTCCTGTAGTCCCTTTTCTTAGGCGTTCTCACGGTTGCGCGGGTTGCATCGCCTCCGACCTCGACGGAGACCACCTTGACACCGAACCGCGCGAGCGACTCCACGAGCACATCCCCGATGACCACCACCTCGAAGCCATCGCCGTCTACGTCTTCGACACGTCTTACTGACTTGAACTCACCGCGTTCCATCACCTCTTCCTCAAACTCACCGGCGTCCCCGCTCTCGACGTCGAGGTAGACGAGGTGGCTTCCGTCCGGGCGTTCGACGGAGCTACGCAGCAGAAGCGTGCAGCCGCAACCATCCGCAACCTCCGTGAACACGTCCTCGTGTTCGGGGAAGGCGAAGACTAGCTCCACCTCTCCGTCTGACATCAAGGCCTCCCGCTGCTCTATAGAGTGGAGGGCGTAACCCAGCATCTCGCCGAACTCCGCCAGCACCTCCCGGGTGAGGTCGCTGAACCGCCGAGGTTCACAGGAGTAAACCCCCAATGCACCGTAGACGAGCTCACCGTAGACGATGGGGAACGCTGCCGCCGACCGGTAGCCGTGGACGAGCGCCTGGTCGCACCAGTCCATCGACCCACGGTCTCCGGCTATGGAGTCCAGTACCACGGCGTCTCTATCGTCCAGTGCCCGCCGCTCGAGCCCCGAATCCACCGCCTCCATCTCCCTCAGGAAGCTCTCGGAACCAGAGCCCGAGACGCGGTTCATGCCTACTCCGGAGTAGTCACGGTCGCATATCCAGACCGACTCGACTCCGTCGAGGGAGCCTATGGACTCGCACGCCTGCTGAAGCACGACGTCGCGGTGTCGGGCTTCCAGGAGGATGGAGATCAGCTTCCTTATCTCCTCGTTCATGCTGTTCACTCTCTCTAGCTCCGCCGCCTGCTGACGCGAGAGGTCGCGTTCCCTCTGGAGTAGACCGGTCTTCTCGACGCGGTCTAACGCGGCTTCGGCGTCGGACGCCAGAGTGTCGAACAGCTCTAGCTCCATCTCCTCGAAACCTTCTTCGTCCTTCACTCCCGCCCAGAGGAAACCGTATCCACCTACGGGGTAGACCGCTTCGTAGGCGACGGAGCCGCCGCCGTCAGCCACCCCTAAGCCGTCGTCACCTCCGAACAACGCTGCCTTACCCTCGGTGAACGCCTTCCAGGCGGTGGATTCACCGGGTTCGATGGATTCTTCTGGCGTGGATTCGTCGCCGTACTGCACGGGCTTCAGCACCGCCTCCTCCTCGTCGAACAGGTAAAGTCTGACGGTGTCGAGGCCGAGGTACTCTGAACCCACCCTCGACACGGCTTCAGCCACCGCCTCTCTCGAGTCGGCCTCCAGAAGGTGTATGGAGCTGTCGTTGAGTCCTTCGAGCGCCCGTCGGTACCTTCTCTCCCGTGAGACGTCCCTGTAGACCACCTTGACTATCGACCCCTCGTGGGTCTCGACGGAGGCTGCGCTAACTGAGACGGGTGTTCGGGCTCCGGCTACGTCGACTACCTCGATGGCTACTCCTCCCTCCAATCCCTCCACCGGGGAGTCGGACTCTATCGCTCGACGTAGAGCTCTCTCGCAGCTGTCTCTCTGGCTCTCGGGGTGGATCTTCAACAGGTTCTCTCCGACGACGTCTTCGGGGCGCAGCCCCGTCATCTCCTCAGCGGTGTCGTTGATCTCCTTCACCTTCAGGGAGTCGCTGGAGACTACGAAGACGGCGTCGGGTGCCGCGTCCAGCAGAGCTTCGTACCTCTCCCGCTCCACCTCTATCTCCTTCTGCTGTCTCCTGCGTTCGGTGACGTCGCGGGCGGAGACGAACAGCTTCTCCACCCTGCCTTCGTCGTCCTCGACGGGTCGGATGAAGCCCGCGCTGACGTAGTCCAGAGTACCTTCACCGTGGTGTTCGACCTCGTACTCCACGTACTCGCCCTCCGCCGCCCGTTCGACGAGGTCCCTCATCTCGGATTCGACGTCGGTGTAGCCCTGCCACCAAGGCGTCTTCCAGAACTTCCGGCCGACGATGTCCTCTCTAGCTGCCTCGACGTACTCGAGCGCGTTCCCGTTGACGTCGGTCAGCGCTCCGTCTGCGTCGAGCACCGCGGACAGGATGTTGGGGTCGTCGAACACAGCCTGGTACAGCCGTTCCTTCTCCCGAAGAAGCTCCGTCCTCCTTCTCCTGGCGGTGACGTCGCGCGAGTTCACGATGACGCCTCCATGCTCCTCGTCGGTCTGATCGGTTCCCACGGCCTCCAGCCACCTGTAACCTCCGTCGACGTGTCTGAACCTGAACTCGACGAACTCCGAGTGCTCTTCGTCCCCTTCGACCAGTTCGCCGAACTCGTCTCGCAGAATTTCCCGGTCCTCGGGGTGGATGTAGCTGAAGATGTCGTCGCCCTGCATCTCCTGTGGTTCATGACCGAGCACCCGTTCCAACGACGGACTCTGGTAGTGCACGATACCGTCTAGGTCGACGTGGGTGATGATGTCGTAGGAGTTCTCGACGAAGGCTTCGTAGCGATGGAGCTCCTGCTCCCGCCCGACCTCCTCCGAGACGTCGCGGGTTATCACGCTGAGACCGTCCTCGGAGGGATACAGGTGCTCGCGGAACCAGCGGTCCCAGGGTTCGAAGTACTCCTGTATCATCCGACTGTCGCCCTCCTCCATAGCGTCACGGTATTCGGTGTAGAACGGCGTGTCCTTGCCCTCCGGGGCTACGTCCCAGATGCTCTCGCCGAGTAGCTCCTCCTCGGGGGCGTCGAACATATCCTCTGTGGCGCTGTTGACGTAGGTGAACCTCCAGTCGCGGTCGAGCGCGAAGAACGCGTCGCTGACCCTGTCGATGACGGAGAAAGGGCTCTGGCTGGTTCTGGCCTCGAACATCTCTACCTCCGCTTCCTTCGCGGCGCGTCGGGCGCGTCGCGCGAGAAGATCTAGCTTCTCCGGGCCGCCCTTCCTCACGTAGTCCGTAACACCCGCGGATACCGCGTCGCTCGCCACCTCCTCGGTCCCCCGTCCCGTGAAAAGGATGAAAGGCAGATGCGGGTGCGTTGACCGCACCCTCTCCAGAAGCTCTAGACCGTCCATCTCCGGCATCTCGTAGTCGCTGACCACGCAGTCGACGGAGTCCAGCCGCTTCAGCACCTCGGAGGCGTCAGTGGTAGTGGAGACGGAGATGTCCTCGTACCCGCTCTCCACGTACTTCTCCGCTAACGAGAGCTGGTCGGGGTCATCGTCGACGTAGAGCAGATGCACCTCTACACCCTCTGATATCGACATACCCGAATCCAATACGGCCGAACATATTAGTCTTGTTACCAATATGTGTCCCGGAGCCGGGGATCGTAACCCGGAACACGGGAGAAGACCCGGATAATTCAAGCAGTCTGCCCTGGGGGTCCGAACCCCGAGCTATCTGTATAGGCCCTGCCAGCGGACTCACGAATTATAACAGACTCTCGTTTCACCCCGAAAGCGCTCCTCAGTTAGAACGTGATGAAGAAGACACAGATCAGCGCACAACGTCCACCAGCACCTACACCACTGCAGATCCCGAACCTCGGTTCGATAGAAACCGAGATAGAAAGGCTGTTCGAAGGGATCCCGCTGCCGCCGAAGACACCGTCAGCGCTCAAGCTCGCCGTCATCGTGTTGTTCGCTGCATCGCTGGCCATCGTCTACTCGCCCGCCACGAGGTCCCTGGTCCTGAACCCGCTCGTGCTCGCGGCCGTCGCCGTCTCGCTCCTGCCCGCCGCCCTGACCGCCTTCTACATCCGCGAGTCACATCCTGATACACGTGCCCCCTGGGTCGCTCTCGCCGCCGTCGGCGTCCTCGGAGCGGTAGCGGTGACGCCGGCGTACCTTCTCAACGAGAGCGCGCTACCCTGGTTCCAGGCGGTTCCCGCGGCCGGGTTCCTCCTGTTCCTCCTGCTGTTCGTCGGACCCCTCGAGGAAGCTCTGAAAGCCGCTGCACTCCACCTATACCCAGACGGCGGCCGAACGGTGTCAGCCGTTGACGGCGCCGTACTCGGCGCCTTCGCGGGTCTAGGCTTCGCTTTCGGGGAGAACGCGCTCTACATCGTAAGCCACGCGCTCGTCGGACCGAACGGCGTAGCAGAGGTGCTGATAGGACGCACTGCGGTCTCCCCCCTCCACGTCCTATGGAGCGCGACAGCAGGGTACTACATCTACAGAGCGCGGAACACGGGCTACACCGTCAGCTCCGCCGTGAAAGCACTGCTCGCCGTCGGACTCCTCCACGGAAGCTACAACGCAGGCGTCCACTGGGTGCCCGGTGCAGTCCAGACTTCGCCGCTCGGAGGACAAGCAGGGTATCTGGTGCTCGCGGTCGCCGTCTACGCCGTCAGCTGGATCGCGATCGAGCTCCTGATTCGCCGTGAACGCACCTCCACCACCCAGAGCGGGACAGAGCACGCTCCAGGTAGTGGTGACCTCACGGTGGAGGTGGTGTAGATGCAGGTACGCGACGGAAGAGCCACTGTACCCAGAGGCGACAACGTGGTGTTGAACCGCCTGCGTGAAGGAGGGCCCGCCGTGTCCGCGGAGCTAGATAGGAAGGTCAGCACCCACGACAGAGAGTACGTCGGGAAGTTCGACGTGAACCGCTCCAGCACCGGAGGAAGCAAACACCGCGGCCGCACCACCGCTGTCTACTACCTCTACGGCGACGAGAGACGCGCGGTACGAAGGTACATCGAGGAGAACACGGAGTTCGTAGAAGGCTGCATTGCGGACCAGGCGAACCCCATCAACCTCAACCGCGAGGACTACTGGTGGCGTATGTTCCAGGAGGAGTGGTACTGGGGAGGATACGACGAAGCCGGACCCTGAACACCGATACGAAGCATTTCGATGTATGTAGAACCCGTCTCGAAGGAAGATCCGTCGCATAGCGCTTCACTGACCTCCGAACGGTATTTACTCCTTGGGTCCTAATGGAGTGCAACCTGCTGATGAACTACGTAGACCGATGCATCAGGGTCCTCCACGTCGACGACGAACCCGCGATGGCCGAGACCGCTGCCGAGATGCTGGCGAGACGGCAGGAGGATCTAGAGGTCGAGCCCGAAAGCGATCCCGGCGACGTAGTCGATAGGTTATCAGACGAGGAGTTCGACTGCGTCGTCAGCGACTACGAGATGCCGGAGATGACAGGGCTCGACCTGTTGAGCGATGTGCGCGAGAGCCACGAGGATCTGCCGTTCATACTTTACACCGGACGAGGGAGCGAGGAGATAGCGAGCGAAGCGATATCCGCCGGAGTCACCGACTACCTCCAGAAGGAGACCGGCAGCGAACAGTACGAGCTCCTCGCGAACCGCATCGTCAACGCCGTCGAAGCCCGACGGTCCAGCCTGGAGTCCAGAAGACGAAAACGCAGGCTCGAGATGCTGATCGAAAACATAGAAGGCGTGGTCTACCGCTGTAGCTACGAACCAGGCTGGCCGCTCGAGTTCCTGCAGGGAGACGTCGAGGAGATATTCGGCGTCCCCGCGGAACACGCGCAGTCGCTGAAGGGCATGGACGCCGAGAGCTCAATCCACCCAGAAGATCGAGAACGAGTCTGGCAGGAGACCCATGAGGCGCTGTCGAACGAGGAGGAACCCTTCGACATGGAGTACCGGCTGGTCGACGGAAAGGGAGAGACCATTTGGGTGCGCGACAGAACCCACGCGGTCCGAGACGGAGAAGGCGAGGTGCAGGAGATAGAGGGCCTGATAACCGACGTCACCGACGAGAAACGACGGCAGAGGAAATTCGAAGAGGTGTTCGACAACACCTACCAGTTCACCGGTCTCGCGGAACCCGACGGTACCCTGCTCGAGGTGAACGAAGCCGCGCTCGACTTCGGCGGGTTCGACAGGGAGGACGTCGTCGGCGAGATAGTATGGGAGACGGACTGGTTCGACGGAGACACCGACTCCGCCGAGGTGGTGAAGGAAGGTGTGGAGACAGCCTCCGAAGGCGAGCTATACCGGAACGAGATGACGGTGGAGGACGGCGACAGCGAGATCTACGTCGACTACTCCGCCCGACCGATACAGGATGGTTCCGGAGAGACATCCCTGCTGGTGCTAGAGGGACGTGACATAACCGACCTCAAACGCCATGAGATGGAGCTACAGAGGAACCAGGACATCCTCAGACACACCGAGGACCTCGCAGACACTGGTGGATGGGAGCTCGACGTCGAAGCCGACGAGCTACGGTGGACGCGGGGGACGCAGAGGATACACGGGGTGGACGACGGCTACGAACCCGAGCTGGAGGAAGCCATCGAGTTCTACCACGAGGACGACCGCGAGGAGATACGTGAGGCGGTGGAGGACGCCGTCGCAGGCGAGAGCTTCGACCGCACCCTCAGGATAACCACCGTGGACGACGACCTCCGATGGGTGGACGTCTACGGCGAACCGGTGTACGACTGCGACGAGGTCACGGGGGTTCGGGGTGCGATACAGGACGTCACCAGCCACGTGGAACGTGAGATGGAGCTTAAGGAGGAGCAGGCGTTCCTGGAGTCGGTCTATCAGGCGCTCCCCGACGTCTTCTACGCATTCGACACCGGCCTCAGGATGCTGAGATGGAACGAAACCCTGTCGCAGGTCACCGGATACGGCGACGACGAGATACGGCAGATGCAGCCCGTCGACTTCGTCCCCGCCGACCAGCACGAGAAGATAGCGGAATCCGTGCGGAGGGTTCTAGACGGGGAAGGGCCGTTGACCGTGGAGTCGTATCTCGAGACCAGGGAAGGCGAGAGGATACCCTACGAGTTCACGGGAGCTCTCGTCGAGGGAGGCAAAGGGGGAGTCATCGGCATCGCAGGTATCGGCAGAGACGTGAGCGGGAGGCTCAGCCGCAGGAGAGAGATCCAGAGGAAGAACCAGCAGCTGGAGGCCGTCATGGAGGCCGCCGACGCCAGCATATTCGTGAAAGACATGGAAGGCAGGTACCTCGTCCTCGACGACACCGCCCGAGCCGTCGCCGGCGTCGACGACGTCGAACCCGGCAGCGTCACCGACGACGACGTCTTCCCCGAAGACGTCGCGGAGCAGGCGCGGAGGGAGGACCGGGAGGTAGTGGAATCCGGGGAGCCGCTTCAGGTGGAGAAGGAGATGCCTACCGCGGATGGAACCCGCACCCATCTCGTGAAGAAGACCCCGCTCGAAGACGAAGATGGCGAGGTATACGGCGTCTGCGGCGTCGCCACCGATGTCACCGAGGTGAAGACGTACGAGAGACGGATAGAGGAGTTCGCGGAGATAGTCAGCCACGACCTCCAGAACCCCCTGATGGTGGCGCAGGGCAACCTCGACCTCGCTCTCGACGAGATGGAGTCCGAGCACCTCGAGAGGGTGGATGAAGCGCTCTCCAGATTGGACGAGCTCACTAGCGACCTGCTGGAGCTCGCGAGCACCCTAGACGCAGGGGATGCGGAAGAGGTCGAGGTCGAAGACGTCGCCGAAGAAGCCTGGAGCAACGTCGACACCGGTGAAGCCCTGAGACAGCTCGACTGCGAGGGAGCTGTCGTCTGCGACCGAGACGGACTGAAGAGGTTGCTGGAGAACCTCTACAGCAACGCCGTACGACACGGAGCCAGAGAGGGAGACGCCGCCGACCTCACCGTACACACCCGACTGAGGGAGGACGGATTCGTCGTCGAAGACGACGGCGCAGGGATCCCCGACGATTTCAGGGGGGACGTCTTCGAACGCGGCGTCAGCGGCTCCACCGGTGGAACAGGTTTCGGCCTCGACATAGTTCAGTCGATATGCGAAGCACACGGCTGGAGCATCGAGGTCGAGGACTCCGAGGAAGGCGGCGCCCGGTTCGTCGTCACGGACGTCGAAACGTACACCGGCAGCTGAACCACGGCTCAGTGGAGCCGCTACTCTTCGTCACCTGTACCTCGCCCTTCCTCCCCCTTGCGCAGCATACGGAGGAGGGCGTCGAAACCCCTCTCCCGCGTCCTGCCTTTCGAGATTCTCACGCCCTCGAACGGGGGCATCTCCGAGTGCGGTTGATCTACGTGGTCCATGTTGTACGCGAGACGAGTGAAGAAACCCATCAGTAGAACGAGAGCGACGAACGCAGCGACCTCGACGATGAAAGACGCCTCAGCTACCGCGGCGACGACGCCTGCGATCAGGAAGACGAAGGAGTCGGCGACGAGGAGGACGGTGACGGTGACGAGGAGGTCGTTCACCGCCGTCACGTCGGCGTTGTACTCTATCCAGCTAGCGTAGCTCTCCGCTAGCTCCTCTCTGTAGAGCTCGGGTTCCGCTAACGCGCGCTCGACGGCGTTGCTGTCGAGGCCGCCGCGGACGTTGGAGGAGGTGTAGGTGACGCCGGCGAGCACCGTGGAGGCGAGGAGAAGGAGGCCGGCGAGCACCGTGAACGTGTTCAGGAACCTGGAGACGTCGACGCCGGTCTGGACGAGTATCGAGACACCGGTGACGAAGATACCTATCAACAGGAGGTTCGCCTTCAGTATCTCGAGGGCCTTGCTGTCTATATCCTTCAGGCGCTCCACCTGGTAGTCGAGCGTCAGATGTAGCTCTCGGAGCAGAGCGTCGTCCTCGATGTCTCCGAACTCGTCAGCGTCCACGTAACACTCGTTGAAGCCCTTGCAACATCAAGCTTCGGCGCAGTCGCCAGCCGCTGATGAGGGCACCGCAGTTCAGATGTCGTTTTCGAGTTCGACGTCGTGTTCGTCTTCCACGCGGTCTAGGAAGGTCCTGATGCTTTCGGTGTTGAGGTAAGCCTTGAGTCCGCTGCTGCCGCCGCCTGTCTCCCTGATGACGTCGGCGGCGACGTTGAGGACCGCGGCACCCTTCGACGTCACCCGGTGGTTGAGGTCCAGCCATCCGAACTCCACGAAACCACCGGGTTCGCCGCCGCTCCACTCCGCACCGACCTCGACGGGTGAACCCGGTGACTGGGCGCCGGCGTAGCCTTCGACGAACTCCGTGACGTCCGCCTTCGTGATACGTCGTCCGTCTTCCTCGTCGTCTTCTTCCATGCTTTCGGCGGCGTCCTCCACCTCATCGACCATGTCGCTGAGGGTGTCGCCGTTGTCGAGATAGCTGTATCCCTCGTCCGCGTCCGGAAGACCGTCGAAACCGAGGGAATCCCCGGATTCCTCGTCCTCCTCCGTGTCGCGGCGAGTCCCACCTTCGCCGTCCATCTTCAGAACCGAGTAAGTGCTACGCAGGTTAAATGGGTTGGGTTACATCCCGCCAGATGGATTCGTCCGCTACCCCTCCATCTCCTTCGACACCATCTTGCGTTTACCCGTGTCTGGGTCGACGGGTATCCCGTCGACCTCCGTCAGACCGAACTCGAGCTCCGTCAGCTGCTTCTCCGCGAGCATCTCCTCCACCTGACGCTGGATCTCCAAGCGGAGGCGTTCGACGTCAGCGTCGTCCCCGACCTCGAACCGGATCTCGAAACCCGTGTCCGAGGTCTGGACGAACTGGTAACGCTGCAGACCCTCCGCCTCGACCTCGTCCAGCACCAGGGGATGCAGGAAGTCCCGGTCGCCGTCCACGGTCTCGAACCACATCAGCTCCTCCGACCGTCCGACCACTGAATCCACCACTGTGAACACGCTGTCTTCTTCGTCCGCGTCCCTCTTCGACAGCTTGTCGTCGAGCCTGTAACGTATCAACGGCTGCGTCCGCCGGTGCAGCGGAGTGATGAGGGTGTGGTTCTCCCTGGGTTCGACGTAGACGAGATCGTCGAACAGCCGGACTCCGCTGTCGCCGGAGCCCTCCACCCCCATGAGGATGCTCTCCGCCGCTCCGTAGACGTTGAAGACGTCGGCGTCGAGCTTGGACTCCAGGTAACCTCTGAGCTCAGGCGACAGAGGCTCCCCACCGGCCACCACGAGGTCGACATCCAGCTCTACCCCGTGTTCGCCGGCGACCTCGCTGGCGAGCTTCACCCCCGAGGGGTAGCCGACGACGACGTCGAAGTCCACGCTCTCGAGCACCTTCCGCCACCTGTCTTCGGGTTCGTTGACGTCGAGTTCGTGGAGAGACGCGTCGAAGACATCGGTGAAATTCTGCATCGCCGTGACGCCTGCGAACCTGCCGCCGGTGGCGGCGACGTAGAGGACGTCGTAGCTGGAGAAGAAGCTCCGGAGTCCGTCGAATACCCTATCTTCGTCCGGATGGCGCGTAACGCTCCGGTGAGCACCGTCAGCCACTCGTCTTCACCGTAGACGAAGTACGTGGGTTCACTCGTCGTACCTGAGGAGTGCACGACCTCGTAACGGCCGAGGAACCGTCGACCTCTTTCCTCGGGCCCGCCTCCTTCGTCCTCGCTCTCGAGGTAGTTCTCGACGGCGTCCCGCGTCAGCTCCGGATCCGTCGAGACCTCGTCGAAACGCTCCCTATACAGCTCCTTCGTCAACGGAGGAACCTCCTCTATCGAGACTGTGTCGAGGCAGTCCTCCGTCAACCCGTGTCGTCGGTAGAAACGCGGGTAGAAATCCGTCTCCCTCCAGGCGTACTTCAGCTGCCGGCGGAACAAACTGTCACGGAGCTCCAGCATCTCATCACGTGACCTGGATGCGTTACGCTGGAGAGCTAAGAGCTTCGCGACGACCTTCAGAGCCTGTTTCATCCTACGTCACCACAGCTCGTTCTCTTCATCGGAGGAGCTGTCACCTGCTCCAGATCGGCAGAAACCGCCCGAGCTCGTTCCAGGTCAGGCTTCCGCCTGCTCACGGAGGACGTCCGCGATCATACCCTGTTCGTCGGCGAGGGTCGCGGTCATGTCGTCCACTGTGAAGATACCGTGGATGTCTCCTTTCCCGTCGACGACGGGGAGGCGGCGGACTGCGTTCTCCTGCATCGTCCTCGCTGCATCCACGAGCGTGTCGTCTGGGTCGACGGTCAGGAGGTCGTCGGACATAACCTCCTCCGCTGAAACCTCGGAGGCGTCCTCCTCGTCACCTACTACGTCTAACGCTAGGTCGCGGTCGGTGACGACGCCGAGGGCTTTACCGGACTTCTCGACGACGACGCTGCCGACGCTCTCGCTCTCGAGCTTCCTGGCAACCTCGCTCACAGGGTCCTCTGGCTCCACGGTCACTACGTCGCTTGTCGCTAGGTCTTTGACAGGCATCTCTGTAACACCAACTGAAAACAGGGCAGCATCCATCTAAGTCTCTCTGCGTCTTCCCATCCAGTTGTAAACCTCGGGTGAGCCGGGGAAGACCGGTATAACCAGCTTCTAGGTCTTCACGACGAGGACGGGGATGCTCGACCTCCGGAGCACGCGTTCGGTGACGCTACCGAGGATGTCGCGGTACTCGTCGGCCCGTTCCTCGGTCCCCATCACTATGACGTCGGCGTCCACGTCCTCCGCATACCCCGCTATCTCGACCTCGGGGTCACCCTGGATCACCGCGGAGTCCACGGTGACGCCGCGCTCCCTCGCCCTGTCCGCGACGTCGTCTACGGCGCGCCAGCCCTCACGCTCCAGGTCCTCCTCGACCTCTTCCTCGCTGCGTCCGTCCTCCTCCACCGCACTCACGACCTCGACCGCCGCCCTCTCGACGACGTTGACGACGTGGAGGTCGGCGTCGTGAACCTCGGCGAGATCTAAAGCGTGTTCACAGGCTCTTTCGCTTGCGCGTTTACCGTCGGTGGGAAAGACTATCGAGTCGAACATATCCAGAGGTTGTCGACGACGGGTTACTATTGCTTCGGAGTTTCCCGGAACCGTGGAACGACGGAACACCGAAAGAATACATAGTCCCGCCAGGATTCGAACCTGGGTTATGGGGACCAGAACCCCACGTGATTGACCACTACACTACGGGACTTCACTTACTTCGTGCGTTCCGTCCCGAGCCTCGAATCGCTCCGCTGCACTTCGAGACTACGGGACTTCACCTACTGCGTTCGTTTATCGTCCCGTGCAACGCGCTTGCGCGCGGTACTATGGGACTTCGCATCTGTTCTAGGCTGCGTCTCCTATTATCGTTTACCCTTCTACTTCGGGCTTTCGTCGACGTGGAACTCGAACCGTGCGCCTCCGTGTACACCCTTCTCACGGGCTTCCACGGTCCAGCCGTGCGCCTCCGCTATCTCCTCTACGATGGCGAGCCCGAGACCCGAGCCCTCGCCCTCGGTGTAACCGTGTTCGAACGCGCGCTCCAGCGCCGACTCCGACAGCCCGACGCCGTCGTCCTCGACGTAGAAACCCCGCCCACCCTCCAGGCCGCCGACGTAGACGGTCGTCAACCCTTCTTCACCTTCCCCGTCTCCCGCGTGTTCGACGGCGTTCCGGTAGAGGTTCTCGAACAGCTGGACCAGCCGGTCCACGTCGGCCTCTACTGTGACGCCGCAGTCCATCGACATTTCGACGTCGTCAGTGGGTACGTTCACCCACGCCGTCCTCGCCATCTTTTCGACGTCGACCTCCTCCGCGTCCGACACCACCGCCCCAGCGCGCGCCAGCTCGAGCAAGCTGTCGACCAACGCTTCCATCCTGTCGGCGGCGTCACGCGCGCTCTCCACGTGTTCTATGTCACCGGTGTCCAGTGCGAGCTCCAGCCGACCGGACAGCACCGAAAGGGGGTTCCGGAGGTCGTGGCTGACGACGCCAGCGAACTCCTCCAGACGTTCCTTCTGACGCTGTAGCTCCCGTTCTTTCTCCTTCCTCTCGGTTATGTCACGGCTGTTCACAACGCCGCCCTCCACCACTGGGTCGCCGAGACGGCTGCTTCCGATGGACTCCATCCACCGGTAGCTTCCGTCGCTGGCGCGGTACCGGTACTCGACCTTGGTGTCGTGGATACCCGGCTCCTGCATCCCCTCCATGAACTCCTGCAGCACCCTCTCCCTGTCGTCTGGATGGACGTAGTCGAAGGTGTTGTCGCCCTCCATCTCCTCTGGCGCGTACCCCATTATCCGTTCGACGGAGGGGCTCTGGTACCGGATGGTTCCGTCGGGGTCGAGCACGGTTATGATGTCGTTAGACGTCTCTATCAACGCCGAGTACCATTCCTCCCGCTCCTCGACCTCGCGTTCGTGCTCTAGCCTGTCCAGCGCCGACCGCGCGTTCGCCGCGAGGATCTCCAGGAAGTCGAGGTCACGGTCGCGGTAAGCAGCCACTTCCCGGGAACCCGACCCGAGGACTCCATGGCTTCCGAGCGGGACCGCTACCTCGCTTCTCAACGGTGTATCGGGGTCGTGCACCAGTTCGTGCTCCCTGACGTCGTCCTCCACCAGTAACTCGCCGGAGCGGTAGCTTTCACCGAAGAAGCTCTCCATCGGTAGCTCCGGAACCTCTCCGAACAGCTCGTTCGCGGCTTCGTTGAACTTCGCTGGCTCCAGCGCGTCACCGTCCTCCTTCGGCGTGTATAGCCCGACGGTGTCGTACTCCAGTACCTCCTCAGTCGCCTCGACCACTGCGTCGTATACCTCCTCCATCGAGTCGGCTTCTATCAACCTACGGGTCGCCTGATGAAGTCCCCGTAGCTGTCGTTCCCTCTCCCTGTATCGGGTGACGTCGCGGAACACCCAGAGATCCCTCTGGACTCCACCCGTCTCTACGGGGACGTAGATCCGGTCTAACACCGAGCCGTCCTCAAGCACGAGCTCGGTGTGCGTCACGTCGGTGAACTCCCTGATTATCCGTTCCGTGGTCTCCACCCAGTCCTCCGGCTCCACGACCTTCTCCGCCGCTTCATCCATTATTTCGACGTCGTCAGCCCCGACGACGTCGTCCGCTAGCTCACCCAGTCCCCATATCTCGACGAACCTCTGGTTCACCAGCGTCACCCTGCGGTCCTCGTCGACGACGAGCACCCCCGCGGGGATGTTCTCTATGAGCGACTCCAAGACCTTGCTCTCGAACCATCCGCGTGCGTACACGTCCACCCGTCGCTTCAACGCCTCCACCGGCTGCTCCACGAGGAAGTAGTCGTCGGCTCCGGCTTCCAGGTGCTCCATCACGTCGGAGCCGGTTCCCGCGGCTATGACGGGTGTGTTGGGGTAGCATTCGTCGAGCTCGCTCACGCACCGGGGTCCGTCGGTGACGTCGTGGTGGCATACGATGCAGTCCACGGCTTCCTCTCCAGCTACCTCGAGCGCTTCCTCCAGGTCGCCGGTCTGTATCACTATGTAGCTCTCCCGCAGCTCCTCCTCCACTCTCCCCAGGAAGTCGTCGTCGGAGCACACGGCCAGGAGCTTCCTTTTCATCGAAGAACCGGTTTCCCCCTCAACTACAGTACAGTCGCTATTAAACCCCCTGTCCGGAAGGTTGTTGGGGGGAGGGTTCCGTTTTACCAGTATGGAGACAGAGCTCTACGGACCCGAAGCCGTCGGCGACGTATCGGCGTCGGAGGCCGTCGACGCGGTGGAGAACGCCTTCCTCGCGTACCACGAAGGCGACGCCGAGATGCCGGCGAAGAGCTACATCGACCTCCCGGAGTTCGACGGCGACTTCAGGTCGATGCCCGCGTACGTCGAAGGCATGGGCGCCGGCGTGAAATGGGTGAACAGCCACCCCTTCAACCCCGAACGGTTCGACCTCCCGAGCGTGATGGGAGTCATGATCTACAGCGACCCCGAGACCGCGCGGCCTCTCGCCGTCATGGATGGAACCACTCTCACCCGTCTGCGCACCGGTGCCGCCGCCGGCGTCGCCACCCGCTACCTCGCCCGCGAAGACGCGTCGTCGCTCGGGCTCGTCGGCGCGGGCGCGCAGGCGTACAGCCAGGTCGAAGCCGTCAGCGGCGAAGTCGACGTCAAACGCGTCGTCGTCGCCGACGTCGACGAGGAAGCGGTGGAGGAGTTCGTCACCAGCTACAGCGACCGCGCGTTCGACGTCGAAGCGGGGTCGACGGAGGAAGCCGCCGGCTGCGACGTCGTCAGCACGACGACGCCCGTAAGGGAACCCGTCGTCAGACGCGAGTGGATCAGAGACGGCGCGCACGTGAACGCGATGGGGGCGGACGCCGAAGGCAAGCAGGAGCTAGACCCCGCCATCCTGCAGGACGCCCGCGTCTACGTCGACTACTGGACGCAGTGCCGGCACAGCGGCGAGGTCAACGTACCGCTCTCGAGAGGCGAGATATCGGAGGAAGACGTTGCCGGTAGCCTCGGCGCCGTCGTCTGCGGCGACCTGGAAGGCCGTACCGGTGACGACGACGTCACCGTGTTCGACTCCACGGGGCTGGCGATACAGGACGTAGCCGCCGCCGACCTCGTGTACAGCTCCGTGGACGGTGAACCGTTCGAGCTCGTGGAGGGTTAACTCTCAAACGCCTCTAATTGTTTAGGTGGGTCTGCTCTTTCCCGCTGTTTTTGATATAGGTCATTCGCCCAGTCCAATGCTTCTACTGTGTTGGCTGTGATTGTGCCGAGGATGCTTCCACGGTCGTCGTAGATTGCTGCACCGATGAGGTTTCTGTCAACAATCAAGAGGCCTATATCGAGGTTCTGGTTCGTGGTCAGCAGGGTGACGTCGTGTTCTAAAGCTGTTTCGGCGTCTTCGGTGTAGTTGTTCATTAGGGAGTTGTAGGCCTGATGTTCGAAGATCAGTTCTGCTTCCAGTCCTGCGGTAATCTGCCTGGTGTAGAACCGGACGTATCTATCTAGCACTACGGGGACGAAGCCTTGGATTGAATCCGAGTCTTTCACGTGCTTTTCGAGCGCTTCGACTGGTTGGTCGGGGCATGAGGTGCGGGAGGGGTGGATTTCTGCGTCAAAAAGGATCTCTTCCGGTATCGATTTCTTTGCATGCTCTATCAGGTCATTTGAACCAGTAGCTCTATCTAAACCCTCTATTCTGTCTTTCACAATCTTCCCTTTCGTAGTCAGATGGTAACGGCCATCTGATTTCTCTGTTAACCCTAGATTACGTAACTCTCGCATTCTTCGGTGAACGGTTGAGTCAGAGACATCTAGCTCGGTTTCAATATCCTTCCGAGTTGGGTGATTGGCTAGAATTTCTAGGTATTCGTGTCTACCCACCAACTTACGGAGTCCCACCATTAGTTGTGATGTACTAACGATTGGTAGAAGTAGCTTTTGGTGGTTCTGACTTGCTTCCGTGTGGTTGGGGATGTAGCTGCTTTTCTCAGGTAGTTGAGAATACCTAAGGAATTCTCACCACCATGGGTAAATTACACCCGAGTTCTATGAACCTTCTATGTCGCATGACGACAAAGACCCCGAAGAAAAAGCAGAGTTCGAAAGACGCAGATTCCTTCAGTGGACGAGTACGATAGGTTTAGGCTCGGTTTTTGGTAGCACGTTCTCTGACATAGCTGAAGCGAGGGCGACACGGGTGGAGTCTAGCGCGGAGCGGATACGGAAGGAGGGTAAACCGGAGCCGGTGCCTGAGGAACGGCGTGGGTCACCGTTTAGCGACCGTCATTTCAGGCATAAAACAGAGCTACCAGCGGTGCAGAAAGGGATTACGCAGTATGATCGATCTGGAGAGCCTTCGGACTTGTATAGTCCAAGGATACGGGAGGCAGTTGAGGGAGATATATCTGAAGACGAGGTAGTTGTTCAGGTTTATACGATGGGTGAATCAAGTTCAGTTACGACGAAGAAATACTCCCGTGAACTTAACGGATGGACTCCTAAGGACGAAGAGATAGAGGCATTAAGGGAGTACGGTAAGCTGGAGTTTGCAAGCGACTTCACCAGCACGCAGGTCGTACTGTCGGGTGTGAAACCATCAGATGTACCTGAGATAGCGGACAAAGACTTCGTCGTCTACGTAGACAGATTCATGAGTGAGGGGGAAGGAGAACCTGAACCAGAAGCGAGTGACGATGGGGTATGGCACAAGAATGAGTTATATTCAACGAGCTTCTACTGGTACGAGGACTTCGAATCGGACTACAGTATAGACAATATTCAGGTAGCAGTAATAGACAACGGCTACGACTACGCATCCCATGGTAGCTTTGACACTGCATGGGCCGAAGACGAAGTAGGTATAGATGAAGGTACAGCGGATGCCTTCAATAGTGACTGGGATAATGCAGGCAGCCATGGTACCGATGTCGCGGACGCGCTTGCATACCAAATGAGGGAGTACGTATCAGGCTCCCACGACCCCATAGTACCTCTCAGAGCCGGACACGGGGTTTGTCCAGACAAGGGCGCAATCGAGTTTGCTATGCAGAACGACATCGAAGTCATTAATCACTCACGAGATATAGACGGGCCGTCCGAGACCTGTCCAGATGACTTCTGTGACGAGTACTCCTGCTATGTAGATTGTGGATACATACCGCTGGCAGCAGCAGGAAACATCGAGGTAATACCTCCTGATGACAGGGATAATGTCGCGAATCCAGCTATATCCTGGTTCACTATAGGAGTAGGAGGGTTTCATACAGAGCAGTCCCAGGGGTATGCAAGACATTTGAGGTCCCGAACACTAGAAGACTCAACCGTCAGTGACATATACCATAATTGTTCGAACTGTAGCCAGGATGCTGAACCCCCACAAAACTTTGAACCAATGATTTATGGAGCCTACCTTACTGAGACTGACTCCGGTTCCGTAATAGATGGTACTTCGTTTGCAACTCCTGCAGCAGCAGTCTCAGCCGTGATGATGCAAGATAATGGATTATTCGACTACTCTGAAGCTAGGGGAATCTTCAGCGATATGCAATATTTGTCTATAATTCCGGATGAGGCAGCTGATGAGGGACAAATAATCGATGCTTTCGAAGCACACTGGCAAACTATATAACTCTCTAACAAAATTAACGTTACACGATGATAACTCGAAGACAGCTGGTGGCGGCTATTTCTCTAGGGCTTTCGGGGTGCCTGCGAAATATACCAGATAACGAATCAGACGATTCAATAGGTGCCCAAGATGAAGATGTTGGAGGTCGAACTGGAAATCAATGCCAACAAGGTTTCGAAACAGGGGAGTTCCCTGATGACGGCAGTCATTTCGTCAGCATGGAGGATAGATTCGTCAGCTATACAGGGTTTCTTGTGAGGAACCCGGTTCAAGCTAGGTTCCTGAATTCACCTTCTGAAGACGAGCCAGCTATCATCCGTCTAGGTCTTTCGAACACAGATAGAATCCTTCCTGAAGACGAACACTTCGCCGATCCACCTGACCACGCCACTCTGTTCAGGTTGCCGAAGAACGGTCCGTTAACAAGCTACGAACCGGGGGAGTTCGATGAAACTCCGGGAACCAGGCATAACGTCCATCACGGAATCCAAGGCCAGGGAGTTGGATCGTTCAAAGACCCTGTGGCAGATGAAGGAGATATCGTACTCGTCCCACTAGACAGTGGCTACAGCTACGAGGAAGGCTGCTGGACTATCACCGACCCAGGATCTCCTGAGGAGACCATCGAATACGAGCTCCCAGAGGTAGAGGAGCCAGGTGAGTTCTCGATCTTCCAAGACTACGCATTAATCTCAAAAGACCAATGCCTCCCACGGGGAGTCTACGAGTTCGAGTTCCCGGGGACAATGCAACCGGGATCTCCTTTCGTGCTGACAGTCTCAGATGAACTTGAGAAACCACAACCGGAATCAAGTCGGTTCTATGATGATGTACCAGGCGAGATAGATACCGACCAAAACGAACCCATCACCCTCTATCATGGCATCGACGAAGACGCAAAAAGGTACATGGAACCCACGTCTGAAACCATAGGTAGAGGAGACGGGGAAATCACATACAGAACACGGTCCTATTCACATGATTCGACAGGATTCTCCGGACCATACTGGTGGCGTATCTATCGGTACGAAGACGAAGACTGGCAGACCGTATCTAGACATCAGCCAGGAACAGGGCTAGGGACCACTTTGCTACCGGGACAGTATTACGACTCCACCCTAACCCTGCAAGAAGGTGTTCCGCAGGTCGAAGGGCAGCAGCCTCAAGAGCCCCAGGCACTCGAACCCGGCATCCACGCGCTCGTTTATCCACGCACAGGACCTGGGTTCGCGTTCGAGGTAGAAGAATAGCAGAGGAACAAAGCTTAGGTGAGTCGCTTCCGGAGTATCAGTCAATGCAGCCGTTGAACCGTCGTAAGTTCGTCGTCTTAACCGGGGGAGCGCTGTCTATCTCGGGATGTCTAGATGAAACCGACGAAGGAGAAACCGATGACTCTGACGTCGCCATCGACGACGAAGAAAGCACGGGTGATCAACCTGAACCTACATTCGAATCCGGTGCGTTTCCTGACGAAGGTGGTTATTACATCGAAACTGATGACAGGTTCATCAGCTATACGGAGTTCCCAAGAGACTCAGGGCCTGTTCAGTTTAGGTTTCTGGAGCCACCATCGGAGGATAGTCCTGCTATCGTTCGTGTGGGTGTGTCGAAGACCCGGGGTGCAGATGATGGCGACGAGGATGTGCGGAGGGTTCAGTTACCGAAGAATGGTCCTTTACCTAGTTATCTTCCGACGGAGGACTGGAGTGATGAGGAGAGGGTAAGAAGAGCTCTGGAGCCTGGCGTGGGGTCCATCGACACCAGGGTTTCGGATGAAGGTGACATCGCCCTTGTTCCCCTGGAATCTGACTACAGCAAGGAGGATGATTGCTGGGTGATCGAGGATCCGGGTTCGCCGGAGGAGACTGTTGAATACGAACTGCCGGTAGTGGAAGAGCCAGGAGAGTACTCGGTTTATCAGGATTACGCGTTAGTCTCTCCGGAGCAGTGTTTCCCCAGAGGAATCTATGGATTCGAGATTCCGGAGGACATAGATTCATATGTACCCCGGCTTGTTCTATCCGTGGCGGACGAACGTGAGGGGCCAGATCCTGAATCGAGTCGGTTCTACGATTCCGAAATCCCCGGGGAGGTCGAGACCGACCGGTTCGGAACCGCTACCCTCTACCACGTATTAGATGAAAACGACTTGGTTTACATGGAGCCTCAGTCTGAGACGATAGACCAAGGGGACGGGGAGATTACCTATAGATGTAGAAACTACTCCCACGAAGTAACTAATTTCTCCGACGCTTACTGGTGGAGGATATATGAATACGTAGACGGCGAATGGGAGGTGAAACTTGTTAAAGAGGAGGGGGAGGGCCATCCCATCCCTCTTTACGCAGGTCAGTACTACGACGCCACGCTAACCCTCGATGACGGAACAGCGTATGTCGAAGGAGAACCGGCTACGTATCCCACTGAACGTCCGGAGTTAACCCCGGGAATCTACGCCTACATCTACTCCCGAGACCCAGGACTAGGGT